>JARVGK010000005.1 GCA_029762535.1 Thermoplasmatota archaeon
ATCCTTCTCCTCCAATGCATCTATGGATCCTGTCCCGGATATCGGTTTATACCCGTCTTTCATTATCTTCCAAGAGAACGGTCCATGAGGGATCTCCAAAGAGAAAGAACCATCAGAACTAGATGTCGCAGAATATGTTCTCCCATCGGAAGCTATGACCTCGAAGGTTGCGCCCGGGACAGGTTTTCCATCCGCATCAAGGACGATTCCATTCAATTTTCCGGTACCAACTACAGTGATCGTTACCTTGTCATCACCGTAGTTGTCCGCAAGATCGAACACGGAGAGTATTATTTGATACTCTCCGGCCTCATCGAACTTGAAACTGACCACTTCACCTTCAAGGGTCTTCTTCTCACCTTTGTAAGTGAAGGACCATTCATATCTTGATATTATTCCGTTATCGGTAGATAACGAACCATTTAGAATAACGGTGGATCCCACCGCCACTTTCTGGTCCTGACCGGCATTCGCCTTGGGTGCGGTCTGGTCCGCGATCTCAATCAGAACGCTGGTCGTTGCGGAGTTGTTCCATTCGTCATATACAGTTAAGAATACCTCGTGATCCGACATGACCTTGAACTGGTAGGACAGCGTTGGCCCTTCGATCTCGACAGGCTCGTCGTCCACGAACGTCCATACATACCGAATGATCTTACCATTATCGGTTGAATCGTATCCGTTCAGTTCAAGCCTATCGGTCTCCAGAAGTTTGGTCCTTCCGCTGATCTTAGGCACAGGTGGGATCGTGTCAATGACGGTCACTATCAGAGTGTCCTCGGCATGATTTCCGAACTCGTCCTCAATCCTCAAGGTGATATCATAAAAGCCGGGGATCTCGAAGATGTGGCTTGTTGTGATCCCGGTTAGCGATATCTGTGTGTTATCGTATGAAAAGCTCCAGTTGTAATACCGGAGGATCCCGTTGTCTGTACATAGGGATCCGTCAAATAATGCATCTTCTCCGTTCTCGATCTCTATGTCATCTCCAGCAATGGCAACGGGTGCTGTCAGATCCCTTATTGTCACATTGAACAGGTCCTCTCCGACATGTCCGGCATTATCCGTCACTCTCAAAGTGACAGGGATCCTACCCGGTCTATCGAAGAAGAATGAGACGTAGACACCTTCGAGTACATGGGATGTGCCGTAATAATCGAACAACCACTCGTATTTGTCGATGCCACCGGTATCCCAGGATCCGCCTCCATCAAAGATGAGGGTCGATCCCTCGTCAGAAAAGAGATCCCCTTGGGATAAAGCATTGGGAGGTAGTACATCAAGGACTGTTATATTTACACGATCCGAATCGGAATTCCCGGCAAAATCAAATACCGTCATATTGACGGGGTAATATCCGGGTATTCTGAAAAGGAACTCGAAGCCCAAGGTTTCCTTTAACACGGTCTCTTCGCCATAGGTGAATTTCCATATCGCTGTAATTATCAGATTATCATCTTTGCTTCTATTAGATGAGAACAGATGAAATGTCCCTTCATTTATTGTAGAATCCTCTCCTGCGTCGGCGAAGGGAGGAATAGTGTCGATAATTATTGGATATCTATCATTTAACGTCTCCGTTAAATGGTATGGTTCGTCTCCATATCCGTCTGATCCCCACTCGTCCTGATTCTCGCCGCTTTTCCGATCCACTCCTTGATAATCGCACCAGTAATTACCTCCACCCATTTGATAGATCCTATTGAATTGATTGTTGGATAATGAAACAGAACAATGTCGATTATTATTATTAAAATAATTCCGGTAGATACTGTTATATTCTCCTATTAACCAAAGGGCCAGATTATTGTTTGTGAAATGATTGTTCCTGATCGTTGTGTAATTGAACACGATGTTGGCATAATGATTGTTTACAAATGTATTATCTTCTATTTCTGTCCTATCACCCCATGGTGAGTTAATAACTCCATATTTATTATCAGAAAAGGTATTACCTTTGAATATATTGCGTTCCATTCTGGTTGTTATTGCTTTATTATTATTTGAAAAATGGCAATTGATGACGTTCAAGTTACTACCATGTTGAGATGGATAACAACGGATGGCGGAATAGTTAATAGATGCACAGTTCGTTAAAGAAGATCTCTCAATGTTTACTGTAATTGCCCCTGCATCGATAGTTATAGCATAACTGCAATCGATCATCGTGATATTTTTAATATTTATCACATCAAAACATGACTGGGTAACGGTCCTTACAGAGATTTTAGATCCAATAAATTGATTGTTCATAATGTTAAGATAACCTGCTTTGTCCATTTGTGAACCCATATCCAAGATACCGTCGCGGACTTTTTCGAACAAACTGTTCTTTATTATGATATTGGATGATCTTTTCAACTCTATGGCGACTCTTGAATCCAAGAAAGAACAATTGTCAATGATAATATTATCCACATTGATCAACTGTATTAGAAAATGTCCGGTCATGATAATATTGGATAAAATTACATGATCCGATATTATCTCAAGGCTCTTATCAGACCCCATATCGAGTGTAGGTTTATTCTCATCGTAACTGGTGAATATTATGGATCTATTGATCTTGATGAACTCCCTATATATTCCTGTTTTGATAAATATCGTATCTCCATCTTTGGAATTATTGATCGCTTCCTGGATCGAGGTATAATCTCCGGTCCCGTTAATGTCAACCGTTATCGTATCTCCCCTTGTCCTCAACAAGGAGAATATCGGATTCTCCTCATATCGATCTTCAGAACCAACGGACCCATCTGAAGGATAAAGGTTGGTTGTCACGAATAGAACAAAGATCAGACCTATCATAGCCCTCATGGCGATCCCCATAACGCTAATCACATTTTTCGGATATAATATTATTTCTTTCTCATGTGCCTTCTCTCACGTGCGCCATCGACATGGTCCGCCAGGTTATACTTGATCATGGTCCGAAAGGGATCCTCATTTCGTTCTCAGAGTGAACCGCACGTATATAATACATGGAAGGACGATACATCAAGGGTCCAAAGGTATCATCATGGTGTGATAATGACGACGAGGTTATATTCCGGTGCGATCACAGCATTGATATCATTATCCTTCCTCACATTTCCATCGATCCTCAACAGGGGATCCGAAGCGCTGGAAGTGGAGATCGATCTCTTTTCCGGATACCACAACGATACCGTATTGATCGGTTCGGGGATCCCACGCGTTGAGCTGAGGACCGTAAAAAGCGCTCAATGGAACAGCATATGGGGGCCAGAATCACCTCCGTTCGATCAGCGATGCGACATGAAGAGGATAGACGGGACCGACTGTCATCTCTATTATGTCAGCTATTACTATCCGCCCAACAGGATATACCGATATTATCTGTACAACGAGACGTCGAATTACTGGAGCGTTCTCGAAGATGGGATCCTCAACGATACCTTCCTCGATCTTAGCATGGCCCCGATAATGGGGACGAAAAGAATGCTTATCGCCGTTACTTTGGCACAGGGACGGGGGATGGTCTTTCGGATATACGATCACAACAGCCGATCGATAACCGATGAGGAGATACATGCCCCATGGACGTTGAGGAACAGGACTGACGCCGTGATATCCTCCGTCGGATCCGACGGGCACGTCCTCCTCTGGGGGGGCAGGTCTGGTCTTTATCCCAATGTCACTTACCTTAACGACACATATCTGTTCGATCCCGCGAACAACTCCTGGAGCGAGATCCCCGCGACCGGCTCCCCCTCTCCCAGATACTATCAGGCCGTATCGAGCATCATGAACACGGACAAGGTGCTGATGTTCGGAGGCCTCAACGGCACGATGTTCCATGAAACCCATCTGTTCGATCTGTCCGATATGGGATGGGAGAACATCTCTGTGGGAGTCCATCCCGCGGCATGTACGCATGCGGGGATGGCCCCGCTGACGGGAACGGACAGGGTCCTCCTCTACGGAGGCTACGATGGCAGGGAGGACATATCCCAATCCTTCGAGTTCCGCGCAATAACGGGAAAATGGTCCGAAGTGCAAGCAGAATATCCTCCCGGTGCCGTCTCGAGGCATTTCCTGAGCCCATCCATCAGGCCCGGGTCCCTCATACTTTTCTCAAAACGGTTGGATAATTTCGACCTCAGAAGATATATCACGCACACTTATGTCAGCGAAGGGGTTTACACCACCGAGCCGATGTTCATAGATGCGGACCGCTTGAACCACATAGAATGGAGCTGCGACCTCCCCGAGGGGACGATCATCGATCTTAGCACGAGGTCATCAGGATATGTAGAGGATCTCGGCATGAAGAATTTCAGCTCACCCGTATCCTGCCTTGGAAACGATACGATAGGGATCGATAGAAGGATCGAGAACGGTTCCATCATTCAGCTGAGGTTCCACCTGAGAACTTATGTCGATGTCATATCGCCGTATATATCGTCCATAACGGTAGTGACGAATCATGCCCCTCATGTGATCATCTCATCCCCTGAAAACGGATCCGCCTTGAACTCATCCGAGGTGAGGTTCGAGTGGACGTATTCTGATCGGGACGACGATCCTCAACAGAGGGTCGAGATCGAGCTATCAAGGTCATCCCACCCGTTCGTCCCTCATATCCATCTGGATCGGACCATGACGGGAACATCGCTAGTTCACTCGTTCTCAGATCCCGAAAACGACAGGGGAGGGTGGTTCTTCAGGATGAGGGCATTCGATAGCAGGGGAGAGCAAGGCCCTTTCACAGGGGCCCACTATTTTTTCCTGGACTGGGATCCACCATCGGTCGAGATAACGCATCCCGAGGACGCTTCGTACCATATAGATATCAAGAGGATCGCCGGAAGGGCAACGGATCCGGATCCCGAATCGGGGTTGGACTCGGTATGGGTGTCCTTGAAGAATGAGGACGGTTCCTTCTTCGACGGATCATCATGGATAAAGGACAGGTTCTGGATCGAAGCCGATGGAAGGCATCGATGGGAGATCACGATCGATACCACTTTGGAAGACGGGTCATATTCCATAGAGTGCTTCTGCGAGGATGTTGCGGGTAATACTGGAAAGATAGAGACCTCATGGTTCATAATCGACAGGACCCCTCCAAAGGCCCTTTCGATCGAGTTGTTCAAAGAAACGCAAAAGGACAACGCCACGATACTGAGGTTGGAATTGTCATGCGTGGACGAGCTCTCGGGGATCGATTCGATGAGCTTCAGCCTGGACGGGTTAGGATGGGATCCCTGGATCCCTTATACGAATGTATATTTCCTCGAGATCGAAGGGAACGTCACTGTTTTCTTCAGGGCCCGGGACAGGGCCATGAACGTGGCGGATGCGGTCAACGCCTCTTACAATCAGGAGAGAGCAGCTCTCAGCGATCCGGATCCGCCGGAAATGGATCCTCCACCTCAGCAGTGGATGTTATATTTGGGAGTGGCTTTGTTTGCAGCGATCATCGTTATTGCTCTCATTCCGTTCTATATGAGAAGAGGAGAGGTAAAAGATCATAAAAAGGGCGAGGAATGAAGGTATCCCCGACCTGAAATGGCCACATACGGTATAGCTCTCAAGAGACCATGCGGATGGTGGATCCCTCGCGGGAGGGGATCACCTCTATACGGTTCGGGATCTGCCTCTTCATCTCCGGGACGTGGGAGATCACCCCGACCATACGATCGTTCCTCAGCTCCGAGAGCACCTTCAGGGCGAGCTGCAGCGTTTCCTCGTCGAGGGATCCGAAGCCCTCGTCGATGAAGAGGGCGTCCATCCTGATCCCGCCCGAACGGGCCTGGACCACGTCGGCCAACCCCAGGGCCAGGGCGAGGCTCGAGAGGAACATCTGTCCGCCCGAGAGGGTGTTCGCCGGGCGGTCAGTGCCCGTGTAGCTGTCGTTGACGATTATCTCGAGCCCGGTGCGGACGTTCCTGTCGGATGCGCTCTCATCGCCCCGTCTGAGGTGGAACCTCCCCTCGGACAGTTTGCTCAGACGCGTGTTGGCGGCTATGAGCACCTCCTCGAACCTCTGGGCCAAAAAGAAGCGCTCGAGGCTGATCTTGGGAGGGACGTTCCCCTTCACCTGTTCGGATAGGTCCTGCAGTATGCGAAGGTTCGGTTCCATCTCCCTCATCTCGGAGGATACCTTCTCTATCCTGAGTAGGCTGCCGTCGATCTCCTTTATATCCCTCTTCTTTCCGGAGAGCGACTCCTTCAGGTCCTCGCAGAGCCGGGCCTTCTTAAGCTCTATCCCTGATTCAATGGCGAGGTCCTCCTTTGAGGGGAGGTCCTCCCCCGAAAGCAATGTGGAAAGGTCCGACCGTTTCTGCTCGAGCCTGCCCCTGGTCATTGCGATCCCCCTGTCGTGGTTGGCGACCTCACTTCTCATACCCTTGATGACATCCGGGGCGAATATGCCAGATCGGACATCCCCTCCGCATCCGAACGAAGAGTACCTCTCCTCCTTGAGATGCGAGGAGAGTCCTTCCTCAAGGGATGACAGTTCCTCCCCGGATCGGGATAGGTTATCCCTCTCAGCGAGGATCGCGGAGCGGATCGAGGAATCCTCCTCCTCCGCCCGCTTGAGCGCAATTTCGATCGCTTCGATGGTGGAGGGTATGGACGTCCTCTCGGACCTGATCTCCTCCAATCGCGAGGTGAGGGATGCGTGATCTTCGACTTCAACGAGCTCCCTGACCTCTTCCCTGGCGCGGGCTATCCTCTGCTTCAGACCCATGATAAGGGATCCCAGCTGCGCGGCCCTCTCCTCCATGGCCTTCGTCCCTGCTGTTTTGTCGCCCTGTTCCTTGAGCTGGGTATGCATCTCGAGGTTTACCCTGTTCGCCTCGTCCTGAAGTGCGAGAAGGTCCTTTGCACGCTTCATTTCACTTTTCATATCCGTCGATAGTCTCAGGTCGATCTCCTTCAGAGAGGATATGTCCATGCCTTCGAATTCAGGATATTCTCCCACCATCTGCGCTATCCTCTCGGACAGCCCCTCGACATTAGTAAGGATGTTCGATCCCTTGAGCTTTAGATCCTCCAGCTCCCTTCTTGCCGTCTCGACCCTCTTCCAAGCATCTTCGAGCGCTTCCTTTGACACGTGGTCGGATCCTGGCCTTGCCGGATCGGGATGTTCCCTGCTGCCGCATACGGGGCAGGGTCCGCCATGAACGAGGCGGGAGGAAAGCTCGGAGGCCAGGGATCCCTCTCTGGAAGCTTCAAGAGCGTTGAAAGCCTCGTTTAGGACCTTCACCTTTTTTGAGAGATCATCAACTGCGCATCTTATCCTTTCCGACTCTGGCGCGAGGCTGTCCCTCTTTGTAAGAACCTCGATGATATCGCGGCATATCCTTCTGCGCTCGGAGGCTGTCGATATGTCAGCGATGGGCTCTCTTATCCCCTCCATCCTGGATTTTATATCTTCAATCATTTTCTCGGTCCCTTCTATACGCGAACCGATGCCTTTGAGTTCTTCCCTGCTCCGGACCAGGCCCCTATCCAGATCGATCATGTCCTTTTCATGACCGGCAAGCTCGCGGAGGTGATCGAGCAGGTCCTCTATCCGCCCCTCCTTGGAGATGATGAGGCTGAGCCTGGATCGGAGATCGGGGATGCTTCTGGCTCGATCCCTGGCGAGATCGAGCATGACCTGGCCTTTCACAAGAGCCCCCTCATGTTCGGAGATCCTCTTTCGCGCTCTGGCTATCCCGGTGCCCAAGGCATCGATCCTATCAATGAGGGGTTTGAGCTCCATCGCGAGATCGTGCCTGGCGATACTTTTCTGGATAGGATCTATCCGTTGCCTGCTATCGAGTTCGAGCCTCTCGAGTTCGGCCTCGGATAGGCGCAGGCCTTCATCCAGTTCGATGGCGTTCCTCATCCAGGTTGCCCTCAGCCTGTGATGTTCGTGCTCGGCGGACGCTTCGAGGACGGATCGTTCGAGATCTGGAATTTCCCCTTCAAGGATCCTTCGGTAGGAATGGACCATCTCCATATCGGATAGATCGGGGAGCAGATGATCGGGCGGAATCCTCGAGAGAAGCTGGTCCGCAACGATCCCCGTCTCCTTCTTCAGGTCCTGATACCTTCCGTATGCCTCCTTGTAGGACCTCTCGATCTCGAAGGTGATGTGGGAATACATATCTGACCTGAACAGGGCCCGGAGCAGAGGTTCTCGAGCCTTGGTATCGGCCTTCAGGAGCTCGCGGAAATCACCCTGTGGGATCATCATGACCCTTGAGAACTGCTTCATATCAAGTCCGAGCAGCTCCTCGCATCCATCCTTGACCTCGATCTTCTTGACGGCAAGGACCTGCTGCTCCGGTGCCAACATCCGTAGGCAGGCCGTCTCCGCCTTCTGGGTCATCCCGGAACCCCTGACCTTCCTATCCAGGTAGGGGAGGGTCCTCTCGACCTCGTAAACGCGATCACCAAGTGAGAACCTGAAGAGTATCCTTGGACGATCCCCCTCCTTTCTGAAGTCGGATGCGAGGCAATCCTCCCTGCCGGAAGGAGTGCTCCCGAACAGGGCATAGCATATGGAGTCGAATATGAAGGATTTCCCGGATCCCGTCTTACCGCAGACGAGGAAGAGGGCGTTGTCCCCGAAGCGTTCAAGATCGATCGAGGAGGACCCGGAAAATGGGCCTATATGTTCGAGGGCGAGATACAGGGGCCTCACTGAATATCCCCCCTTTGCCTTCTCTGTATGATCTTTCTGGCCGAGTCGAAGACCTCAAAGGCCATCTCCCTTTTCTCCCCCTCCCATCCGAACCTCTCAAGGAACAGCGAGAAGAGCTCCCTGGGGGAATCCAGGGCTCTTCTCATGATCTCGGGATCGATGGCTCCCTCACGGATCAGATTGGGCATCTGTATGTCCATCAGGTAGGGAAAGATCGCCCTGAGCCTGTTCTGTATGTCGAAGGACAATCCAGTATCGGTCAGCCTTATGCTCAGATAATCATCGGCATATCTGCGGTATGTGGTATTCGACAGGATATTCTCGAACGAATCCTCTATGACGGACATCCTTCTCAGGGGTTCAATCACAACGCGGCCGAAGTTTATCACGCCGTTTTTGATATTCAACTCTATCATCGATTTTTCCTGTTCCGCCTCCGAGAATGAGTAAGGTAGGATCGATCCGCTGTATCGGGCATTCATCTCTCTTGAGGCGACCTGAGGGCCGTGCAAATGCCCCAGGGCGACATAGTCGAAACCGCCGAAGACCTCCGATGGAACCCTCCCCTGGTTCCCCAGAAGAAGCTCCCGCTCGGATTCGGATCTGATGACGTCGCCTCCGGTGTACTCGTGGGCCACCAGGACCGATGGGATCCCATCCACGATCCCGTCCCTCATCCTGTCGACGAGGAAGCCAACTGCCGAGGAGTGGTCATCAATCGCTTCATCGGGGAAGAATTCTCGAACGATCGCCTCCTCCACGAAAGGGAGGGTGAATATCTGGACCCTTTCATCCCCGTCCTCTATGAAGATCGGCGAGCCGCAATCATGGTATGACGATCGGATGTGCACGCCCTTTCGGGAGAGAATGCCCGACGCGAAACCCAGCCTTTCCGGGGAATCATGGTTGCCAGGGATCATGACGATCTCCACCCCGGCATCCGAAACCCTCTCAAGGAATCCCGAGAGCATCTCTATGGCATAGGTCGGGGGGATCGCCCTGTCGAATACATCACCGGCAATGATAAGCGCTCCACATCCTCTCTTTGCCTCCTTCTCTATCTGCGACAGGGCATGCCTCTGGTCGGCTTCGAGGTCCTGACCGTGTATGGATTTGCCCAGGTGCAGGTCGGATACATGGAGCAGTCTCATTCTCGATCCCCTATCCAATAAAGCAGGATAAATATTAAGAGCATGCGAGGAGATATGCGAAAGAAAACCAAATGACAACGATGGACTGGACCGGAGAGGAGCCGAGAGGTACAAGGGTGGTCATGACAGTGACCGATGGCTCCAAAGAAGGCGTCGGGGTTCTCTTTTACCGAAAGTGGAGCGAGGAGAAGGAGACGTTCCCCGAGGAGTTCATCGATTATCTCGCCCAGCTCAGCGATGACGGACATCTGGACTTCAACCGAATGTTCCGAAGTGACATCTCGGATATGGAGGAGGTCTGCAGGTTCAGGAAGGTCTCATCGTTCTCGCAGGCTCTCAACAACGCGCTCTTTGATATCGATGTCCTGCCGCCCTTCTATTACATGGGCCTCCCGGTCCTATCCGGAGATTACGCACAGCAGATATGCGACATGATAGAGGAGACCTACGGGGTCAAAAGCCTCTTCTTCTCGTTCCCGCTGATGTGATCAGTCGTGGAAGTGGTAGTCCTTCCCAATTCTCGAGACCCCGTACTTCTTCTCGATGACCTCGAAATCCTGCATCAACCTCTGATTGTCGGCCTGCGTGAGGTATTTTTTTGCCAGCGGGAAATACATTTTCTCTTCCCTTTCGAGGTGTTCGTTCAGTATGCTCAGGTATTTCTTCAGGGATCTCTTGAGCTTGATGTTCTTCTGGGAAGCACCGATCGATTTGCCAATTATCGTCGTTACGCCAGAGCCGCACTCGGCGCAGCTGCCCTTGAACGCGTAGGAGCCGCTGTCCATCCTGAACAGGGAGGGTTTTGCGATCTTCACCTTCTTGGCACACTTCAAGCAGTAGGCAGGATAGTCGTCCGTCTTTTCCATGATGTTGAACTCTTCGTTGCCGTTGCCCTTTTTGAGGGCTTCCTTGTAATCGGCGAAGTTCTTTCTGACCACCTCAACGACGATCTCGAGCTCCTTGTGTTCCTTCTCCACCCATTCTGCGGAGGATTCGGATATGGCCTTCGAGGCCTCCCCCTGGGCGCGGGTCAGCCTCTCCAGGAAAGCTATGGAGAAGGCGTCCTCCTTGTCTTGATGCAGCTCGGTTTCCATTACGAAAGAGCGCCCGCTGAGCCATTTGACGAGCTTCTCATCCGACTCCTCGTCTATGCTCTCAATTAGCTCATCTATCCTTTCACCCTGGAATCTAAGGATCTTGTGTTCTTCGAGGAGATGGGCGACTGGATCCCTCGAAAGCGTATCATCATCGCTTGGAACCCTCAGGAAATACATGACGGCCGTTTCCAATCTGTCGCGGACGACCTCCTCGGAATATGGTTTGGTGATTATGTCGTTCGCCCCGTTCTGCATGGCGTTCATGATGTCCCATTTCCCACCGCGATCGGCGGTCAATATGACGTAGCTGTTCTTGTCCCTGACACGATCCATGTTCCTTATCTTGCTCGATAGTTCCAGTCCGTCAAGCTTAGGAAGGTCCCAGTCAGATATGATGACCTCGAAATCGTCGTTTTGCGCATAGGATCTCAATGCCTCTATGCCGTCCTTGCAAGTGATCACGTTGTGATCATCCTTCTCCAGTATCTGCTCCAGCATCATCCTGTAAGCGTCGTTGCTCTCTGCCACGAGTATCTTCATGATATTCCCCCGAATAGTGTTAAGACCATTTGGGATTATTAATGTTACGCCTTGTGGCGGACCTCATCCCACGAACTTGGCCCGCTTTGATATCATGAGGGGCATTCCGAGCTGGTCCCACGTCATTTCACCCTGTCTCGTCCTCAGCTCGGATATCAGATCGTCCATAGGCATCTCCACCTGTGGCTTGCCCGGCTCCCTCTTCCTGACCGTCAGTATGCCGCTCTTCGCCTCTTTCTCGCCGACGACCACGATATAGGGGATCCATTCCTTCTCGGCGTCACGGATCTTCTTCCCCACGGTCCTGTCGGTGTCCTCGATATCGACCCGGACCCCGGGCAGCCTTGCGGCGATCTCGAGGCAGTGATGTATGTATTCTTCGGAAACGGGGACGAGCCTGACCTGCGTCGGGGAGAGCCAGTAGGGCAGAGATGAGGGGATCCCCTTGAGCGAGTCAAGGTATGCCTTCTCCAACAGCGCATACATTACCCTCTCGATCGCCCCTGAGGGCGACAGGTGAAGTATGTACGGATGTCTCTCCTTACCCTGTTCGTCGGTATATGTTATCCCGTATCTCTCCCCGTTCTCCACATCTATCTGATCGGTGGTCAGTGCCGACGCCTTGCCGTTGGCGTCGATGAAGTTGAACTCGTACTTCATGAGGAAGTAGAAGAACCTCTCGCTCCACATCTCGATCACGACGGGGGACCCGAAGTCCTTGACCATCATCTTGACGAATTCTTCGTTCTCGTTGTAGAAGTCCCTGGTCATTCGAATGGCCATGTGAATGTCGGAAGAGGAGAAGCCTGTGTCCTTGAGGATCTCCCTTGCGAGCTCGAAGCGGACCATCATCTCCTCCTTGGCCTGGTCCATGTCCGCGCATAGAGCGTGGCAGTCCGGCATCGTGAAGGCCCGAAGCCTTCTGAGGCCGGCCAGCTCACCCCTCTGCTCGACCCTGAAACTGTAACGGGTGAGCTCGTAGAGCCTGAGAGGCAGGTTGCGATATGATATGGTGGCGTCGTGGGCCATGAGGAACTGGCCGAAACACGCCGCGAAGCGAAGGAAAACGCGTTTATCCGGAGTCTCAATAGCGTACTGTCTGGCCGGAAAGCGGTGCAGGTACGATTTCAGGGAAGGGTGATCGAAGTCATACATAATAGGGCTCTCTATCTCCATGCCCCCGTAATCCTTGACCCTGCTCGTTACGAATCTCTCCAGAAGGGATTTGATGAGCCGGCCTTTTGGATAATACCTCATGTTGCCTGGATCGGACCCCGGCTCGTAGTCGGCTATTTCGAGAGCCCTCATCGACCTGACATGCGGCGGCTCCTCGGTGACGGCCCTCGAATGATGGATCTCATGCAGTAGGAACCTCTTAAGATCATCATTTCCGGACAGGTCGTATCCCTTGATAGAGTCATCTTCGATCCGGACCTGATGCAGTGAACCTTCGGGATCGAGTACGAACCATTCTGATCTGGCTTCCTTCTCGGACTGCAAAGCTTTGGATTCCTCCGCTTTCTTGGAGGCTCCCTCGAGCCAGGGGCGGATCTCCCTGGAGAGTTCGGAGAGGGCGTGCCCCTTGCAGTTGAGGTCGAACCCCTTGTACCATCCGAAGGGGGACCTTTTGACTTTGAGGCCCCTGTCCTTCAAGGCGCCTTCGAGGCCTTTCAGTATATTGACAGCATCCGTCCCTCTTCCGAGGTCGGAGGATAGATGTGCGTACGGGTAGAGCATAATGTTTTCCGTTCCGACCGATGCTGCCATCTCCGATATGACGTTGACGGCCTCGGCCATCACATTATCCTCATGCTCCGCATCTGGTCCTTCCACCGTCGTGAAGGCGACCACGCACTCATCAAGAGAATCGGAACCCTCGCCTGAGATCTCCTCGGCGAGGTTCTTTATAGGTTTGGTCACGCTGTACCTCATCCTGTCCGAATGTATTAGCAAGAGCTTCATGCTATCAGGCTTACCACAGATGCAGCCTTTACTTAATCGTATCCCTTCACTGACCCACCAATATGTCCTCGCAATAGCGCTTGCTCATCTCAAGGTAATACTCGGCGGGTAGTACCTTGCCCTCGTTCAATCGCTTCTGGGCCATGGAGAATAGGGATAGGGGCTCCGAGATATCATACCCCTCATCCTTCCTTCGATACATCTCGAAGCGGCTCTTTGCGAGATCGGACTCTATCCTCTTCCTTATCTCATCACGGACCTTGACGGCATCGAGTGTCTCGACGAGTTTCTCATACATGTCGATAGCGTTCCTGAAATTGTTCATGCTGGCGGATTTCCGGATCAGAGGGAGTCTCCTTTTTTTGATGAGCACTACGGGCGGTTCCTCACGGTATCTGTCCAATATCGCGTCCATGGACGCCCCGTGTACTTCGGCGATCCTCTTCAGATGGGTGTTTCTGGTCCGGTACAGGTCGTTGAGCTCTTTGATGATCGAGTCCATCTGGGCCAGTCCATCGAGATAGTTATGGTCCTTTATATGGTTCTTGGCCTTGCGAAGTCTGCGCTCGTGATCGGATGTGTCCATGTTGAGGTGTCGAAGCTTCATCAACATTATCTTCGAATCGATTATGGAGGCGCATATCCTCCTTGCCCTGGTTATGGCGATTATCTTTATGTTCCGTCTCATTCTCTCCAGGAAATCTTTGCCACTTTGCTTGAACGCACTGTGCTCTCCAGCAAGGTAGAGGTTGACGATCCCTTCATGCTCCTTCTTGATCGAAGCCGGGTCCTCCATTTCCTCGACGTGGGGCATGAGGGAATCTATCTCGTTGAGCATCTCCTTGCATTCCCTGTCGATCCCGGACTTCTCTATGGCATCGAGCTCTGACTGAATGTCATTGGCTATAACGAGGATATCATCGAAGCGCCTCTTGTCCATCAATTTGTCTAGATAGTCCATCTTCCCGAACGCATCGGAGACGTCATGGGTCTTTTCAAGGCGCTTGAAGTGGTTGGTGAGCTTGATGTATATTTCGTTGGCCCGCGTTCTGAGCTCTTCAAGCTCCTTGAGGTCATCGAACCTTTTTCTTGCACTTTCCAGGACCCTTGAGGCGTCATCCAGTTCCCTTCTCTTCAGCAGACCTTCCACTCTCATCAGATGGTCATCTATCTCGGATAGCTCTTCCTCTATACCCTTGTTGCCGGCAAGGCCCCTCATCTCTTTCCTTATCTCGAGGATGGATCCCCTCATCGACATGGACTCGGGATGGGTGAAGTCCATTATTCTTCTAATGATATCGAGTGATAGAAGATTGGCCCGGCTGTAATCATCGGTAAGGTAGCATTTTAGGGCAGTATCGAAGCGCTCCCTCATCGAAGACACGAATTCGGGTTCGGCATCTCTCTCTCCCTTTTCGAGGTCCTCGACCATATCGCGGGCCCTGTCCAGATTCTCCTGTATCTGATTGTCCATGCCCTCCTTGATCAGCGATTGGAGCTCAGCCACATGGATGAGGGCTATCTCGTTGGCCTTGGAGAACATCTTTCTGTCGTATAGGGCCCTGCACTCGTTGAGATAATTGGAATAGATCTCGAGCCTGCCTTTAGGAAGGGAAGGCTCCTTCATCAGTCTCTCGAATGTATCAAGGGACGATTTTGCCTTCGCCTCGAGCCTTCCGATCTCGGATTCCAATTCCGGGAGCAGGACCATGGTCTTTGCGCTCTCTTCTCTGGGGGGGATTTTCGCCCCGGGAACCCGATCGGTCCTCTGGGGTTCTAGCCCCTCCAGGAGCGAGATCTCCTTCTGAAGGTCCATGTTCTCCGGGGAGATCTCGAGGGCGACCGACACTATGTTCCAGGCCTCTTCCAGATTGCCCTTGGTCCTTTTGATCCCGATGAGCTTTATCAGGTTCTCCAGTATGTTCAGCATCCCGTCATCATAAGAGAATATGTTGATCTCTTCCTGGCCATCGGGGGGTCCATAGGGAGATATGTCGTTTACAGGGATGTGCCCTTTTTCGATGGTGAGGTCCTCGACCTGTGCATTCTCGGCGGGTTGGGTCGAGACGTCATCGTTCTTCCAGTCGGCGGTCTCGTAATCCTCAAGGCCAGAAGGCATACGTTCACTGGGGGCGTAGAGCAGGTCCTCCTCGGTTGGCTGGTCTATGCTCTCCAGCCTTTTTACGGTTCGAACCACCCCGTCCACCCTGCGGTACATATCGTCGATGTCCGTGTCAACCTCGTTCTCTATCTCGTCCTCCAATCCCTTTATCCTAGCCCTGAGCTGATCGAGCAGTTCGAGGTCGTCCTGGTCCATATCAGGATATGCCCCTTCCATTTCCTCGAGCTGGGGGGGACCTTTACAATACGTACATATACCGTCCTCGGGAAGGTCCCTGCCGCATTTTTCGCATTTTTCTGTCAAACTTCTCACCATTCCCTCGATACCCGAACATGGTATGACTGTATGTTGATTATAGAGGATTTAATAGTTTCTCTCCTTTTTTCGGTAATCGTTCAGCAGGACCTTCTAAAAAGCTCCCTTGCCCTCTCGGATGACAGTCTGAGGATCCTCCTCTGCATCCTTCCTATCTCCTTTCCCCGGTGGAAGAGGGAGATATCGCCGTGATGGCTTAGGATCAACGCTGTTGTGGATGTGACCGAGGTTATGTATTTAGCCGCCCGCCATCTGGTACCGCGCCCCTTTCCAGGGATCGGATCGTTGGTGTTCTCCATAGGGTCCGGACCCTTGCTGCCCTTGACGTGGATCATGAAGCCTGCCGATCTGGCATGGCCCCTCGAGTCGATGAGTATGGCCCCGTCGAGCTGAGTGAACGCCTGGAAGGTAAGTTCCTGTTTAGGGTCCATAATGCTGACCCTGTCCCATCCCTTGAACGGGTTTATTATCATTTGGGAGGTGTTCCTTCTCACCCCTTCCACATCACCGATGAGATACAAGGCGCCGGTAGGCCTCCCTTCGTATCCTTTGAGCGATAGGGCGATCAGTATATCGAGCGCCCTCTCGATGACCTTTACCGGGACGCCTCTGATGGACCGCAGATCATCCAGCATGCGGTCCACATCGCCTTCCATGACCACGACGAAAATGTCATTTTCGATATCCCGGAAGTTCTTTTCCCTCAAATGTATCACCGGACCGTTCATCAACGGCATTGGGTGAAGATAGGATGGTCATCGGGCGATCATTCATCGTCCGGACCTTCTTCTTCGCCCTTCGAAGCATTTTTCAACGCTTGATCCGAAAGGGAGGAAGGGCTTGAGGGAACGCCGCCCTTGAAGGGCGCCATATCCCGGATCCTGGATGCCATCTCCATGGCCTTTCCCATGCCGTGATTCGCCATTTGATCGTGAAAAGCCTCATGGAACACCTGTTCGGCGTTGTCCACGTAACCTATCTTGACCAGATCGTTCACCACCGACATCTCGAAACGGCTTAGGTTAAGCCTTATGGTCCCGGATCCGTAACCTTCCCTGCGTTCTTTGACATAATTGTACACCGATTCCCTGACCAGTCTGCTTACAGTATGACCTTCGTACTCCGAGATCAACTGGAGCTCCTGAAGGAGCTCTGGTTCGAGTTTCACTGTTATCTTGGTGCTCAGTCTTGGCATGGATCCACCTTGTTTGGTACCATCAGCGATGTTTGACAGCCCTTGCCTCCCGCAATGCATCCCATACTTTCCCACATGGGAGAGGTATGACCGAGGTCATACCAAAGGCGTATCTTTTTCTTAGAATATATAATTATCCGTAGCACAAGCTGGGGAAAAAAGTCTCATGAGGCCCATTCGAGATAATGAGGTCATATCTTATCTGACGAAGATACGATACTTTTCGGAGGGGTCCTCCATCTCCTGGATGATCCTCCGTACTATGATCTTTTCGGGTTGATGAAGGGTAGGGATCCTCTCAGAGAGGTCCGAGAAGGAGACAAAGGGACGCTTCTTCCTCTCCTCGAGAATATGCCACATCGTCTTCTTCCCCAGTCCGGGCAGCAGTTCGAGCATGTGAAGCCTAGTTGTGACCGGCTGTGCCTCGTTGAATACCCTTATGAACTTCTCCTCGTTCTTGAGCACAATATCTTCGAGTATGAAAGGCAGCTCGGACTGGGCCGCGGCCGTGATGTCCTGGAACGACACCCGTTTCCTGACGGATAGTATCGCGTCCCTTTGGGCCATGTCCCTGCCGATATAGACCCTATCCCCTATGTTTATGGTCACATTGGGATGGGGAGATAGCTCAAGAAGCTTGAACTCGAGCTCTCCCAATCCGTATGCCAGCGGCTCCCTGCGGTATGATATCCGGTCAGGGTGACCCTGGGGCAGGTAGTCGAGTATGTAAACGTGGTCTTCCAAAGCGATCCCTCCCATGTCGGAGATCATATCCTGTGCTTGTCTATTATGGAGAGTAACTCTTTGAGCTCCTCCGGTTCGAGTGTGAAGCGCTCTTTGGCGAAGACCGGACGGAGTTCGGCCTCGT
This sequence comes from Thermoplasmatota archaeon, assembly GCA_029762535.1. Lineage (GTDB taxonomy): Archaea > Thermoplasmatota > Penumbrarchaeia > Penumbrarchaeales > Penumbrarchaeaceae > JARVGK01. The sequence continues at coordinate 17,916 of JARVGK010000005.1, forward strand.
CCCGGGGCATGAGCTCCGCGATCTTGTATGCGTGAGCATCGGTGATCCTCTCTAGTTTACATAGTTCTTCGATCATCGCAAGGGCCCTGTCCTTCTCTATCCTGCAGAAGGCGTTAACGACATCCATCGTGGCCCTCTTCTCGAAGCTCAGCTCCTCCGCCGGCTTCTCCACATCCGAAGCGCCTTCGAATTCATCGAACTCATCGGGACTGTCCTTCTCGGGACCGGAGTAGATCTCCGTTGGGAGGTCCTTGGTCAGCTCCATGAACTCCCTCACTTCTCCGAGGGTCAACAACTTTTCGGATTTCTCCTTATCTTCCATCCTTTTTCCTCCGATTCTGAACCTTTTATATGTCTCAGCCCAACTGCCGTTGTTACATGCACGTTGCATTATAAATAATTTTGAAGGGGCAGGGCCGAGTTATCTCTCACTTTATCGGCCTGAGATGCTCGGGCCTGATTATAAGGTCCTTGTTCAAGCGCTCTTCCTCCACGCGGACCACGTAGGCATTTCCCTGGCTTCTTATGATCGTGCCTACCCTACCATGGTACCTGTGATGGGGCTGCCCTTTCTGGCTGGATGATTCGATGACGATGTTGGCCTTATCCCCCACCTCGAATGTCTGTAGGAAGCGCGTGACTGGGGGAGATCCCCTGTTCCTCGGCTTCTTCTTGAGTACCTGGCGGGTGTTTACCATCGTTCCCTTGGACCTTTTCACCATCGTGGATCCCTCTTTCATTTTTAGTTTTAATCCTCGATATCGAGGACATCCAGATATTCCACCGAGACCTCGCATCCGAGAGCCTCTGCGAGAGAGGGGGAGGTTCTGCCCCCGTCGCCGTGCATGAGCTCCTTGATGTAGAGACCCGCATCGCCTCTTATGTGGACGAACAGCCCCCCGCCAGGATCGGTCTCGTACCACGCTTCATGGACGAGCCGTTCCCGGGTGAGGTCAGCCCTGCGGTGGGATACCCTATCGGGCGTCCTCTGATTAATTGGACTTTGGCCGAGAAGCGAGATACCGTATTTAAGCATTTCCTCATCCCAGGGGCCATTGATACGGACCTTGGCCCTGTAATGCTTGATGGCCCTTGATTCCTTGATCCGGCGGACCGTGTCCCTTGTAGTAATGGAAAGCTCTCGTATCAAGACCTTGCCATTGGCGTTCACCGCTTCCATCAAGGCATTGAGGTCAAGTGTTCTTTTCATAGGCTCGCTTATCTCCAGGACAAAAGGCCTTCCCCTGCCCAGGGTGATGACGTCGATATCCTCCCTACCCATGCCATGCAGCTTGTAGTTCGTGCCCATGGCGGCTTTCAAGAAATGGACCCCGATAAGCTCCTCGACCGATGTCTGATACATCTTTCCCGTTTCAGAGCAGTGAGGGCATCCCTTGCCGCTGCATCTGTTGCATATCCATCTCGTCTGCGGGATCCCCCTCTCGAGCTTGTTGTATCTGCCAATAATGAAAAGAGGTTTGACCTGAAGCTCGACCGTCCTGAAGACCGGATCCGTAACAAATGAGATCTCGGGAGCGTTCTTGTCGTGCTCCCTATGGGGCCATAGCTCGAAGAGGGATTTTCCGAGCTCCCGGTTGTATTCCTCTTTTATGGGTTCTGCCCTGTCCGGTACGACCCTCTCCCAGAGCCGTTGCTCCCTGAAGGATATGCTCTGTTCGACCTTGGTGCCGACCTGAAAGGTATGGAACTCATAGAGCTCTGAGGCCTCGAGGATACGCCCCCTCATCTCGAGTATGGTGTCGAAGACGTCCTCGCACAGCCAGCAAGACCCTTTTGTCCGCTCATCGTCGGTCCAGGGAACGGGAAGTCTGGCGTCGGTGGCAATATTCCATTCCTCCTCCACCACGCCCGCATCGGGGTCTTCCGCTGTGGATCCACTATCGACGTTGTGGATCGGGATCCTGGATAGAAGGTCCCGGTCCAGATCTGATAGGGTATCGGATCCGTCAAGGACCATGCCCAGGAGAGTTCTGATCGAGGATCCCCTCTGCCCGTTTGTAAGGCCGAACCCCATCCTGGCGAAGAGCCTCCCTAGGCATCTGTCGCATATATCGAAATCCAGAGCGGCGAGGGCCTTGCCCAGGGTTCGGCTGGTTATATCAGGTTCGGGGAATATGACATCGGACATATGAGGACCTGACCCTGGGAGAGTTCATGTTTATTTGAACCTTTTGCATGTCGGGGATGCCTCTCATTTACGGGCTGGGAAATGTCAGTTCGAAGCAGGCTCCTGAATTCTGATCCCCCTGTACCCTGTCGAGGATGCGTATTCTGCCGTTGTAACGGGTCACCAGCTCTCGCACCAAGGACAAGCCTATGCCTGAATGCACCTTTTCACAAGGGGTGCGACTGCGGTAGAGCAGCTTCTCCTTCGACTCATCGGGTATGCCCGGACCCCAGTCAGAGATCCTTATCCTAACGCAGAAGTTGTCCGGATCAGGGATCACTTCGGCTTCCAATCGGGGGTCTCTTTCCTTTTGGACCTTGATGCCGTTGTGGAAGATGTTGAAGAAAACCTCCTCCAGGATCGGCTCGGCTTTGATCATTAGCGGAGATCGATCGCAGATCGTTCGGTAATGTATCGTTCTATCCGGGAACGCGGAGCGGCAGGAATCGAGGGCCCTCTCGATGGATCCGATCACGTCGATATCGTTCAGATTTTTGTCCATGGACTCGAGCCTCGTCAGGACCAGAACGTTCTTGACCAGATGGACCGACCTGTTGGCCAGGTTCTTGATGTTCAACAGGTTGCGCCTCCTGACCTCCTCCGGCAGTGATGCCGCGTCCAGAAGCTCGAGGGAGGAGAGAATGCCTTGATGTATATTGCCTATGTCGTGGCTTATGAGGTCCAAAAGGGTCTCAGACTTCCTTTTCTCTCTCTCAAGGGCCTCGTTGGCCCGTTTGAGATCGGATATATCAGTGATCATAGCGAAGGTCCCCTTCGCTCGTCCAGTAAGATCGAAAACTGTTGTGGCGTTAATTATCGTATCCTTGTTATCTCCCTTAGCGGTTTGTAGCTGAAGCCCGTAGGTCCTGTGATGCTGTTTGGTCTTTTTCGAGAACATTGTATCGAAGATACTTCGGTTCGTTTCATCCATGAACTCGGTCGGCCTCTTACCCAATACCTGTTCCCTCTCGTATCCGATCATCTCCAACAAAGCATCGTTGACCTCTATTGTGATACCGTCGTTGTCCACGAGCCAGTATCCCTCTGACGTGGTCTCGATGAGAGTCCGGTATTTCCTCTCGCTCTCGATGAGCCTCTGTCGGGCCGTGTTCCTCTCCGTCACGTCCCATACGGTGGATATCATCAGGTTCTGCTCGGGGAGCGGTATGTTCCTGGCCTCGACTATTCGATTTTCCCCGCTTTTGGTCGTGATCCTAGCATTATCCCACCGCATACGATCGGGATACCCGCTCGCTATATCCTCCATGACCCTTCTTTTCAGATTCTCCCTGTATTCTGGGTCCGGATAGACGAGTTCGAAGAACCGATCGACGTCCTTTACGTCCTCCGGCGGCCACCCGTATATCCTGCTGAAGGATGGATTGGTATATTCGACAAGGCCCGAATCCATGGAATTCACGGCTACTCCCAGGTTGAGGTTCTCAAGTATGGTATTTATGAATTGGTTCCGGTCCCTGAGATCGAACTCGCTCTTTTTAAGCCTCCTGTCCGCCATTATCTTGTCATGGGCAAAGACCAGATCCCCGGCTACCTCCTCGAAGAGAGATATCTCCTCTTTGTGAAGTTCGCGGCCCGGATCGAGACAGGCGTGTATGAACCCCCGGAGGTTTCCGTCCCTGTCAAGCATGGGAACGAGGATCAGCTGATGCTCCATGTCATGCGAGCAGTATTCGCATTCAGCACAGCGTTCGTCGCAGGTCTCGATCGTGACCGGCTTTTTACTGCGAAGCGACTCCATCACGCATTCAGGTGCGCCGCTTTCGGTTACTGGATCGTATGTCCATGGATCGTGCGCATGTTCGCCGTAATGCGCTTGAGGTCTTATACGACCATCCTTGTCCAAGTAGTATATCGAAACGTCTATGTATCCTCTTATCTCGGTCAGGATGCGGCAGGATCCTTTGAGCAGTTCGTTGAAATCATCCTGTTTCACGGTTTCCTGGTTGAGGTTCCTGATCGAGAGCAGGAAGGAATTGAGGTCCCCGATCTCTCGCTCCCATGCCTTCCTTTCGGTGATGTCGCGGGTTGTTCCCTGGAGAGCTACCGGATGCCCCTCATCATCAAGTATCAGCCTGCCGTGGATCTCGCATTGGACCCTTATACCGTCCTTGTGCCGCAGAACAATTTCGAAGACAGCACTCTGTTTGTCCAATGGCTTCTCGAGGATCTTTTTTATTATTTGCGACATCCTGGCAAATTCATTCGGATCGCAGTGGTCCGAGAGATTGGTTCCGATGAACTCCTCCGGCGAATGGCCCAGAAGGTATAACGAAGCAGGGTTCACGTAAGTGAAGGTCAGGTCGAGGTCCATCTTCCAGATGACGTCCAGGGTGTTATCAGCGAGAAGGCGGAACTTCTCCTCACTTCGCTTCAGGGCATCCTCAGCCCTCTTTCTGGAAGTGATATCCGTATGGGTGCCGATCATTCTGATCGGTTTACCATTGGCGTCCCTCTCCACAAAACTGCCCCTTCCGCGGATCCAGATCCAGTCTCCATCCTTGCATCTGAACCTGAATTCTATATCGTAATCGGAGGACCTTCCGCTCAGGTAATCGTCTATTGCTTCTAGGGCCGAGGGCAGATCTTCCGGATGCACCCGCTCGGACCATGCAAGGAAGTCCTGATCGAATTCGCCGGGTTCGTATCCCGCCATCGTGTAATACCTGTCGTCGAAGTAAGTCTCGTTGGTCACAAGGTTCCAGTCCCATATGCCCTCATGATTCAGAGCCATTGCAAGGTCCAATCTTTCTTCGCTAGTTCTAAGCGCCTTTTCAGTCTGCATACTTATTGATATATCCTGGATCCCGGCAACGGCACCTGAATATTCGCCATTCTTTCCGAGGATAGGGGTCGTTGCTATGAGCGCATGGAGACGGGATCCATCTTTCCTTCTGAAATCGAACTCGTGGCTCTCGGCGATACCTGACATGCATTTGCCCAAATACTCCCTGGCGAGGGGTGCCATCTCCTCGTCCATGAAATCGAACAGATGCCTTCCCGCCATCTCCTCAACAGAGTAACCCAACATCCTGGCCATGGCGGGGTTCACGAACGTGGTCCTTCCCTCGGCATCGATCGCCCAGATACCTTCGATAAGGGTTTCGACCAGTCGGCGGTAGTTTTGATCGTTCTCCGGATATAACCCCATTTTAACGGCAGGACCCGATCCAGTTCCCGTCTTGAGGTTATCGCCGCTAACGATCCGATCTTTGGTCATTCTGATCCAGCGCTCCAATTAGAATTGTTTCGACGCGATTCAATTCGCTTGGGAGACAATTCCCGGAAGGATATATAAAGGCGATGAGAACAATATTGATTTGTGTAATTAATTGATACCTGTATGAACTCAAATCCAGGGATCAGATAAGATACATGACCAGGAAGCATACCTGCATGCCCATGAGCATGAGGTACATCTGTTTCCATGCCGGTGAGTTCTCGAAATGACGATCCTCCCTGTCACCCTCACGGATGAGCATGACAATGAGGACGACGGACCAGAGTGCGAAAAGAAAAGATAGAGGAAGCGCCGCTGCCGGGAGCATGCCTATGTGCCAGTAGAATGCCATAAGGAAAAAGGGGGCGATCAAAAAGGGAGAGGAATAGATGATGGCCCTCTTCTTTCCGTATTGGACCGGAAGGGTCCTGATCCCGTACATCCGGTCGCCCTTGATGTCCGTTACGTCCTTGGTCGTGGTGGATCCTATGAGAAAGATGGCCATGATGGATCCGAGCACCCATGGAGTAGTATCGGAGATGTCCCCCATAATAGACCAGGCGGCAACGAACCCCAGCATACCGCGAGGGATGGCTATGGACACGTTCGATATCCAGAGCCTTTTCTTGAGCCTGACCGGTGGAACCGAATACAATATTGTAATGATAACGAGTATGGATACCATCAGCACGAACCATCTATTGACGAACGCCGCCCTCCACAGGGCGAACGCGTACATGATCACAGCGAACCATACCCCCTCCTTAGAGGTGATGACCTTCGAGGGTATCGGCCTGTACGATTTGTTGACGATGTCTATAGGCAGATCATACACCTGATTAAGAGCGTTCGATGCGGCGTTGAGCATCACCAGGGAAATGATCCCGGAGATCAATCTGTACATAGGAAGCGTCGGCCAATGCAGGAAGGGAAGGTCGGCATCGATGTAAGGAGGCTCCAAACTGCCGGTGGCCAGAAGAGCGATGAAGGCTCCTGACAGCCCTCCAACCGCAGGAGCGAGTAGGGTGAAGGGCCTGAGCAGATCTATAAGGCCTCTTATCCTCATAGGAGCGTACCTGGTCCTGTCCCAGGGGTCCTTCATGAAGAACTTTGCGCACGTGGGGCATCACCCTTTCGGGTAGGTCAATGTCCCACTTGGTTAAATATTAAATCCAAGCCCGATATCGCTACACCATGGACCCCTCCATAGGACCCATGCTCCAATTGGACTACCTCGATATACGTTTCGAGGAGATGCAGGGCGTGTATCCGGCCAGGGAGGATACTTTCTTCATGCTCAGTTCTCTCAAGGAAAAGCTTTGCGGTCCAGGCAAGTTCCTGGAGATGGGATGCGGTTCCGGGATATGCTCGATACTGGCCGGAAAGAGTGGATACGAGGTGTTCTGCGCTGACAGGAACCCTAGAGCATTATACCTCACAAGGAACAATCTCCATCTCAACGGCCTTTCCGGAAGGATGCTGCTCTCGGATCTCTTCGGGGGCTTCCCGCTATCGCTGATCGGGTCCTTCGACATCATGGTGTTCAACCCGCCCTACTTAGAACCATCCGAAGAGGCGATCCCCCCGATGGAAAGGCTCGCCTTGGAGGAAAAAGCCCGGTTCCAGGTCTGCGCAGGATACATCAGAGAGGGAAAGCGCTTCCTGAAGGAAGGAGGACATATGTATCTCATCGCATCTCCTTTCAGCGAGACATCTATAAGGAACGCCGTTAAGGAGAGTTCGATGGATATCATCGACGAACAACTCGACCACAGCTCGGGTGAAGCGCTCTTATTGCTCCATATCATGAAACTGCGAGAATGATAATCTGTTAAATATCTGAAGGTAGATATTCGTCCTATGCTGGTGTTGAAGCTCGGTGGGTCTTACATCACCTACAAGAGGATGGAGGCATCGGTCCCCCTGAAAGAGATCGAGATATCCAGGAGCTATCCTGTCAAGCATTCCTTGATACGAAGGATCGGGAGCATCTTGAAAGAAGGATGCCATGATGACCTGATCATCGTGCATGGCGGGGGTACCCACGGACACAGGACCGTCCGAAGATGGAAGGAGATGGCCCCGAAACTCGATGCTCGGATGATGGCCTGGGAGGTCCGCTACAGAATGGACCAGCTCACGGAACAGGTGATGCGGGCCCTAGGAGAGGCCGGTCTTCCGGTATATCCTGTGGACCCGCCGGATGTGATACTCGCAAAGGACGGCTGTATAGATTCCTTCGACGCCACGCCCCTGCTGCGCCTGCTCGAGCGGGGGATGGTCCCCGTCATGAGAGGGGACCTTGTTCCTGATGGGGACAAGGGATGGAGCGTGGTGTCCGGGGACGACATCATGGTGAGGCTCGCGGACCTCTCGATGACCGAGGTCCTGCCGGGGATCGATCGAGCGGTCATGTGCATGGAGGCGTCCGGTTTCTATCAGAGGACCGAGGGACCCGAGAGCCTCATGGAAAGCATAGACAGGGATATTTTCCACTCTTCCTATGCTGATTGGAAATCGCACAAGGTGTCTCTGGAAAAGGACGAGAGCGGCGGTATATATGGAAAGATGATATGCGCCCATATGTTATCCGCAAGGGGCATACGGACCCATCTTATCGGGGACGACCCTTCAAGCCTCTTTACGGTTCTATCCGGCGGCAGGGCCGGAACGGAGTTCGTACCTTTCGAAGGGGATGAGATCTGCAGGATGGGGACCTGCGTCGGGGAGAAAGGAGGGGTATGAGCTGAGCATCGAGGGGAGAAAGGACGATCATATCGATATATGTCTGACCGAGAAGGTTTCAGCGGAGAGGAACTGGTGGGATGACGTCATGTTAACCCACGAGGCGATCCCCTCATGCGATCTAGATGACGTTGACCTGAGAACGTCCTTTTTAGGCAGGAGTCTCGAAGCACCCATCATCATATCGGCAATGACCGGGGGGTCCAAAAGGGCTCTTGAATACAACAGGATGATGGCCAAAGCTGCACAGGAGTTCGGTCTGGGCATGGGGGTTGGATCCCAAAGGGCCGGTATCGAAAGGCCGCAGTACAGGGCCACTTACGAGGTAGTTAGGGATTATGATGTCCCGCTGCTCATGGGCAACATCGGCGCCCCTCAGATAGTTAGGGCGAAGGACATGGAGGATGCCGCCCTAATGATCTCATCATCGATCGATATGATAGGGGCTCATGCGGTATGCCTCCATCTGAACTATCTTCAAGAGGTTGTCCAGCAGGAAGGTGAAACACGGGCTGAGGACCTGATCGTGCGCGTTAAGGGATTATCCTCCCGTTTCCCGATCGTGGCGAAGGAGACAGGTGCTGGTTTATCACGTAGTTCGGCAGTCGCTCTCAGGGATGCAGGAATTGCCGCTCTGGACGTTGGCGGAATGTCGGGCACTAGCTTTTCCGCGGTGGAATCTTTCAGGTCTAAGCCGGGAAAGGAGCGCCCGATGCGCCTGGGAAGGGCGTTCTGGAACTGGGGGATCCCCTCTCCGGCAAGCGTCATATTCTCGAAAGTGGGGATCCCTCTGATCGCGTCAGGGGGGATAAGGAACGGGCTGGACGCCGCAAGGGGGATCGCCCTTGGCGCGGACTGCTCGGGTATGGCAAGAAACCTGTTGATCGCCGCTTCCAAAGGCTACGAGGATCTGGCACAGGAGATCGGAATGGTCATCGACGAGCTGAAAGCCTCCATCTTCCTGTGCGGAAAGGACAGCGCTCGAGCGTTGAAAGGATCTTGTGCGATAGTTGTTGGGCCCACAAGGGAATACCTTGGATATGAAGGTCACATAGATTATCCAGGGACCGGAATTTGAGCGAAATATATATAATCGTCCGTTAGTGATGATCGATCGACATACAATTCACAAAGAGGATGGCAGATGGGCATACTGGATTGGATCAAGGGCTCGAAAAGGGCAAAGGCAAAACGCCACGATACCGAGCCCAAACAGGTCCTTGCATCTAAGATCGAGAGAAAACGCGCTGATGAGATAGAGCGTGTGCGAAAGGAGCTCGAGAGACAGAGAGAGGCGAACAGGCTTCAGGAGAGGAAACTGAAGGAAATGGAGGCCAGGTTCTCCGAGGCCCAGTCACGCTTCGTCGAGCTTATGGAAAAACAATCCAAGAGCATAGAGATGCTGCTCGAGGTTAGAACTGATGAACCAACGTCCGTTACCTTGGATCAGTTCGAAGAAGCAAAGATGCCCCCCCACAATGGAAATGTAGGACCAGAAGATGGTCCTTCCGAGGAGGATGTTGACAGAGGTGACATACTCAAAGATAAGACGTTCGATAATTTCGTTGTGGACGATTCCAATCGTTTTGCCTATCTTGCGGCGGAAGCCGCGGCCACAGGGATCGGACGAAAATACAATCCCCTTTTCGTTTACGGACCCCCGGGGGTTGGAAAGACCCATCTGCTCCACGCTCTCGCGAACAAGATGCTCGAGAACAAGCCCGATCTCAAAGTGATGTATTCCTCCACAGAGGTCTATACGGACGAGATAATAGCCGCCATAGAAAGGGACGATCTGAAGAGCTTCAGGAAAAGGTATCACGACCTGGACGTTCTCCTCATCGATGATGTACAGACCTTATCCGGAAAGGAGACGACACAGATGGAGTTCTTCCATCTGTTCAACCATCTGTACAATGCCGGAAAGCAGATAGTTCTGTGTTCTGACAGGCCGCCGATGGACATCAAGGAGCTGGAGAGCAGGCTTAAATCCAGGTTCGAGGGCGGTCTTATCATCGATATAAACATCCCCACATTCGAGGGCAGGAGGCAGATACTCTACAACCTCTCGATGCGTAACGGCCTATCTCTCTCGACCGAGGTCATGGATTACATGGCCTACTATCTCGATTCGAACATAAGGGAACTGGAGGGTGGTTTCAACAGGGTCACCGCCTATGCCTCACTGATGAAGGAGCCGATCACCATCTCGCTCGTGCGGAAGGTTCTCGAAGGAGTGCTGTTGGGAAAGCCCGGGTCGATGACCGAAAAGAAGCACGTGATGGAGATCCCTTCATCGGAACTTGAGGATGTGCCGCCCGGGCTGATCGTAAAGAACAAGGTTCGTCCTGTCGATCATGAACTTGAAAAGGAGACGGACCTCCTCGAAAAGGAACTGCTCAAGGAGCTCAAACTCTCCAAGTGAAGGACGGTCCGATCTAGAATTCCATTATCTAAAGGTGGATAACGAGGGAATAGATTATATAATGCCCTGGGCAATATACCGGAATGGGAAACGCCCGGGGAAGGTGAAACGATGAGGGAAAGGATGATGGCAAGGGAAGTGCACCCTTCCGATTTCGAGAGAACGGAGGCCTATTTTCTCAAGAGGTTCTTTGGATACGTCATAGACCTGGCGATAATGATGATAATTTCGATATTCGTATTCCTCATAGCCGGGTTCGACCTAAGCGCAGCGCTCACATGGATCATGGTGATCGCCCTCACCGGGATACTCCTTGTACTTTTCAAGACCGCCACTGAATGGATAAAGAAGGAGAGCCCGGGGAAGTTCCTCATTGGATTGAGGGTCGAGCCCCTGGAAGAGGACCTGACCTTGCCTGCGGCTTTCCTGAGGAACATCACGGGAGCGATCCCGCTGCTACTGCCCCTTATGGATATGGCCATAGGCTTCGCTGGTTCCGAGGATAACAGGCAGAAGATAACGGACAGCATATCGAAGACAATAGTGGTGGAGAACATCCCCATCGTGGCAAGGGAGCTCCCACACAGACCTGTCCAGATGGAACCCAAAGAGAGACCTGAGCCCTTCAGGCTTGGATTCGATTCGGGATATGCGAAGGGCAACTGTCCCAGATGCGGCGCCCCTTACAGGGTGCTGCCGCCGGGAGATGAGAGGTTCAACGGACTGTGGAACCACCGCTGCACATGGTGCAACTACATGATCCAGGAAGGAGTTTGAGAACGCTGTTCATGACGATCCCAACCGAGGCGCGCCCGATGAGATGCGACAGGTGCACGAGGCCTCCTGCAATATACCTACGTTACAGCGGGCAACATCTGTGCAAAGATCATTATCTCGACCTGCTCAGAAGAAGGTTCAGGAAGGAGGTGAGGGCACAGGGTTTCAAGTCTCGTTCCGCCAGGGTGGGGATCGCACTATCTGGGGGAAAAGATAGTGTACTACTCGCCGAAATGGCCCATGAGCTCATATCTGTGATGAAGGGCGTTTCCATTATATCATTGACAGTGGACGAAGGTATCGCGGACTACAGACCATCCTCGATAGCCATAGCGAAGGATATCACCGAAAAGTTGAGCATGGAACATGATATCCTTTCGTTCACCGAGATCGTTGGAAAGGACCTTGACGAACTTGTAGGCCTTTCGGAACTAGGACCTTGTACCATCTGCGGGATCCTGAGAAGGAAGGCGTTGAACCTCTTGGCCCGGAGGAACGGCTGCACCCATCTTATGACCGGACACAACCTCGATGATTTCGCCCAGACAGTGCTCATGAACGTGCTCTCGGCTGACGTCGTCAGGCTGATCAGGCTTGGCCCTCACAGCGGATCGGTCAAAGGATTCGTTCCCAGATTGATGCCTTTGAGGACAACACCCGAAACGGAGACCTACCTTGCGGCCCATCTTCTTTCCCTACCGATACATGATAGGGAATGTCCTTATGCACATACGGCAAGAAGGGGGCATATCAGAAAGCTGGTGATGCTGGCCGAGGACGAGAGGCCGGGGACGAGGCATTCCCTCCTAAGGTTTGCCGATGAAATGAAGTCGATGAGTAGCTTCGACGTCCCCGCAGTAGCATCGTGCATGGCCTGCGGGGAGGTCCTTGTCGAGCCAGAAGATAGAAAAATGTGCCGATGTTGCAGGATGCTTACAGAGATGGGGGTCATGAACGATGCGGAAAAGGATGCTTGAGATCATCTTATCGAAAATGAATGATGTTCCAGATCCGCGACCGGACCTCGAGCAATATCCCACCCCAGCAGGAATAGCGTCTGAGGTATTGTTTCTGGCAAATGCATCGGGTCTGATCGAGAAAAAAAAAGTTTTGGACCTGGGTTGCGGAACTGGCATTTTTATGATAGGAGCGGGATTATTAGGAGCTTCATCTATCACGGGCGTCGATGTGGACCCGAAGGCTGTCGAAGTTGCCAAGGAGAACGCGCGAATGGTTGATGCCGATCTCAACACGGACATCTCATCGATCTCTACCTTCATGACCTCCGATGTATCGGACCTCGAATGCCTCGAGGGCGAATACGATACGGTAGTGATGAACCCGCCGTTCGGAGCTCAGAAGAAGGGAGCAGACCGTCCGTTCCTGGACAGGGCGATGGGCTGCGCAGGTCATATAGCATCCCTTCACAATCTCGCGGGATCGGATTTCGTTAGAAAGAGGATAGCTGATAATGGATGGAGGATCGAATTGGAGGAGAGATATCGATTCCCGATCAGGCGCAGGTTCGAGTTCCACGACCGTCCGATAACCGATATCGAAGTCATTCTTCTGATATCGAGCTCCCCCGAACATCGATGAACATTTTTTTTGGCCACAAAGGGTCAATGCACCTATGACAATGTTAAATAGCATCAATCCATATCCTGGGTCCGGTGATTTTCTTGGTGTCCGCGGAATTCGAAACCAGGATGACGAGGGGCGCGATGGCCTATAACAATCAAGATTTCAACAAGGCCCTTGAGGAATACAACCAGGCGACCAAAGCCTTTGAGGATGAGCCCGACGGCTGGTTCAACAGGGCGATGACCCTTCAGAACCTTATGAGGAACGAAGAGGCAGTCGAATCCTATAAGAGGGCCATACGCCTTGATAAGAAGAACATTCAGTTTTGGAACAATCTTGGTGCGCTCCTAGCCAGGATGAACGAGCCGAAAGATGCCATGAAATGCCTTGACAAGGCGACGGAGCTCGATCCGAAATGCAAGGAGGCATGGTTCAACAAGGGCGTTCTACTGGCCAAATATGGAAGGTTCCAGGATTCCCTTGTCTGCCTTGAAGCGACCAACAAACTCGATGAGACCGATACTGAGATCAAGTACAATATCGGATCCGTACTGGAGAAGATGGGAAGGAAGAAGGAAGCGGAGGAATGGTTCGAAAAGGCCCTTGCGGAGAAGGTGAGCCTCACCGATGACAGCTACAAGAGATACTCGGTGGACATGTTCTCCATGTACGACACCGATGAATCAGGTGAAATGGTCAATGACATCGAATGGCTCGACAGGGGATCCAAGTTCATGCTTGATAACGATGTGGACAGAGCCATCTACTGTTTCAACAAGGCCATAGAGATGAACCCAAAGAACCCGGACGCCTGGTTCGCTTATGGAAACTCACTTCACCTCATGGGAAAGCACGAGGACGCCCTGGAGTGTTACAAGAGATCCCTCGAACTGCGTCCGAAGAAATCGGAGGTATGGTATAACATGGGCAACGTCTTCATGGACCTCAAACAGTTGCACAAGGCGATCTCCTGCTACGACAAGGCCCTTGCATTGAAATCCGACAAGATAGACGCTCTTGCCAACAAGGGTACGGCTTTGAAGAATCTAGGTAGAATCGAGGAATCCATCGCATGCTACGAGGAGGTCCTGAAGCGTACGGGGGGTAAGAACTCCCTTGCATGGTTCAATCTGGCCAACGCATATGATACTCTCGGCGAGTTCAGAAAGGCCGTGAACGCCATGGACAAGGCACTGATAATAGAACCGAACAACGCGGAATACTGGTACAATAAAGGTGTGATACTCTACGAGAGGAACAAGCTCATAAGGGCCAAAGAGGCCTTCGACAAGGCCCTTTCGATCAATCCGAGGTTCAGGGAGGCCGCCATCGCAAGGGACGACATTCTCAAGGACCTCAGGGGCGGTTGATAACCCACTGATGATCGAACCACCAAAGAGCGCTACTAAAGGATATCCATCCCATACGATCACGAGATGGGGGCATCGGTGTTTATCACAAGGCCGTGATCCGGCCCCGAATCACCTTCTTCGGGGTCCGATCAAGGTTTGGAGTATTTCCCCTTCATACCGCAGTTCGGACATACGATAAGCGCCGGCCTTACCGGGGTATCTATCGTTATTGGGGTCTTACATTTCGGGCACTTCACCTTTTTAGGTTTGTAGGCGGTCTCCTCCTCGGGTGCGGGAGCCGGTTTCTTGACCATGAAATCGTCCACTATGTCATCGTCTTGAGCAGGTTCGGGCCTTCTCTTCTTCCTCTTTGGCCTGGCGTCCTCTTCCTCCTCATCGTCTTCGATTACCATGGCCTTCTTCTTTTTCTTCTTGATCCTGAGCGGCGTCTCCTCTTCATCGTCATCTAACAAAACGGCCTTCTTCTTTGGTTTGACTTCCAGAGCGTCATCTTCCGAGGTCTCCTCCATCTTTCTGGATGGGGGCTTGTAACCTCTGGTCTGTTCCTCCAGTACCTCAATGGTTTCCTTGAGTCGGTGGACCTCGCGCTGGTGCTCATCGATGGAAATGTATTTTTCTCGATTGACCTCGAAGTCGCTCATCTCCTCTCTGAGGTTGGATTTCTCCTTGTTGATCATCGACAGTTCCTGATTGAGCTCTTCCTCCTTGTCCAGGATCCTTGCCTTATCCCTTTCGAAGAGCCTTTTCTCGGTCTCGAAATCCTTTTCCTGAGATTTAAGATCGTCCCTGAGCCTGTCCAGGTCCATCTTCTCTTTCCTGAGCTCTTCCTTCTCATCGTTGAGGGCCTCTTCGGCCTTCTCGAGCGTTTCCTCTTTCCTCTCTAGCTTCTCCTCCCAACTCTTGAGTCTGTCCTTCTCCCTGGAGTATTCCATGAATTCTACCCGGAACTTGTTGTTCCTCTCGAGGAACTCATCCATCTGGGTCTGGAGATCCTTTTCCTTTTGTTTGAACTCCTCAATATCCTTCTCGAAGAGGGACCTCTTCCTATCAACGGCATCGGCCTCCCTCTGAAGCATGGCTTTTTCCTTCTCCATTTTCGCCAGACGATCGTTGAGGTCCCCCTCCATCTTCTTCACTCGGCTCTTGTCCTCGAAGAATTGGGCCTCCCTGCCCTCGAGAACTGAGCGGTCCTTTTCCACTTTGGCCCTCTCGCGCTCTATTTCCGCCTTCTGGGAATCGAAGGTGAGGAGTTGTGTCTCCATCTCTTTCTTGAGCTTCAGGAAATCGTCCCTCTCCTTCTCAAGACCCCTGATCTCGGAGAGGAGCTGTTCTCTCCTGTCCATGAGCTCTTTTCGGTCCGAGTTGAGTCTGCTCTCCTTGATCTCGAGGTCCGAGCGCTGTCTGACGATATCTTCGAGGCTCACTCTGACGAAACCCTCCATAAGGTCCAGGAGCTTTTTTTCCCCTTCGATAAGGTCCTTTCTGGTCGTCGTTAGCCTGTCGTATGTGGATTCGATATCCTCTTTTCGGGCTAGGACCTTGTTGACCTCCTCATCAACCTTGTATTTCGCGAAGTCGGTCTCCTCCTCCTTCTTTTCGGCAGCCTTCTTATTGGGTTTTGCCTCGAATTCTTCTTCGAGATCCTCCTCAATGACCACCTTTTTCTTGGGAGCGATCACGATATCCTCATCATCGTCCTCGAACAGTACTTTTGGCGCCTTTTTCCTGGTCACCTTTTCATCATCGGCCCATTTCACATTGGCTTTCTTCGGCATCATATCACCCCATAGAGCTTGATTCTTCTCATTTGCGACTTCATGATCCTGCAAGGGAACCTCATTACTTCATATATCTAATTTTCCTGCATCGTTCCATCTATAGGTATATAGAAAAATGTTTTTCCTACGGCGCCATAACATGTCATGTATCGGGGTGTCGAAGGTAATGGATCGGGTCGAGGATGGGAATAATTCATTCGTAGAAGAGGACCAATCTGAGGGAGCGGGCCATACTGACGCAGAGGATGATATTCGTGTCAGGACCCGGTTACGTCCATTGATGGACGATAAGGACGGGACGGTTGTTCTCGGAAGGAGCGAATCCGCTCATAGAAGATGGAGAAGGAAGGCCACTCTGGATATTGGTAAGGTCGGAGAACATCAGGATGAGGGGGTGGACCTTTTCTCAAGGCGCGTCCTGATAGATGCTGCCTTCCCCCATATAATCTTTATATGTGGAAAGAGGGGAAGCGGAAAATCATATACGCTCGGTCTTTTCGCCGAAGAACTCGCCCGCTCTTGTATAGGGGTTGGAGTTGTTCTCGTGGATCCGATCGGGATCTTCTGGTCATTGAAAAAGGAGAACGAAAATACAAGAGAGATCAAGAAACTGAAGGAATGGGGGCTATCCCCGCATTCTTTCCCCGAGGTCAGGGTATTGGTCCCGGGAAAGCCTGAATCCCTCGCCCTCGGTGCAGCCGACGGTCCTTTCACTATTGGCGTTGGGGAGATGACGGCGGAGGACTGGTGTCAGATCTTCGATATGGACCGGTTCAAGACCCAGGGTCTTCTCATCGGTGCTGCCATAGACATGGTGAGATCCGGTTACAAGGCGATCAGGGACGGTAGGATAGTGAGCATATCGGGAAAAGCGGACAGGTATTCCCTTGGGGATCTTGTCAACTGTATCAGGTCATCCGTGACCCTGACGAGCAAGGAGGGCGGATTCACGCCGCAGACTAGGCGTTCGCTGATCGCGAGGTTCAATGCCGCCGGGAGTTGGGGAATATTCAGTATAGATGGAACGCCACTGAACGACGTCACCTCTCCGAACAGGGTCACGGTCGTTGATATCAGCGATCCGAACCTGGGCGATGACAAACGCAGCCTTATAACCGGGGTTATCGCCCGAAAGATCCTGTCGGCGAGGATATACAGCGCCAGACAGGAGGATCATGAGGGTTACGACGAATCGGAACCCGATCATATACCAGTTACATGGTTGATGATAGATGAGGCTCATGTGATACTGCCCCACAACAGGCAGACACCCGCTACAGAAGCTCTCGTGGAATACGCGAAACAGGGGAGAAGGCCGGGCTGCGCTCTCGTGCTGGCCACCCAGAGGCCGGCTTCAACAAGCGACGAGATCCTTTCGCAGGTGGACATTCTGATCGGGCATAATCTGGCTTTGGAAGATGATATGAGCGCCCTTAGAAGAAGGGTCCCCGCCAAACTGCCACCCGAATTCGCGAACTCCGACTTCATAAGGGCCATTCCGGTAGGTACCGCCATAGTGGCTGATCAAAGGACCCAGCAAAGGGCCTTCCTAATGGGCTTGAGGCCCAGGATGTCGCATCACGCGGGAAGCTCGGCGATGCCTTCCGCATTATCGGACAGATCACAAAAGAAGGTCTCGATGCCAATGAGCGCCACCCGTTCTAATTTCGAGGACCCTTCTGCCATAATGCGGCCTACCGACGGTTTCCTTATCGAGGATCCATCGGCGGAGGAGGGGGTCGATTTAGATCGTGTGTATGGTGACCCCAAACAACCCATAAATGTCCAAGAAATGACGGAGGGGGTCTCAAAAACCAATCATTTACACGCTGTGCAGGATGGGAACACCATACTCATAATTACTGGAGATCCGGGGCAAATTGTGCTGATGTCGCGTGATAAATGGACAGAAAGAGGGTTCGTTCTTATATCGAGGATCCATCCGAGCAGATATCCCAACATCGATAGGGTCCGTCCCGAAAGGACATTCTGGCTATCCTCCACCCCGTCGGAGATTTCTTCGCCGCCAAATGATATCCAGGACCTCCTGATGGACCTTGGAAGGATACTCGAGACCAAAGAAAGGAGGATCCTCGTCTTCGACGGCCTCGAGACCCTGTTCGTGGAGAACGAGCACAGATCAGTGATCAGGTTCCTGCAGGCGCTCAGGGAAAAGGTCTTTCTTGGAGGTCATGTGATGCTGGTCAGGGCCGACAGCAGCCTTCCCTCACTGATAAGGGAAAACATATCCAGGGAGATGGACGCAGTAATTGAACTCTCTTCGAACGAAGAAGAACAAGAGGACACTAGCTCTTCGAAACAGGAAGACAAGGTGCCAATAACAGAGAAAGGATTGGAAGGGGGAACGATAATTGGCCATGGATCCCTGAGCGCGGAAGAGCTAAGGGAGATGTGCAGGATAATGGGTCTATCCGATAAAGGTGATGAGAAGGAGATGTTGGATAGGATCATCGACTCCGGAGAGAGGGAAGGTCTGATATCGGGTAAGGAGAAGTCAGCGGATATATCAAAAATGATATCGGACCTCTCTCGCATCAGCCGTGAGAACATAGAACTGCGTGAAAAGGTCTCCGTAATGGAGAGGAAGGTCAAGGGCGCTTCCACCAAAAAGAAGGTTTCACCTTCGAAGAACGGGTCGAAAAGGAAAAGGCTCCAGGTGGTCTGGGAGGACGATGACAAGACCTCATTGAACGATATGCGTTCGGCCATCAACTCGTTGTCAGACGAGTTATCCAAGCTGAAAATGGAGCTAAAGAAAAAGGAGGTAGAGGCGAGGTTATCGAAGGACACTGTGCAGGGAAAGGAGGAGGTCATTGAAGGATACATGAAGGCGCTTGAACAACAAAGGTCTCAAAGCATGGAAAGGATATCTGAGCTCGAAGACCTGCTTAAGCAGGCGATGACGCGGCTCGATACAGGGCCGGATAAGAAAGTCGCCCAATCTTTAGGATCCAAACACCCTATCACGAAAACACAGGATAAAGTATCGATCACCAAGGCGTTGAACTCCACTTCGGACATCGCGGAAAAGAGTAGGAAGCTGAAAGTCGTGAAACAGAAAGACCGTTGTGTGATCATCTCTGGAAGGGTGTCGCCGGAAAAGGCTGCCCTATCCGTAAAAAAGACGCTAAAAAGGACGCTACTCAGGGGGCCATTGGAACGAATCGTCGAAATTTGGCCTGCATATATTCCACTCTTCAGGTGCCTGGTGACATACAGGACCGGTTTCATGATGAAACTTCGAACGGGTGACGTTTTCATAGATCCCCTAACATCACAAGAGGTGAGATCCTCCTCTTCTGGGATGAGGAGGTCAAAGGGAACGACTCAATTGATGGCGTTGACCCCAATGGAAAGAAGGTGCTTCAATGCTTTCGGAAGGGCGCTCATCGACGAAACCAAGATAATGGGGAGGTCCGGCCTAAACAGGTCACAAGTGAAGAGGGCCCTGAATTCGATGGAGAAGAAAGGCGTCATCGAGAAGAGAACGCTCGAAGACAGCATTTCCTCATACCGTATATCTAAGGGTCTCAGTATTGATCCAGAACCGTGGAAGAGAAGTAGCGATTGGATAATGGAGACGACCGATTGCATAGGCGAAAAGGTCCTGAGTTCCGGAATGGATGAGAAGGCCGCGAGAGCTCTTTTTGGAATAATATGGCCCGGTGCGAAAATAACTGAGGTCGATATCGTCCATTATCCCATTTACATCGCTAAGATCGAGGGAGAGGGCAGACTGAGATACTGCATCGTCGATGCGGTATCCGGGACCGTGGACGAGGATCTGACAACCAGGTCGAGAAACATCATTTGAACGTTAAGCGATATGGCATTTATGGAAAGTATATTATGCGTTCGCGCATTGCCTAAAAAATCATAGCGGGTGTAAGCTTGGCAAGAAGGAGAACGGTCAAGGACGAAGAAGGGCCAAAGGCTGAGGAGCCTCTTTTCAAGATGCCCGAATTCGACGAGACCGAGTTCCTGCAGACGGAGAACAGGAACGCGAAGATGATATACATCACACTTGGTATGGCCCTTCTTGCGGGGATCATATCCTTTATCATAATGAGGATCGCCCATTATCTGAAGTTAGAATTATTCATGATCATCCCGATAGCGGCTCCGATATTACTTGCAGGTGGTGTGTTTTTCCTCTTCTTCAAGTTCGGAATAGATGTCTCTTCATTGGATTGGAAGAAATGGCTCGAGAACGGGGCAATGTACGTGATAACGTGGGGAGCGGTTTGGATACTGAGCATGAACCCTCCATTCAGCGATCTATCCGAACCGGTCATAAGCGATCCGGTGCTCTTCGTGGTGGACATCGATGGAGTGCCTGTGACCCATCTGAACCAAACGCCATCCGTCGTTAGGGACGTGAAGGAGTTGAGCTACTTCTTCCTGATAACGGACAACTCCGGAAGTTACGATGCTAGGATAGAGGTCTATATTTTAGAAGGCGAACGTAGGAACAATATCGACGATACATCTGGTATAAAGGTTACGAAGATCGCTGTCGCCGATAATCGGACTTTCAATATAACGTCGAAGGATTCAGATATAATCGATATGAAGAACGGATGGTATGGTTCGGATTTCGAAAGATGGGAGGGCAACCTGCAAATGATTAGGATCTCGAACATCACCGCATCGACGGCCGATATTGATCTTTTGATAATCGTTACCGTTTCGGACCCATCCGGGAACGAGGCCAAAAGGGAATTCCGACTGGATCTGAAGAACAGATGATGCGAATATGCCCAAAAATTATAACTAAGGAACCGTACAATCGGAAGGTGGCCAGGATCCGGAGTGTTTCAAATGCCAAAGCTGATCGAGGACGATTTCTCCGTATGGGATGACGATGAAGAGATGGACGAGGATGAGTCCAAGGTCGAAAGTACTGATAGGGATGGTATTGAAAACAGCAAACGCTCGGAGAGGAATGGAAGAGGAAAGTCAGAGAAAGGTTTGAGAGAGGATCGAAAAAAGGAGGCGCGGAGCGATCGAGGACCCAAGTCGAGAACCGGGAAGAGTAAAGGGAAGGATCGGGAAGGGTCAGGATCGAGAGATGGGTCGAGGCCCCATTCACCACTTGGTAACAAAGGTAAGGCATCCAAGGGTTTTCTGAGAAGCAAACCCTTCATATGGACAATGAGGGTGATAACGGTACTGATCGTATTGGCGATCCTCTTCCTCCCTTTCAAACCTCTGAGCGATGCTAGAGAGGATGTCGGCTTGAACAAGCTGAGGAACCTCATGAGGCCGTTCAGGGACTTCCCAGAGATGGTCAACGTAACCTTCTCCGTCCGATATGATGTGAAGATAAGCAGCGGAACCGCAGATATGGTCCGTATAAAGACATCGATACCCTTTGATATTTTGGACGGAAGGGACGATTTCAAGATACAGGACGTTACTGATGTTGTCCTCACGCCCTCTCCGACTTCTCCTCTCCCTGATTATAACGAACAAAAGAACAACATCAACATGTGGGAACTGAGGAACCAGCGAGGTGATTTCAGTTTCACAGCACAGTACTCCGCTTTGCTGTATACTTATCAATGGAACATAGATGATGAAGACAGCGGGACGATCGAGGACATCCCGCAAACATACAAGGACAATTACCTCGACGATGAATGGATCGTAAAGGACAGCAACGGCGATATCATCGACAAGGACGGGGACGGCCGTCCGGACCTTTACAGGTACCATCCATCCCATCCAACGGTCAAGAACGCCGCTGTCCAGATTACGAAGGACAAGAATACCGTTTACGGAAAAGTAAAGGCCATATACGACTGGATGCAGGAGCATTTCAACTATACGACCAACGAACAGAAACAGCGTGACCTTCAGGTATACGGCTCCTACCCGAAATACCCGATTGGATGTATGAACGATTGGTACGGCGATTGCGACGACCAATCGCTTTTGATGGCCTCTCTCTGCCGCGCAGTGGGGATCCCGGCATGGTTGGAGATAGGTTATCTTTATGATCCCATGCAAGGCAGCTGGGGAGGTCATGGGTGGTTCAATGTGATAATCCCGTTGAAAGGTTCCGGTAGCGTCATTGCTCCGATAGATCCGGTCAACCATGAGTTCCTATTCAGGGACCCCTACCGACTAACCGATTGGATAGATACGGGGCGTGATATCATAGATGACGAGGGAGAGCTGATCTTCAACCTCGATTACTATTATAACTTCTTCAAGGTCAGGAAGAGCAGCTCCGTCGATGTGGATGTGAGGATGACCACGAACTCTATCAACTACGAGAAACGCGGAAGCATACGGCAGTATGTCGATCAAAAGCTCGAGCCGGGAAATATTCCGGGAACGGAAGGAGGAATGGGCTCCCTGCCCTTCCCATTGATCACTATAGCGATCCCCGCCTTGCTTCCTATTGTTCGCAAGAGAAAACGGCTTTCATACTAAAGACTTAAATCGGACCAAAATACTTCGCGGACATGGAAAGGTACATAGAGATCGATGGCTGGAAGAGCCAGGTCACATTCTCGGCCTGCCACATGCTACTTCGTCATGACAAATGTTCGCGGCTTCATGGACACACCTACGCCATACATTTGCGGATAAAAGGCCTTCCGGGGGAGGACATGCTCGTCCTGGACTTCCATTTGATAAAGAACGCTATAAGGGGGATCGCAAAGGAATTAGACCATATGACTCTCGTTCCGGGAGACAACTTAAGCGTCACTATCGAAAGGGGACATGGACAGAACATATCTATCGACATGCTGGGGAAGGTCTATTCCATTCCCTCGGATGACGTTCTGGTCCTGCCTGTAAAGGCTACAACGGTAGAGGAGCTTTCGAGATATATTCTGGAGCTTTTCCTCGAACGTATACCTCTGCCGGAGGTGATCCATGAGGTGTCATTGGGAGTTGATGAAGGACACGGGCAGGGGGCTTGGGCGTCAATAAGATTAAGGTGATCCATTGAGGGCCGTTGTTCTTTTGTCAGGTGGTATCGACTCTTCGACAACTCTCGCCGTTGCAAGGTATAGAGGTTACGATCCTTGTTGTCTTACGATCCTGTACGGTCAGAAACATTCGAGGGAGATCGAGTCCGCAAAAAGCATTGCCCGACATCTTGGCGCATCCGATCATGTGATCATGGAGCTACCGGTGCAGTTGTTCTCCTGTTCATCACTGACCATGAAGGGGGATATACCACAGAGAATGGGTCCGGATGAGGTCCCGGGTGAAGGCGCCATACCGAACACCTATGTTCCCGGCCGGAACCTTGTATTCCTATCATTGGCCTGCTCTTGGGCCGAGAGCATCGGGGCAAAAGCCGTTTTCATAGGCGCCACTTCCGTGGACTATTCCGGATATCCTGATTGTAGAAGGGAATTCCTCGAGTCATTCGAGAGGACCGCCGCCCTGGCCACTCGTATTGGTACTGAGGGAGCACCTATACGTATCGAAGCCCCGCTCTTAGAGATGGATAAGGCCGCCATAATCAAGCTAGGGTACGAGCTCGGAGTGGACCTTTCGCTCACTTGGTCCTGCTACAGGGGCGGGAAAAAGGCATGTGGAAGATGTGACTCATGCATGTACAGGTTGAAGGGATTCAAGGAGGCGAGCCTTAACGACCCAATTCATTACGAGGAGATGATCTGAATTGTCCTTCAATATATGTGAGATATTCCCCTCGATCCAGGGGGAAGGGGTCAATACGGGGCTGCCAACGGTATTCGTAAGATTCTTCGGATGCAATCTATCATGTTCATGGTGCGATACCGAGTACTCCAAAACGGGGTCTCAACAGTCCTCTATGGACCTGCGAGGATTGTTGGAGAAGGTATCCACCCACTATTTACCCAACGTGTGTCTCACAGGTGGTGAACCTCTTCTTCAGGAAGGGGTCATCGAACTCGTGGAGGAGCTTATCCTCGAAGGGTTCAATGTCGATATGGAGACCAACGGCAGCCTGCCCGTAATCGAACTGGTGAACAAATGCCCGGCAGTTAGAATATCAATGGATGTCAAGACGCCCTCATCCGGCATGAGCGATAGCTTTCTCGATGAGAATCTGGACCATCTTAGGTTCGACGATACATTAAAGTTCATCATCGCTTCCGATGAGGACCTGTCATTCGCACTGGAGTTTGTACAGAAACACGATCCTGGTTGCAACATTATTCTCACCCCATGTACCAACAAAGGAGGGGATGGCCTGGTAGAAGGACTTCTAAAGGCGATACGGTCATGTGAAGGGAAAGATGAAAACCGTCATGGCTCCCCATTCTCGCGCGCACGGGTGATGGTCCAAACGCACAGAGTGATATGGGGGGATAGAAAGGGTGTATGATCATTTTCTCTCGCATCTTCGAACGTCATTGGGGGTGGCATCCTATAAGGGTATCGCCTCTATATCGAGCCCGTCCCCTATTATGGCCGAGTTGCCTTCTGGGTCGGATATGGTCAGAGTCAAAGATGTCCTTCCCGCCTTGCATGCCTCTATTTTGTCCAATAGCTCAAGTGCCCTTGAGATCCGATCCCCGTCATCCTCCAAAGTAGAGTTGTAAAAGTCCTTGATCATGATCTTAAGGATGCCTTTGACCCTCTCAAGAATGCCCTCCGCATTCGTGATGTATCCCTCAGAGGCGATGCCGGGGTCTATTCTCACACCCAATTCAGGTATGGTGACTGTAGATGAAGATGACCTGACCACTCTAGCCCAAAGCGCCTCGGGCCGGTCTATGACCACTTTGTGACACGCGGGAGGGCCTGCTTTCGCTGGAATGACATCAGTGCTTCTGTAACCACATTTCGGACATGAGATGGCTATCAGATCCACCTCCCCGAAATGGGGTATATCAATAACTGTGGAAGTGATCGATAACCTTCCTTCACCACATGAGAAACATGTGGGTGACCCCTCGTCCATCCTTAAACATCCGACCCGGATCACTTTTTCATCCTGCGGATCTTCTTCTTGTCTATGTTCATTCCCTTTGGCGTGACGATGAGCAGATTTTGACCGATCCCGGCAATGTCCCCGTTGATATCCTCGACCACGCGCTTAAGCTCGGTGATCGTCCTCTTCAACTCGAGATCGTCGTTCGCAATTGGTGTGAAGTCAAGGACGAGGATGTTTCCTTCGTATATCAGGTTCGAGAGGTCCGGTATCTGCCGGTAACCGTCGATATCCGCGAATTTCACACCTGGTCCGCCGGCCTTCTGCGCCCCGGGCTCACGACCCTTCATGACCCCCAGGTCGATGTACGTCCTTCCAACCTCGAACTGGTTCGAGCGATAATCATCATTCTTCTCCGCGCTTTTCCGAAATAGTGGCATTAAACACCCTCCATGAGGGGCGTTCCCCTGTTTGGACCTGCAAGGGAATTCTATATGTCGATTATATACTTTATCATGCCAGAGAGGGCATTTGAGACGATGAGGGGTGTTTATTCTGAAATATCATCATCTGCGGTCTCAGGTGCGCCGTCCTCATTATGCGGAGAGATCTCCTCTGATAGCTCGAAAACACCTTTGCTTATGCTCATCGTGGATATCCCGTCATCATCCTTTATCACCGAGTCGGTCTTCCTTACGAGATCGTCCAGGTCCATGGCTTCCACCTCACCCGGTTTGATGGGAACGTCATCGAGCGAGGGCGAGGAGATGTTTTGAACGAGGAACTCGTCCATATCCTGCTTGCTCTTCTGGATCTCGGCGAGCTTTTCGCGCTTTATCCTCTTCTCTTCCTTCCTCTTGTAGAAGCCGTAACCGAGGTATCCTGCATATCCAAGGCCGGCAAGAACGAGAATGACAAATATGACCACAAGTAAATAGGCCCATATCGGCCATTCGCCCTCGTGATTGGCTATCACGACCGATGCGGTGAACTCGTGATACTCGTAGCCGTCGAACGCTCTCATTTCGAACACCCTTTCTCCGTCTTTGTACCTGTTGGTGTCCACATCGAAGCTGAAGGTGTTCTCCAGAAGGGTGGTGTTGATCCAAGAGCCGTCCCTGGCCTTAAGCTGTACCAGTCTCGCATATCCGGGTTCGACAAGGACGACCCCAGTTATCTTCAGCGTTCCAACGACCTTCTCCCCGTTATCCGGTGAGGATAGCATTACGTTCCACGATCTAATGGACCTTGAGACGGATAGGGTGAAGTTGTAGAGGAGCGAGTAACCCGAGGAGTTAACCTGTATCGAGACGTTGTGGTCCCCGATCTGGTCAACGTCGGGAGTCCATGCAAGCAGGTTCCTGAACGGGTCGAACTCCATTCCATTCGGCCCAAATAGAAGGGTTATCGCGGGGATGTCACCTTGGGGATCGGTGACTATGATCTCGTAGCTCCATGGCATCATGTCGAAGAGCTCGGTCCGCGGAGTCGTATGAACCTCCGGTGGAAGGAATCTTTGGATCACCCTTATTCTGAATGTGTACAAGATCTCCTCTTCATCCCTGTCAGTAACACTTATCTTGAACAATATGGGTTCGGGATAGAATCTGGATGCTGTGAATGTGAATTCCCCGCTAAGTGGGTCCAAAACTGCGCTCTCACCCTCGACAAGCAGATATTCAAGACGGTCATCAGGGTCGATATCCTCGGCGGTTATGTTGAATTCGTAGATGTCACCGACATGGACCTCAATATATTCCGGGGGTAATGATATGAAGTAAGGCGGGTCGTTCTTGTTTATCACGTTGAGGACGAACCTGTACGTTCTTGAGTCCATGCCATCCGTGACTTTTATGATGAGGGGGTGCAACCCGACATGGGAATTGTTCACATCCCATACCAGGGTCCGGTTGTTCTGGAGGAACATGCCGGGAAGCTCGTTGTAGGTGAAAGTGGCGTTGTCACCCTCTGCATCATAGAAGGTCGGTGAGAATATCCAGCGGGTGTCCTGGAGTATGTCGGTCTGAGGTAGTGTTTTCAAGGCCGGTGCATCGTTGACAGGAGTTACCTCGACGACGATGTCGGTGATCATTATTTGTAGGCCACTGCTGTCCGTTATTCTTATTAGAGGGTAAACAAGACCTGTCCAGTTGTCGTTCGATTCGGTCGAGGATGTATCGTTGAACGCGTCGGCCTTCAGGTACCTACCCCCAACTAAGGAAAAGTTCACGAATGAAGTGTTGATAAGTCCGGGAAACACTTCTATTGTCAGATCTTCGATGGGGGTAAGGTCATCGCTGAGATATGCATATAGGTCCAGAAGCTTTGGATCACAGGTATCCTCCTCAAGTGATAGCGCCTTGGGGTATCCTGAGAATACAGGTGGGAGATCGAGATCGATATCAAACTCGTTTATTACGATCCCTCCGGGAGCCTTGGAAAAGAATCGGAAAGGAACATGATGGTTGCCATCGAGCTGAACTTCGAGCGACCTCAGTTCCGAATTGATCTTCTCCGATACATCATCAACTGCCACCTGATGGTCGTACCTGATATCCAAAGAACTGAGGTTGAATATGGTGGACCTCTCTATTGGATCGCTCGTCGAGCAGCTGAAGCGCAGAGGAAGCCTGATATAGTTGTGGTACGAGGTGCTTAGTTCCGGGTCGGGTTCAATGTTTTTTATATAATCGGAGACGACATCCGATATATCTCCGGAATTTACCTTATCATTGAGCCGGTCGCCGTTGTAACTCCATATGAGGTTGGAACCGATCCAGATCGATGGGGTATTAAAGGGAAGGGTGTCGATATCAAATCGATCGTTGATCACGATATTGCCTATTCCCTTTGATGTGATGCCGTCCTTGAATACAGCACCGGAGCAGATATCCTTGTATCCATCGCCCCTTAGGTCTGCGTCGATTACGATGGATGAGCCGAACATGGCCCCATTCCTGCTGTCATACAGTATGTCCTTCTGACCTTGGGACCTCGAATATAGGACGATCTGGCTGCCGGTGCCGGGATCCGGCGCTCCTATGGCGAACTCCAAATCGCCATCATCGTCGATATCATATGAGGATGATACATACGATCCGAATCCATTTATCAGCGGTGCTGAGATCATTTGATCGAGAACGGCATCCGGAGGATCGGATGCATCGTAGATGAGAACCTTGCGGTCCGAGTTCGCGGAGGCCCCTATCGCAAGCGTATCCGAGCCAGAGCCAAGGGTGTCCTTTATAAACCCCATGAACGAGAAGCCGGACAGGGAGCCATCGCTCACCGGGTCGATCTCGAGGTCCTGAATGGTGTTGAAGGAGGAGGATCCAAAATAGATATGAACCGCATCTTCGGATGCTATCGCTATATCGTCAATACCATCATCGTTCATGTCCCCGCTGGAGACGAACCTGCCAAATTCGGAGGTCGAATCCGGTTCGATAACGTTGATCAATCTGGTCTTGTCCGAGAAATCAGGGTTTGTGGCATCGTACTTGAGTATGTAGACCTTGCCGGACCCGGAGTTGGCATCAGGAGCGCCGACTATGATCTCTTTCCATCCATCGTCGTCTATGTCCCCTACCGCCACCGAGGCGCCGAATGATTCAAGGGTCGTGTTGCCCAATAAAGTATCTTCGGTATTCGTGCCGTAGCTGTTCCTTACATTGTAGAGGTGGACGGCCCCTTCCTGGTCCTTCCCTCCGCCCGGAGCGCCTACAACGATATAATCTATGGAAGAGGTGACCTTGAAGGTATCGGATATGGATGTGGAATAATACGCGAACTCTTCTGGGCCGTTGGCCATGACCTCCTTTATGAATGAACCGGAGGAGTAATGGACCCTGTAAAGCACTCCGTAGTTGAGATCCCCATCCGGGGCTCCGGTAATTAGGGTGTCAGCGGTCGTTGACTTGATCTTGCCGGCATTTATGAGGACAGCTCCCATTCGATCTCCGTCAGTGTCTCCTTCAACGTTATAGGTGATATATTCATCAGACCTTTGGTATCCTATAAGGTCCAATGACATGTGTTCCATCTCTGCTCCCACGGGAAGTATTGTCTCGAAAATGAAAGGGGAAGCGGTTCCTGCATCGAAAATTGCGAAGTTCTGTCCCAGGGAACCGCGGGTCTGGCGTCCCCACGCTCCAAGATGATAGGTCATGTCGCTTTCTAAGATCGATGGGAAGTCCATGTCGTTGTTCTTCGTGCCTATTCTTATCCAGGGGTCGATCGGATAAGAGGCGGGCTCGCTCGGATGATGGACCGGGCTCAGGGAGAGCTTTGTGGATAGGACCTTTGCGCCTCTGGGGATAGGTATGTGATAACTGTCGTTGAGAGTCTTCATTTCATTGTGCACGTACAATCGCGATCCCTGTTCCAGAGGGATCGTGTCTGTGTTCCTGGAAGGGTCCGATATTCTTGACGGTCCGCTTTCATATCCGGTGGCCTGCAGGAACACAACGGATGTGGCCAGCATCATGCATACGATCATAAGGATGTAAGTGGCTTTCAAGGGCTACACCGAAGATGTATAGGTAATGGTCCGATTAAAAGTTTATCTAATGGAATATCTTTCTTCCACAGGCCAGTGACCCTATCTTAAAAAAAAATCAATGCAGGGGTAGCCAAGCTCGGTCAACGGCACCGGACTTAAGATCCGGTCCTCAGCGGTTCGAGGGTTCGAATCCCTTCCCCTGCACCATATCTAATTTGTTGTAGCTCTAGCGACGCACGGGATTCGAACCCCACTCGACCATAATTAAACATCCCGGGGTTCATGGATGATGCGCTAGTGGATTTGACGATATGCTTCATCCATGACGTGGAAAATCTCCGATTTTCCGCAGTCGAATCCCTTCCCCTGCACTCTTTTCTTTACGTCATATTATGATCGATACAGAAAAGAGTGCGTCATAACAATTAGATACGAAAAATGCCCGATGGGCATTTTCCTGGACCTTTGGACTTGGTATATCGTCAAATTATGGACAGTCCAAAGGTCCCTTCCCCTGCACCATATCTAATTTGTTGTAACTCTAGCGAAGCACGGGATCCGAACCCCACTCGACCATCAAGGAATATCCCGATGTTCATTAATGATCAGAGATGATCAATCATCGCTTCCATCATAGAAGACAACGCTTGCGGTGAGGGAATATTCATTGGAGTTATCGTTTATGGACATGAGGTTGAGGCCGAGCCTGGGTTCATAATCTCCAGCATCGACGAGTGTCACCTGGATCGAGAATGGCCCCACACCTTTGTAGTCGATCATGGTCGCATCGTCCAGATCTATCGAGATAGAGATCGTACCTGAGGACCCTATTGTGTTTTCCGAGGTCATGTCCGCCAAGGTCTTGCCGGTGGGATCAAGGATCTTTGCGTTGAATGTATCTGGCTGGTTCTCATAGACCCTGATCCGCCTGATGTCAGGTTCATCCGTCCAGATCAAGGAAACATCAACCTTTCGTATGACCTTTAGGTCGTTAGCGTCTATCGTCACATCATGAGAGCTTCTTTCGTTAAGCTCTCCTGAGGCGGATATGGTCTCCTTTCTCTCTAAATATCCTCTGATCTCCGGTATATCGCTTATGATCCCGTTATCTTCCGATTGATCGTAAACGATCTTGAGTATTTCATCCCGGCCAAGGACGTTCCCCTGTGAATTTGCTTCCCAGAGGAAAACAGCTAAAGTGAGGAAGAATATCAAAAATGCTCCCACAATGGTCGTTGCCCTTTTATGCCTCTCGAAAATGAACGTGTTCACATCGCTCAGCAGAGAGCCGATTCCCCTATTTTTTGAGGGTTCCTTCATGTCATCTCCAGAGCAGGTTAGGACCAAGTTGATATTAAATCCTTTTCACGTTGCGGCATAACCTCTGCAAAAGGATTAAATGAATGAATGGATTTATGAACTATATCCATTGAAGGTGAAGTTAATGAATATGACGATACTGATAATCATATTCGGCCTGCTTGTTTTTATCGCGTTGATCTTTCTGTTGATCTTCTTTTTAAAGCCGAAGAAACAGGCGGACGCGATCGAGATGAGAGGGCCAAGGCGGAGGATGGACACCCTCGAATACCAGGAGGAGCCGGACGAGGAACTTATGAGCAGGAAATTCCTATGTCCCAAGTGCAATTCCGAGGTTTATTACGAAGAGGATGAATGTCCCAGTTGCGGGAACGCCTTTGTAAAGGACGAATTCGAGTGCCCATCATGCTCTAAGATCGTCGATCCAAGAGAGAAGGAGTGTCCATACTGCGGAGAGATCCTTCTCGATGAGCCGTATGTGTGCCCTAACTGCTCCAATCCAGTATCTCCTGACTCCACCAGATGCGATCGGTGCAACATAACCTATTGGAGCCCGATCAAGCTCGACCAGCGCACACTGAAGAGCAGAAGGAGACCTGTCGAGCCAGAAGAGAAGACAGAGGAGCCTAAAGAGGAGCATCGCGAGGAGAGGCCATATCCCGGCCGAGCGCGTAGATACAGATGATATCCATTCATATCACATCTCAATGAACGTGAAGGTCGAGCGAGACCATATATGAGTCAGGGGAGTATTGATGAACTTCCCTAACCCCCTCCAAGGAATAGACCCTATCATTATTGATCATCGTATCATCGATCATCCTGAGGGTATCCTGGACTCCAGCGGTCTCTGATATAATATACAGATGTATCCTTCCGCGCTCGATACAATTGAGGGCTATCTCAAGGAAATCAAGGGAAGAGTGCGGCAGGTTCATGACCACTCTATCGAATGGTCCAAGTGTAGGTGCCACATCCCGTGAATCACCCAGATAGCATGAGACCCTATCCTCGAGAGAGTTCAGGGAAATATTCATTTCCATGTATCGTATGCATTCAGGATTGAGGTCTATCCCTACGATCTCCCTGGCACGGCCGTGTCTTGCTATGGTAAGTGCGAAGGGCCCTACCCCGCAGAACATATCTAGGACTCGTTCATCCTGTGTGAGCGATGCGATCCTCTGCCTTTCGGTCGAGAGCCTCGGGGAGAAATACACCTTGGAGGGATCGAGCTTCAAGCGGATATTGTTCTCGATATGAACGGTTTCGAGATCGGGCCCACCAAGAAGGACCTCCATGTCCCGCAGCCTGTATTCTCCAATCACTCCTCTGTCGAGGGCTACATGTTTGATGTTCTTGTTGACCAGAGTTAGAGCCTGAGCGATGTCATCACCGTAATCAGCGAGACCATCCGGAAGTTTTAGTATGCAAACATCTCCTATGATGTCGAAGGAGGATGGGAGGAGGTCCTTCAGTTCCCTCGGCACATCGACGACATCCTTGTAGGATCTAGGAGGCCTAAATTTTGTCCTACCTTCACGAACGGTTAGCTCCCCAAGATCCGCTACGCCCTGTTCGACTAATGATTTATCCTCCCAGATGAGAGGTAGAAGGACCTTCCTGCCCTCCTTTTCGATTAGTACATCTGCGTTAATGTAACCCCTATCGTTCAGTATCCGCCTTGTACTCTCGGCGTCCCTATTCTTAACTGCAAGGTAGAGCATTCTCATTATATGGCATATTTTTCTATGAGTAGATAAAATCAACGGTCATATAATTATGTTCGAATTCCTTGACTCTTTAACCTTCGGATGCCTTTCTCGGTGATCCTGAAGTAAGCTCCCTTTATTGATCCGCAGGTCCTTCCCGTGGAATGAGGACATGGGATGCAGGCGGTCCCGCACTCTGGGCCTATCCTTTCGATATAACCAAGGGATTCTAGATGTCTCATCATATGGGATATATGAGCGGCACCCAGTCCGCTCTCTTGAGCGATGGTCATCACATCCTTCCCGCCCATCATAAGATGGAGTAACTCGGTTAGGTTCATTTTAACACCTCAAATCCATGGGACCGCGGACAGTGCGAGCTTGAAGAAAAGGGCCGCCATGTAGGCGAATCCCGTGTTGTATACGATCGAGAAAAGAGCCCACTTGTATGAACCGGTCTCTTTTCGGATGACCGCTATCGCCGGGATGCACGGTACGTAAAGCGTGAAGAACACCAAGAAAACGAAGGCCCCTGACCGATCGAGTCCGGAATTGTTCTTGATACCGCTTTCAATATCTTCCTCACCCGCTCCGGTCAGAATTCCCATCGTTCCGAGAACTATCTCCTTTGCGACGATGCCGAACATCAGGGAAACGACCAGCTTCCAGTTGAATCCAAGAGGGCTGAAAACGGGTTCTATCAGCTTTCCGATGTCGGAGGCGAAAGAGTTCTCCAGACGATCTTCCTCGCCATCATTGTCTTGGCCCCGTAGATAATGTATGGACCCGTCCTCGATTCCGAGGTAGGTCAATCCCCAAACGATGACCATCGCCACGACTATGACCGTGGCCGCTTTGCGGATGAATAGATACATGTTCATGGACCCAGACCTGATGGCTTCCTTGATGCTGGGTAAGCTGTAAGGTGGTAGGTCCATGATAAGGGGGGAGGGATCACCTCTCAGAATTACCTTCGTAATTAGCAATGAGGAGATGATCAGACCGATCACCCCTATTGAGTACATCGAAACAACGATGATTCCGGCATAGAATCCGAAGAAGATCGATGAAAGGAGCATAAGGACAGGCAACCTTGCCGAGCAGGTTATGAAGGGGACGAGAATGATCGTCGCTATCCTGTCTCTGAGATTGGGGATGGACCTGGAGGCCATGATCGCGGGTACGTTGCATCCGAAGCCCATTACGAGCGGTATGAAGCTCCTTCCCGGAAGCCCCAGCCTGGCCATGGTGCGGTCTATTACGTATACACCCCTTGCCATGTAACCAGAGTTCTCCAGAAGTGATATCATGAAGAACAGTATGAATATCATCGGAAAGAAGACCAAGACCGAACCCACACCCGGTATCAGGCCGTCCCTGAATATCGATACGTACCATGTGTCACCGAATGATGAGAGGGAATTGGAGAAAAGCTCGAACAATGACTCCACGATCTCGGATAGTGGGTTGCCGATGAGATATGTCAGGGTGAAAACAGAAAGGAGCATTCCGGCGAATATGGGTATTCCCAGCCATTTACTGGTAAATGCACTTTCCATGGTCCTTACGATACCGCTCTCGCTTACCCTATCATGTCGCGGGACCATCTCGTCTATGAACTCGTATCTAGAATCGATCAGGTCAAGGATGAATTCATCACCCCCATCCATAGATCCATCGAGATCAGACGGATCGATAGTATGTGTCTTTACCATTGACCTCAATTGAGCGTCCCCTTCGATCCACCTCAAGGCCAGGAACCTTTCGTTGAACCTGGAGAGGTACTTTTTGTCACATGACCAAGCGAAGCCTTCGATGATCCTGATGTATCTCTCGATGTGGCGGGGATAGTCAATTATCAGTGGTCTTCTGGGGACAAGGTTCACATCTGAGGTTTGATGGAGATGCGGCCTCTCGACTTCGTCATCGGCGCTTTTGTGCATGAAACGGTCATGCATCATGGGATGCATGACGTCTGACCTGATGTGATGATGGGTCTCGTGCAGTAGGGAGTCTTTGAGATCGGTTATTCCGATGTTCTTGGTGGAGACGGTTGGGACGATTGGACAGCCGAGTTTCGATGAGAGTTGTTGCAGATCGGCGTAGATGCCTCTATCCTTCATCATATCCGCTTTGTTGATCGCAAGAACGACCGGTATGTTGGATTCGAGGACCTGGACCGCCAGATACATGGAGGTCCTCAGGTTCGCCCCATCCAGAACCACAACGAGAAGATCATAATCTCCTATGAGCAGATATCTGGGAACGATCTCCTCGTCCGAGGATCCCGGGTTCAAGCTGTACGTTCCTGGTAGATCGGTGACATGGAAGCGGCATCCTTCATTGACGAAGCTACCTTCAAGAAGGTCGACTGTCACTCCTGACCAGTTACCGGTTCTCCCGAACCCTCCGGTGAGAGCGTTGAACAGGGTAGTCTTACCAGAGTTGGGGATCCCTGTCAGGGCCACCTTTATATCCTTCATCGCGGACCATAAGCAGGACCTAGAATATTTAGGTTATCCTAAATTATGTTTTTACATGGCTACATATCTCCCTTTGATAGCAACCAGATAATTCAACTGTAAGTGAAGTTGATCATAATGATCGATATTAACAAAAATATATAAATTTCAATATATAAAGTAATATATTATGTAATTAGACAATATAACATATGTTTAAGGCAATATTTCTGATATTCGGTGTATTATAATAAATACAGTAAATTTCTAACTCTATACATGGAATTCATACAATAATGAAGTAGGTAATGTAGAGTTCTGGAAAGGATTAAAAACAAGCTGTGTTCTGGAGAGAAATGGGTGTTCAGACCATGAAGCCAGTCCTAAATCCGCTCAGGGCTCAGATAGAATCGAAAATGACAGAGGAATTGGGTTTTAATAATATCTTTGATATGTTCCTTCATTCCTCAAGAAAGAATCCAGAAAAGGTCCTGGCGATGCACAAGCTAGGAAAGGGGCATTGGGGCTCACTCACATATGATGAGGTAGAAAAGGGGTCCCTCGATTGCGCCGCCGCATTCCTGAAAAACGGAATAAAGAAGGGGGACAGGGTCGCTTTCATATGCAACAACCGATACGAATGGCTCATACTTGATCTCTCGCTTCACAGGATAGGTGCGGTTAACATATCGAACTACGTCACACCCGATCCGAAAAAACTGGTGGAGACGGAGGTCTGCTTCAACATAAACGATTCACAATGTCGAATGCTGTTCGTCGCGGAAAAATACCTGGAAAGGGTCATGGAGATATACGATCAGGGTAAGATGCCGACTATCGAGAAGGTCGTCGTATTGACCGATTCAGCGGATCGAAAGAAGATCGGTGAACTTGATACCTTCTCTGAATTCGTTAAGGTCGGGCAGGAATCCAGAAAAATGCTCGAGGATTATAAGGAGGTCGTGAACCTAAATGATCTTGCCACGATCATATACACATCTGGTTCGACCGGGGTTCCAAAAGGAGTGATGCTTACCCATGGCAACCTCATATCAAATGCACAGAGCCTGACAACATTCATCGATCTTAAAGAGACAGATGTGGAACTCAGCTTCTTGCCTCTTGGGCATGTTTTCGAGCGTATTATCAATTATATAATCCTGAGAATATCAGGCACCATAGGTTATGCTGAATCCATTGAGACCATAGCGGATGATGTACAGTTCGTCAAACCTACCGTTTTTCCCGCTGTACCTAGGGTCTTCGAGAAGTTCAAGGCAAAGGTAGAGGAAAATGCCAGGTCCAAAGGTGAGTTATCCTTCAAGATATACAAATGGTCAACGAAAGTAGGTAGGGATTATTCATTGGGAAAGAGGGGTTTTCCAATGAATATAAAATACATGATGGCCAAGAAAATCGTGTTCGACAAGGTTGTTGACAAGCTCGGGGGAAATGTTAGGTTCTTCGTTTCATCGTCCGCTCCTCTAAGCGAAGATACTGCTATGTTCTTCAAATCGATGAACCTGGAGATCCTGGAGGCTTATGGGATGACCGAGGCCGGTCCATTGATAAGCATTAACAGGAACAACAGGGCGAGGATCGGTACCGTTGGAGAGGCCCCTCCCGAAATAGAGGTGAAGATCGCAAATGATGGGGAGATACTTGTCAGGGGGCCATCAATAATGAAAGGTTACTGGAACAGACCTGATGCTGATAAGGAGGCTTTTCTAAACGGATGGCTCGCTACTGGCGACATAGGAGTGATGTCAAAAGATGGTTATCTTAAGATAACGGACCGTAAGAAGAATCTAATCAAGACATCAACTGGCAAATATGTACCCCCTGCTCCCATAGAGGACAAGCTGGTATCGAACCAGTATGTCAGCCAGGCAATCGTTATAGGGGAAGCCAGACCTCACTGCTCGGCAATAATCGTCCCGGATTTCAAGCGTCTCGAGGATTATGCCCAGCATAACCAACTGCATTACACATCGATTGACGATCTCATGAATAATCC
This sequence comes from Thermoplasmatota archaeon, assembly GCA_029762535.1. GTDB lineage: Archaea > Thermoplasmatota > Penumbrarchaeia > Penumbrarchaeales > Penumbrarchaeaceae > JARVGK01. Next base: position 54,944 of record JARVGK010000005.1, read on the forward strand.
ATCGGTGAAGTCCTTTTACGAGGAGTTGATCAAGAACGAGACCAAGGACATGGCGGCCCATGAACAGCCAAAGAAGGTAATCCTCCATTCAAAGGAATGGACGTGGGAATCTGGAGAGCTCACGCCAACTCAGAAGGTCAAGAGGAGTGTGATCACTAAGATGTTCAAAGACGAGATCGACAGGATCTATTCGTAAAGGTCCATAGCTGCTTCCATTATCCTTTGAGCGGAGGTAACCATATCACCCTCTTTAAGAAAAATATTGGTGAGACCAAGTCTGGATCTCCATTTCCTCTGTTTCCTTACCAGGTCCATATTGCTTCTTACGATAGCATCGAATAACTCATCATTTGATACTACTTTATTCATATGGCCGATAATATGGTTCACACCTATCATCTCAAGACCGGGAAAGTCTCGTGTGTAGCCCGAGTCGATGATCGATCCGACCTCTGATAGCCATCCCTTTTCGAGCATTGTCATCGTGCGTTCGCCTATCCTTGCCTTGAGCTCTCGGTCCGATCGGTCTATGAAGAACCCTTTCCAGTTCACTCCCATGGTACTGATCCCCTTTATGGTATCTTGCAAAGGCCCCAAAGACGTGATGAGCGCCCTCGAGAGCCTTCTGAGATCATTAGGATGTGTCATGAAAGCCTTTGCAGGGTCCAATTCAAACAATAGATCGTGTGCATCATGAGGACCCAGATCCTTGATGATCTCCCTAATATCATTGGCAATACAAGGGTCGTGGGATGGACCATTCAGTCCCTTTATCAGCCTCTCCATATAGAGCATGCTCCCCCCACAGGCGAGGGGAAGCTTTCCTCTTTCTCTTATCCTCATTGATGTGGGGATCGCCATATCAAGAAATGATCGAACGGTCATTCTTTCATTTAGACCGATAAGATCGATCATGTGATAAGGTGTATCTTTATCGATAGTGAACTTACCATTACCTATCCTAACGTCCTTGTAGAAACATCCGGTATCGACGGATATTATCTCATATGGAACCTTTCTGCAGATATGCTGTGCGATCTCTGTCTTTCCTGAACAGGTGGGTCCGGTTAAGATCAACATCAAGACCGTTACCTGTGATCATTTAAGTAAAGTTTACCTATCTCTAAAGATCATATCACATCGATCAGGAAATATCCTCAAGGCGATCGTTATCAGAAGCTTGGTCTGTAAATGACCTTGGGCTTGAGCCCTTTGAGCTCGGAGAGTAACCCTCCCTGAAGGGATGATAGGACATCGGTGTTGGGTATGTTGGACTCGATGACCGTTGTCCTGCCGTGCCTGCCAAAAGAGATTACCTTTGTTTGAATTATGCCAAGCCTGTCAAGTTCGTTCAGGAGGTTGACCACCTGTCTTCTACCCAATACAATCAAGTCAAGCTTCGAGGCGTAGTTGGAATAGGTTTCGACCACTTCTTTTGTGGTTGTCTTGATCCTTCCGAATATCTTCAGCTGGATGATCGAATACAGGACGATCTTGCTCTGGAGTGGTAATGATTTCACGACCTGTTGAACACGGTCGGTCTCTATCTTCTTCTGGGCCATTTTGACGTACAGGTCGGTGAGTTTGGGGGAGTGGTCCCTTTCGGCAAGCTCGGCCGAGACCCTGAGTAGGTCAAGAGCTTTTCTTGCATCACCATTCTCCTGAGCAGCGATCCCAGCGCATAGCGATACCACATTGTCCTGGATCGAACCTTGGTAGAACGCTTCCTTCGCCCTGTGTTCGAGTATGTCCTTGAGCTGTAAAGCATTGTAGGGCTCGAAGATTATCTCTTCAGAACCCAAGGACGATCTAACTCTTGGTTCGAGATAATCCATTATCTTTAGGTTGTTTGAGATACCGATTATCGCGACCCTTGTCCTTTGAAGGTCCTCGTTGATCCTGGTGAGTGTATATAATATGTCGTCTCCTACCTTCATGATGAGCCTATCTATCTCATCAAGGATTATTATGACCAGTGATGAAGCCTCATCAAGCTTGGAGAGCATCCTTGAATGGACCTCGTCGATGGGGAGCCCGGACACAGGAAGTCTGTCCTCGTCCGAGAAAGGAAGAAGCCTGTTCGCCACCTGGGTCATGACCCGGTAGGCGGTGTCCATTTGCTGGCAGTTGATGTAAATGGACCTGATCTGCCTGTGCAGCTGTTGGGACATTTCGGGACCGAGCACATCATCATGATCGATTATGGAGAGTGCGGAATTGAGGCATCTGACCGATTCCGAATCTGACATCTCTTCCTGAATCTCCATGAAAGTCCTGAGATTTCTTTCCTTGATGAAGTTGGATTTTTCCTGGAGGGCCTTCATCAGGATCTTGGACACAACGGTCTTTCCGGTCCCGGTCATGCCGAATATAATGATGTTCGAGGGGGTATCGCCCCATAATGCAGGTATCAATATCCTTGCGATACTTCCGATCTCTCTCTCACGATGGGGGAGAGTATCAGGTATATAGGAATACCTGAGAACCTCGCGGTTCTTGAAGATCTTTCCCCCGAGATCGAGGATATCAAAGATATCAGTAGCTAACCCATTCAAACTTTTCACCGTTCCCCAGCTTGATCGGATGATGCAGGACGGAGGTATATGCGGCCGGATATTCCGGAGCTTCACAACCCCGTTCCACTGAAGAGAAGCTTATTATTTAGCATTTTCCGGAGGCTTCTGGAGGGGTATAAATAGAGGTGTTTTTTTTTGGGTCGAGCAACTTTCGATCCTCCCTTACGATCATGTTCACAAGACCGCCTATATGTATTTTCTATGCCTGGATACTTATAAGGATACTATATATGTTCCATATTGTTGGGGGACGTGGGGTGCAAAAAAATGTTTTTTACCCTTGAAAATCGTTATAGATACCGAACCGGTTGGGAAAAGCGGAGTTTAGAGCTAGAAAAGGGGGCCGATTCATGTGGACAAAATGATTATGGATGATGAGCAACTACACCTCTACTTATAAAGAGATCCTCCAAAGGTGGAAACATTGGGAAAAGAGAAAAAGGCTCTACGGAAGATAATGAAGACATTATCTGGTTCGATCAAGAGGATTAGAGATCTGGAGCGAGATTTTCCAATAACTACCATAGCATGGATGGAGCTCAGGGGCGAGCTCGGATCCATAGACGAGAGCCTTAGATCGGACCTGTTCTCCCTGGCCAAGAAAGCGAACGAATACCGAAAAAGATACTGGAAGGTGGAATATAGTATAAGACAGGATATCGTTCATTATATGAACAGGATAGGATTCTCTCCTTCTTTCTCCCCTCAGATAGAGACCCTCGCAAATCATCTTCCCAGGTCTCTAATAATTCAAGACGGAAGAGTGTGGATCTTTTCATATGATACTTATATCAAGGATATCGCCTCTGGAGTGGGAAGGGATTGGAAAGAGGCCCCTACTGGTTCAGATATCTTTCAACGCTTCGAAAAAAAATATCATAAGGATATCCAGAACCTTCGCCACCAAGCTGATGTATTGATCAGAGAGATCGATGCATTCCTGTCCTTGTTGGGAGAGTATTTGCGTTCGGGAAATGCGTGGAACGTTACAGAGTTGACCCCGAGCCAAAAACGGATATCGATCCGTTCGGAAGCACAATTAATATTAATCAAGCGCCCTTATCCACTGCCAAGGCCTCCCAAGAGGCCGAGAAAACGATTGTTCAGACGGATCAAAAGAAAAGAGATAGGGCCGGAGGATATCTGATGCGAATAGTATACAAAGACCCTATCTTCCTTCTTGCAGCGGTATTTATTCTCCTAACTTTATCCTTAACAGCGGTATCGATGACCAGTCAGAGAAGACAAGGTCAGATCGAGGTCAACGTGACTTACCCCAAAGGGATATCCTTGAACAACATTAAAGAGGGTAGGACCTTACATCTCGAATATATATCCGAATACGAGATAGGTGTGTACCTACTTGGACGTCAGGAGGCAGAGGACCTGCGCAGGCCATCGTTCTTTAAAGATATTGAGCTGCCTCCAAGCCTTCACAAGGGGAAAGAAGGTTCCATCTCTTTCAAGATAGATGGGGATGGCGATTACGAACTTATGTTCTATAACGACAGCTTCACTAAGAACGTTCTGGTCGAATACGAGCTCGATATGGGAATGCGTATAGAGGATGGATATTTCAAGACATCATTGATCTCAACGGCTTTAATCACATTGGTTCTCGTGGGCATCGTTATGGTGAGATTTTTCAAGAAAAAAGCTCTATCTCGTTTATGACCGATGAGATGGAGCGGTTTATCATTCGGGGGATTGTTATTTATACCGACATTATCTATCATCTAGTAAGATCGATCAGGTGATCGCCATGAAGCATCGTTTTGATAGAGAAAGGGCATATATTTTTGCTTTGATGTTCGTAGTATCCTCATCATTCATATTGATCGGGGATGATACAGTAATGGTAACGGGTGAATCGCTATCATTATATGGGCATGTGAGAGCTGATAACAATGAGATTTGGGCACTTTCAGGTGATGAGAACATAGAGGCATCGGCCGGTTTGTCATTTATCGGAGAGAGCATGACCGGACCAGGAGGAAGGCTCGGAAGTTATCTTTGGTCTGGAGATCTGAATGGTGATGGTTATGATGACATAGCAATGTCAGCCCCCCATCTTGAAGGAGCGCTTAGCGTTAGAGAAGGGGGATTGCTCTATATATTCTACGGATCGAAAGAGTTACAAAATGGAGTTGTGGATATAGAAACAGCCGTTCCGGATATCGTTATCAGAGGAGGGGCCGAGGATTCGAAGCTTTTGACATCGTTTGCCGTTGGAGACATCGACAACGACGGCAACTTCGATCTCGTTTTGGGTATACCTTCCCAGCCTTCATGCGGCAGACTTTACATTCTCTGGGGTGACGGCAATTGGAGCGGGGAGATCGATCTCTTCGATCCAGGCAAACTCAATCCCAACGGGGATCCTTATGGTTTCATTCGAGATGATGATCATTTGATACTGGCTGGTCACATCGCACCGGTCCCTTGGCCCGAATCGGATTATAAGATAGGCCAATCCGTTGTAGTTAGCGATCTTGACGGGGATTCGTACGATGATGTGGTCTTCAGCGCTCCGGGATGGAACAAGGTCAATATTATGTGGGGAGGGCCGAACAGATTTCAGCTTGGAGATGAGATGACCATAATTCAAGACGACCAGAACAGTGGCCTCTTCGGGCAGAGCGTGATCTCTCTCGATATGAATGGAAATCAAATGCCAGACCTGGCTATTAGCGGACCGCTGAGAAACCATCCGACAACACTATATCAGCAGACGGGCACTGTAATGGTGATTTTCGATGCGGGGGATCTCAGAGGAACTGTTAATATCAACGTCGAGGACACGGTAAGGCCGTTCATATATGGAAACGATCCAAATGATAATTTTGGCAGGGTGATACTGTCAAAGGACATCAACCATGACGGGCGTGATGATCTTATAGTTGGCGCACCTTACAGTGATGGACCGGACGACACGAGGTACAACTCGGGCTCCATACACATATATTTTGGAGGACAGATAAACCAATTTCCAGTGATTATGGATTCTGAAACCGGGGCAGACGTCATAATATACGGAGCAACGAAAGAAGGGCCTACATATCCAGGTGACAGATTGGGGACAGTATTCGAATTGGGTGATATCAACTCCGACGGTGAACACGGTTTGATTATTGGATATCCAGACGTTTCGGTCCAGGATGCCGAGAAGGCCGGAATGGTGGCCTATTATACATATCAACAAGTGTTCTCATCCCCTCCTCGTTCGATAGATCTCAAGGATATTGATCCGACATTCAGGATATTCGGGATAGACATGCAGGATAGGCTGGGATATTCCCTTTGCATCGCTGACATGGATGGGGACGGCGCTCATGAGTTGATCATAGGTTCTCCGGCCTCGGATGGTATTGAGAATACCAGGCCTTCCTGTGGTGAGGTCCATATTATTAGAGGGTCCAAAGTAGGAATCGACTCGCTGACATTATCCGGTATGGGGACACAGGACGGTTTTGTCCTGTGCGGTAAAGGCGATACGACGATAACCGTGGGATATTCCCATTCGGAAGATAACGACCTATTGTTATCCATGGATGTGGAATTGCAGGATCTTGGGATAAAAATGACCATTCCTTTAGCTACTGGTGAATATCCAATAATTGATACACCCTATGAGATGATAAAACCCGTAAGCAAGGTGATCGTATCGAAAACGACCAATGGTGCACAGGCATCGGCGGTGATCGAATTCACATGGTCCTTTCCTTCTGGGGAATACGATGTGAAGATTATTGTATCCTCATCAAAATGGAATTATTCCAGATTGTTTTCCAAAGCCATATTATCAGAGGATGTTCTAATATTTTTGGAGAACTATGAACTATTCAGGAACGGTCAAAGAACCGTACATGGTTCCGAATGGTTTGGACCGGATGATAGAATCGATATCAATGGACTATCGCTTTATTATGATACTGTACCTCCTATTGAGGTCATAGATGGTCCTTTCGAAATAAGCCTTTTGGTGAACGCAATATCGATCCATACTCAGGAATATGTACCCGACATGAGTTTGAATTTTACCATCACCGACGAAGATAGTATCATACTTACCGTAAAGGCCTCTCCTATCATCGGGATATTTCCCACAGGTATCCCATCGGAATTCATTCCTTTTATATCGGGGCAAATCGTGTTAGAGCTTCATATTGACCAAACCCCTCCCGATATCCCATCGAACCTAGTTCTCGATCCTGGAACTTTTGGACATGAGGATTACGGAACTGAAGGTGAATGGGAGATCAGATGGGATGATGGCAGGACCAACGGAGGTGATGCAGGATCAGGAATATGGGCCTATGAGGTAGGTATCAAGGAGGAGGTAAAGATAGCCATGCATCCTGGAGGTCTGCTTGGGACATACTACAACGACGATCGTTTCATCGAGGAAGGCCTATCAATCGTGGATGAACAGATCGACTTCAACTGGGGCAATTACCCGCCTAAACCCGAGATCATTCCATTGGGTTTCTCTATAAGATGGCATGGGTGGTTAATGCCGGACCAGAATATCAAGACGAGGTTCACGATATGGGGAAAAGGTGGGAACTCCCTTCTGATCTTTGACGATCAGAGGCTGTTGGAATGGAACGATGTCGAGTTCAGAAGGAGTTCAGGCTACGTGGACCTAGTCGGCGGAGAGATCTATTATATCGAACTGTACTTTCGACAGAAAGGGGATCTTGAAAACTCTCTTTTTCTAAGATGGGACGACGAGAGCGGTAATTCCGTTGAGATATCATCGAGTTCCATGTATTATCCATCAAACACTTCATCAATAGATATCGAGTCCTCCATATCGGAGATCTTCAACGTTTCCGTCAAGGCGATAGATTGGGTAGGTTCGATCTCTGGCCCGGCCTTTTCTCAAGGGATCATTGATCTCGATCAACCAGTTATCGATCTTACAAGATATTCAAGTTGGTACAACTCATCAAGGGTCGAAGTACATTTTGCGCTATTCGACCCTACGATTATGGGAATGGAGGGTTCAGGAATAGATGGGGATAGCATATCATACAGATTGATGCACGAAACAGAAACGGAATATTCCCCCCCTTACAAAGAAGAGATATGGTTGAAATATGGGGATTCTCTTTCCTTTGTCGATGTGATGATGAGGCTTGAGTTGGATGGAACGTGGAAGGGATCTTTACAGATATTCGCATCGGACAGGGTAGGGAATACCGTACAATCATCCTCACTCAGCTTAGGTGTTGACATGATCGCTCCTCAGTTCGACATGGTCCAACCTTCCACCTTCATAATCCACAATACAGCTGACCTATCTTTTGCTCTCAGGGTCGAGGATATTCAAGGTTCCGGTGTCAATGGGGAGACAATTGCATACCGAACGAGGATGAACGACACCGACTGGTCAGGTTGGATGGATATTGGCCGTGAAACAGCATCAGAGCAGTTGATGATCGAATTCACTCACAAGTTATCAGAAGGTACGAATTTCATACAGTTCATGGCCGAGGATATTGTAGGCAATATGGGAATATCACGAGAATATGAGCTTAGGGTCAAGGTGCCGACAGTGAACAATCCTCCCACCCCCCTGATATCAAGCCCGATCAACGGAACAAGCTATTCTGAGGGGCATCCAGTAATACTGGATGCATCTGGTTCCACTGATGATGGTATCGGTTTATTTCCTGAATTGAGGTTCACATGGTCCTCGAACAGGACTGGATTATTAGGTACCGGTAAGGTGATCTCCATTAACATCCTTACAACAGGCTGGCACAGGATCACGCTTTTCGTCGATGATGGTTCTCCAGGGAATAACGTATCTGACCATGTTGATATATACATAAGGAGGGCTGTGAACCCCAACGGTACGGTCAACCCAGAACCAAATGCGACGGATGAGGCATATCGAACTATACTTGTGATATCAGCTTTGGCAGTTGTGATCATCGTCATTATCGTATTCATAATCCTATTCGTAAAGAGATATGGTAATGAGAGGGGTGCCGAGATTAGAATAGATTATAAAGAAGAAACAGATGACGATATCGATTACATGATAAAGAGCAGATATGATGAATTCGATTCAGAAGAGTGAATAATCATCAACACTTACCAATCAAGCCATCTGCATGTCCGATCTATCCCTTCCTCGAAAGAGAAGAGGGGGCTATATCCGAGTTTGTCGCATATCCTGGAATGATCCATATGCCAGATATCAGAGGTCAACGCCCGATATTTGTTCATTGATAGAGGAGGTGGTCCATTTATAAGAGTTCCGAAGATCTCAGAGGTTCTGCAAAGAAGGTAGAAAGCAGATTTTGGGATACTTACATATCCCTTTTTCACTCCTATCCTTCTTGATATCGAATCAACAGCAAATCTCAGGGTATAAGGTCCTTCGTTGACATGGAATATGTTGGATATTTCGTTTTTCTCCAAGGCCAGGATAAGAGCGTGGGACAAATTGCCTACATAAAGCATGTTGAATATATGTCTCCCGCGATCTATCATGGGCATAAATCCCTTTTTAATGGATAAGAACGTTCTCATCGCTGAGGAATTACGACTCATGCCCTCTCCGAATATCACTGGTGGTCTGATGATGGATGCGACCGTATCATCATCTTGTGCCCTCTTTAGGAGAAACCTTTCAGAAAGAAGCTTGGACCTTCCATATGGTTCATCCGGGCAGGGATCGTGATCTTCCTTCATCGGAAATCGCTCACTTCCATAAGGGCCAAGAGCCATGATGGAGGACATAAATACGAACTTCTTTGAACCTTGATCAAGGGTATTTGCATAGATATTCATGGTCCCCTCGAAATTGACCTTCATAAGAAGGTCGCTCGTTGGATGGGATGATTCCAAAATGCCCGCGCAGTGTATCACTCCATCGATATGGCCATCCAACCTTATAGTGGATGGATCCGTTATATCTCCGATTACCTCCTCTATGCCCTTTATATTTGAAGGCCTATTATCAAAAGATATGATGTCGTACCCTTTGGATAATAGTGCATTGATCACCCGTCCTCCGACGAAACCGGATCCACCTGTTACGAGATATCTTTTAGCCAACGTACATAACATGCATTGAATGTATAATAAAAATATGGTAGCGGAGGGGGTTTTACCCCCTCCACAAGATTCTATATCGATATTATCTATTCTCGATCAGGTTCTCAACGACCGAAGGATCCGCGAGAGTGGATGTGTCTCCGATCGAATCGATCTCGGAACTCGCGATCTTTCTGAGGATTCGCCTCATGATCTTTCCGGACCTGGTCTTTGGAAGGCCAGGTGCCCAATGAATGATGTCCGGGGTGGCTATCGGCCCTATCTCTTCTCGTACATGTTTCTTGAGCATTTTTTTAAGCTCCTCTGTGTATTCGACCCCGGTCTTGAGGGTAACGTAGGCGTATATGCCTTGGCCTTTGATCTCGTGTGGGTATCCCACGACAGCGGCCTCAGCAACGGAAGGATGCGAAACCAAGGCGGACTCCACTTCGGCCGTTCCCATCCGGTGGCCGGAAACGTTAATCACATCATCTATCCTGCCGGTTATCCAGTAGTATCCATCTTCATCTCTCTTGGCGCCGTCTCCTGTGAAATATTTCCCGGGGAACATAGAGAAGTATGTCTCCTTGAACCTTTCGTGATGTCCATATACAGTTCTCATTATTCCGGGCCAAGCCTTATTTATCACAAGCGGGCCAGATGCCACTCCTTCAATTTCCTTTCCGTCATTATCTAGTATTGCTGGTTCTACTCCGAAGAAAGGCAAGGTAGCGGAGCCTGGTTTAAGCGGTGTAACTCCCGGCAGAGGAGTTATGAGTATACCTCCGGTCTCGGTCTGCCACCATGTGTCAACGATCGGGCATCGGCCGTCACCTACAACCTCGTAATACCATCTCCAGGCCTCAGGATTGATCGGCTCTCCAACCGTTCCTAATATTAGCAGGGATTTCCTGGAATGTTTCTTGACCCAATCAGGGCCTTCCTTCATCAATGCCCTTATAGCAGTAGGGGCGGTGTAGAATTGGGTCACCTGATATTTATCGACAATCTCCCAGAATCTGCCAGGGTCTGGGTAGTTGGGAACTCCTTCGAACATCATCGTGGTCGCTCCATTTAGAAGGGGGCCATATACGATATACGAATGTCCAGTGACCCATCCGATATCCGCAGTGCACCAGAATATGTCGCCCTCATGGTAATCGAAGACGTATTTATGGGTCAGGGAGGTATATAACATATATCCACCAATGGTATGGAGGACTCCTTTTGGTTTGCCAGTGGATCCAGATGTGTATAGTATGAACAACGGATCCTCTGAATCCATAACCTCTGGTGGACAATCGTCATTTACCTTTTCCATTTCTTCGTGCCACCAGAGATCCCTTTCTGAGTTCATCGGAACTTCGACTCCGGTCCTCTTAACGACGATCACCTTTTCAATAGAAGGCGACTCCGAAACCGCTCTATCGGCGTTGGTCTTCATTGGAATGTCGTTCTTTTTCCCTCTCAGTGCCGTGTCCTGGGTTATGACCACCTTACAGCCTGAATCGTTAATCCTATCCCTCAGCGAATCAGGAGAGAAAGCGCCAAAGACTATTGAATGGACCGCACCGATCCTTGCACAAGCTAGCATGGCTATAGGAAGTTCGGGTATCATCTGCATGTATATGCTCACCCTATCTCCCTTCTTCACACCGTTGGCCTTGAGGACGTTCGCGAACTTCTTAACCTTTGTGAAGAGCTCGGAATAAGTCATTTTCCCATCTTCTTCAGGTGAATTCCCTTCCCAGATTATTGCAACCTGGTCTCCGCGCTTTTCTATATGCCTATCGAGGCAGTTGTAGGTAATGTTGGTCTTGCCACCTTCGAAGAACTTTATTATCCCATTCACGAAATCGAAATCTCTAACCTTGTCCCATTTCTTGAACCAGGTGAAGTCCTCGGCCATCTCTGACCAGAATGCATCTGGATCGTTTATGGACCTTTCATACATCTTCTTGTACTCTTCCATAGAGTTGATATACGCTCGTTTCTTGATGTTTTCGTTGGGCAAGTATAAACCGCTATTATCCTGTTCGCTCATCCGTCAACCTCCGATATACTTTTTTTCCACAGGTGCTCTGGTCATGTCATTTACGGTCCAAAGCTTCATGGTCTCTACCCGCATAATGGTAACCATATATAACCGTTTACACCAACCATCCGGATCGTTATTGATCTGTGTACAAAAACTCGATCAATGAATTAATTAATGATGACATATCGTTAATAATTTGTTTTTTTACACGTATCTGTAACAATGAAGAATATGGATAGTATTATCATGTTCAGAGGCATATAGGATACTTCGACCGGTGGAACATTTGAATGATATTATAACGGTGGATATGCTAATAAAGGCCCTTGAAGCTCTTTTCCATGAAGGAAAGGAGGGTCAAGACGAATGGATCAAGCAAATGGCAATTTTCATAATGGATTTTTTTGGTTATGAGCAGAGAGTTCTTGATAACAACCTTACCCCAAAGGATAGGGATATATTCTACATGTTGGAGAATTCCGGGATACTCAGAACTGAAATGGATGAGACCACGATCCAGAAGGGTAAGACCTGGAGGATCCATTATTGGGTCCTGAATAGGGATCGGATCCGTGAACTGTCAGTAAGTAAGCAAGATGATACTGAATTAAGATGCAACGGTGAGAATGGTATGGTTTATGACCACCTCTCAGAGGGAGTATGGTCGAGGAACGACCAGAATTAAGTCTGACATCCAATCATCAAGAATAAATAAGAGATATGTTTTGGCCAGTAGGAAAACATGATCGAGATGATTTTATTCTTAGCGGTCATTGTAATATGGTCAGTTGCGATCATATTGCTTGACAGGTTTAAATTCCTCGAAAGGTACAATATGTCGAGGATATGGGCCGTAGTGCTTATGTGGAGGACCGAGAAGGGTAAGGGCCTCATAGAGAAGATGGCATCCCCCAAACGTTTCTGGGACGCATTCGCGGTGATCGGTCTTTTCATCCTTTTTATCGGAATGCTCTCAATGTTCCTCCTTATATTCGCCTCAACCCTCACTGTGATACTAGCTGGTTTTACTAAAACCATTTCCGCAAAGGAGGTTCTGGTGCTTCCTGGGATTAACCCTTACGTTCCTTTAATATACGGCCTTATAGGCCTAATATTCGCCGTTGTGGTTCATGAGTTTAGCCATGGGATCCAAGCCACTGCTAATAAGATAAAGGTAAGGTCATTGGGAATTCTTTTCTTTATAGTTCCCATAGGTGCGTTCATGGAGCCCGATGAGGATGAAGTAAAGGCCTCATCCAGAATTAAGAAGATCAAGATGTATGCATCTGGACCGATAATCAATTTCATTTTTGCCTTCGTCTTTATTATTCTTTTCTCTGGAGTGATGATGTCTTCATTGAGCTCTCCGGGCGATCCTTTCACCATAACTGATATCTCTGACAATTCATCATTATTTTACTCTAATGAATATGCCCCTGTTGGTCTTTTTGATATTAACGGTACGGAATTATCATCAGTGAACGACATTTACGAATACAAGGGTCCAGAACCAGGTTCTTGGATATCAGTCACGATGAAGACCAAAGATGGGTTCTACAGATTTCCAGCGATATCAGGTGTTGTCATATACTCGATAACTGATGATTCTCCGGCGGACAAACAAGGGATAATTAAGGGATCGATAATCCTATCGATGAACGAAAGATCGATCTTAAGCCGAAAGGACGTATCCGACGTCTTGGACCCTACTCTGGCAGGGCAGAACCTGACCATTTCATTATTGGAACCACAGATCGATCATCAAGGAGAGCCCATGATGGAATGGGACCCCCCTTCATGGCTGAACTACAGCATTGACAAAATTGGCGATGTGAACGTTCCATCATATATTCCGAGAACGATCAAGTTGACATTGGCCGATAAGTACAGATTTATCCCTTTGGAGGATTTCAAGGGAAAAGGTTTCCTTGGAATAGGATCATCGTTTCTGGGGGTCACTGGAGTTGGGAGCAAGGAACTTCTTTCAGTTGTAAAATCTCCTTTATCCTCATCCAACGGACCTTTTGGGGCGGTGGGAAATCTAATGTACATCACTTTCTCGCTACCCCTGAGCAGGACAATAGTTCCATTTCATTCACCGCTAATAGATGTATATGAGGTCAGTGGGCCTCTATCTATATTACCCGATCCAGTATTCTGGTTTATTACCAACTGTTTCTTTTATCTTTTCTGGCTCAACATACTCCTGGCTTTGTTCAACTCCCTTCCAGCTTACCCTCTCGACGGCGGTTTCATCTTTAAAGATTCCCTTATACTCATCATCAAGAACTTCAACAATCGAATAAAGGATGAGAAGCTTGAAAAGATAGCTGGTTCAATAACGATGACACTCACGATCATGGTTTTTACATTGATATTGATAACATTCATGTACCCATGGATCAAAATGGTCCTTATGGGTCTTTGATCATGATAGAGGGTCGCATCTTGATACTCTCCCTCAATGAAAGATCACAGCCGCAATATCGTTGTCTGTAAAGACCGTATCTCCGTGATTCGTTCAGTGACTTGCTCCAATATCTTCGGAGGTCAGTGTAATGAAAATCTATGTCGATGTTTTCTTCAATGATCTTTCCTATGTGCTTTATTCGGTCATGTTTTTGGTATTTCGATAGCAATAATGTGGTACAGAAACCATCGGCCCCGATCCCTTTAGCTTTTAATGCGGATTCCCTCAGACGGATCCAGTAGCAGATATCGCATCTGGATGATATCTCCCCTTCATAATCAAGAGGTATTTCGTCTTTTAACAGAAAACTGCCAACTATAGATCGAAATTGGGAATTGTCCATGCCACATCCTATGATAACGGGGGCCTCAAGGTCTTTTAAGAATCCCTCGAGTGTTCGAAATCGTTTATTAAATTCCTTTTCTGGATAGATATTCGGGTTGAACCAAAACGTTGTATAATCTATGCCCTCTTCATCAAAATATAGTCTCGAACCCGAAAGGCAAGGGCCGCAGCATGTATGCAGGAGGATATTCATTTTCCGTCCTCATTTGATAGAGTTTCTAGTATCCTTTCTTTCAGTCTTCTCTCTATTAAGGACCCACTGATCCTCCCCCTCATACGCTTCATTATGATTCCCATGATGGGTGATATACTTTTTTTTCCCATCTTTAAGATAAGATCATTTTTTTCAGATATCAAACCATCGATCATGCGATCTAGTTCGTTGATATCCTCATCCTTTATGCTGAATTTCTCTATTATCATATCGACAATAAGACGATTATCATATTTTCCTAACATATTGTGTATTTGGTATATCATGCTCCCGACTGCCTCTCTTGCAAGCAACCCTTCATCCAGGCCCTTCACCAAGGGTTCCAAAATAATCCGATCTATTAGGTCCAACCTGATCCCATCCTCAATTATTGGGCCGAAACCATTGATCAACAGCATCGATAAAAATCTAGGTTCGAGACCGTTATTAAACTGTTCTTCGAACAGGTCAATTAGTCCAAGCCCCTCCATCTGTTCGATGGAGCTTCTGGATATTCCGCTATCTGTGGTCAATCTCGAAATTCTAGCCTTAGGGTCCTCGGGAAGTTTTTCGATAAGTCGTGCTATTCTTGTCTGTGCTATCTTAATTGGTGGAATATCCGTTTCAGGATACATCCTTGCCGATCCAGGCAATGGCCTCATGAATTCGGTAGATCCGTCAAAAATTACCTTCCTGACCTCAGGCACAACTCCCCTGAAAGCCATCCGAGCTCTTTCGATGATAATACGAATGGCCTTTCCACCGTCATTCACGTTCGCACAGACCATAACAAAAGCATCCCTCTCAGGGTCAGAATCCAGGCGATCTACCACCTGTTCTATTTCATCATCGCTAATGCCATAACCTGGGAGCTCATCGGAGTGAATTAGACCTCTGATCCCGGTTTCGTTCCTGACACGTATAGCGAATTCCCTACCAAGGCCTGGGATCTTCGTTTGTTGATTCTGAGCGGCACTTCCAGTACTATCAGAATTGTGGTTCTCCACATGGATAGGAGAGAGAAGGTATTTGAATCCCTTAAGATTGATCCCAACAACATTATGGGACTTTGATATCTCTGATGATATCATTCTGCATGAAGTTTTTTTGAATATATCGGTAATATCGATGTGTGGTCCCCGTATATCTGATTCCCGGACTTTAAGTTCCATTAAACGATTCGCTGCCCACTGGCTTAAACTCTGTCTTAACGATTCGTATCGGATCACCTTTGGTATCAATGATAGATCCTGTATCAGTTTGACCTCTACTCTTCGTCCACCATTTATCGAGATATTGACATCCTGCCTTATACTTCCTATTCCTCTTTTTACGGTCTGAGTGCTCCTCAGTATCTCACCGATCCTCTTAGCTGCTTCATAAGCATCATCAGGCGATCCAATGAAAGGTGCTGTAGATATTTCTATTTCAGGCGTACCTAACCTGTCAAGTCTATAGGTGACCGTGTTGTCATCTTCTGTGATCTTTCTGGCGGAGTCCTCTTCAAGACAGATGGAATCTATGAGAATTCGAGTTTTACACCCTATATCGATCATTCCATGATGGCCTATCATAGCTGTTCTTTGGAATCCGGTCGTGTTCGAGCCATCAATGACCATCTTTCTCATGAATTGTACATTATCTACTATATCGCACCCGAAGAGAAGGCATATTCTGAGTGCATTGTCGACCATATATTGAGTAGGTCCTAAAGGAGGTTCTTCATCTATATCAACAGGACAAACATTTGGAGTTAATTCGTATATGAACTTTCTTCTCCGATGGGATTGTGCGAGCACTGCCTGATCGATCTTACCCATTTCTGACCTTTTTGGATGAAGTATCCTCTCTATTCTACCTTCGATCAGATTTGTTATACCCGTATCACAGGAGCAAAAAAGTTTCGGTCCAATGAGCTGCCTGTGGACTTCCAATCCAATAGTAATATCATTATTAATCGGACCTAACTTCAAGATCATAGTATTCGGGTCGAAATGGCTCAAATCATCTCACCCGTTCCATATTTTGAGAGTTCCGGCCCATTATTAAGATCTATCTCCGTTCGATAAGATATTTCGCCCGCGATATTCGTGAGAAATTCCTTTCTAAAGACCATCATGTCATCTTTGGTCCTGATATTTCCAAGCTGGTGCATCACATACATAGCTTTGATCATTGCGGTTTCAGGATGCATATCATAGGCAGGTATGATCCCTGATTCCAGGAGTTTCCTTCCCGTGGAATAGACGTTAAGATTAACAATTCCGTTCAAACAAGAGGATGTCATTATTATGGGTATGCATCCTTCGACAATCTGGGATAATTTCGGTATCAGATCTGACCTGACGTGTCCCAGTCCAGTGCCTTCCAGAACTATGCATTTATAATTCTCTATCAGGAGATCGAACATGGAAGCGTTCAGTTGGGGATGGTATTTCAACAGGAATACACAAGGGTCAAAACCTCCTATGACCCTAAGTTCACCATCATCATGATTTTTTTGGGAAGGACTTGTTATTGACACCTTATCGTTCACGACCTTTCCGATCGGTCTTTGATTTATGGATGCGAAGGCGAAACGGGCAGAGGTATGCATCTTGCGAACATTGGTACCTTTATGTATCAGACTCTCCCCATCAGATGTTCTTCCATGCATGACAACACAAACTTCCTTGATTAGACCAGACCTGGCTACAAGTATGGAATCAATTAGGTTTTGATGAGCATCGGTCGATGGGCGATCCGAAGACCTCTGAGAACCAGTAAGTACGACTGGTCCTGGAAGACCACGAAGAAGGAATGATAGGGCACAGGCAGTATATGATAGAGTATCCGTCCCATGAGTGATAACGCATCCGCGGGCGCCGGAACGAAAACAATCCAATACATCTTTTGCGAGTTTCATCCAATCATCTGGGACCATGTCCTCTGAGAGTTTGGACATGGATATGATCGGTTGAACCTCCTCGGTGATATCGATGCTTTCCATCCATTTCATAACATCATCCGGTTCCTGGGGGGGGTATACTGCCCCCGTTTCGTAGTCCAACCTAGAAGCGATCGTACCTCCTGTGGAAATTAAAAATATGGGCTTTCTACTATTACGGGAGCGTTTTTTTTCATATGGTCCAACCTTATCATTCGCTCTTGTGAGGAGTTTGATATCAGATATTCTATTCAAAGAAAACCCCGCGTTATAACCGCTATCCAGTTTGATGAACATTACATTGTCTTGTTCATCCATTCCAAATTCTATGAATTGGCCGCTTATGTGTATGGGGTTAGATCCAGAATAATTAGGATGTCTCGGGATCAAACTCACTTGTATTCTATCACCTTTGGATAAAGATGATTCAGTAAGATCGGAGGTTTTTTTATGTCGGACCATGAGAAGACCATTGACGAGATATTAGATAAAGATAATCTATATGGTATGATGGATGGTATGAAAGATAATAATAATGCGTGGAACATTAGGGGTTATATGAAGACCATTCTAGTCCCAAGTTCGGGCGCATATGCGGCAAGGGCAAATGCGAAAAATATAATGAAACTGGCTAAAAAGTTCGAAGCCAGAATTGTCGTGGTCCATATTAGGGATCAAGGTGAGTCAAGAGAGGGTGATCTAGCTCTTGAGATCTTCGATAAGATCGCTCGGGAAGAAAAAGTGGAACATACCCTGGTGCCGGCCGTAGGTGAGATATCCTCAACGATAATAGGTCAAGCAAAATACCATGGAGCAGATATCATCGTAATGGGGGCAACAGAGGGAAGAGGGGTAGCGGGTTGGATATTAGATAGAATACTCATGAACACCGATGTACCAGTCCTGATATTGCCCTGGTTGAACAGGGAGGAAAAAGATGCTACTGTTTGTTGATGACAGATCAATGGATGGCCCACTATTTAGTTTTAATGAACAAATCCATTTTGCTATGATGGATGAACTATTATCCCTGTTGTATGGGTCGTATGGCAAACTGACCACGATCCATATACAGGTGAATTCATACCGTGTTCACGAAGTTGGCACGGATTCAAAGTTTGACATAAATTATGATATAGATGATATTAGGGCTATGACATCTCTCATGGATTCAGACCCGATGGATATATGCGTGTTCGCAAGAAAGATGATCGTTTTCGAGGATAAGATCCCGGATATTACTGAATACCATCACAAGGATCGGACCGGGATAACGGCTCTTGTTAAGGAAGGTATATCCAGAGATGGAATGAGACCAGTATTCATCGACTCTCGTAATAGACTAGATTATAGTGATAATGCTGCGATAATTCGATCCAGAGTTGTCGATTTGGGTTATTATATAATCGATAAGAGCTTCATGAAGGAATTTTTTAGAAGAACCGAAGGGCTAATCGGATTAAACAAGGATGATATGATATCAATATCCGGATGCGAAGCTGTCAAGGGTTATCGTGTCAGATCAAGGATTGGTTTCATAGATGATCTGGAATCAATCCTTGAGACACAGAGAATGATGTTGGATTGGATGATGCAGGATTTAGAAAAGGCCAGATTCGGTAATATTGATCAGAACAATATCATCGTCAATATGCCATCCTTCATCCATAACACTGCAGTGATAGGGGAGAACTGTAGATTAGGCCCTTATACGACGATAATGAGAGAAGTTAAAGTTGGAAAGAACGTATTCATCATAAACTCGATAATCTGCGAGAAATGTATCATAGGAGACGATGTATACATAGAAGGTGCCATAATCGGACCGGGATCATCCATTGAGAATGGTTCCGAGATCGAATGGTGTGTTCATTGATCCTCAAACCGGCCATTTCCATTTCAGAAGTTCGAGGGCGATGACGGAAATGATACCGGCAGCCACAACGTATCTGGGATCGATCTTTAGAGAGGTCTCCTCTTCTGCGTCAAAATATCTTATAAGACCCGCTGCAGAGTGAAAACCTTCACCTTTTTTATTCTTCTTGGCTGGGGCCATGAGGGCTGCATCTTCTAATCATTATAAATAATTTATTACGCTTCATGAAAGGTAGTTGATCGGAATAGGCCCTCCTAGAAAATATTAATATTAAGTGTACGCATTATTATCGAGATTATAGTTATTATTTATGACATATATCTAACTTTGATAATGCTAATCTTGACATTCCAAATAGTTTTGAAACATACGAATAGGCTATTATCATAACCTTTTGTGATATCTTTTAGAGAACGATCTATTCGAGTTGATAGTTTTTACAGGCGCCCCCGCTTCACTTTCCAGAAATCCCGCTTGGATCAGATCCGTGTTTATGATTTTGAACGAGATATCAGGTAGCATAATTGTCCGGTGTTCATGTCCAGGGCAGCTTCAAATCTGCCATCTCTACTTGAGATTATCACTGAATAGGGAGTTTTCATGAAAGAGCCATGATTCATTGTTCCAAAGCCAGGATAGGAATTGTCGGAAACGAATGTAATTGCCCAGTTGGTCATGTCCATAAAGTTGTTTTCCTCAGGTTGTGGGACGCCGTAAATGGACCTACTGAATGATGGGTTCAATTCTCCTATAAGATCTTTGAATAGTGATTCTGAAGCGGAGATGGTCAATATAGATCTAATATCATCAAGCCTTACTGATACAGGTTCTATCCTGGATTTGAATCCTGTGCTTACCGGATTATCCTTTATTACGGTCTGGTTCCAGGCCCATTGATTATTCGGTTCGGATATCGAGAACTTCCAAACTTTGGCACCGGTCATCTCGCTATAGTTCGAATATACTGAATATGGTTCTTTGAGACCTGAGACGAAGTTCAGAAATGTCTGTTTGGATGAGAATTCTTCAACTGCGATTTCGGCATCGAAATCAGAGGGTATGGAAGATATAAGCGTACCGTATACAGGAACATATGTCCAATTATCGTGAAAATGAGTTATATATTCTTGTTTGGTCTGTAATATATTTATGATCTTGAGATGTTGATCGTCAATATTCCCATATATCACTGGATTTGTTCCCTTTTCTATGTCAACTAGTACTTGGTCAAGATTGAAGATATAGGGATTCTTGATATCGTCTTTGGTTTTAATATGATAAATGGTCCTAAGGGATACGGGAGATCCATCGGAGAGATACACGTTCATGGAGAAAGCATCAAGATCGTTCGAATCAAGTGTGCTTTTATCCATCCATAAAGATACATTAATACATGGTCTACCATGGAATCGCAGAACCTCTTCAGCTTTCCAGTTTATTAGTGAGGAACCCCAGAGTAGGTTCCCCATCTCTCCTTCAGATAGATATCTGTCATTGGTGATATCGTCTAATTTCAGATCGTAACTTCCCTGAGAAAGACCTGGATAGATAACAAAATTCTCCCTCAAAGAATATTTCTTAGATGATCCTGGTTGAAGTTGAACGTCAATAAAGATGTGATTATCCAAACGAATTCTAGAAGCCGAACGATAGTATAGATCGATATCTGTTTTATCAGTTGTTTCCATTATACCTGTGAAAGGGATTTTGCTTCGGTCATATTTTTCAATAGTTCCTGATAATGAAAGATATTGTTCAGTATTCCTTATAATTGTAGAATATGTTTGTGCGAATCCATCTTTAAAAGTTCCATCAGAAAAAGATAAGGTTGAGAGTGTGGGTTTCGACTCTTCGCTCCAGAATTCCATCTCAAGGTTTTTAAAAGAAGATGCTTCTGGCATGTCAATTATGGACCTAACGTTCGATATGCGCATATCTCCTATGATATGATATTTTGATCGATCTTCGATAGATTCCCTGTCGATCCTGAGTGAAAGCGGTTCCACCTTAATATCTTCAGTATGGGTCTTCGATAGTTCTTCTATTTTCACCTCGTGAATAATAGTATATGTGCCGGAGCTTGTGAAAAATATTTCTAGATAGGGTTCATCAACATCTCCTTTAATGATGATGAGATCCTTAGGAGATATTGTCCATGTATGTGATGTTCGAACGTCCTTCATTACCGATGATAGTTCTACAATGGAACCTGAGATAGGATGTAGATCTGAGATCTTGAAGAAAGCATCGAGATCTTCGTTCTTGTCATTATTTTTCATGATTAAGAAATAATAACCAGACGCCAATAATAATAACACACATGATATCGAGAAGATGATGATCATCACACCCTTTGCTTTTTTTCCGTGGTATTTAATGATCTTTTTATCTCCTGAGCGCCCATTAGAAGTTGTTTTATCATTTGAAGCCATATCCTTATCCAAAAGGGGGGGATTATCGGTCGATATTTGGCCATCGGTGGAAGAATTTGTTATAACATCTTTTTCTAAGATATAATTAGGGGTTGTTACATTCTCAATTTTTGTATTATTATCGAAATGAGAGGTTTCCAAAGACCTTGATAGTGTCCTGATCTTTTCTTTGTTGTATTCTTCCATATCCTCAAAAAGTAATCGTTCCAGTTTAGATGTATCGAAACCCTCATCCTTCCACTTTTCGATCTTCTTTATCTCTTTCATTATTATATCATCTTTTGTCATATTTTCTTCATGTGGATCGTTTTCGACCGTTGGGCCCATATAACTTGTATGGATAGTGAATAGAAATAATTAGTGTTAATATAAAATAATTAATAATAAGAATAATATCTAAAAATATTGCTATTGTAAGATAATATACTTATTATAATAAATTATTATGTCTTCGGGATCATAATGTCAAAAAAACACTCGGAGATAGAAGCTCACACCATCAGATGATAAGAAAAGTTGTGTTTTTTAGATTATGTAAACATATGGCCATATATGGGGTCGGTATTATCATCGAATGTGGCTATCGGTCTCCCGAAGGCCACTAATATTTCCAGAATATATTGAAATATCGATTGAAAAAACCTTATCTCAAGAAATATTCGAGGCTTTTAGAGGCGGAAGAACGACATTATGGGTATCCGATCTACGATGTAATCTGGTCTGTACTCTTTCGAACAGCTCCCTGTCTATTATCGGATCCATATCACCCGCGTATATCACATCGTCCCATCTATGATAACCACAATAAAGGGGATTTGACAGTATTCTGAATATCGTCTTTGGATCCCAGTTGATACTGCCTTTTTTCGTTCTGATTTGTTTTTTTTTCAGTTCACGAGCGATGCCTCTAATGGAGTAACCCTCGTTGTATAATGAGAATATCTCACATATGGTCGATGATTCATCCCGGTCAAGTTCAAGTTTGCCATCCACGAAATTGTATCCATAAGGAATTGCAAATCCAAGTATTCCTTTTCCTTCCTTGGCCTTTTGCCTCATTCCGACATATACCCTTTCCCCGATCTGCTCCGATTCAAGCTGTGCGATCCGTTGAATGATGTCCATGACGAAACGTCCCATGGCTGTAGTGGTATCGAATGATTCTTGCATCGACGTGAATTCTTTGTTGAACATCTTGAGTTCTTCCATCATCAATGTGAAGTTCTTTGAGTTCCTGTGTATCCGATCCATCTTCATAACCACGACTACGTCCCACATCTCCCTTTCGAGCATCATCTGTCGATATGCTGGTCTGTCGTCATATCTTCCACTATAACCATCATCCACATATACCTTGAATATCTCCCATTCTTTGGCCATGCAATAGGCTCTCAACCTGTCCTCTTGGGCTTGAAGGCTGAAACCCTCTTTGGCTTGATCCTCTGTGGAGACCCTGCAATAGATCGCTGCTTTAATGGGCATATTTTCGGCCCCTTCAACCACATTCATCACCTTCGTTCATTTTTCCAGGTAATAATATCAGCCTATCCTCCTCGATATCGATTATAAAATGATCATCGATGTCAACCCCCATCAAGTTGCAGATCGATCTAGAGAGTAGTATCCCTCGGCCGTTACCAATTTTTCTTATTTTTGTCGATTCCTTCGAAGCTCGCATGATCAATCATATGTTATAATATTATATTAATATTGTTATAATATTTTTATAATCGCACATAATATAGACATATTCTTATAATATGTAGATAGTGAAAATATATTAAGTTTTATAAAAATATAAAAATAGGTGGAGAGAGGGAGATTCGAACTCCCGTAAAGCCGATCTGCAGTCGACCGCATAGCCACTCTGCCATCTCTCCGATGGTTTGAGTAAACCTGTATGTCGTTATGATTAATTATTTTACCTCTATCATATTACTTTTCATTACTAACAACCATTAGAATATTTTTAATGTACATATTTATGTTTAGTATAGTACTATCTAGAGTACTAGTAATCTAGTATGCCGGCCTTCATTATTTCCCTGAGGAAGGATGTGGCATATGTACCTTTGAATAAAGAGAATTTCACCTCAAGGGCATTCTCGAAACTTTCCATGGAACCACTGTTGTTTACAGGGATTCCGATAACCCTCCATTTAAGATCAAAAGGGATGGATATCAACTCCCTCCTTATTCCCCTTGAAGAGATACCTTTGATATCTTTTATAAAAAAAGAATCCGGTTCTATATGCTCCTTTTCAAGTATTTTCCTCTCGATGTCTCCCATTTCACCATCGGCCATCACTGCCTCATATCCGATGATAAGACCTGATACATATGCTTTTCTG
This sequence comes from Thermoplasmatota archaeon, assembly GCA_029762535.1. Lineage (GTDB taxonomy): Archaea > Thermoplasmatota > Penumbrarchaeia > Penumbrarchaeales > Penumbrarchaeaceae > JARVGK01. The sequence goes on from JARVGK010000005.1 coordinate 79,204, forward strand.
GCCTTTACCAGTCTCTCCATCTCAGATATATTGGAACGGGTTACGTGAACATGTGTTCTATGGTCCGGAAGGAGATTTTTATTCAATGGTATTATGACATCACCTATCTCCGGTGAGCTGAGAGGTATGCCTCTGTTCATCCTTTCAGTGATTATCATGTTGAATATGTATGACTGATATGCGTGGATGAACATCATCTTAAGATTTTCCGGTAATATTTCTATCGCTGCTATCCAATCATCTGGTTTTTTACACAGCTCATTAATCATAGCCCTTTCGAATATGTATTCATTAGGAAAATTATCGAGTGCTTTCTTGAAATCCATGGTGTTCTGTAAGACTCTCCTTGCCTCGTAACCCTTTTCATTCTCTTTATCAAAGGGATTGCATAAGTAAGAGAGTACGGCTGAGCGATGGTCAAGGTTCAATATGTGCTTTCCCACCAAATGCGTTATGGGTCTAACGCTACCGAATCTCTGGATTCCAAAATAATTTGGAAAACCTCCATGTGATGATATCTCATCGATGGAAGATGATGTTATATCTTTTATCTCCCGTTCATTTTTATCTATGCCTCTTATACGTATAAGGAAGTCATTGCCCTGTAGGTCCCCTATGAACAGTGGCTTGCTGGACCTGAAAGCATCAAGGACATAGACATCCTTCAAAGATAGGTTCTTAACGAGTTCCTCCGAGCAATAGAAGGAAAAGTACTGTGTTGTTACCGCCCTTTTATCTTTGGTACCGGCGAATCCGATTTTCCTTCTGGAAATACCAAGTCGTTTGGAGAATGCTCTTATAAGCTTGTTGGTCTCCCAGTTGTAGACTTTGATCTGAGCTATGGTATAGTGGCCATTATCGTTAAGTGGGGGGGGTTTGGCTATTTCTGATACCTGAAAATCCTCTGGTTTTTTCCTCAAACGACCGCCCAATGGTTCGGTGGATGTAAGGTATCTTCCTAGTCCGATGTTAATCTCCTCATCTGGAGGTTTTCGTATTCGTGCTTCGGACAACTATTATCATCCCAGTTTACTGATCTCGGAGAGCATATCCCTGTATTGGTTCGAGAGGGCCTTCGTCGCCTTTTTTAAAGCGTTTTGTGGTTTTCCGGATCGGACGCTTACGTAGAACCTGGGGTCGTCCAATTTTGGATGGTTTATGTTGTAGTTCGATGAATCAACGGAATCATCTAGGAGCAACTGGTTCCTCAAAGGGATCAGCATGGACTCAGTTGCTCCCTCGATTTCGAATTCCATGTAATTCTTTTCCTTTTTCAGGAGATTTAGTTTCATATGGATCGGCATGGCAAAGGTCTATATTATTTATATCTTTTCTCCCATGATACCAGGCATCAAAGAGGTATAATGATATGGACGGTTCGATTGGATCATTATCATCAAAACAAAAGAATCTCGGTCAAAATTTCTTAACGGACAGGTATGTTGCTAATAGAATAATCGAAACAATACCTCAAGGAACGTCAAAAGTCATAGAAATCGGCCCTGGAAAGGGCATACTCACAGAAATGATGTTGACTAAAGGTATTAAAGTTATGGCCATTGAGATTGATAATCGATTATCAAGATATCTGAAAGATAAATTCAAAGGATATGACCTCGAGCTAATTAACGACGACATTATGAATCATCTCGATGGTAATTTATTAAAGAGAGGTGATTATATAATATCAAACCTTCCATTTTACCTATCGAGCAATTTTATCTTAAGACTACTTGAGAAAATAGAATACCCATTCGAAAAAAAATATGAATTTTGCGGGGCGACAATAATGTTCCAAAAGGAATTTGCCAATAGATTATTATCTCACCCTGGTTCGAAGGATTATTCGCGTATCAGCATATCGACGAGATCGAAATTGGATATAACATATTCTATGGATGTTGATAGGACATCATTCGATCCCATGCCAGTGGTGGATGCGACAGTTGTTGTAATGAAAGAAAAAGATCAAATGCTACCAAAGTTTGATGGTCGTATCTTTGAGGTCATACTTGAGAGGTGTTTCGCCAACAGGAGAAAAAAAATAAAGAATCTAATACCCAAGGAGATCAATGGACATTCAGTAAATATAGAACTTCTTCATATCTGGATCCAGGATAGAGGGTTCGATCAACTCCGTCCTGAGAATTTGAGCATCTTTGATTATATCGATCTCTCAAATGAGGTGTCACAGCTCATCTAATGTTGATTAATGGTAGATCTATAGCAAACATTAATACTTCGGTCGTAACAATTCAGGTCATGTACCTCAAGAATAAAATAGAGTTGAAAAGTAATGGAATAGGAAGATATGTCCCCCTCTGTTATGGAGGTGGAATGCATAGTCCGTACATAGATCATAAAGGCTCTATACCTTCGAGGGTAAGTGAGATCGGGAGGGTCACAAGGAGAAGGGATCCTTATGAGAGTAAAATGTTACCATCGATCAAGGAAGCTATAAAGAAGTGTGGAATAACAGATGGTATGACAATATCTTTCCATCATCATTTACGGAATGGTGATAAAGTAGTAAATATGGTTATTGATGAGTTATTTCGTCAGGGAATAAAGGATATTAGGATTATTCCCACTGCTCTTTTTGATGTGCACAATCGATTAATTGACCATATAAAGAGAGGTACCATAACAAGGATCGAGGGATCATTGAATGGAGGCTTAGGCAGATTCATTTCGGAAGGGATTTTGGAAGAGCCTGTTATCCTAAGAAGTCATTCTGGCAGAGCAAGGGCTATACAACAAGGCGATATCGAGATCGACGTAGCTTTTCTTGGAGTATCATGTTGTGATCCACTCGGCAACGCAAACGGTTTGATGGGGAGATCATGTTACGGGCCTTGTGGTTTTTTAAAAGCTGATGCGAAATTCGCAAAAAAAACGGTTCTGATCACTGACGAACTAGTGAATTTTCCCTGCATTCCGATATCCTTGCCAGGAACGGATGTTGATCATATAGTCGTTGTTGAGAGTATTGGAGATCCATCAGGGATACATACCGGTACTCTAAAAATAACAGATGATCCACAAAGGTTAACAATCGCAAATATGATACTCGATGTTATGGACATAGGGGATGTTATACGTAACGGAATGTCCTTTCAGGCCGGTTCGGGAGGGATATCCCTCGCTTTGACAAAGCTGCTTGGAGATCGGTTAAGAAAAAAGGACATTAAAGCATCCTTCGCAGTTGGAGGTACAACAAAATATCTTGTATCTTTGTTGGAAGATGGTTTAATTGGTTACCTCATCGATGGACAGAGCTTTGATATGGAATCGGTACGTTCCTTGAGAGATAATCCAAATCACGTTGAGATATCGGTCGATCAATATGCGAACCTTCACTCAGGTGCGACATTCACAGAAATGGAAGATGTATCATTTCTTTCCGGAACAGAAGTCGATACTGAATTCAACGTAAACGTGAACACTCATTCAGATGGTTATCTTTTACATGGTATTGGGGGGCATCAAGATGTGGCATACGGATCCAAATTGACATTCATCACAGTTCCTCTTACCAGAAAAGGGAATCCAATAATCAAGGACAGAGTAACAACAGTTACGACCCCAGGAAAACTGGTAGATATTGTTGTGACAGAAGTTGGCCTAGCATTCAATACGACGAACGTCAGAAAAGAGGTTAGACAGAGGAATGAGGACCTCGAATCGTTGTGCAAGAAAAACGGGTTCAATGTCATGTCCATAGATGAATTGAGGAGGACGTCCAAAGCGTCAGGTATGGATATTCTACGAAAAGAGGGTAATAAGCTCGTAGCTACGATCCAGTATATAGATGGAACTACCCTTGATTCTGTCTGGAGTGTTAAATGATCATGTCTCTATGGAGGATAGTTCGCGGACTATGTTATCATCGTTTGGTCGAGTATGCAGGTATTTTTTAAGGCATTGTTTGTATTCCTCCATTCTACCCATACGTCCATAACAGCGTCCCATTAACAGGTATGGCTCCATATTATCTGGGTCAAGACGAAGTGAACTCTCGGATGAATCTATGCATTCTTTGAACAAGTCCATGGAGAACTCGACATTAGCCTTCATCAAGTAGGAGCCAGGATCTTGGTATCTATCCGTTAAAAATTCTAGAAGTTCTCTCGCTTTTTTTTGTTCCTTAGCCTCAATGTATATGCTCGATAGCTCCAAACCTGAACCAAGATCGGACCACCCAAGTTTAATTGCTTTTTCAAGTGCCAACATCGCTCTTTCTATTGGATGATCATCTCTTCTGAAAGCGATTCCAGAATGAGCCCATACTTCGCCATCTTCAGGGTCGATATTGATCGCTTTCTTAAAATAGGTCAGAGCTTTCTTTGGTTCTTTCCTTTCATAGAGATAGATCTTGCCTATTTGAACGAGGGCATCCTTTGATAAAGGACCTTTTGTTACAATTACCGATCGGAAAGAACTGATGGATTGTTCTTGTTGTCCCATCTCTAAAAGGATTTGGCCAAGTTCGTAGTGAGAGGGTACATGTCTATTATTTATGGTGATTGCTTTTTTTAACGATTCCGAGGCTTCATCAAAGAGATCCAGTTTATGTAGTATCCGGCCTTTGTAAAAATGTGCTATATAAAAACTCATATCTATTGATAGCGCTGCATCTAGACATATCATAGATTCATCGTACATATCTAGATGAAAGAGGGATAATCCTTTGCCAAGAAGGGCCCTCAAATTCTTATCATTATTTTCAAGGACGATATCGAATAAATCGATCGCGCTTTCATATTTACCAGAATTAAGATGTAACATTCCAATATTGATCAGAGCGGTCTCGTTCAAAGGATCCATTTCAAGAGCGTTTTGCAGGTCATTTATGGCCATTCTTTGATTTCCACTTCTAAACCATGCTATTGCTCTGTTAATGTGGAAATCAGCGTTAGGTCCATATGTATCTATGGCTCGGTCATAGCTCTGTATGGCAAGAGCGTTCTGACCGCTTTCAAGGTACATGTTCCCAAGATTGTAATGGATCAATCCATCATTGGGATAATCCATACTCAATTTGACTGTGATATCTATGGATTTGTTAAGATACCCACAAGACTTATGCACAAGTGATATTCCAATCAGTGATGTTTTTCTCGTCTCTTCATCCGTAGCGTGTTTGTAGGTTTTCCGAAATATGTTAAACGCTCCGTTAAAGTCGCCTTGCTGAAGGCATGAGTATCCTTTGGATAGACTTTTTTCATACATTCTCTCACTTCAAGATAATTACAGGTTCGATTTTTCTAAAGTATATTCAACTCTCGTTCTTTCCTTTCCCTTGGATCGTTTTTCAATGATTTTGATCAATCCAATCTCGCTTGTGTTCTTGATATGAGTTCCCGCACAAGGACATCTGTCTATATATCCATTTTCTCCAATCTCGATCGAGCGTAGCTTTGTTATATTTTTTGGAACGCGGTCCATGTCTATTCTCTTGATATCCTCCAAATTCTCAAAGAAGGACCTATCCCTAAGAACAACGTTTACCTTATGTCCTCTTTGAATGGTCTCATTTACTTCGACCTCGATATCCTTAAGGTCATCCAATGATAGATACAGTGGACAAAAATCTATGTGGGAACGATTCGTATGTATTTGATTCCCGACGGTCCTTGCACGATATCTCTTCCAAATAATTGATGACATGATGTGTTGGGCAGTGTGCATCCTCATATGTCTATAACGTTTATCCCAATCGATATTGACCGTTACCTGGGTTCCCACTGGAGGGGGTTCTTCCATGGTATAATGAAAGATAGGCCCTTTTTGTCTGACCTCATCAATTTCGATATGACCCCCATTCCAGAAAACTATCCCTGTGTCGGAAGGCTGCCCACCGCCCAAGGGATACATTACGGTCCTATCGAGAATAAAGTAATTCTTCCCATCATTTCCAACTTCGATCACTTTCGCAGAGAGAGTTCTTACATAACATGCTTCGATATCATTAAGGTACATCGGGTCCATGAACCATACCCCGTAATAAATTATGATGCTGATAGGTCATATTCAGATAAAGTCGTTTCTCCATATCCTGCTTCGAGATAGAGTTAATTTTATATATGCTTTGAAGCATGGGCCGGCAAATCGGTAGGTTGATTATATGGCTCTCTGGCAAGGAAGGTCGAAACGAAAGGTAACAGGTGGTAGATTCAGACCTCATAGAGGTAAGAAAAAACACGAGATAGGAAGAGAACAGCAGATAACAGTAATCGGAAAGAGGAGTATGAAGAGTGTCCGAACAATGGGAGGGAACCTGAAGCTTAGGGCCCTGGTAACTGAGAACGCCAACATCTTCGATCCAAAAAATAAGAGGACAAAGAGAGCCATCATCAAGACGGTTATCGAGAATCCAGCAAATCCAAACTATGTCCGAAGGAACATCATCACAAAAGGAGCATTGATAGATACTGACTTAGGCAGGGCACGGGTGACATCAAGGCCAGGCCAGGACGGAGTAGTCAATGCAATACTCTTAAGAGAATAGATCGGGGTATCGCCTATGGCGCGGAACCGGGATAATAGAATGGTGTTATGGTCGAACTATTTCGATTCCGGCCTCACGAAGTCTCAAGGACGTCGAACACCTTTGTCTTTGAGCGTTCATTCTCCGAAGGCTGAAGAAATATTCCATTTATGCAAAAAGCTAGGCCTATCTCCAGAACTTCAGGATGAGAAGAGGCACCCATCATCAGATATGGAAAAGATGGGAAGGATACTTGTGAGATCTAAAAAGAAAAAGACGATCGTAATTAAAGAGATAGCCAAAGGATTGTTGAAGCAAAAAAAAAAATAATGGATTATTGGATAAAAAACATAGTCCTTTAAAATACAAAGGAGAAGGTCATCATGGTTGAAATGAAATGGGTCTATACGTTCGAAGAAGGGGGCCGAGATATGAAAGAGCTCCTAGGTGGTAAAGGGGCCAATCTTTGCGAGATGAGTAGATTAGGTATCCCCGTTCCACCAGGCTTTATAATATCTACTGAAGCATGTCGTACTTTTTTTCAGAATGGAGGAAGATTCCCTTCCGGATTGGAAGAAGAGGTTATTGAAGCAGTAAAAAGGTTGGAGAAAATAAAAGGGTCAAATTTCGGTGATCCTAAAAATCCGTTACTGATTTCCGTCAGATCTGGAGCGAGATCCTCCATGCCTGGAATGATGGACACGATACTTAACCTTGGTATGAATCCTGAGATAGTGGAAGGTCTCATCGAAAGGACCGGTAATGAAAGGTTCGTGAGGGATAGTTACAGACGCTTCGTTCAGATGTATGGTGATGTTGTCATGGGACTAAAGCCCTCATCAAAGGATGATGTAGATCCATTTGAAGAGATCATGGAAAAATATAAGGAAAGGAATGGGATTAATAGCGACGTAGACCTCGCTCCTGAAGACCTTTCGGAAATAACCAGAATATTCCATGAAATAATCAAAGAGAGGATCGAGGAAGAATTTCCAAATGATCCAATGGAGCAATTATGGGGGGCAATAAAAGCGGTATTTTCATCATGGACCAACGAAAGGGCGAGGAAATATCGAATTATGAACAATATTCCCGAAGAATGGGGAACCGCTGTAAATATTCAATGTATGGTATTTGGAAATATGGGATATGATTGTGCCACTGGCGTTGCCTTTACCAGGGATCCATCCACCGGCGAGGACGTCTTTTTTGGTGAATACCTAATAAATGCCCAAGGAGAAGATGTAGTGGCTGGAATACGGACCCCTCATCAAGTCACGAAAGAAAGATCTAGAAAAATGGCAATTGTTAATGGAATGGATGAGAGAAAACGACTAGAAGAGGCCCCCTCACTTGAGGAGAGTATGCCTGATATTTTCCTGGAACTTGTTGATATATACAAGAAACTAGAAGGACATTATAAGGATATGCAGGATATCGAGTTCACTGTGGAAAGGGGAAAGCTTTGGATCCTTCAGACCAGAAACGGTAAAAGAACTGCTGAAGCGGCTGTTAAGATAGCAGTTGATATGGTAAAAGAAGGAATGATCGATGAAAGGACAGCTATCATGAGGATAACACCAGAACAGATCGATCGTTTACTACATCCGACCTTCGATCCAGAGGCAAGAAAGGAATTATTGGCAAGAGGTTTGCCTGCATCGCCTGGGGCAGCAACAGGAGTTGTGGTATTCAACGCAGAGGATGCGGAATATAGGGCGAATGAGGGAGATAAGGTCATCTTGGTCCGAATAGAGACATCTCCTGAGGATATAGGTGGGATGCAATCATCAGAAGGCATATTAACTACAAGAGGTGGAATGACCAGTCATGCAGCGGTCGTAGCTAGGGGGATGGGAAAATGTTGCGTCTCTGGATGTGGGAAGATATCGGTTGACTACTCGAATCGGTCCTTTTCCATTGGTGGAAGAACAGTCAAAGAAGGCGATTGGATCTCCCTCGATGGAACAACAGGGGAGGTTTTCTTGGGGAAGATAGTTACCATTCCTCCAAAAATCAGCGGAAATTTTTCCAGGATACTTGAATGGGGGGATGAATTCAGGAAGCTTGATATTCGAACTAACGCAGATACACCTAACGATTCCAAGGTCGGGAGGAATTTCGGAGCGAAAGGGATAGGCCTTTGCAGGACAGAACATATGTTCTTCGAAGGTGAGAGGATCAAGGTAATGAGAGAGATGATACTAGCTGAGGATATCAATGGTAGAAGGGCCGCTCTCGATAAATTACTACCCATGCAGAGGGAAGATTTTCACGAGATCTTCAGCGTGATGTCACCTTATCCCGTGACCATAAGGTTACTCGACCCCCCATTACACGAATTTCTCCCACATGATGATGGAGCACAGAATGAGCTCGCTGACATTCTGAACATACACGTATCCAAAATAAAGGAGAGAGTTGATTCTCTGAGAGAGTTCAATCCAATGTTGGGACATAGGGGCTGCAGGCTTGCAATAACTTATCCTGAGATAACAAGAATGCAGGCAAGGGCAATTATCGAGGCTGCATGCGATGTAAAGAAAAAAGGGTTGGAGGTTAGACCAGAGATAATGGTCCCATTTATAGGGACAGAGAGGGAGCTGGAACTTCAAAGGGAGATAATTATTAAGGTAGCATCGGAAGTGATGTCGGAAAGGGGCATACAAATCTCATATACCATTGGAACTATGATAGAGATACCTAGAGCAGCTTTGGTAGCAGGGAAGATCGCTGAGGTATCGGATTTCTTCAGCTTTGGTACGAACGATCTTACCCAGATGACGTATGGATATAGCCGAGATGATTCGGGTACATTTCTTGAAGAATACATATCAAAGGGTGTACTGGAACAGGACCCATTCAAAAGCATAGATATTGAAGGTGTTGGAGAACTTCTCAGGATCGGTGTAGAAAGGGGCAGATCCGTATGTCCTAATTTGAAGATCGGTATTTGCGGGGAACATGGCGGGGATCCCAAGTCCATAAGGTTCTTCCATATCTCGGGCCTTAACTATGTATCATGCTCTCCGTTCAGAGTACCTGTGGCCAGGCTCGCTGCGGCACAAGCCGCTATAGAGGATGTGAAATGATCATTCGATCCATCGATGTATCTCATGAACCGATGAACAGTTGGAACATCTGATCATTTTTATTATCCTCGTTGAGCAATGTAGACATCTATCACGACCAATGGGGGTAAGTTCAGCGCAGTTGGGACATCTTACGAAAAGGTCCTTCGATTTTCTACACGAGTAGAAGAACCTAGGAGTGTCACAAGTCGGACATTTTTTTATCTCTCTATCGAGATCCATCCCGCAAAGTGGGCATGGCTTGATATCCCGAACCTCACGAATACTGTCATCTATTTTGAGCTTCCTACCGGTCGCCGTCATGATGAAGGATTTCAGGCTTTTCATCATGGATTCGGAATGTTCCAGGTCATCGTATGTGGTTTTGAAGCGTTCTTCCGGAAAGGTTATAACAAATATCAAAGTTATTAGCATTATGGATCCTGCAATAAAATACAGGAACATGTTCAATAGCGGAGTTCCTGCTGTTTTATCTGACCATCTGATCCATCCAATTATGGAGAAGAGTGATGACCAGAAGAAAATCAATGAAAATATGAACCACAGGCCGATTGGCACATAATCCGACCATCGAGCATATTGGTCCCTTCTCTCTTTGACGAAAAGTACCAGATAAAGAAGAAGGATGAAAGCTCCGATCAATATCATATACCCTAGAATGGAGAGGAACCATGACCCAGATATTTCTGCGTACTTGAACTTGACCATCGAGCCTATGAATGTTAATAGGTATACTATTATCATCCATATTCCTAAAAAGAAGAAACGAGGGGTCAGTTTGTAAAGCATGGATAATCCTATAATACCGAATAGGAACCATCCAACGGAATAAACTGGACCATCTCCCAAACTAAGAACGAGCGAGATCATTAAATATATCGTTGCTCCAAACTTCAGCTGAAGTCTTCGGTTCTTTTTAAGAATGGATAGTATATCCGTTGGCCGATAAGCCAAATCCATGGATGGGTTAGCAATGGTCGTTCTAAAATATATTTCGGTTATGTTTTTTTTTCACATGTAAAAGAAGAGGGGGCAGGGATGGGGGGATTTTTGGAAGAGATAGAGGTGCTTTTTTCTTTCGGGAAAAATCACGTTTCCCTGCCCAGAACGAGAAAAGGAGTTATCTATTGTTTATATATACTTTATGCAGTCCTTATCATACAATAATAATCATTTGTTATCCTGGGAATGAAATGGAAGAACATTTATAATCATCTGGCTATACACCTTTGTGGATATCGAGGGGTTCTTCTGCACTTGCGATCACGAAGTCATCCATAAGGACTATAAATTATGGGTAAAGCCACCCAGGTCAGAAAAAAAACACACACCTCAGCAACCAAGGCTATACTGTAAGAAATGCGGACGCCTGAAATATACCGGTTCTGCTTTTGCGAGGGAGATGGGTTACTATGTCAATCTTTTAAATGAAATTAGGAAGAAGATGGACCTTCTCTATCGAAGGAAGATCATCAAAAGGAGGATGACAAAATCACAGACACAAACAATAATTAGGGACCTGATGAACGATGACGACTTCAGAGATAATTTCTCAAATCAAAGCTTTTCGCAGTTTGATCTATTTAAATACACCGTAAAAAAATATACAAATATTGATGATTATATAATAGATTCAATAAAAGAGAAACACTCCCGATAATTATGATATCATAATCTAATCACCTATCCGTCAATTTATTAAACCCCTTGAGCCTATAGCGAGTTAACGGAGGCTATCCATTGACCGACAACGATATCCAAAAAAAACTGGAGAAGGCATCCATCCTACTGGCAAGCGGAGAATTCAACAAAGCGTACAATCTTTATAAGAAGATCGTAAAGGAAAATGATAGTTCATCAGAAGCATACTTTGGTTTAGCTGAATCATCTTTAGCCATCCCTAAACTTACAGTTCAGGAGATTGCCTCCAGTTATCAAAAGGCCTGTGATCTGGACCCAGATAATCCATTATACTTGGCAACATACGGAAATTTCTGTTTCGAGAACGGGATATTAAAAAAGGCCGAAGATTGTTTTCAAAAGGCCTCAATGGTCGATGAGGAGAACGCTTCGATCTATTTATCCGATCTGGCCACTGGATACTTTCATTCAGCTAAAAATTATCAGGATCACTATCCAGGTATGACCTACGATGATATTTTGATAACATCGATGAAATATATCTTAATGGCCTTCGATTTATCCTCAGAGAAGGCAAAAGAAATAATAGACAATTTATAAGATACTATTATTCTTTAGGGAAATAATATATCTTGGACAATACACTGGGTGGTATCTATGGGATATGATGACGATCACGACATCTCCCTTTCGCTAAACAGCATGGGCTTTACCAATCCCAGATACACAAAAAACAGGGCTGTGGGGATAAAATTCTCCAAACAGGAAGTAAAGGAGCTTGGGATAGCCATTGCCGTGCTAACTGTGGCCTTTGCCTTTGCCGTTCCAAACCGAGGCATACTTATGACTGGCCTCGAAGGATTGAACGAGGTTGCTCTGAAATCATTCCTATTCTATCTTCCGATATCTCTGGTAGCGGTATCGACCGCTTTTGCCCTCCATGAGATGTCTCACAAGTTCGTTGCAAACATTTACGGGTATCCCGCAGCTTTCTCATATTCAAGAAGGGGGCTGATATTCGCAGTACTCCTAGCCATCTTTTTGGGATTCCTCATAGCGGCTCCGGGGGCCGTATTCATATACGGATATCCCTCAAGAAAGCAGAACGGAATAATATCTCTAGCGGGCCCTCTCACGAATACTGTAGTTGGAATAATAGCGTTCACCGCGGCAGTTGTTGCTGGAATTCTAGGGCTTGGAATTGTATTTTCAGGACTTGCCTTCGTATCCTTCATCAACTTCTTCCTGGGAGCGTTCAACCTGATCCCGGTCATGCCCCTGGATGGGGCCAAAGTATGGAAATGGAGCAAGGTCGTCTACATTATCATGGCTTTGATCCTATTCCCCACCGTTCTTCTTTGGATGTGGGGGATTCAATTTTTCTAAAAAGGAGGCGAAGTGGATGGATGTTAATGAACTGAGAAGGGATTTTCCCCTATTGGATGTTGGAAAGGAAAACCCCATATATTTCGACAATGCCTGCATGACCCTTCGTCCACGTCAGGTCATTTCGAAGATCGTGGAATACTACAGCGAATATCCTGGATGCGGGGGCAGATCCGTTCATAGGATATCCAACAGGGTAACCGAGGAATTCGAAGGATCAAGAGATATCATCTCCTGTTTTCTTAACGCCCCGGATCGTGATTCTGTTCTATTTACGAAGAATACAACAGAGGCGATAAATCTCGTATCGATGTCCTTCCCGTTCAAAAAGGGGGATCTGGTTATCGGTACTGACCATGAGCATAATTCCAACCTCGTCCCATGGCTCAGACTTAAGGCGAGGGGTTTGATCGAATATCAGCCAGTCCCATCGTGTCCGGAATACGAGTTCGATATCGAGGCGTTCAAAGAGCTTGTGAAAGGAGCAGCCCTGGTGACCATGGTACATGTTTCAAACCTGGACGGAAGAAGGATTCCCGAAAAGGAGATCGTCGATATCGCCCATGACAGAGGAGTACCGGTCCTGCTCGACGCCGCACAAAGCGTACCACATATGAAGATTGATATGAAGGGTATTGGTGTTGATATGCTGACATTTTCAGGGCATAAGATAATGGGACCAACTGGAACCGGTGTCCTCGCTTGCGATCCTGAGATCCTTAAAGGGTTCGACACATTTCTTGTTGGAGGGGATACCGTAAAGGAGACCACCTACGATAAGGCTGATTTTCTGCCTCCTCCAAAACGTTTCGAGGCAGGACTACAGCATTATGCCGGGTTTATCGGGTTGGGTGAAGCCATAAGATATCTGGATCGTATAGGTCCAGAAGAGGTACATCGGCACGAGGTCGATCTCAATCTGTATGCGACCGATCTACTCAAAGATAAAATCAGGGTTATGGGTCCAAAGGAACCAACACGTAGATCTGGGATATTCCCTTTCATCGTGGATGGAATGAACTCTCACGACATAGCGATGATGCTTGACGAACTCGGAAACATAGCCATAAGATCCGGACACCATTGTGTGCACTCATGGTTCAATTCAAAGCATCAGGAATCGACAGCAAGGGCGTCTTTCTATATATACAATACCAAGGATGAGATCAAGTTCTTTGCGGATACTTTAGAGAGCATTGTGTCTGATTTCACATAAGCCATCTTTCTTTTAGAGAATCAAAGATCCTGGGAACTCGGACGATACATGAGTTATCAGGATCCTTTTTCAGTCATTTGCACCGGCGACATCCAATGATAAGTAATGATCGATCATTATTAGCATTAATCAGAACCATAGCTTTCAGATCCCCAGATCCGAACATCAAAAGCATTATCAGCTATACCGGTCGGGACCTTTGGATCGAAGAGCGATTCAGATTATGATCTGGTCCAAAGATGTGGAAAATCGTCCAAATAACAACACAATTTCAGATTTTTCAACAGACCGGTCCACGACTGTAGAGTACGAATATTTTTTCGCAAGCCACTGTGACTCATCATGACATCCCCCAAAGTAGACCCAGAATGCTCCCTGGCTGGTTCTTTCTCCAGACAGCATCATCCGGACACTCACCGATTTCCAACCACAAAGCCCCATGCAACCTTCTATTATACCAGACTATGAATTCATCCAAGGATCCAAATGTCCATCGATGCTTATCGTATTCCAGCCAGAACCGTTCCAACTTGCCATTCGTCTGAGGATTGTTTCTCCTTGAAGGAATATATCGGATTCCCTTCTCGATCAACATAATCTGGAACTTCGAAAGACCGCCATGCACGTTGTAAAACTGGGTACCTCGATCGGTATTCACTTCACGGATGATCGCATTGTAAACCCTGGATCTATCCTCGGCTTGTTTGAACGTCCCAATGGAATGTTCCATAGTCGCCTCATTGAACTCCGCTCCAGCAAGGACGAACCTCGATGCGTCATCTAGCCAGATTATCACATGAGGATGCTCTTCGGAAGTGCGATGCCAGTCACCATGAATAAGACTGAACGAATGCTCTCTCTCATATCTGCATCTCCTCCTCTTTTTCTGTTTCTTGGGGTTCGGCATGGTATTGCCACTCTTGACCATGTAAGCGTGTATCTTGTGAAGCGGTATCTTGTTACCTTGGCTCTTCAGCTCATGAAATATCATCCTTGATCCAAATCGCTTCTCCTTCCAGGTATTGTCAATGAGCTCCTTTTCTTTTTGTGTAAGAGGGCTGGCCTTGGGCCTTCTGTTCTTCTTCAGCTTAGGGATCGTCCTTGTCTGGGTATATGAACGTACCACTTGCTCTACTCTCCTGACGGAAATGCCATAGATCTGTGCCACCTTGTTTTTGTCCCAGTCCTTGAGATCCACGATATGGCGGCACATCCATCGGATCTTCTTATCCGATAGTTTGGTCATTTCCCCGGAGTGTTCTTCATCGCGAAATAATTTCTGTACTCTACAAGACCGGTCCACGACAAAAAATAATGAATAATTAAAGTGGACCGGTCGGGATTTGATGCATGAAAAATCCCTTTGGGATTTTCCGCATCCTTTGAACTCGACATTGTCGAGTTCTTCAGGAACCCAAGGGTTCAAATCCCTCCGGTCCACGATACTATTTTAACTTCTTTTCGCTTACATTCAATAGTATAAGAGTGGACCGGTCGGGATTTGAACCCGAGGCCTCTCGCATGCCAAGCGAGCGATCTACCGGTCTGATCTACCGGCCCACGATCTTGCCACTGGAGGTAGATATGCTCCAGATATCACGGTGAAGTTGCAGGGCGTATAAATCATTTTTGAGGGAATACGCCTTTATAGAGTTATTTCAAGATACCTAACAAAACGATTATAACACCGTTATGGATTGTATCCACATGGCTCCGAAGGATATAGACGATCTTGTTTTACCTAAGATCAAAGGCAAGAAGGAAAAAAAAGGAACCGAATTGTCCGATAAGGACATGGTAATGGTCGAGGAGCTTATAAAGGTGTATAAATCTGGAAAACTCGAAGTAACAGCCTTGAGGGGCGTATCGACCTCGATAAAAAGAGGAGAGATCGTTGCAATAATTGGACCATCCGGATGCGGAAAAACAACACTGTTGAATATCATAGGAGGACTTGACGATGCGACCGCTGGAAAGGTCTTCGTTGATGGAAAGAACATCCGCAACATGAAAGAGGAGAAGCTCGTTCAGTTCAGGAGGAAGACGGTAGGCTTCATTTTTCAGAACTTCAACCTGATCCCATCCTTAACAGCAAGGCAGAACATAGAGCTTCCCATGAGGTTGAACAAGCTTCCAATGGATACGAGAAAGGAGAGGATCACCAAGCTCTTCAAGTCGATCGGATTGGAGGATCGGATGGATCATAGACCTGAGCAACTATCAGGAGGAGAGCAGCAGAGGATCGCCTTCGCGGTCGCATTGGCCAATGATCCACCATTGATACTCGCTGATGAACCAACAGGCGAACTAGACACTCATACAGGGCAGGAGATCATGGAAATATTCAAAGCCCTCTCGCGTCAGCTAGGTAAGACAGAGATCATCGTAACACACGATCCCAGGATCGCCGATTTTGCCGATAGAACTCTTAAGATCATCGACGGTAAGATCGTCGGAGATGAATGAGATGTCGTTCTTAAGCTATCTCGGGATCGCACTGAAGGATTCCTTCTACTATCGTTCCAGATTGATCGGATCGATACTTGGAGCTCTCATAGCGGTAAGTTTCATTTCAGGTGCGGTGATATCGGTAGATGACATCTCTGGTAGATTCTTCGAGGACACTTTGAAAGATATGGAATATCATCTCATCTTCGGAACCGGTTACGTCTCATCCGCGAATATCAACGTTGACACGGCAGCTCAGAGGATCAAAGGGGTGGATGGAGTGAGAAAGGTTCTCGGTGTAGTGAACGTGGATAATTACCTTTACAACGAGAACGGGAGCGCTACGATCGAAGGTATCACGTCCGAGACCGCGGAACACTATTTCGGGACAAAGACCACCCTACCTTTGGATGGCAAGGATGTTATAATACCGAACGATCTCGCACGCAGGCTCGGCGTCTCAAAGGGCGATGAGTTCATAATGAGCGTTTCCTCCAGTTATATTAATTATGACTTTGACATTGATTATGAAAAGGAAAGATTTAGAGATATATCGTCCGATCCAGCTTATCCCGGATACGATAAGGGATCCTTCAACTACACTTTCAAGGTGTTCGATATCATCGACAGGGTGGGAAAAGATAGCGATGAAGGTTATTACGATTCGACCTATTACTACGAGAGTAAGCTGGTGATGGGTGTCGGGGGCCTGAGAGAGTTCATCAAGAATTTGAAAGCTATTGATCCTTACGGCTATGTGAACGCAGAGCAGACCATAATGATCAGGATATCATCATCGTATTTCAAGAACCTCGAGGATGAGAGCGGGACCAATGCGCAGGTTTCCGAACTAGTTAGGGATATAAATCAGGAGCTGCAGCCGTTGGGTTACACTCTTTGGTCCAATTATGTTAAGGACCTTTATTCGATGTACAAGACGTTCTCCTATCTGATGAAGGTATTCTTCATCGTCCTTTCAGTTCCCTTACTTCTCATATCCTTCTACCTTCTATCAGCAGGTTCCAAGGTGGGTATGGAGGAGAGGATCCGCGAGATAGGCCTCATGAAGATAAAAGGAGCATCGAAAGGACAGGTAATAACGATACTTCTTATTGAGAGTCTTATATATGGAATGTTCGGAGGCTTATTAGGATTGGTCGTTGGGTCAATAATGTCGTTATTCTTCACGGCTAGGGTATTCGGATTCCGGCCCTTGGATATCTTATCCAGGGGAAGCGTTCCGATACCTGGTATTGGGCTAATGGTACTAGCCTTTATGGTTGTGCCTGCGATAATTTTGATAATGAGGCTTTCCTCGATCTTCAAGATGTCAAATGTGCCTCTTCTTGAGGCTCTAGGCAGGGCGACGATTCTCGAGAAACAGAAGAGGTACAGGATAACCACGGATCTGATGATCCTTACTTTCACGTCACTCATCATATTGCTCATGGTATACTTTAATTATAATCCGCCGAACAACTTCTATCTCGGAATGATAGCCTTCATCCTGATGTTCCTATCCCCCCTGGCTGTCCTTTTCCTACCCTTTCTTCTTATTTTGTCGATAAGTAGACTGACAATAATTGGATTCGATTTCACCTTGAACATATTGTCGAACATTGGAAGGCTCATCATCGATGATCTGTTCCCGTTGGTGAAAGCGAATATGGTTTTTCAGAGAAAAAGGATCGCAACGCTTACAATTCTTGTCACGACCGTGATAGCCTTCGGTATTCTCATATCATCTCTCGATGCTTCCCGCACATCAAAGGTTGAGGCCGATGTCACAGCAACCATACCATCGGATCTTTTAGTATGTGAGTCCATCAAGTTCAAAGACCATACCAACAACATTTCCGATCTTCCTTCATTGAAATGGATGGTCATAGTGGACATCCACAACGACATAACGATACAATCCCAATACGATTACTATTATTACTCTCCAAGGATAATCTCCTTCAATTCCACGGAATACCAAAAGAGGATAGATGTCCCCGATTCCGCTGTAATGGATGGAAAGGGTCCGGAAGGTATGGTCTCATCAGGGGAAGTACCGGTCCTGATAAATTCAGCTATGAGAAGCAACAGCGATATCAACATCGGATACACGTTCTGGATGACGTCGCAGACATACTATGAAGGAATTCCATTTAACCAGGAGACCATTGAACCTTTCAAGGTCAAGGTAGTGGGCATTGTGTCATATTTACCTGGGACGCGAAGCACGATAGATTATGGTTCTATAGAGTATACCGATCACGGCCGTCCATATGTCAACATCGAGGACAAATACGAGGAACCGGCAATATACCTAGATTCCAGATACCTCCCATCAAATATGATCCCCAATCACAGGACATATCTCATCGATACCAAGGGTAAAGAGGAAAAGGCGATCAATGATATCGATTCGATCGCCTGGAACGATACAAAATATTTCGTTCTATCAAAGGAGAAGGAGATCCATACGATCAAGGACAACCTCATTTTCTCGAGCATACAGATGCTTCTGGATATGGAATACCTGTTCGTGATAACGGCCGTTACCGGCGGGGTCATGCTGTTCATGATAGTATCGACCTCATCCAGAAGACGTGAGTTCGCTGAGATACTCGCCAGAGGTAGCACCAGAACCCAGGTGCTCAGGCTTGTAATAACAGAAGGGGTGATAATTCTGGCGGCCTCCCTGCTCATCGGGACGTTCATAGGTATGATCGTATCCATCGCTTTTCAGCACCTGTTCACATTCGATCTCTTCAGCATGTTGGAGATGATATTGATGCCGAGCTCCAGGGACGAGATGGTAGATACTGGAGGTGGGATAGTGTTCCCTCCCTCTATGCTTTTGCTTCACCTGCTCGCGATAATATCCGTTATAGGTGCTTCTGGGTTAACGAGCTGGATCGCATCAAGGGTGGATGTCGCATCCTCTCTGAGGCTCAGGACGAGTTGATCCGATCGTATCAATCGGTTCCTGACCTATTGAACCTTGCGGTCGCGACGCTGTAAGCGCCGATAACCATGGCAAGCAGTAGAAAAAATTCAAATAATCCTATCATCATAAGAACGGGCAAACATAGGATGCCGAGCCCTGCCATGGCATTCCAAAGCATATGGTTGATGATGCCGATACCAATAAAAGGAAGGGATATCAAAGGCAGCAGGAGATCGCTGGGGAGCACTTGGACTATTTTTACATTCCCCCTCTCTCTAAGAGTAAGGGATCGAAACCATCCAAAAGCGATCCCTATCAGAACAGGTCCGATCATGTGAATGACCATGTTGAAGAATGATCTGAAACCAATTAGTAGGAAGAAACCCATTCCGCCTGCGGCTATGATAGCGTTAACCCCGTACAAGAAGTTCTCGACCAGGGCGAAGCCAGCTCCGAATAGAATGCCATAGAGAATCCCATCCGTTTCATCTTTGATCTGGGAGAATATCAGGAAGAAACCAAGAGCTTTGAAGACCTCCTCGAATAATGGTGCTGATAACACGGAAGCGTCTAATCCGATCGGCTCCATCCATATGAAGTTGAAGGTGTTGATGAACAGCGATGGGAACGTGCTGAGCATTCCCCATAGAAGGGCGACAACTAGATATCCCCTCGGTTCTGGCTCGTAAGGATCGAACGCGTAGCCGAAGGACATCCAGGCTATAGCAGGCATTGTGATAGTTATTAGCATGAAGGGAAAGGAAATCGGAAGCGCGATCAAGCAAATAGGATTGACACTGGGAGGTATCAAGAAGAGAACTGTCGAGACGATGAGGCTGAAGATGAATATGAATATGGAAATACCAAAAGTCGTAAGTTTCTGGGTAATGTATAACTTACGATAGTTATTATGCTGTCCGTATATCGGTGTGGATATCTGGATAAAGGGTATTGTCCAAAAAGACTTGCTTCTCTTTATCATATACGTAAAGCCAATGTTGAAAACTATTCCGGAAAATATCACAAAAGGTATCAACAGAAGTGATAATACAAAGCCAAGCAATGCGAACGCGGTTCCAAATAGTTCGAATAGAACTAGGATCGCTCCAAGTATGACCGTTAGGATAAAAACAAGAATAAGTATGGTCGCCGTAGTGCCCGCATCGCCCATCAATCCGCCCATGAAGGTGAACAGCTTTTTTTTCCTCAGTATCTTAAAGCCTCCTCAATGATCGATCCCAAGTTTTTCGATCAGAATGGATAAAACGGCATCAGCGGATATTTCGGAAGAGTCGATCACAATGTCATACCATTTCGGGTCGGATGGATCTATCCCGTAATGTCTGACGTACCTTTCTATCTCCAGCCTTTCCCTCTCCACCATCTCTTCTTTGACCTTCTCGATCGATCCACCGTCCCTCTCACGGGAGCGCTGTACCCGTATCTCAGGCGATGCGGTGATATATATCCTCGTCGATGGGATCCCTTCCTTTGCACAGAGTGGGCCTATCATCCTTCCCTCGAGAATCGCATTCCCTTTTTTCGCCTCATCGATCATTCTCATGTCGAGCTCATGATCGAGATCGGGGTCTTCCTTACACCTTCGGGAGAGTTCTAGAAGGTCCATCCCTCTCTTCCTTCCCTCATATCTGAATATCTCCCCGGCATATACATAGCGAAGTGATATCCTCTCTTTCAGCATTCTGGCGACAGTGCTCTTTCCAGAACCCGGTGGCCCACCTATCGTTATTATCATCAGACTTGGATGAAATAGGTATGACTATATCTAACCACCCATTTCCATTATCGTAGAATATCGTGATAAACCTTATAACCGAATGGACGATGTATATCTTGAAATATCAAGTTTCGATAATCGTTTGACCGAACAAGGGGTAAAAGATGGCGACCAATGCATTAGTCAAGGAACAGATTATCCAGGGTATGAAGGAAATCGACAACATATCCACTATCCTATCGAAACTCAAGAGCGATCTCAAGAGCAAGGAGGCATTGCTCAGGAAGATGGAGACAGCACTTGAGAACAGCGAGGAAAGACTTCAAAAGAAGGTAGCGGAGATAGAGGAGAAGGACAAGAGACTATCGGAGATAGAAGGTAAACTCCTCAAGAGGCAGGAGGATCTAAGAATCCAGGAAAAGGAGCTTCAGACGAATGCCGTTCTAGAATACCTATCTTTTCAGGCAAGGGAAATGGAGATCCAAAAACTGATGGAAAGAGCACCGGATCCAGATGCACAAATAAAGATGTCAGCTCATCTGGAGGATTATAAGCGAAAGCTTGAAATTCGAGACAAAAGGATCGCTGAACTGGAGATGGCCATTGAACGATCATCTGACAAGGGAGCATCGCTATCTGATCATGACACGAAGAGGATCGAGGCGACAGAGAAGGAAATGGAGGAATTAAAAGAAAGTCTCTCCAAGAAAGAAAAGGAGCTAATGGACAGGGAAGAGGAACTCCTACAGAACCAGAAGAGAACGGAAATGGGAATGAGCGAAGAGGATAAGAAGATCATGAAGGTGATCACTGAAAGGGAGGCGGAGATAAGGAAAATGGAAGAATCCGTCAAGAACAGACAGAGGGAGATAAACCAAGTTCTTGATAATATGGAGATGAAAGAGAATCGGATAAAAGACCTTCAAGACGAGCTTCGTATGAAAGACCAGCTCATTAGAATGAAGGAGGAGAGCGCGCAGATGATCGAAGGGTCATCCTCGCCGGATATTGAGGAGATTAGGTCTAAGATAGAGAAGGGTTTCACATCAAGAATCGAGATAATGGAGCAGAACTACCGTACCAAACTCGATGAAGCGCTCAAGAAGATGGACCAGCTTAAGACACGAAACGAAGAGCTGGAGATGATGGGGGATCAGCTCTCATCAGAAAAACTCAGGACCACACTGCTCGAAAGAGAGCTCAAAGATAGGATGAACGAGATACAGTTCGCTGAAGAGAGACTTCAGAGAAGGCATGAGCTGATGCTCAAGGAGAGGAAACAGATCGATGAGCAGGCCAAGAAGATGTCAGAAATGAAGGAGGGCAAACAGGTCGCCCATTTGAACGAGGAGCTCGCCAATCGCGAAAAGCAGCTCAGGGATATCGAGAACAAGCTTCGGGAAAAGGAGGAATATCTAAGAAAGAAGGAGAGGGACCTAAGGGGTATTGAGAGCCAGATCGTCGATAAGGATATAATGCTCGAAGCCGAGATCGAATCACAAGCTGGATTGAACAGGGTCAGAACGGGAGTAAGGCGTTTCGATGATCTTTGTTACGGGGGATTCGAGCCGAATTCGAACTTCATACTATACGGCCCTGCATACTCTGGAAGAAGAACATTCACTAATCTCTACATAGCGGAGGGATTGAAAAAAGGGATCCCTACGATATATGTTTCTACTCAGCATACACCTCATGAGATAAAGGAGCAGTTGAGAAGATTGATACCTAAGATCGATGTATACGAGGAGAAGGGCCTGATAAAATACATTGATATGTATTCAAGGTCGATGGGGATAACTGAACAACTTGAAAACACCATATACATAGAGAAATCGACGGACCTGGAAGCTCTGGAGAACGCCATCAGTACATTCCAGGAGGAGTTCAAGGGTAAATATCCCTATCACAAGATAGTGTTCTTTTCTCTATCGACCCTGCTTACCTATATAGAACCATTATCCATTTTCCGATTCTTCCAGATACTGAACGCGAAGAACAAGAGGGCCAATGCGGTATCCATATATGTGATCGATACTGGAATGCACGATCAATCGGTCATACAAACACTCAAACATGTCATGACCGGGTTCATTGAGTTCAAGTTGGAGGACCTGAAGTACTTCCTGAGGATCGAAGGAGGAGGGGATGTGATGTCCAGGGCCTGGATAGAATACTCCTTCACGGACAAGAGCTTCGATCTAAGAGGTTCGTTCTCTCTGGACCATATTAGATAGTCGTATCAACCGTGATTGGAACCTTCCTTGATTATGCTCTCATGGTCGAACGCGAGAGGAGGCAGGGAGAGAACGTCGAACCATCTTGCCTCGCTTGCATCGTCCCCTGCTTGTGGTTCGATATCATTTTCGACCTTTAGATCGAAGACGATGGATATCACATGACCTCTTGGATCCCTACCTGGCATGGATCGAACCTGTTTAAGAATTGGAGATGTGCATACGACCCCTGTCTCCTCTAGCACCTCTCTTATTATCGTCTCTTCCGAGGATTCGTTGTATTCCATGAAACCCCCCGGAAACGCCCACATGTCTTTATAAGGCTCAGCCCCTCTCTTGACAAGAAGTATTTCTCTTTTCCCATCTTTGTCCCTCGTGATCATGCCATCGACGGCGATCCGTGGAACTTTGATCTTTGGTAGTATCGATAGCTCGGACCTATTCCTTATCAATCTATCTATATGATCGACCGTTCTCCTATAGTTGGACATGGCTACCTGTACATGCGATTCCACCAAGGTCCATGCGTTGGATAAGGAAGTATATCTTATCCTGTAACATTTTCTCGTCTTTCGAGATGGTCCTTTTTTGGCTCCTTCGTAAGGAACTATCACCTCATCAAGTATGTCCATTCCTTTTAGTTTGTTCAGATATCTGTATAAAGTGGACCTGTTCGCGTTCAAATGAGTCAGCAGTTCATCCACGGTCCATGGTTTTTCCGGATGCATAAGAAAACAATCGTTCATCAAACGAAAACCTACATCATCCTCTGATCCCTCGGGAAGATAGCCTATCTGCTTGAGAAAGGTCTTCAGGGCTGCTTCCATATCTTCCTCTGCCCCGAGAGGATTGTTCCTTACCACCCTGATCTCGAAAGCCATTTCATTACCCTAACCCAAAAGCATCTTTTAAGATATAATGATTGACCATTCTTCAAAGGGGAAGATTAGATATAATGTAAACATTTGAGGTGTCATGCCGAAGCGTACAAAGAAGGACGAAGAGGTTGTTACGCAGGATAATGAATCGGATCCCTTTCCAGATGTACATAAGGGCCCATTGAGGGACAGGAGCTTCGGATTGAGGGTTGATGATGATATTGAAGTACAGATCATCGCGGGTAATTCTCTAATCAGTATGAGAGGCAGGATCCTCTCATTGAAGGACGACCTCGAGATAGTTGATGAAGATGGATATTATCACAAGGTGGTAATGGATTGGATCGTTGATACCAAAGTGATACGTCATAACAGGCCTTCTCCGGAAAAAGACCCAGAGATGATAAGGAGGCCTCTGAAAGCCAAGCTTAAGAAACCGCTTGTCGATCACGCTTATTATTGAGCAAGTTTCCTTTCCGTTGGATCACTTCACTTATCGTCTAATCTCATATACAACGATAGTTAAGTTTATAGACTGTTCATCCTTACCCCTTTCATGGTCCTTTACGAAGAAAAAACAATTGAGGACGTCAAGGATTCTATGTGGCTTGCAAGAGAGAGACTTGCAGAGAAGCTCGCCTCTGAGATCATTCTTTCTAAGAACCCCTCCCAGACCTTCAGGTCCTGGAGGGACCAGTTTTCTGTCTCACAGCAGGACCTGGCTCAGGAGATTGGCGTATCTCCATCTCAACTATCCGATTATGAGAAGGGTAGAAGGAAGAATCCTTCCCTGAACCTTATGAAGAGGATGATCGAGGGCCTTATCAAGCTGGACGTAAAAAGAGGGGCCAATACCATCAAGAAATACTCGATGGACCTTCAGGACGAGGCCATACTCGATATGGCAGAGTTCACGATCGGCGTAAATCCGAGCGTATTCATGGATGTGATACAAGGAACTCTTCAGAGCGGAACGGGCGATGATCAAGACGACTATATAAGGCGTCCCATACTGGGCTATTCGATAATAGACTCGATATTAGGAATATTGCGATTCTCGTCACTTGATTATATGAGGATATACGGTAGGTCCACAGAGAGGGCGCTTCTCTTCACCAAGGTCGCTTATGGTAGGTCCCCAATGATAGCCGTAAGAGCTCACCCGATCAAACCCGCAATGGTAGTTTACATTCAACCGGAAAAGGTCGACCCTCTTGCTATAAAGCTTGCAAGACTTGAGAGGATACCATTGATAACCACTCATCTTTCCGTTGATGATATCAGTAAGAGGTTACGAAAGCTGATATGAGGAGGAATATGATTGAAAGCAGGGATCGTGAGCTATGGCATATACATACCAAGGTATAGGATAACTCCTGCCTCCATTGGTGCGGTTTGGGGACAGGACGGGAACTCAATGGGGAAAGCGCTGGGTATAGAATCCAAAAGCGTACCCGCCCCGGATGAGGATGCGGCCACAATAGCAGTTGAATCGGCAAGGAGGATGCTCAGAAGGGTACGAGTAGATCCGTCAAGGATAGGTGCGATATTCGTAGGCAGCGAATCTCATCCGTATGCTGTCAAACCGACGGCTACGATCGTTGGAGAGGCCATCGGTGCCACTCCGGTAATGACCGCCGCGGATTTCGAATTCGCCTGCAAGGCAGGAACGGCCGCGATACAGGCCTGCCTTGGATTGGTTCACATGGATGACAATGTCATGCCCATGGATTATGCCCTTGCCATAGGTTCGGATACCTCTCAAGGAGCACCGGGAAATGCTCTGGAATACTCGGCATCCGCGGGAGGGGTGTCCTTTCTAATTGGAAAGGACGATGTCATAGCGAAGATAGACCATTCGATCTCGATAACGACCGACACTCCAGATTTCTGGAGAAGGGAGGGGATGAAATACCCTTCTCACGCTGAAAGGTTCACAGGTGTTCCGGCATATTTCAAGCATGTGGAGATGTGCGCTAGTAAGGTCATGGAGAATATGGGAACGAAACCAGGAGATTACGATTATGCCGTATTCCATCAACCGAATGGAAAATTCCCAGTAAACGTTGCAAGGAAACTGGGATTCACCTCCGAAAAGATAGCTCCTGGTTTGTGGACACCCAGGATCGGCAATACCTATTCTGCTTCCATGATGATGGGGTTAGCTGGCATCCTGGATGTGGCAAAGCCCAATGATCTGATACTTGGGGTATCATACGGTTCCGGTGCAGGTTCCGATGGTTTTCACATAGAGATAACCGATGCGATAGAGGATTTCAACAGATCGGCCTCTCCTCTGGTAGCGGATGAGGCAGGACTTGGAATGGATATAGATTACGCGACATACCTGAAATTTAGGAAGAAGATAAAGATGGAGGGGGAATGAGAATGACTCTATCCAGGGAAGTTGCGGTGATCGGTATAGGGCAGACGAAATTCGGTGAGATATGGCACAAGTCCTTCAGGGAGATCGGCATCGAGGCGGGTTTAAGAGCCATACAGGACGCCGGTATCGAATCCAGCAAGGTGGATTCGATCTACATCGGGAACATGTCCGCAGGTTTGTTCCTTGACCAGGAACATGTGGCTTCCATGATAGCAGAGGAGGTCGGCCTCACAAAGGACAGCGTTCCAGCGACAAGGGTGGAAGCGGCTGATGCATCCGGAGGCCTTGCCTTTCGCCAGGCGATCCTGGATATCTCATCCGGAATGAGCGATATCGTCGTCGTCGGAGGGGCAGAGAAGATGTCGGATGTAACTTCACAGATCGCAACCTATTTCACGGCGGCCGGGGCCGATCAATCATGGGAATCGCTCTTTGGGGCCACAATTCCTTCGCTTTATGCGCTGATGGCGAGAAAACACATGCATGATTTTGGAACGACCAGGGAGCAATTGGGTTTGGTATCGGTTAAGAACCACCGTAATGGCTCGCTGAATCCGGATGCGCAATTCCAGAAGGAGATCACCCTTGAACAGGTTCTAAAGGCAGGACCGGTATCAACTCCTTTGGGTGTTTTCGATTGTGCTCCCATATCGGATGGTGCCGCTGCCATAGTCCTGGCCGAACTTGACCTCGCTAGGGAGTTATGTACGAACCCAATAAAGGTCTCGGGGACCGGACAGGGGTCTGATTCCCTATCCATAGCGAACAGGACCGAATTGACGGGATTGAAAGCCACTAGAGCAGCTTCGAAGAGGGCCTATGAGATGGCAGGAATAAACCCTTCAGAGATATCGGTTGCTGAGGTCCATGACTCATGCACGATAGGCGAGATCATGGCGATAGAGGACCTAGGTTTCTTTGAAAAAGGGGACGGGGGTCCAGCCACGGAGAGGGGTGATACCTCCTTGGAAGGAATAATATCCATCAATACATCCGGCGGACTTAAGGCCAGAGGCCATCCTCTCGGAGCTACGGGTATCGCCCAGATCAACGAGATCGTCCTTCAGTTGAGGGGTATGGCTGGAAAAAGACAAGTGAAAGACCCATTATACGGGCTCGCCCAGAACGTTGGAGGAACGGGCGGGACAGTTATAGTGCACATTCTGGAGGCGATCTGATGGCGGTAGCTAGATATTGGAGGCAGCAGGAACAGC
This sequence comes from Thermoplasmatota archaeon, assembly GCA_029762535.1. Classification (GTDB taxonomy): domain Archaea; phylum Thermoplasmatota; class Penumbrarchaeia; order Penumbrarchaeales; family Penumbrarchaeaceae; genus JARVGK01. The sequence continues at coordinate 106,868 of JARVGK010000005.1, forward strand.
GTTATTCACTTGCCGGCAGCAAATGCGCAATATGTAACGGATCATTCTTTCCCAAGAGGACGATATGCCCAACCTGCCATAGAAGATCAATAGGAAAGATGGAAAAGTTCCTTTTTTCAGGAAAGGGCAAGGTGGTCACGTATACGATCGTTCACGATCCGATCATAAGCTACGCCGATCAATCTCCATATGTACTAGCGGTGATTGCCCTTGAAGAGGGTGATCTTGTCCTGGGCCAGATAGTGGATTGTGATCCAAGGATCGTTGATATCGACTTGGATGTTGAAATGGTATTTAGAAGGCTTTCCGCGGAAGGTGCTTCCGGTACCATCCAGTATGGTTTCAAATTCAGGTTGATGGATGTAGGTTCTAGTTAGTTTTAAACATGTGGATAAGTTTACGTTTATTTCGTGGAGGCCGCATCATGGATAACGAGGATGTAAGCGATCAGGATAATATAACTCCCGAAGAACTGGATACCAAATGGCATTTCGTACCCCCGGCGGGAGATAGGCCGATATACAGCAAATGGAAGTTCATCCTTGGGATATTCCTGGTCTTTCTTGTGGAATTGATCATCTGGGCGGCCTACAGATGGGTTTCGGCTCCGATATATGGACAATTCGGCTCCTTAACATTTTATCTTGGCCATATCATATTCGCACCACTGATACATCTTACTCCTATCCTCATCTACTGGAAGTTCATAAGAAAGGAAAGGATGTTGAAAAAGGAGGATTGGGACGGGGAGAAGAACATGAGCATCAACATCGGCCCGTTCAAATTAACAAGAAGGCTTCTTTTCACAGCGGTCCTCGTAGGATTGTTCGGAGGGATCGTATGGAGGGTCACGGAGATGCTCGTGAGCGATGTCTTCACCGTGATGTTCGGCGGAGCTCAAGCTGGACAGATAAACCTCTTTAACGTCTACGGAACAAATCAGTTCGGTATATTCATTCTCATGACCTTCGTCATGTTCTTCATAGTCGGTCCGGTAGAGGAGTTTCAGTTCAGATCATTCGTTCACGATCAGAGTGCGAGGGTCCTTCCGATGTGGCAGGCCTTGATATTCTCTTCTGTACTATTCGGACTATCGCATGTCCCTATAGCTATTTTCATTTACAAGCTGCCCTTCATCGATCTTGTCGTTGCCGAGATCAGCTGGATGACCGCTGGAGCGGTATTCGGTGCCCTCTACATGTGGTCAAGGAACATATTCGCATGCATTGTGATGCACGGTATCGGCAACTGGCAGCTCTCAACCTTCTGGATACAATCTACCACAAGCGGCACAGGGCTAAATCATACATCTTATCTCATCGTATCCGTACTCGTATCTATCTTCGCCAATGCGATCCTCATCGGACTTTTCTATCTCGTACACAAGTTCTACTGGGAACCCCACAGGAGAGGACAACCCGCTTTCGGTGGTAAGCTCATGAGCCTTCAAAAGGCATTCTTCTCCCACGACGTAGGAGAGAGACAAACGCTTAGCACATCCGGGATCCTCTCTGTGATAACAATTCTAACGCTGGTAGTTCTTGCAACGGGAGCGAGCGTTCTGGGAACGGACGATTTCTCCCTGCTTGGGCCCCAATCCGATCGAGATAAGGTTCCTTTGAACCCATTATTCGATTACACGGCTCGAATGGAGATCATTCCGAAAGTGAACACGGTGAACCTGGGACAGGAAGATCCTGAAAGGATCACAACAAGCGCTTTTACACTGATATCGTCATTGAACGTCACTTTGAGTTGGGAAGATGAGCCCGATATGGTACGGTTCGGAAGGACATATACGAATCAACCGGATACCTTCAGGGTGACCATCACCGGGCCGAACGTATCGGTCGAAGAACAGGCCTCCAATCCCATACACGGTGAAGGACTTATAGAGCTCGGAGTCATTATTCCAGTTGATGAAATACTTGCTCAAAGCAACAATACCGAGTTCGTTGTAACGGTAACCCTGGTAGAATCTGGCATGTATGCTCCGCGGATCGGGATAATCGGTTATACAGATAATGTAAACTCATACGAGATGGAGATAGAGGTCACTTACCTGGAAAAGGAAATCGAGAGTTGAGATCATTATCCTTGATATCATTAACAAAAAACAGGTGATGATTTGCCATCCAAACCATTGCGTAAACACCTACTGCCTTTTGAAGGAGAACTACCGCCGATCCAGAATTTCGAAGAAAGTGGGGACAGGGCTCCCAAGAGGATATCTGACCTGAGTGCAGATGACATATTCCTCTCCGTCAGAAACGCACTCAGATACATAGAACCCATATTCCATGAGATCATGGTTCCTGAGTTAATCGAGGAATTGAGAAGTAGGGGCAGGATATATGGATACAGGTTCCGACCTGCAAAGCGGATCATAGCCGGGACATTGGATGATCATCCAGGAAGGACATTGTCAGGCCGCGCGATCCAGCTGATGATAGATAACAATCTCGATCCGGACGTCGCTTTGTTCCCATATGAGCTCGTAACGTACGGATCAACAGGTCAGGTCTGTCAGAACTGGATGCAGTATCGCTTGATAATGAGGTATCTGAGCGAAATGAAGGATGATCAGACCCTTGTCGTGATGTCCGGACATCCTCTCGGTCTTTTTCCTTCAAGACCGGAGGCGCCCAGAGTGATAATGACCAATGGGATCCTCGTTGGAGAATATGATAATCAGTTATCGTTCAACCGCGCTGCCGCCCTTGGAGTATCGAATTACGGTCAGATGACAGCCGGAGGCTGGATGTATATCGGCCCACAGGGGATCGTTCACGGGACATACATTACCTTACTGAACGCAGGCAGGAGATACCTTGGATTGCGTAATGAGGAGGACTTGGGAGGAAAGCTGTTCATCACGTCCGGACTTGGAGGGATGTCTGGAGCCCAGGCCAAGGCCATAGAGATCGCGGGCGGAATAGGGATCATAGCCGAGGTAAATGACAAGCAGACCTTCAAGAGGCATTCTCAGGGTTGGGTCTCCAGGGTTTCTGAAGATCTTCATGAGATATTCTCTTGGGTAGATAAGGCCAGAACCACAAAGACGCCTCAATCTATTGCATACAGGGGTAATATAGTAGATCTCTGGCAGTATGTTCTCGACAACGATATCAAGGTCGATCTTGGGTCCGATCAGACCTCATGCCATGCTGTCTATGATGGAGGCTATACACCCCAAGGCCTCAGTTACGTTGAGGCCATGGGAGATCCTGACAATGGGAAAGTGGGGATGATAAACACCGACAATCGCAGGTTCAGGGATATGGTAGATGTCTCTTTAAAAAAGCAATATCATCTAATAAAGACCCTGACTGAAAAGGGCATGCATTTCTGGGACTACGGGAATTCCTTCATGAAGTCCGTACTCGACTCCGGAGAGAGCTCCATCGCCTTGAACCCTTCGAATCCTGCTGCAGGGTTCATATTCCCCTCTTATCTGGAGGATCTCATGGGGCCGATGGTCTTCGATCTGGGTTATGGGCCCTTCAGATGGATATGTCTATCCGGAAAACAGGAGGATCTCGACAGGACAGACGAAGCGGCCATGAACTGTATAGATCCCCATAGGTCCTCTCAGGACAGGGATAATCACAGATGGATCAGAGAGGCCAGAAAGAACGATCTGGTGGTTGGCTCCAAGGCCAGGATACTATACCAGAACGCCGAAGGAAGGGTGAAAATAGCCCTAAAATTCAACGATATGGTGAGAAATGGGGAGATAGGACCGGTCATGATCGGAAGGGACCATCACGATCCGGGCGGTACCGACTCACCTTACAGAGAGACGGCCAACATCAAGGACGGATCCAACATAACCGGAGACATGGCCGTTCACTGCTTCGCGGGTAACGTTGCCCGTGGTATGACAATGGTCGTCATATCAAACGGTGGCGGGGTGGGTATTGGAAGGGCGTTCAATTCTGGTTACGGCCTCGTGCTGGACGGGTCCGACAGGGTCGATTCCGTCATAAGGTCCGCACTGGAATGGGATGTGATGATCGGTGTATCGAGGCGCTCTTGGGCCCGTAATCAAGGGTCCATGGACGTGGTGGAGGCCTGGAACAGATCCAATGAGAATAGGGGACATATTACCCTGCCAGCATTGACGGATGAGAGGATAGAGAAACTTATATCAGAACTCGTTCAGAACTCTACCTTCTCATAGATCATGTCCTCTATTACAGATCCTTTTTTCATGTCTTTCTCTATGTTCTTGAGCGCAAGTATTCTCTTGAAGGTCGGAGGATGGGTCGAAAGCAATACGCCGAACCGGTCCCATGCCGATGTGTTGGATTCGTCCGACATAGCGATCTCCAGCTCCTTCTGGTCTATCACTCCGTCTCCATCCAGATCATATTTTTGCTTGTTCCTTGAGATCCTTTCTATCTCTTTATGAGCGTTCTGAACATTTCCGATATAGAAAGCCCGGGCAGCTTCGCGGCTTTTGATCTCCGGAGGAGCGAGTGATAGGCCGTATGTTATCTTTGAAAGTGCCGAGGAAAGTGAGTGCGGATCCCCGGTCGCGAAGGCGGAATAAGCATCAGCGTAGAACTCCCTTATACGGGAAAGCCGCTTGACAAGCAGCATGCTCATAAAATAGATCACTGCGGAGATCAATCCTATAAGGAGCATAGCCAATATGACCTGGCCAGCGCCCTTACCTCTCCCCACCCTCATGAAACGCATGTACAGAAGCATCCTCATTCCCATATATGCTATGGCTGGTACGGCCGAAAGTATGGTCATGTACATAGCATCCCTGTGCTTTATATGTCCTATCTCGTGAGCAAGAACACCTCTTATCTCATCATCGTTCAATTGGTCCATAAGGCCTCGATGGACTGCAAGGGTCGATCCTTTCTGTGTCAGTCCGTAGACGAATGCATTGGGTGTCGGATCATCAACGATCCCGAGCCTGGGCATAGGTATCCCTGCCTGTTCGGAAAGGGCCTTCACTTCCCTTTCAAGGAAAGGTATCTCACCTTCTCCAAGATGCCTTACCCTCGATACCCATCCTATTATGGTTGAGGATATGAGTATCTGTATGGTCATGATGATAAGGAAAATCACGAGCATTGTTATGAAATCCAGTCCGATGATCAACCCTACGATCGCAACGAAAGCCGCGAATACAAGGAACATCATACCCACGAAAAAGTAGCAGTTCAGTTTCAGGGTGGAGAGATAAGCCATGGACGGTCATTATCTAATGGATATTTAATTATTGATGAGTATCGTTATACCTTACTGAGATCAATATAGGGTTATATCATGAAGATAGCATCCGGTTTAAAATGTCACAACTGCGGCGCACCTCTATCACTGAAGGCCGGAGAGGTGATAATCACATGCGATTACTGTGGTACTGATTTCAATGTAGCATCAGACAAGAAGTTCTTTCTCGAACATTCTATAATACCTTCACGACTAGATGATATGGCAGTTAATGAGGTTGTCAAGAGTTGGATGTCAACAGGGGCCCTGAAACCCTCGAACTTTTACAAGGCTTCGAGGATAGAGGATCAGTCGCTTGTATTCCTTCCTTTCTATGTGGTTCATCTGAACGTTACAACGACATATTCTGGCATGTTCACAAGAACGGGCGGAAGAGACCCAAGAAATGGAGTACTCCACAAGGAATACTACTGGAAGGTCCTAGGGAGGAGGGGTTCGAAATTCCCAACCAGGGAATATGAGATACCCCTCTCAGGAAAGGAGGATTTCAACCTGTCCAGGATCCCTCCGAACTCCAAATATCTAAACGCCGAATTCGATGAAAAGGATGCCGAGGACATCGCAAGAGGCGAGGCAGCCGATAATCAGAAGTTCATGCTGTCGTCTCAGATAAACGAGTTCGATAGTATAGTGAATTCGTTCGAGGTAGAGGATATAGAATTCGTGCACGCACCCATATGGAAGGTAGATTACAACTACAACAATGCGATGTACCAGATGCTTATCTGCGGATCTACAGGAGAGGTGATAAGAGGAGACATACCCCCTCCTGACCATTCCGTAGGTGGGTTCTTTTCCGATCTTAGAAAGGCTCTTATCGGACGTTAGGATGTCACTCGATCTTTGCGCCGCATTCATGGCAGAATTTGGACCCCGCCTTAACCCCCTTACCGCAGCCGGGACATATCCTGGCTATCCTTTCACCACAAGAAGGACAGAACTTATCGTTCCTTTTGACGTCCTTTCCGCACTTGGGACAGGTAATATCATCAGAAAGCCTGGATCCGCAATTGCTGCAGAACTTTTGATCCGATGTATTGAGATGTCCGCAATTGGGGCATTTCACTTTATCCTCAGGAGGGTGGGCCGTCGAGGGGGTTTGCGAGTCCCATGGGTTGGGCTGCTGCGGCTGCATGCCTGATTGCACAGCTCCCGCCATGCCTGCTCCCATGCCAAGGCCTGCTCCAAGGCCAACGCCCATGCCCGCAAGATTGCCACTTCCCGAAGTGTTCTCGGCGGCCTTGACCATCGCCTGACCAGCCTGGTATTGCATATAGTTGACACCCAGCGCCTGTAATCTTCCCCGCTCATCGATGGCCTTCTGGATCTCATCTGGAAGGTTGATGTTCAATCCGGATATCTTCGTCATCTCCACTCCGTATCTTACGAAATCGTCCAAAAGCCGGGCGAGGAGTATCTGTTCCATCTCCTCGAGGTATGCCGGCATATCAATAACGGCCATCTGCTTGTCCCTTTTGAGTTCACCCATCACATCATTGATGGACATGACGATCTGGTCCCTCATCCAATCGACTATGGAATCGGATGTGGTCCTGCCTTCCGTTCCTATGAACTGTGTAAGGAAGAGAATGGGTTCCGTTACCCTGTATGCGAACTGACCGAATACCCTTATACGGACGATTCCGAAATCCGTGTCCCTGAACGCGATCGGTTCCTTGGTGCCGAACTTTCCCCTCATCTCCGATCTGCGGATGTAGTAAATTTCACCGAGCTGTTTTACCCCAGTTAGCTCCTGGACCTTGTCGGCCAGGCCAAACATGGCTATGTTCTGGGTGGTGAGGGCGTATCTTCCTGGCCTATTGAAAACACTAAGAGCCTTGCCGTCTCGCATGAATACGGCGAATTCGTCCTCCCTTACGATTATGTTGTCGTTCCAGACGATGTTCTTGGGTATCTTGTACATTATCTGATCGTCCGATTTCTTGTCCCACGAGTGGGTCCATCCCCCTACAACACTGGGATTCTTTCCTTTTAATTTGTCGGTGATTCCCATACACATTCCTCCCGATCATTTCTGGGCAATCCTTGTCACGACCTCTATCCTTGAAGAAAAAGTTCGGTCCAGACTGTTTATATGTTCTGATAACTTTCTTATGGCTGATCTTATATCCATGCCATCTCCCACGATGTCATCGGACATCTTCTTCGAGAGGTCAGCTATTAACTGTGCGTTCTCCATGAGGGATAGATCGAAATCGTATAGTTTGTTTAGCTCTTCCTCTTCGATCCTAACATCCCCGGATATCCATGGAGAATATCCCTGCTCGGCATGGATGATCTTTTCGGTCAATGAATGCTCCTTGTTGATCAGTTCCCCGATGACATTTAGGTTCTCCATGTCCATCTTCCTGGCCAGATCCTCCCTGACTTCGAAGAGATGTTGTTCAGCGGCTCTCAACCTTTGTCCAATTTGTAACCTTATGAGGTTGTCAGCAGCGCGTAGGTCCTCGCATTTGCGGTATTTTTTATAACCTGGAAGAAACGCTTGGATCTTCTTTAACCAACCTCTGTCCTGCGTCACTATCTCTCTGATGTCAGCCATGTTAACGCCCCGCTATATACTCGTTCCTATGATAGAGTTATTGCTTACAACCTTTTAATAATCATCGTATGTATGGTAGATCGTACAATTAAAAGTTATGTTCAATAAGTGGTTTCTGGATCAGATAATGAAACTCATTAATAAATGGTAATGTCCCGCCACCAAGGTTCGGTAATGAACGAAACCGTACTGAAGCATAATTTTCATTATCTGGCCTTTAGAAAGCCTAACCGATTCAGGAGGCCCCTTGCCCTCGATCCCTTTCTTGAACTCCAATATCGATAGCCTGGCTCCTTTCTTCATGACCCTTCTCAATTCCTGTATTATCGGTTTTAGCTCATCGTTGTATACAAGACCATGAAATACGTTGAACATCAATACGATATCCACGGACCCATTGCTGAGGGGTATTCCCTTCGTGAAATCCGTCACTATCGGGGAGAGATTATCGATATTCTCCCCCTTAATTCTAATTTGAAGCTCTTCTATCGAGTTCTTATGGCTATCTATGGTTATGACCTTGCCGTATCTGGTGACAATACGAGATGCTATGATGGAATAATCGCCTGAGGAGCATCCGAGATCGAGAACGGTGTCACCTTCGACTAGATCGACCAGCTTGATCACATGTTCCGGATCGACCATATTTGAACTGATGTATCCCGTATGTTCATGTCTTTTTTTTATTCTCCATGTTTCCACATTCATTCTCCTCATCATATAAATGACCCCTTAATGAATGATGCACGCCCTTTTGAACAACGGATAAACTATTTATCCCGTACCATCATCCACCCTCGTGATCTCAATGGGCCTGTGGTCTAGCTGGTTATGACGTCGCCTTCACACGGCGGAGGTCCCCGGTTCGAATCCGGGCGGGCCCACTCGTAACATTTATTCCTTACTAAGAAGAGTGAGCCCGCACGTTTCAAGCATATTCTCATTGT
>JARVGK010000060.1 GCA_029762535.1 Thermoplasmatota archaeon
TCGCCCGCACCATGGCCGCAGCTGCGGCAAGGGCCGTGAAGCTCGACCTCTACGGAGGCTCGGGCGGGGAGGAGATAAGAAAAGAGCTGGACGCGAAGATCAGGAGGATACTCGATTCTCCCCCCCGCAAGAGCAAGGCGCCCTCCCCCAGGCAGCCCCCCTTCAGGGAAGGCTGGTGGGCAAGGAAAGGCGATCCCAACAGGAAAGCGGCCCAAAGGGACCGGGGGCGAAAGAGGCGATGATCGAACTCCCCAAAGGGCTTCACAAGCGTATCTCGGAAGCCCTAAAGATATGGGATATAGAGGACCTCTATCCTCCTCAGAAGGAGGCCTTTCCGATAATAGCCAGCGGTAAGAACATGGTCGTGTGCGTCCCGACCGCGTCAGGGAAATCCTTGATCGCGTACGTAGCGATGCTCAACAAGGTCCTCAGAGGAGGAAAGGCGCTCTACATCGTTCCGCTCAGGGCCCTGGCCTCGGAGAAGTACTCTGAGCTGAAGGCCTTGAGGAGGATGGGGCTGAGAATAGCTCTCTCGTACGGTGATTACGATTCCGAGGATGCGAACCTCGAGAGGAACGACATCGTTATCGCCACCTCCGAGAAGGCCGACTCCCTTCTTCGCAACAGGGCCGGATGGCTGTCCCGGCTGGGGGTGATCGTCGCGGACGAGGTCCATCTCATGAACGATGCCGGACGAGGCCCCACTCTTGAGGTGATACTCACCAGGTTCAAGCAGCTCGAACACCCTCCCCAGATAGTCTGCCTGTCCGCCACCGTCGGCAACGCCGACGAGGTGTCCGCATGGCTGGATGCGAAGCTGGTCGATTCCGACTTCAGGCCCGTCAAGCTCGTGGAAGGCGTGCTCGAGGGGAACATCGTGACGGATCCCAACCTTACGACCAGGAACATCCCGATCGTTACAGGGGATCCCATAATGGACCTGATACTCGAGACCGTCGAGAAGGACAACGCCCAGGTCCTTACATTCGTCAACACCAGAAAAGGCTGCGAGACGGCCGCGGCCAAGGCGGCATTGACGGTCCACAGGCTCATCGATAAGAAGGACCGCGAGAGGTTGAAGGACGTCATCATGAAGCTGGGATCCGGGGAGTCCAGAATGCTCAAGAGGCTCAGGTCGGCGCTGGAAGGGGGCTGCGCCTTCCACCACGCGGGATTGTCCAACGAGCAGAGGGGGCTCGTCGAGGAGGCTTTCAGGTCCAAGGCGATAAGGGCGCTGTATGCCACCCCGACCCTTGCAGCGGGTATAAATCTGCCCGCCCGCAGGGTCGTGGTCAGGGACTGGACCAGGTACGAGACGTACAACCCGCGGTCCCCGATCCCCGTGCTCGAAGTGAAGCAGATGCTTGGAAGGGCCGGAAGGCCCAGATACGACAAGGAGGGCGAGGGGCTGGTGCTCGCCAGGGACCCGGACGAGGCAAGGGAGCTCCTGGAGCGCTACATATGGGGAAAGAACGAGAGCATCTTTTCGAAGCTAGGGTCCATGCCCGCTCTGAGGACGCATCTCCTCTCGTCCTTTTCAACGGGGCACGTCATGGACCGCAAGGGGATGTGGGAGTTCATATCCTCGACGTTCTACGCCCACCAGAACGACACCTGGAAGCTCGAGGGTGACGTGGAGGAGACGCTGTTGTTCCTGGAAGAGGAAGGTTTCATCTACACCGAAGGGGAAAAGATATTCGCGACCGATATGGGAAAGAGGGTGGCGAGGCTCTACATCGACCCGCTCTCGGCCGTGGTCCTCAAGAACGCGTTGATGATGCCTCCCGATGAGATCACGGCGTTCTCCGTCCTTCAGGTGATCTCATCCACCACGGACGTTCCGTCCCTTTATCTGAAGGCGAAGGACCACGATACCCTGTCGAAGTTCTTAGAGGGGAGGCACGACCAGCTTATGATGGATGTGCCCGAGGACCAGGTTGACATGGAATGGTTCCTCTCCTCCGTCAAGACGGCGATGTTCTTCATGGAATGGATAGGCGAGAACGGCTCGGAGGCCTCCGAGGAGAGAATGGAGGAGCTGTTCAACATGGGCCCCGGTGACATCCGCTCGCGGGTGGAGAAAGCGCTCTGGATGCTGTATGCGATGCGGGAGCTCTCCCGGCTCCTCAACACCGGATTCTCATCGTATATCGACATGATATCCCTCAGGGTGGAGCACGGCATAAGGGAGGAATTGATACCGCTCGTGAAGCTCAAAGGTATCGGAAGGATCAGGGCCCGCAAGCTGTTCCAGGCGGGATACAGGTCTTTGGATTCCATCAACAGGGCCACTATAGACGAGATCGCTAAGGTTGGAGGGATAGGGAGGACCCTCGCCGCCTCCATAAAGTCGGCCGCCGGGCCGGACATGAGCATGATGGAGGAGGATCCCGAGCCAGAGATCGATCCGCAGTCGAGCCTGGCCGATTTCTAGCCCGATAGATAATAATAAACCCGAACGATATCACCCCCGTATGAGGGCGAACACGGGCATGAAGAGGGTGAAACGCGTCTTCCGCTTCTTCGCCCCGGTCATGTCCGTTATATTCCTGGCATCTCTCCTTGCTCTGATAATGACCCTCTCCGGCCTGGAGGTGCAGGCCGAGGTCTTCGTGGCCGAGGAGGGATCCGGGACCGCGGGGCAGGCCGGGGCGGGCCTGGGCAACGCCGTGCTGTTCTTCGTCCCTGCCATCATCGGCAGCTTCGGGATCATAGCGCTGCTCAAGTTCGGAAAGAGAAGGCTTTTGAAGAACGTGTTCAGGGCGCTGTTCTCGTTCACCACCGGGATCATAGTCTTCGTATTCGTTTACTATCTCATCGGTCTGATACTGGACCGGGTCTACTGGTATCTCGCCAATCCATACAGCCCGGGGAACTACATTATCACCGTCAATGCCGACCTGCCCTCCATGGTCTCCTTCCTGATCATGTCCTTGTTGATCGGTTACATACTCACCTCGATGGTGTTCTCCAGCAAGTTCAGGAGGAGGGAGCGCAATAACGCACTAATTGTTATCTCCGCTCTCATGGGAGCGTTCATCGCGGTCATCATGCCAACATGGACCGTGCTTTTCCTCCTGATCGCGCTTGCGCTGTGGGATATTTACGCTGTCTTCAAGGGGCCGATAAAGACCATGGTCCAGATGGAGATGGACGGCAACCTGATGGCGAGATGGGATCCGTTAGGGGACGAATCGGACCGCTTTCCCTTTCAGAACATGACTTATGATTCAGGTACATGGCAGCTGGGGATCGGGGATCTGGTGTTCTACTCCGCTTTGGGGGCCCATTCCATCTACTATTCGGTGCCTTATGTGAGAACGGAGGGCCTGTGGATGATGCCTTTCTTCTTCGTCCCCGTCCTCGTCGCGATCCTCGTGGGCTTCGCCTACACCATCTATCGCCTCCAGAGATCGGGAGGCGAGTCGATCCTCCCCGGGCTTCCGATCCCGATGTTCCTGGGCGTTTTCATCTTCGTCGTCATGATGCTCATCGCCAGGTTCGTAATATGATGCGGGGGATCCCGCTGATCCATAACTAGATTAAAAGAGCGTTTTGGATCACTCCTCTGCCTTCACATCTCCCGAAGGACGGGATCTGGATATTTTCTGAAAGATCAATAATCGGAGTAATTCGGCATAATCCAAAATATGCCACATGAAATATTACATCTTTCCAAACTATTCCAATATCCCATATTAAGGTTCATTATTCCATATCATTCATAAGATACAAATAAATGAAGGTCTGAACAAGAATTTATCCCAATATCAGAATGATCCAAATTATTATTTTCAATGAATATCAACTCATCTGAAGGATGAATTCGATTCGCTTATTTTTGAATGAAAATTCCATCTCTTTTTTACTGTTACTATTGCCCAAATGTCATAATGTCTAAATTATCCAACTCATGTGAGAGTAAACTTATTATTATAGTCCATCCTTTAATCAATACATGAGATCGGGTTTGTGGTTGGCATTCTCGATAATAATCATGACCCTATCCATAAACTTTCAAATAGATCCGGGAGCGGATCGCGTTGAAGGAGCAACTTTTCCGATCAATGATAATATTTATGCGGCAATGAATTCTCTATCATCGGGTCCCTTCATCGAGAACAGGGGCCAATGGGATCCCTCGATATTATACGTGATCTCCACCGAGTACGGGAAGATGGCCCTTGCCAAAGACGGGATCTATCACTGGGT
>JARVGK010000061.1 GCA_029762535.1 Thermoplasmatota archaeon
AGAACGTTTTTCAAACGATACTGGACGGTCTTATTGTCGTAGATACTCTGCATGGGTTACCCACCTTGAAGATTGGAGGGGTAATCCTGGCTCCAACTATGGAGTTTTAGAGTTACAAAACTAGGGAGTTTTGGCTGTTACATGACACCTGACACTTGGAGGGTTTACAATCTATCGCCGCAGGAGGAACGACTTCATCTGATAGGACCTTGTCAGGATCTATCACCTGGATAGGTCCAGTGTGATGAAGAGAATCAACCAAGCCAAAGAGATACCAATGGATATTTTTGGTCAAGCTTTACCTTAAGAACCCCCTTCTGGCGGGGGGATCCCCTCCTCACCATGAGGATCCCGGATCGCAGAGGGGATCGGGGGGCTGGGAGCATCCGGGGTTTGTTGGGAGGATCCCCTCTTTTTCACCATCATTATAATCAATATAACGAGGGTAAGGATGATGATGATCAAAATAGATATCGCGACTATGATCGTTGTATAAGATCCGGTCTCTTCTTTCATAATACCTTCCACGGGATCGGATAGTGGGCCCTCTCCGTTATCGTTCAGGGCCGATACACGATACAGGTATATCGCTCCGGTTTGTATGTCTTCATCGACATACTCTAAGATATTTGCGTTCACGGATCCTATCAGGACACTACCATTGGTCATCGATGTTCGGTATATATTATACCCCGTAAGAGGTATTCCGCCACTATTGGACGGAGGATCCCATGATAAAGTGATATGGCCTCTTCCCTCTTCGATCTGAACATTTCCAGGCACCGAAGGCAACCCAGATGGAACAACTGAAAGGGGGTGCGTTGAAATGCTCTCTCCATTTTTATTAACAGCGGTCATCGAGTAATGATAAAAGATACCGTTGATAACATCAGTATCTTTATAGGATCCTTCAAGAAGGGTTCCCTTGAAGAGTATTGAACTTCTGTTATCGTATAATCCACGGTAGATCCTCACTTCTGTGACGGGATCCCCTCCGTCATCTTCTGGTGAGGTCCATGATATGTCAATAAATCCGTCCCCGGGAGTGACCTGAACGTTCGACGGAGGGGACGGGATCCCTGCGGGCCTTGCGCTCTTCGCTTCCGTGAAGGGCCCGTCGCCAACGGCGTTCGTCGCCGCTACCTTGTAATAGTATGTGAGGCCGTTCTTGACCTTTGTGTCGTTGTAGGTGTGTTCCGGGCCTTCAATGGTCGCGTATAGCCCCATCTCCTGCGAGGACTCGCCCCTGAACACCTTGAATCCGGTGACGGGGGTCCCTCCGTGATCGAGGGGCGTCTCCCAGCTCAGGAGAACGAACCTGTCCCCGGCCTCTATGTTGTAACCCATCGGCGATCCGGGCCTTCCCAGGGGCGTTACGTTGATCTCCTCGGTGTGTTCCGACTCGCCCACGGCGTTCAAGGCCGTCATCCTGTAGGTGTATGTCCTACCGTTGATGACGCTGTTGTCCGTGTAGGACACGTCCAGGGCGTCCAGCTCGCGAATGTTGCTCCATATCATGCTCTTCTCCGCACGGTAGATGTTGAAGCCCAGTACGGGGGTGCCCCCATCCCTCAACGGCTGCCCCCAAGTTATCTTGATGGAGTTGGAGAACGCCTCCACATCGAAGTTCGTTGGCGGGGAGGGGCGGTCCAAGGGTACAGCTGAGACCTCGTCCGTGGGATCGCCCGATCCCTCCGAGTTGAGGGCGATCAGTTTGTATCTATATCTGAGGCCATTCTCCAGCCCCGTGTCGTTGAAGATCCTCGGCAGAGGGGGCAGGGTGACGTATCTGGCGAATGTCCCGCTCTGGACCGCTCTGAATATGGTGTAGTTCAGGATCGGGCTGCCGCCGTCCCATTCAGGGGCGCTCCATCTCAGGCTGACGAACTCCGGTCCTGTGCTTATGATCACGTCCTCCACCATTCCCGGCCTTGTCCTCGGGGTCGCGTTGACCTCGATCGAGGGCAGGGATTCTCCGATCGCGTTGAAGGCAGTGAGGTAGTAGCGGTAGTTGAATCCATTGGTAACTGCCTCGTCGGAATAGGTCTTGATGTAGGGCTCTATCGTGAATACCTCCGGTGTCTGGGAGGACCCGGAGAACTTGTAGAGGCGGAAACCCTGAAGCACAAGGCCTCCGTCGTCCTCCGGAGCGATCCACGTCAGGTTGACGAACCTGTTGCTGAACTTGGCGACCACGTTTCGGGGAGGTGTGGGGAACGTGGCCGGCAGGGCGCTGATCTCGTCCGAGAGCATACCCTGCCCCATCCTGTTTACGGCGAGGACAGCGTAGTAATACTTGATCCCGTTTGTGACGGACGTGTCGTTGTAGGAGTTGTTCCCTCCCGTGAAAGCGATCCTCGTCAGGGATCCGGACTTGGTCCCTCGATGTACCTCGTAATCCGTGACCGGGGCTCCTCCGTCGATGGCAGGGGGATCCCAGGAGAGGTTGACGAAAGAATCGCCATTTACAACATTTGGGAGCCCCGGTTTTTCAGGTCGAATGCTTAAATTGAGCTTTGATACGAATATATCACCATATCCATTTATCGAAGTATCATAAGACCCATCCTTTATTGGGAAATCATCCGAGTCAGTATATCCCAGAATGATAACCTCTCCGTTTGAAGGATCCACCAATAAATCATTGAACTTGTCCATATCCGAACCACCAAGATAGGTCGAATAAAGGTTCTTCTTGCCATCTCCGGATAGCTTCAAATATATTACCTCTTCCCATCCTCCTCCAGCTACTTCTTGGAATCCACCTTCGGTCACCGGAAAATCGAAAACCGGAGTTGTCCACCCCCCATATAACCCTCCTGAAACATGTATATCTCCCATATTGTCAAGAGCGATCGATTCAAATCTCTCACTTCCGTTTCCCCCAACGTAACTCGAAAAGACCAGAGCACTGCCAGCAGGGTTCAGACACATAACGAATCCATCCCTGCTACCTCCCAATGAAATATCATAAGCTCCCGGTGTAACGGGAAAGTCAAAGGAATCTGTGAAGCCGCAGGCATACAAGTTCCCATAGGAATCAATATCGATATCGAATATCACCTCCGTCCCAGTACCGCCGAAGAAGGTGCAATAGACGATATCGTTCCCTAACATATCGAACTTTAATACGAAACTATCCTCATGGTTGGAGGACTGCTGATAGGCACCGGGCGTGGCATTGATAAAATCGCTTCTGCCAGCGATGAAAATGCATCCGTTGCCGTCGTACTTTATGCAGTAGCTCTCATCACTCCATTTACCTCCAATAAAGGACGAATAAACAAGGTCCATGGTCGAAAGATCCATCTTGAGGAATACTATGTCGGATCCTCCTCCCTCGGTTATCATCGTGTTCTGATAGGCATCGGATGTGATCGGAAAGTCACTTGAAGTCGTGATCGCTGCAAGATAAACCATGCCTTCAATATCAATGTCTATCCTGGGATTTCTTTCATTTTCGGAGCCGCCGATATATGTCGAATAATCGAGAACATTCCCCGCTCCATTCATTCTGATTATGAATAATTCTCCCGATCCTTTATTGGTTTCACTGAACGCATCCGTTGTTACAGGAAAGTCATCGGAAGAAGTTATTCCAGCAACGTAACAATTGTCATTCCTGTCAACCTTTACGCTCTCTGCTATATCATCATCTATTCCACCTAAATATGTACAAAAAATGATGTTCTTACCATTACGATCCATTTTCAAAACAAAGGCATCCGTTCCCCCATTTAAATAGTCCTGATAGGCATCGACAGTAACAGGAAAATCCGTTGAAGACGTAGCTCCACAGATGACAATGTTTCCGTTATCATCCAGATCCATTTCATATGGAACCTCTGATGAGGATCCACCTATATATGTGGAGAAGTTCAAAGCGTTCACGTTGTATTCCGGATCGATCACTACCTTCCTTGAACGATCATAAGGGGCAAGGTCAAAACCATAAAGATTATCGCGTAGGGAGAAGGTCGAGCCTATGATCTCTCCCGACTCGTAATTGGAAACCAATCCTGAATCGAGGAGATCCACGCC
>JARVGK010000062.1 GCA_029762535.1 Thermoplasmatota archaeon
ATCGTTGAAAAATCACTGATGCGATTTTCCTGACCTCTTGATCTGCGATCTGCGAGATCGTTGAAAAATCACTGATGTGATTTTCCTGACCTCTTGATCTGCGATCTGCGAGATCGTTGAAAAATCACTGATGCGATTTTCCCGATCCTTCGAACTTCGTTCTTCAGGATTTTCCTCATCATTCGGAGACCTTCGGTCTCCTCAGATCTATAAAAAATCCAACGGATTTTCCAAATCTTCGTTGACCTGCGGTCAACTCAGAGCTATCGCTGGCCTCGCCGCTCTTTGAAAAATCCTGCCGGATTTTTAAGACTTTCACAGACGAGTCTCCGAAAGTGCCCCTCGGCACTGCTCGGCGATAGTTTCATCCATCTCTCTCGCTTCCGAAAACCTTTATAGTAAAGGATCCTCTTTCCAAATGGATGTTATCCGCCAAGAAACAACAGGTCCTTCAAATGCTCTCGTATACAGGCCCCATCAATAGACTTAGATTTGTCAAGTTAATGTTCCTACTATCACGTAGTAAGCCATCATATGATTTTGTTCCTTACAAATATGGACCATTTTCCTTCGAGCTCTATCATGACCTTGAAGGCCTATCCCAAGAAGGGTTGATCTCATACGATGAAAAAATAGTGCCTCTCAAAACACAAAGAATGATCGATACCCCTCATCCTTCCCTTGAAGAATATGCACAATATCCAGATAATAAATTAATTAAATATATTTACAAAGAATATCCATTCTTCACAATCAATTCCGAGATCGAAAAAAGAATGGTAATCCCAAAGGAAGGTCATGGTATCTTTACTATTGGATATCAAGGGAAATCAATAGATTCTTTCATCAGTTCCTTAGTAAAAAATGGAATTAGAATTTTGATCGATGTCAGAAATAATCCTTTTTCCAGAAAATATGGTTTCTCAAAATCCAGCTTATCATCGATATGTCAAAAAATGGAGATCGAGTATATTCATATCCCTGAATTGGGAATCGCTTCTAAGATCAGGACCAATACCGATGCGAATGATTGGGAAAAAATGTTGGACTCCTATGAAGAAGCCCTAGATTCTAAAATTCAGCATATGGACAAAATAATCAAACTTGGAGAAGAAAAGAAAGTCGTCTTGATGTGCTTTGAAAAGGACCTATCCCTCTGCCACCGAAATCGTCTTGCAAAATATTTATCCAGAAAGGGTATCGTCTGTGAGGATATATGAATTCGGAGATCGTCGATCTAATGCTGATGGTTGAGACATACCCTCAACCTTCGAGGAAATATCAAAACCTTGTCTGTTCGGCGGGGATCACCGAAGATGGCAGATGGATGCGCCTGTATCCAGTAAAATTCGAATTATTCCTTGGCGACGAACGTATTCATAAATACGACTTGCTTAAGTTAAAGGTTGAGAAGAGCCAGTCAGACCATAGAAAAGAATCATATAAAGTTATTCGGATCCTTGAGAGGTCTCCTCCAAAAAAAGAACCGGATTGGGCTGAAAGGGAACGATGGTTGGCCAAGGTAGGAATTGATCCAACTTTGGAGAACCTCGAAGTGAGGTATAGGAAGGATTTCACATCGTTAGGCATTATCAAGCCAAAAGAAATCAGAGATCTGATCTCTGAGAAACCGGTAAGTCAAGAAGACATCCAGATCTCCAAAGAGATCCAAATGAATCTCTTCAACGATCGCGTATTAAGGGTTGACGAGATATTTAACAGGTTCCAGTACGTTTTCTCGTGCGACCAGAAATGCTCCCATAAGATCATGTGCGAGGATTGGGAACTTCTGGAAGCCTATCGGAAGTACTGGGAAATATATGAGGATCCATCTACGGTGTGGGAAAAACTCCATGACAGGTTTTTCAAATGGCTGATTGATCGCGATCTCCACTTTATCATGGGAACCCATTCCCATTACCCCACTTGGATGATCATCGGTCTCCACTATCCCCCGTCGCCATCGGTTCCCGTGAACAGATCCCTTTCCGATTTTTGAAAAAAAACACACGCTGAAGAGTTGGCGAATGAAAATTGGGAGAAGTATTTTTTTTCTCTAACCGTGTCGGGATAGATCCTTTTGAGCCGGCCATCGACGACGATATTATTAAGAATTTAGGAAGGATATAGTCTTAATTATTATGTTAAAAATTCATTTAAAAAGTGATTATCTATTCATCGATCGGTAGACGGAAAGGAACCTATCCCGATCCTTCTTCTTCAATTTGATCAGGCAGCCCTTACTCATCGTGGGAAGGATCCCCTTTCCTTGGTTCTCATAGGCTTTATCGGATTTTATAAGAATCCCTATGGGGATCCGCTTTTCCTTTACCTGGATCACATTCTTCCATGGAATGTAGTAGAATCTATCGAGGTCCTTCTTCCTCCAATATCAGGGTAATTGATGCCATTATCAGGGCTTCCATATCCTGAAGATACGTGATGTTCAGATCGACCCAACGATAGAGAATCACTATGATCGGGATACTGATCATGCCTATTGCGATTGTGAAGAAAAAAGGAAGGAGCATCACACGATATTGATTCTCCTTCTTCCCGCCGGTCAGTAATCTGAAAAATACCTTTCTCTGGATCTCCTCGTTGTCATCGTCCATGATCAACCTTTCGCGGAGATCTCTCACGGATCGGACCCTCCCCCTGATCCATTGCTGAAAGGACATACAGCTATGCAGATCCCGCATCCGTCGTACTTTGCAAACTCAGGAGCGCACTTTTTGGGATCGATCGTGTATTTGCCACTTTGATCCTTTTCATACGGGATCGCTTTTCCTCTGCAGGACTCCAGGCACCTTCTGCATGTGGAGCAGAACCGGTCCACTCCAAGATCGATGGGTCCTCTCTTTGGTAAAGGCAGATCGGTCGTTATGGTCCCGATCCTGACCCTCGGACCATATTCCCTGGTGATCAACAGTCCGTTCCTACCAACTTCACCCAGTCCTGCTTTGTACGCGGCAAGGGTGTTCAGAATGGTGGGAGGGTCCTTCAGATAGGTCCTGACCTGATGTCCCCGGGCGGGGTATCCCATATACCTTATGAACGCGGCCGTGCTCTGTACGATCCGACCAAGTCTCCAGTAGGCCCTCAGGGCCTCGATCCCGGCGGGGGGATCCGGAGCGGTCAGGATCGCCTCCCTGTCCATCTCGTATGCAATGACGATACAGTTCTTCTCCGATACCTCGGCTCCCAAAAAGACGATATCATCGGTCACATCGGAGAAACCGACGATGGAGGCACCCGCAGCCTTCGCGAAGGATCGTATCGTTTCCGCGGCTTCTTCCGGGGATGAGAAGGTCGCCTTCTCCTCGGATACTGGCCCGTTGAGGTTCGGATACTGGTTGGATTCGATGTCTTTGACCCAGAACGATTCCATCGGAGAGGGCTTCGATCCCATGGGGAAATTGGATTCGATATACTGGAAGATCTGACTGTACTTCGGCCGAACCATCTCATACCAAACGTCGCCAGATTATTTGAATGTTGGTCGAATGAACGAACTCAAAGGAGAAATATATTCTCTATAAGTTCATTTGAGAGGGCATATACGATATCATTCTCGCATTCGATAAGAGTTTGGACATGTGCGATCGATCATATACCCTGGTCCTTGAGGATCCCGATCGGGTCTCTCGTTGTGTTCCTATGAGGCTCATATCTCCTCACAGGATCGATGGAAAGGAGGGGATCCCCCCTCCTTTCAAGTTCGTGCCTCCTTCTTCTCGTGGGGGATCTCCACGGCGGTCCATAGGTCTTTGAATACCATTACCGTTCCAAAATTTATTTGTCATGTAACAGCCAAAACTCCCTAGTTTTGTAACTCTAAAACTCCATAGTTGGAGCCAGGATTACCCCTCCAATC
>JARVGK010000063.1 GCA_029762535.1 Thermoplasmatota archaeon
CTCTATTTTTAACTTGCCATGATCGCCGAGTAGTGCCCAGGGGATCTTGAACAGACCAATAGTCTGGGAGGGATCCCCTCTGAGAGGGATAGAGGGTGTAGTTTAGTTATGATGATGTGGGGGATCCTCCTCGATCCCGGACATTCCTCTTCCCCCTCTCCAAAGGG
The DNA here is from genome assembly GCA_029762535.1 of Thermoplasmatota archaeon. Classification (GTDB taxonomy): domain Archaea; phylum Thermoplasmatota; class Penumbrarchaeia; order Penumbrarchaeales; family Penumbrarchaeaceae; genus JARVGK01. The sequence continues at coordinate 168 of JARVGK010000063.1, forward strand.
GGATCCTCCTTGAAATGGAGCTTCCCTCTTCCTCCTCCCGAAAGGGGGATTTCCCCCTCTTTATACCTCATCATCATCCCATCGCATCTTTCACGGGATCCCTTAAAAGTGAAAAAAAGGGAGCATCCGATCCGATCTCATGCGATCTGATAGGATCTACCTATCTCAAGATAGGAGTTCACATCCTCTCTGATCAGATTCTCCCGGATCATCTCGAACCTGACGATATCCTCTTTTTGATACATCCTCTCCCCGCATTTCAAGCAAACATCAGCCTCGACCTTGACGGAGGCCATATTCACTCCGCCGCGGATCAGTTTCTCAACGATCTTCGTTCTTACCTCTCCGCCGCATACGGGGCATTTTGGAAATGGGATCATATCTTGTTCCTCCTTTCATCTCCGTTCCAAAGCGAACTGTCTGGCTTCGATAATAAAGATCGGTCAGGACATCGTACATTCATCATCACTCAAGCATATAGTTTTTTTCCAGGTAGGACAATTCTTCATACATACACTAACGGATCGGGTCCCGAACGGACTCGTATAGGGTTTTTGATCCCGTGATCGGATCCCTGCCATCAAACATCTTCACGATCCTCGAAGCATCCTCAATTGGGAAGATCCAAAGTATTGATCGGGATCGCGGGGGATCCCCAGACTATCCGTCAGGCAGGTCGAGGTATTTCGAGTTATTCCTCTTGTATGTTCGATAGAACCAGAGAATGAACGGTCTATCGTCCCCTTTGACCTGGCTGCGCTCGAGGGCATTGTAATACGAGCTTCTTCTGGTATACTCGATGACCAGCATGGGAAAACCGTTCCTGTTCAGGACGGAGTTCATCATCAGTCTTGATATCCTTCCATTCCCGTCGGAGAACGGATGGATGGTCACGAACTTCAGATGTACCAACGCTGCAAGGGTAACCGGGTCCAGCCTCTTTTTTTCACGTTTGTACCATTCGAAGAACTCATGGAGAAGGAACTCCAGCTCGAGGTACATCGGTGGTTCGAACCTGCTCGCAGATATCGCGACCTGGTGTCTTCTGATAATGCCTGCGATATCCGGTTTTGTTTGCATGAACAGGTCCCTGTGCCACGAAAGAACGCACTGCAGGGACAGGTCCTTTTCGTATTCCAGCATATTCATGAACACCTGATCATGGGTCTTTGCCTCCTCCACATCCGAAAACGGACGTTTCGAAGGCGTCATCCCCGTTTCCAGAAGTTCCGCCGTCTCTCTCAAGGTCAGGGTGGACCCTTCTATCCTGTTCGTGTTGAAGGTGTAAGATATCGAGAAGGTCCTGAGCTCCTTATTCCTCGCCGAAAGGGGCATCCTGCCCTGATCGGCCCTGTATCGTTCAGCGATCCTGTAGAATCCCTCGATCCAGACCTCTTTGTCTATCTCGTACAGGAACTTTTCTTTTTCTTTATCCAGATCTTTGATCTCTTTCTTTCCGAGATACTTCGTTCTCTTGACGATCCTGCCATCGATGCGGATGTTATGTTCGAGATAAAGGTAGGTATTCCCGTTCATGTTCCTTCGTATGAGTTTGACCATCGGGGAAGATTATGTTCCTACATATACAAATAATTACCTATATTATGTAAAGGTGTAGGAATAAAGCCCATGATGTACCTGCTATCACCCTGTACCGAAGTACATTTTTTTCCCTCCCAAAAATGATATCGCGATCATTACCACATCATTGACGATGTGAATACATCCCTCCCGAAGGAGATCCCCCCTCGATCCGGGAGAAAATAATCAGGAGTAGAGATCGCAATATCTTTTGGCCAGGTCCTTAGGGAAGAGTTTTACGGGTTTCTTCTCGGTCTTTTCAGGGGACTGGATCCTGGTTGTGATCTCTTAAAAAAGCGATCCATGATCGCATCTTCCCGATCCTTCTGGATCTGCTCCTTTTCGTCCATGACAGGGGGATCCTCTCCCCCTTTAGAAAGACAGATGTTTTCTTCTTTCCCGGGGATCGATCCCTGGTGGGATGGGACTGGTGACTTGTCCATCGGTATCCGAGGGGGAGGTTGGGGATCTCATCTCACCATAACTTTTCCCTCAGGAAGCGTTCCCTTTCCTTGGGATCGTCCATAGGGTTGTATTTCATGACGTATCCGCATTCGATGCACCTGAACGATTTTACATATCTGCTCCTCGATCCGATCCCCGCAGGGGTGGTCGCCGAAGACGACCGGTTCCGGGATCCACCTGGGGCAGTTTTCTCATCGATTGGCTCTTGCTTCTCCATCTCTCCTTTGCATTCCGGACAGATCTTCTTTTCCATCATTTCGGACCCTCCTTTTCTTAATACTTGAAAATGAACTATGATGATGTCCTTCTGAATTTTTTATCCTATCAACGCTTCTATGATCAAATCCTCTTTCATCTATTAACATCTATCGATGGTCAGGCCGAAATGGAGGAAAGGGGGATCCATCTCCGAAGGAGAAGAAGGAACAGAAGCAACAGGAAGCACCGAACACTAAGAACCGGAAGAAACGGAACCAGGATGCTTTATCAAAGTGAGCCCGGTTACTGTAGCCCTATACTTTTGATGAGGGGATCTTGGAGATTCGGGATACTTCCGTTCAAGATAACCTTTCACAAGAAGAGGGTCGATTGAGGTCTTTCTAAGTCTATGAAGGTTATTTTGATCAAGAAAAATTGAAATTTCTTTCAAAGATCGATATTTCTTACAGAAAGAAAGTATCTTTAAATGATCCTTACTTGGTACACCTCCTTCTTTACTTGGTACATTTTCCGTTTGTACTTGATCGCTACTTGGTACAACACCCTCCTTACTTGGTACATGTTCCGTTTGTACTTGATCGCTACTTGGTACACTTTTCCCCATCCTTTGATCGTTTGGTATGGTGATTTCCCAACTGGCATTTTTTGTAATGGCATTATGTGTGACAAATCTATCCAATGACATTATCGCAGAGTATGGAAGCCTGATTTCGAAGGATTTGTTAATTTTATCATCCTCGTACACCGGTTTAGGATTACCTATCTGGGTCCAGTTCTTCATTACCATTCGAAGTCCCGTTCCCGCACGCTCGCAGAGAGATATCCGTCTAAATGCATCCGCGATCTTGGGATTGCGAACCTCTTTTTCTCCCGGTTCTAGCAGATCAACATACCTGCCAAATACATCGCCAGGATTCCAGAACAGGATCCCATCTTTGAAGAACTTTATCACGGCCTTACGTCCTTGATCGGCGTAATCCTGATGAATCAATAGGTTGACCGCGAGTTCCCTAAATGCACGGTATTCAGGAGGCGTGTCATCCCTCATCATGGTGTGCGGATCGATCTTGAACGGTTTTGGGGAGTATTGTACGAATTTTCGAACACCCCCTCTCCAAGTATTGATGAGATTCTCTTCGAAGACGATACGATCATACCACATTACATCCGGCTG
>JARVGK010000064.1 GCA_029762535.1 Thermoplasmatota archaeon
GAGATCTCCGCATAGTTCGCGCTCACAGCATCGAACTTGCTCTTCTCGGGGACAAGCTCTATCCCGCCGGATGGATTGTCAAGAACGTAGAACGTCTTGTTCCGGGGATTGAAACCGATCGAATACTGGGTGCCCGCGAACTCGCCCTTGAGATCGATATTTAATTTGAGCTCACGCGTCTGCATTATCGTCCAGTCATCAGTATAATTGGCCCAGAAAGTATAGACCCCGTCGCCCACTGGGTCCAGAAGCTTGTTGTCGGCACCGCCGGCATCGGCGCAGACGATGTCGCCGTTCTCGCCGTCGCCGTCGAGGAGCATGAACGATTTCGCCTCCGTATGGGTAGGAGCGGTCAGGAACATGTACGCGATCCCGTTGTAGTTCCAGGAACCGCCGCCAGTACTGCCGTAAGGGGCGCTCATGAGTATGTCCTTCTGCCCGTCGTTGTTGAAATCACCGCTGCTCAGGGTCTGGAAAACATAGTATCCCAGATATGCATACGTGTGAGGGCCCTCAGCTATCCAGTCCATCTTGTCGAAGGTCACGGTGCTCGGCCAATCGGTGCGATTCCTGCCGTAGTAAAGGCCTACCTTGCCACCGTAGGTGTATCCCTGGGATGTCGTGGCGCCCCCGGCGCCGAGGAGTATGTCCATCCTCCCATCGTTATTGAAATCGTCGGCCCAAGCCTGGCCCATATACGAATACGTCCCCGGGCCCGTGATCGTGACGTCCGCGACATCGCTTACGACGTTGTAGTAACCACCTGCGGGATAAGAATCCCAGAAGGTGGATGTCAGGTCCGATGTGTCATTTCTACCCCAGATAATGTAATATGCTCCCGCATATGAAGCATCGCGATATGAACCGATCAGCAGATCGTCATAACCGTCGCCGTCAACATCGGCGAGTCGGGAATTTTGCCCCATATATTGAGAGTTCGACCTTACTGTGAACATCATGTACTCGCCCTGCCTCGCCAGCATATCGTAATGTCCGCCCCACTGGGTCCAATATGACCTGTTGCCGCCAGGGATCAACCAGGCGGACCCTGCATAGGAATATTGTGCGGAAGGCGTGTATAACCAGGTCATGTAGGAACCGAACACGATATCCTTGTAACCGTCACCGTTGAAATCGCCCATATGGACGTTCTTGGCCTGATAGTAGCCGATGTAGGCTCTCCTGTAATTGTTCGACCTTACCGGGGCCCAGCCCTTGATCCTAACGTCCCAGTCGCCGTTGTTGCAGTCATATGTGGTGTTCCACTCCGCACGGCTCCTGCCCCACCAGACAAAGGCCAGGCCGGTATAGTTGTAATAGATATACGTGGAGGTCCCGCCCCAGTTCTCGTTCTTGTAAAGATACTCGTACCAGTAAGGCTCTACGACCACGATGTCCTTCAAGCCATCTCCGTCGAGATCGTCCACATGCAGGGATTGACCGAAGTACCCCGAATTTATCAGGGACCCGCCTGAACCCCTCGAGCTCTCGCCTATGAACTTGACATCAGGGGTGGTGAGCTTCAAACCCTTGGTTATCCCGGTCCTGCCGAAGTAAATGTAGGCCTCCCCTCTGTAGTTAGAGGCATACCAGTTAGAACATATCACGTCGTCTATCCCGTCGCCGTCAACATCCTCCACCGATATCGCACCGCCGAAGCCGTAACCTGCTCCCGGAGGAGAGATAGTGACGTCCGCATCACCATCGGTTAGCTCCGCCCCTACGGTTGTGATCCCGAAATAGATGAATATGCTGGGTGTTCCGCCCCAGCCGCCGGATCCGACGACTATGTCGTCGAAACCGTCCCCGTTGAAATCGCCGCTGGCGAGTCCTTTGCCGAAGTACATGTTCGTTGTACGATGATACATCATCTGGTCGGCTCCGCCTTCATCAAGGCTGACCGTTCCCGACATCCTGTCTCCGATGGGAGCGTCCATCGGCCCCATCTCACCATCATCTGAAGCTTCCATAAGGCCGGATCCCACAATCAACACGCTGCCCATAACGAACAGGGCCGCGAGGAATATCGCTCCGAAGGCCCTTGCATCGAATTTATTATCTCTTTCCATTTCATTACCTCCATCAGGACTCCATTGACTTTTGCCCGATTAAAGACCTGAGAAAGCCCTATAAATAGCTAATTGTATGAAATATCCCTATATTATATAATTATACTATGAAATATACTACTCAGGGGTTGAACTGGGTTTTTTCCGGATCCGTTCAGAAACCCCCTACGTCCAATGGGAGGTACACATTGGACTGGTAGAGAGCGAAGAGCAGCAGCATGGACCATGTCCAGTACGGAGGACAGCCGGCAAGGAACGGGATTATCCACAGCAGGTACCAGGGATGGAATTGGGCCGAGGCGAGCAAAAGTAGTATCAGGATCGAGGAGGAGAGGATCGGGACCATATCAATCGGGATCCTCGCCCCGATAAGCTTTCTGACATCCCAACTCCACTTCCCACCTCTGGAGGCCGGCCATCTTGTATAAATGAAGAGACCCGCGAAGAACTGTGCTATGGGGATCGATATCAGGACCGCAGCCAGCACCCATCCGAGAGCGGAATTGGTCCTGGAGATGATCACCACGAAGGTGAAATGGATCAGGTATATCGAGAATATGCTCGAGAGGGCGAATACGAAATCAAGATCCCTCCTCCTGAGGACGCCTGTGATCCCCCTTGAATAGATGTAAAGCCCGCCCACGAGAAGGAGAGAGGTCATGATCAGGAACCCGAACGATACCGGAAGGCCGCCCTTCGACAGGACGTATTCGATCATGGACCTGATGCCGGTCCCCGAATACCATCCAACGGTCTGGTACTCGAAGTAGCCGAGGATCGCCCCGGGATCGACGATCACCACGGGAAGTGATGAAAGGATCGGAACCAAGCAAGCCCCCAGAAGGAACCGCCCCCTTCCCGCCCATTCCCTTATCGACAGAAGGAATATCGGTGCCAGGAACAGGGGGTATATCTTGAGCGACATTCCGGCCCCAAGGAGGATCCCCGATACCAAAGGATTTCCTTTCAGCAGGGCCCTGAAAGAGAGCAGCGTCACCAGGACGACAGCGGGATCGAAGTGCCCGGCGAGCCCGGTTTCCAGTATCGGGATCGGACACAGGGCATAAAGGAGCGCCCCCGCCGTGAACCCGACCCCTGGCAGAACGGACCTGCCTCCTAGCCTCGCATCGGGAGGGGATCCCACAATACGGCCGATGGAAAGCATCACCACGGGGATGAGCGCGTTAAGAACGGAGAACACTGCCCTGAAGG
>JARVGK010000065.1 GCA_029762535.1 Thermoplasmatota archaeon
GTAGCGCAATAAGAAGTGAAAAATGACTGGCTATATCCGAAAATTTCGACCCTTACTTATATACTCTTAAATTTGAGTCAGAAGAAGAGAATGAGATCTTTAATTGGAGCCTTCGAATACAGGAATCCCGTTGAAGAGCGTCTATCTGAAGGGGATCCCGTCGTTGAAGGGGAGGAAGGTCTCCCTCTTCGTGACCAAGGAATTGTCGTGGAAGTGGCTCGGAGGGGGGGTTGCGATCTCCAAGATGAGGAAGCTGATCGAAGCAAAAGGGGGCAAGGTCGTCTCGTCCGGGATCATCGTATGGAAGAAGAAGACGGGGGCATCTTCTGAGATGCCTCGTATCATAAAGGGGCTGACCGATCCGTTCGTTTGATATGTTGCGAGAGGGCCAGATCCATGGCTTGCCAGCAAAGTATTTATGTTTATATTTATATCATCCCCCTGGTGGGTAAATGAGCAGGAGAAGTTCGGGACTGTTTATAGGGATCGGATCCGTCGTGATAGTATTGCTGATGATCGCCATAGCCTACAGGGAGCCGATAGAGAAAAGCATTATGGGGGATGTAAAGGAGGATGAATATCGATGGTTCCTTAAAAAGCCGATCCGTTTCATGAACCTGCCAAATGAACTCAAGGGCGAGTTGAACTATACTTTCTTCCCCTCCGGCGTGTGCGAACAGCTTCCCATGTATGATTCATACGATGTGAGGGATATATCGATAGCGAACGTTGAAATAATGAATTCGGACATACAAAATGCATACATGCACAATGCTACCATACATAACTGCAACATAGAGGACGCCACGTTCATAAATTCCACGATATTCAACTGCTGGATCGGTGACAACGTCACGTTCATCAACTGTCCCCCAATGCCGCACGTTACTCTAACCCTTCCTCAATATATATCTGAACAATATGATATTCTTTTCGATCAAAAATTATCCAATTATTATGATGAAATTATTGATGCAGAAAGTTTGAAATCAAGCATGGTTTCAAGTGATCCAATTATATCTCCAGCTAATAGTTCAATAAAAGATTTTTTTATTATTGAAAAGACCGAAATAACCATTTCTCATCTATACAATATACATAATCTTTCTAACTTTGATATCAATTGTTCAACTGAGGAAGTTGATTCGTTATCTAATAGATATTACGGAAAATATGTTTTAAATGATACAAATATCAATATCAATGTTTCTCTTGATCTATCATTATACAATGATACTATTAACTATTATAATTACTACGGCCATATATCATTGATAAATACCACTAGTAACATTACTTGGTCATCAAATATTTCTGATAAAAGATATATAATTAGATATGAAAACGATAAAGCAGAATTATCTATCAATACGTTTGAAATCACCGGAAATAACAAAACCAACCTCGATCAAACCTTTTTTGAAGCGATATTTGATAATATATATATTTCAATTAGAAATGAGACCTCATTAGTTAATGATACAATAATTCATTTGGACAAACTCTCAATAGACAATATATCCAATAATAATCATTCTATAATAACTAATAATATTTATCTTGAAGAAATATCGACCTCGACCTTAATTCAAATGGAAATGTATACATATATTAATAACAATTCAACCTGCGAAAGTAAAGTTGTTATATATAATCATTCAAAAAATGATTATTATTATCAATGGACGGATGATAATTTAACTACAACTTATACTTTATTGGATGATGGTCAGGTAATAGACCCGATAACGGGAACCATTTCTAAAAGATATATAGAACTGTTTAAAAAGAAAGTGGGAGCAGAATTGAACATATATGTTCAATTAACAAAAGATGAAATTATTGCAATAAATGTTATCGTTGGCACAGTAGGATTAATCATTAAACAGGCTGCCGCACTTTTAGCTCTTCTTTGGCCTGTCTTTGGGCCCGCATTTGGAATAACTGCGGCTATAGTTGCCACCTATTTTCAAGTTTGTTGGAGTTTATTATATCTCTTTTGTGTTTGGCCTGATAATGATAAAAACCTTGAATTAAAATGTCACATCAAAGGTTACTATGCAAGCGGTGCATGTGTCACTGTTTATTATTATAAGTATGATTATAAGGACAATATCGCAAAAATGCCATTTCCTCAACCTTTCAGCAATCCTTACTATATTTCGGGCAAGGAACTTGGAAAAACAACAAAGAAATGTTATGTGGGGGATTTAGATTTTGATAAACTATGAGAAATTCGATAAGATATATGGCCTAAATGAATTAATATCCTCAATTATTATCCTATTAGCTTTTATAATTCTGTTCATTAGTAGAGAATTATTGTTTTCAATAATATTATATTCAACTGCTGTAATGATCTTTATCATTAGTGTGATGCATTATTTTTTCATTACAAGAAAATATTTAAATCCTTATAAAATCGTGAGCTTATTCATAATTGCTCTGATTTTTAATATTGGGTCTTTCATAAGCTTGATCATAGTCTCTATAAGTCTTGTTGAATAAAGAAAAGGATATTGTGGGAGGGGATCCCGTCTCTGAAGGGGAAGAAGTCCGCTGTCTTCGTGACCAAGGAACTGTCATGGAAGTGGCTCGGAGGGGGGGTTGCGATCTCCAAGATGAGGAAGCTTGTAGTGGACAAGGGGGGCAAGGTCGTCTCGTCCGGGATCATCGTCTGGAAGAAGAAGACGGGGGCATCTTCCGAGATGCCTCTTATCATAAAGGGGCTGGCCGATCCGTTCGTTTGATATGTTGCGAGAGGACAAGATCCATGGCTCTCCAGCAAAGTATTTATATTTATATTTATATCATACCCCTGGTGAATAAATGAGCAGGAGAAGTTCGGGACTGTTTATAGGGATCGGATCCGTCGTGATAGTATTGCTGATGATCGCCATGGCCTACAGGGAGCCGATAGAGAAAAGCATTATGGGGGATGTAAAGGAGGATGAATATCGATGGTTCCTTAAAAAGCCGATCCGTTTCATGAACCTGCCAAATGAACTCAAGGGCGAGTTGAACTATACTTTCTTCCCCTCTGGCGTGTGCGAACAGCTTCCCATGTATGATTCATACGATGTGAGGGATATATCGATAGCGAACGTTGAAATAATGAA
>JARVGK010000066.1 GCA_029762535.1 Thermoplasmatota archaeon
AAGATCGTTCTCAGCAACCACACGTACCTTGATGTTGCCGTCAACGTTCTCCTGGGTCCACATCGTTCCTCTCTCATCTACCGCCGAAACGGAATAAGTACCCGGCATGGGGGATAATGAGGTGCCCGGATAGAGTGTACGCAAACCCTCGAAGTGGAACTCCTCGCCGCCATAGACCCAGCCGCCGTTTTGTATCATCCCACGTTTATCGGACATTGCCGATAACGCACCGACCAGTTCAAGCTGGGTCTCGACCCAGAACACGTCGGGGAATCTTACTCCCGTGGGCAGGATTCCAATGCCCATAAGGTTGAACTTGATAGACTGGAAATTCCTGCTTGGATACAGGAAAGTGGGTGTCACCTTGAACTCAATGATCAGATCACCGTCCATGGGATATACTCTGGAGTTCACTGTATCAACATGTATAGCCCCCAGGGGGTCCACCTTTGAAAAGTAGAAGCTGCCATCCCTTGCACCCAGAGCGACTGCGCGGGCGATGCCCTCGCCGAATGTGACCTCGGCCACCGTTATCATGTTATTATCTATCGGGTGCTTGACCCTGGCTCGCATGTTATAATTCCGGTGTCTGGCATACATGGAACCGCCTTCATCGGTATCCACTGTGAAGTCCTTGACCTCACCCAAATTCTTACCATACATGACAGCGAGGCCGGATTTCAGACTGGTGTCGGAATATGTGCAATGTGCAAGGCCTTTTGTACCTGTTACGTCCTCTATACCAGCAGTCGCATAACCGCCATTTGAATAGGGAGCATAATCACTATCGGAATCCAGGTACTGAATCTTTATCAAACCTGACTCATAGATTATGATCTGAAAGGTTATCTCATATCCGGAGGGGTTTGGCTGACTCCCATATGAACCGGGAGCAAGCGCTTTATTCCACTCGAAACATACCCACCTGTCACCGTAGGTCTCCCCTTGTAGGGCGTATATTCCGAAATCACCACGAGGATAGTAATAATACCCCCCAATGGCATATCCCCATGCAGCTATCCAACCGTTCTCATAGCTCGTAGTGGGCACGCCAGATGTCGATGCAAGGTAGTAGTAACCGGGAGTAGAATACTGCCATCCTCCGAAATCAATATAACCTCCGCAAACAACGGCCAATTCAGTATAATAATTATCAAAGAACGGAAATGCAAATGGAAGCTTGTACATTGCATGAGTGTTAGTTGAATAATAACTCCACACATCCTCGAAATAGTAGCTCTTGGGGTTGTTGGCGGCATCGATCCACTCGAACTCCACTTTAGGTTCCGGGTCGTTGTTGTCCACATACATATAACCCCCTGATTTGGGTGTTGGTCCGGTTTTTGCAGCATCCACGACCTCACCGGGATCGGGGATCGCCAACCACGCCATGACGGCGAGACCCGTCAAAAGCATCATTGCGGTCATTAGCAGGGAAAATGTACTCTTTGCCTTTGCTTCCATGTCTGACACCTCTATTGGGACCTGAGCCCCGGTATTTCATTATTGCCCCTGAAATACTTTCAGATATCTCCGATAAAGGCCCATTGGGTTATAAATCTTTTTTGCACTCCGATTTTCCTGATATTTAAGCTTCCCCCATACTTTCCAAGGGCTATGTCGAGTGGTCAAACATATGCTGGTCCGCTTTCAGGAAGGGTTTACTTTCGGACCCCTCCTATTTAAAGTCAATGTATTATTTCCCGAACCTTGTGGTCATTGGCCGGTATGGATGAGGTCCGATATCACAGGCATCCATGGAAATGAGCGCAGTGCGATCTATCACACTCTGGCATAGAACCTTTGGAGTGGTATCATAGACCGGGTTCGATCCTGATCATTTCCTGTTCGTCCTCATACTCTTGCGATATTCGATCTCTTCGTCTTCCATGGCCTTCTCGTCCTCGACCTCCGATAGGAAATTCCCCCGTTTCGAAAGGGCCAAGGCGACAAGGCCGATGATCACAAGGATCGATACAAGAACAACGGCCAGAGTCAAAAGCATGAA
>JARVGK010000067.1 GCA_029762535.1 Thermoplasmatota archaeon
ATCATACGATCGCCGAAGTCCGCAACGGACAACTCGGGAGGGGCGGGAACGGAGATCGGCCTGGCCGATACGATCTCGGATGGGATGCCGTATCCTATTCGGTTTCCCGCCCTGACGGTGTAATGGTAGGTCATTCCCTTTTGGACCTCGGTATCGGTGAAATTCAGACCGGACACCGTGGCATGGGCCTCCATGGAATCCTTTTGTGTCCCTCTCAGGATCAGATATGAAACGATGGGAGATCCGCCATCGGATCCCGGAGGGGACCAATGAAGATCAACATAGCTGTCCCCTGACATAGCGTTCAATACCGGGGAATCGGGAACCATGGTCAGGTTAAGTTTCAATATGAATATGTCATAATATCGATAAGGTACATTATAAAAATTTCGTGTGAATGGGAAATCACTTGATATGGTGCTCCCAAGTATTATAGGTTCGTCTGAATTATCGATTATGACATCCAAAGCATAATCTACATCATTCCCTCCGATGTACGTAGAATATAATATCTTATTACCATCTCCCGATATCTTTGAATATGTCGCTTCATCCTTACCTCCCGGACCCGATTGAAATCCACGATTGTCCGCGAATGAGAATTCTCCATCCGAATAACCTACAACATGGATATCCGAATTCTGGTCCAAAGCAATCCCATGTAAGGTATCATATCCCCTACACCCGTGATATCTGCAAAAGATCAGATCAGATCCGGAATGATCGAGTTTGAATAAGAACCCATCGATATCAGATGACCAATTCAATGAATGTTCTGTCTTTGGCAGGTCAAATGAATATGTTCGACCACATCCGATCACATTTCCATGAGTGTCAATACAAATATCCAGAATGTAATCACTATCAGAACCACCGAAGTATGTCGAATATACCAGGTTATAGTTCTCCATATCGAATTTGAGGACGAAACCGTCATAATATCCTTTATACGACTTCATATAACTGTCAGAGGTCGTGTTGAAATCCTTGGAATCAGTACGACCGCATACGAAGACCGAGCCATTATGATATTCGATCGCATGAGGATAATCCGAACCCGATCCGCCCAAATATGTGGAATATATGATTTCGGAAGAGTTTATGTCGAATTTCATAAGAATGATATCAATCCCCACTCCGCCTGTCAATGTCTTCTGATAGGCATTGTCCGTGACCGGAAAATCGGTCGAGTATGTAAAGGTCGTTAAATATACAATGTCTCTCCCATCACTTTTGATATGGACTTGGGAATAATCGTAAAAATAATAATACGATGAACCTTCGATATTCGATCCACCTATTAATGTGGAATATACCAAGGAGGAGCAGTTATTGTTGAATTTAGATATGAAAATATCAGTTGAATTATTATTGAGAGATCTGCTGTAGGCTGTTTCAGTTACCGGAAAATCCGAGGATGATGTCATGCCTGCGACATATATATTCCCATTTTCATCAAGAGATATTCCTAGTGCCATATCGGCTTTATCACCTCCGATAAATGTGCTTGAAGTAATATTTTTTCTGTTCCCATCATATTTTAAAATGAAACCATCGTAGAAATAATTGAGTCGCTTCTGGTAGGCATTCGATAATACTGGAAAATCATTGGAAAAAGTATAACCACATATGTATATGTTCCCGTCTATATCCGTCTTAATATCATAAGGATGATCACTGCTCTTTCCCCCAATAGTAACGGAATAATTCAAGGCATTCATCCTGTATTCCGGATCGATCACGATCGATCTCGTCCTATCATACGGTCCGATGTCAAAGCCGTATATGTTCCCCTCGAGTAGAAATGA
>JARVGK010000068.1 GCA_029762535.1 Thermoplasmatota archaeon
ATACGCTGCATCCACGACAAGATGCAGGTCCAGGTCGGAATTCTCGCTGAAATACTTTATGCCAGCCTGGTCCTGGACCCCGATCCTGATGAAATCAGGAGGAGTGACCTCATCACCTAGGCCAAGGTATTCCCTGTGGACGCCGGTGAAATGAAGGACCTCATTGCCCTGGACCCAGCCGCCGTTCCTTATCTCCCTGCCGCGGGGATCCTCCACAAGCATCGATCCCGCCATGCGTACACGGCTTTCGACCTTGAAGGCGCCTTCGATCCGTTGGATGGTCCCTGCAACGCCTGTTCCTTTGAGGTCGAGCCCGACGTCGATCGGATCGTAATTGGACCACCAAAGGTTGAAATCGAACTCGAAGTGCAGGGAGGCGTTCGTATCCCTGTTCTCATCATCAAGCGTGATCGTGCTGGTCTCCTCGGATATGACCATGAGCCTGCCAGGGTCGTTGAGCTTGCTGAACCGGCCCGTGGGGAAGTCGTATCTGAGGACGACGTTGGCCCCGTCGGATTTGGAGTCGATCACCACATCGAGCGTGTTGAGGTATCCAAGGCCGCGCTCTGAATAAACCTCCACATCGAGTGTATGGTATTTTGAGCCCATCCCCGCTGTCGCAGGGTAGGTCCTACCGTCCGCACCGTACCCCTCCGAGAACTGCGGATTCATTATATCGGTCTTGAACTGTTTGTATAGGACCGCTGTTCCGTCGGGAACCACTGTCATCCTTGCGTACTGGAGCCCGCCAGTGTTGTCGGTGTTGGACATCCCCATCAGGCCCATTCGGTTGTTGCTATATGAGGAGCTGTACGAACTGTATAGGTCCTTATGCTGGGTCAATATCCTTCCGTCCTCATAGAGTATCACCTGGAAATCGACATCCATCCCTGTATACCCGTAATAACCGGCATAGAAATAGTATGTGACCGCACGATACCACTGAACTATAAAGTAGTTGACACCATCGCCATCAACTCCCGCTTGGGTGAAGATACCTGCCCCCTGATAGTTGCCTCCTGCGGCAGCCAATGAGCCTTCGGGGATACCAAGGCCATATGCGGAATACACATAGACGGTATCGGGAGTATGGTAATAGCTCGTGTAGGGTATGTCGTAGCTGTAATCATACCAATATCCGAAATAATATTGTGATGTCGATAGGCATTGGGCGAAACCGATCTTTCCCGACGTGGAGATATACAGATTGTTCTGTTTGACCCCGTAATAGTAAAAATCGAAGGGCAGGGCGATCGATCCGTAGCCATAGTACCTACAATTGTATGAGGTGTATCCAAAGGTATACGCGTTGAACAACGTACCAGTAGAGGATATGTCCTTGTAATCATAGGTCACCTTTGGGTCCGGGTTCTGATTGTCGATCCATGTGTAACCCGCCGCATCCGATGTCGGGCTCGTCTTCGCCTCGACCGATGCATCCTCATGGTCAAGAAGAGGGATGGATGTGAAAACCATCCCGAACGCTATCAACAACGTTATCGCCAGGCCCATGCCCTTGTAGCTAACATTCATTTGCTCATGCCCCCTTTCTCTTAATACTGTTCCTGTATAACATCTCTTCGTCTTCCAGGGCCTTCTCGTCCTCGACCTCCGATAGGAAATTCCCACGCTTCGAAAGGGCCAAGGCGACAAGGCCGATGATCACAAGGATCGATACAAGAACAACGGCCAGAGTCAAAAGCATGAA
>JARVGK010000069.1 GCA_029762535.1 Thermoplasmatota archaeon
TTCGAAAGGGCCAAGGCGACAAGGCCGATGATCACAAGGATCGATACAAGAACAACGGCCAGAGTCAAAAGCATGAACTGCTTGCTGCCCTCGTCGCTCTTGATATCCTTGGTCTCCTGGATCGCATACGGCGGATGAGAATTGCGATTCGTCGGATCCGTTCCGGCAAGATACTCCTGAAGGTTCGTGAACGTGTCGAAATCAACATCCAAATGGGAATCGCGCTTCATGGGATCGAGACCGTAGGCGATCTCCCACCAGTCAGGTATCCCGTCCTCATCCGTATCGATCGAATCCTGATCTATCTGCGAGAACTCGAACACGCTAAGCTCGAACGTCTTCACGGAGGCATGCGCCGGATCGTTCACGACCAGCGTTATCACATGGTCACCCTTCGGCAAAGAGCGGTAGAAGGAGCGGTCCGATGAAAGGAAACCCGCAATATCGGAATACCACTCATACTCAAGGACGTCACCGTCGGGATCGCTCGTCCGGGACGCGTCGAAAAGGATCATCTCCGACGTGATATAAGTATGACCGTTCATCGGATCCGATACCGAGGCCACCACGATAGGAGCGGAGTTCACCTTCACATTGAAGGGACGGCTCGCCACATAGTTGCCCACTCCGTCAACTGCGCGATACTGGACATAGTTCTGGTCTCCCTCCCGGAAATGAAGCTCCATCGCTACCGTGATGAGATCTTCGCGTGCCTGCATCATGGTGACCGTCATCCACTCGCCGAACAGACCCACCCCGCCAGTGGATATACGATACTCGATCGTAGAGGGTATCACACCAGAACCGGGACGGCCGCCATGCACATCGGTGATGTCGATGGATACTACCACCTGGGAGGAACCCTGATAGTCCGCCTCGAAAGGCTGGAAGTTCTGGAACGTCACACCGAATATGTCAACCCATATATTGTAATCAGGGGACTGCGTCCAGCCGTTACCCGCAAGGTCCTTGGCCCGGAAACGAATGAAATTGTCCTTACCGTCATTGAAGCTCGCCTTCACCGAAGCCCTGACCTGAGGACCATCGCGAATGCCGGTCACACGGAACCAGGGACCGTAGCTGGTCACACCGCCGGTGGAGATCGAATACTCCACGTCCCTGGCCGAAACCCC
>JARVGK010000006.1:0-78602 GCA_029762535.1 Thermoplasmatota archaeon
ATATGGGCCTTCACATACCAGGGAGAGAAGAAGACCCTTGAAGGTGAAGTGGTCAGTTTCAAGTTCGATGAGGCTGGAGAATATCAAATAATACTCTCCGTGTTCGATCTTGCGGACAACTACGGTGATGACAAGGTAGTGATCAATGTGGTGGATACAGGAATCTTGAAGGGAACCGTAAGGGATAAGGATGGGGATCCTGTCCCGGGCGCAACCTTTGAGGTCCTAGCTTCCGATGGGAAGACATACACGGCCACAACATTGTCCGACGGCTCCTTCTCTTTGGAGATCCCTCATGGACCGTTCTCTTGGAAGATAATGAAAGACGGGTATAAACCGATAACCGGGACGGGATCCATTAATGCATTGGAGGAGAAGGATCTCGATCTGTCGGGATCCGCTCTTGAGAAAGAAGAAGGAAGTTCTTTCCCGATTATGTTGGTGGTGATCCCCGCGATCATCATACTGTTACTGATAGTGGGGATCGTTCTTTTCCTGGTTCTGAGGAAGAAGAAGGAAGAACCGCAAGAAGAGACCGAAAAGATAGAAGTAGAAAAAGAAGAGCCCGAGTCCTCACTCGAGGGATCGATCCCACCTGAGGATTCGGAATTCACACAGCCCCCTCCTGTAATGGAAGAAGATGAGGAGGAGATCGGGGAAGAAGCGGATCCTTTCTCCGAGGAGGGATCCCGGGATCTGAGGGATCTCCTTGAAGACGATTCAGTATCCGGATGATAATGATCGGAAAGATCAAGACATATAATAAAGCGAAATATCATTGCACATGTACAAAATAGGTTTTTATATCATATTATGGCTGGATCGACCCAGAGACAGGTGTGGGTAGAAAGATGCCGTATAAAGGATCGAAGGGATCGTTATTCCGACATCGTCCTTGCAGATACAAGCTGATATCGGTCGGATCCCTCATCGCGATCCTTCTTCTCTCATCGATCCCCCTGTCTTCTTCCGATGTCGCGGAGGCGAAGGACGGGTATTTCGCCAGCGGATCCGGCGTGAGGCTTGATCCGTACATTATCGAGGATGTGCTGGACCTTCAGGCCATGGGTCGCTTCCCGGATCTCCACTACGCCCTGCTAAACGACATAGACGCTAACATTACAAGAGAATGGAACTCCGGGGCGGGGTTCGATCCCGTGGGAACAAGAGAGAAACCGTTCACGGGATCTTTGGACGGCAGAAACATGGAGATAACGGGATTGTACATCGACCGCCCCGATAGAGGGGATGTCGGGCTCTTCGGATCCCTTGGATCCGAATCCTTCGTCAAGGGCGTTCGACTTGAAAACGTCGAAGTAAAAGGTTATAGCTCCGTCGGTGCCCTGGCCGGGCGAAGCGATCGCGGGATGGTATCCAAGGTAAGCGCCCGGGGTTCCGTCGAGGGTGGAGGGGAGAGAATAGGCGGGATCGTCGGACTCAATCTCGGGACCGTCGCCAACTGCATAACACATATCACCATTCTATCTTCGGAGTCTGATTCGGGAGGCATCGTTGGGAAGAACGACGGGGGATCGGTCCTGTATTCGATCTCCAACGGGGACGTTGAAGGCGGCACGGCTACGGGCGGCATCGTCGGATTGAACGTCAAGGGAGAGATCTACGAGTGCGGCTCTTCATCCCAGGTGTACGGTACAATCGGCGTCGGAGGCGTGGTTGGTTGGAACGAGGAAGGTTCGATCGACCTGTGCTTCTTTCAAGACCGCGTCGAAGGCCTGCAGTACGTCGGAGGGATAACGGGATCGAACTACAGGGGAGTGGTATCCAACTCCCATTCCGACGGGAACGTATTCGGCACTAACAGGTACTGCGGCGGGATCTCAGGGCGTAACCAGGAAGGTTCTGTCGTGAACTCCCATTACAACATCGACGGAGTACTGATCAACGGAGGCGATCACGTTACCATCGGAGGACTCTTCCAAGGCCAGTACAACGACTGGATCGAGAACGGATTCGCCCTGAACATCATCGATTATTCAGAAACGCTCATACCTTGCGGGGGACATTTCGAAATATACAGCGTTCAGGGGTTGAAAGACCTTCTAGGGTTCTCAGACAGGAAGGGAGCAAGGTTCCTCTTGAGGTCCGACCTGGACCTCCATGATCATCCCGGATTCCATATCCCCTATCTGGGAGGGTGCGAATTCGACGGCGGGGGGAATGTTATCTCCAACCTCCGTATCGATCTCCCCTTCTCCGAGAACGTAGGGCTGTTCGGTCACAACGACGGCGGGACGATAATGAACCTGGGGTTATATGGGTCGCGCGTCAACGGCACGTTCAGGGTTGGAGGGCTGGTCGGTAACAACAACGGAACCGTTATGAACTGCCATATAGAGGGTGAACTGACCGGAATGAACTACGTCGGAGGCCTCATCGGCGTGAACCATGCACAGGTCCGATCTTCCTGTTCTTCGGGTCAGGTTCGTGGTGAGGAGTCCGTCGGGGGTCTCTTGGGCCAGAACGTCGCGGGCTCGGTCCTGGACTGCTACTCCATTGCGGATGTTCGGGGTTTTGGAGCTAACGTCGGAGGCCTCATCGGTGCAAACTGGGCACCAGTGGAACGCGTTTACTCGACCGGATCGGTCGAAGGCAGCGGTGTGATGACCGGGGGCCTCATAGGCCTCAACGTCAACGATCAGAACCTGAACAGCTGCTTCTGGGACATACTGACCTCCAGTACCGACATCGGCATCGGCGGTGGATCCACCCGAGGGGCGCTGGGTTCTAGCACGCCCGTTATGAAGATGAAGGGCACTTACAGCGATTGGGACCTGACGACTACCTGGTGCATGCTCGATCAGATAACCTATCCATATTTCAAATTCCAGGACAGGACACCTCCAAGAGCGGTTGCCGGGTCTGACCAGTTTGTTGATGAAGGCGTATACGTGGTCTTTGACGGCAGCGCAAGCGATGACAACATCGGTATCGATAACTACACATGGACCATCGATAACGAGGACGCTGTCCTTTACGGCAAGCATCCCGCTCATCGTTTTCCGATTGGGGGCGTTTACACGGTGATGCTCAACGTGAGCGATCCCTCCGGCAACCGGGATACTGATATTATGATCGTCTCGGTCAGGGACATCACGCCGCCCGTGGCGGAGGCCGGAGAGGACCTTTTAGTTGATAAGGGGGCGCATGTCGTCTTTAACGGCAGCTCGTCCAGAGATGCGCAGAAGATCGTCAATTATACCTGGACCTTCGAATACGGAAAGGCGATCGTCGTTCTCTTCGGGGTGATAAACGGGTTCACCTTCAACGTCGTGGGCATCTATCCTGTGAGACTGAGGGTCTCCTATCCTTCCGGATCGTTCTCAGAAGATGTTATGAACCTGACGGTGAGGGATGCTTCGATCCGCCTTGCTAATGCCGGGGAGGATCTCATCGTCCCCATCGGGACCGAGGTCATCCTGAACGGGGCCTTCTCGCTCGATGATGCGCAGGTGAAAATGTTCTCATGGAGGTTCGAATACAATGAAAGCGTCAGGACCATATACGGCCGATCGCTCGCGTTCACCTTCGATATCAGTGGAAGATACGATGCGAAGCTGAGGGTCCAAGATGTATACGGCAATATCTTCGATGATACCGTCTCTATAACCGTCATCGACACGGGGATCGTCAAGGGGATCGTCCTTGACGAGAATGGGGATCCCGTTAAAGGGGCTCAAGTGAAGATCACGGCTTCGAACGATGAGGAATATTCCATCGAAACAGGAACGAACGGATCGTTCTCTCTTGAGATCTTCCACGGCCCCTTCTCATGGATCGTTGCCAAAGACGGATATGAACACATCTACGGGGATGGAGAAATAGCCCCGATGGAGGAGATGTTCCTGGACCTATCCGGGGATCCCATGGTCAGGGAGAGGGGATCCGGATCCCTTATCCTCATACTCCTCCTTATTTCGATCATGGCCCTTGCCGCGGCGGGGATCGCAATGTTCCTCCTTCGGAGGAAGAAAGGGGATACCCTTGAAAATGTATCGAGGTGATCGTAAATGATTTCGGAAAGACCGATAACTATCATAATTCTCGGGATGCTTCTGCTTTGTGTATTTCCAATAATGGAAGCGGAGAAAGCCCAAGGCAAGGACGGATCCTTCGGAGGTGGATCCGGGACGAAGGGGGATCCCTACATCATCGAAGATGTGTGGGATCTTCAGAATATTAGAGAGAATCTGACTGCTCATTACGTTCTCGGGAACGATATCGACGCTTCCGACACCATCAACTGGAACTCAGGGGCGGGGTTCGATCCCATTGGATCAAGTTGGTATACATATCCGATAATAGGAACACCTTTCACAGGAAGCTTGAATGGTCAGAACCATACTATCAGAGGATTATTTATCAACCGCTCTAGCTATGTCGGGCTCTTCGGAGAAATTGACCAAAAAGGAGTGGTTAAGGATCTTATCCTTTTGGATATCATTATATTTGGTACAAATAAGGTCGGAGGGATTGCAGGTTCTTTTGGGGGTGGTTTTTTAACAAACTGCCATGCGTATGGGAACGTTAGTGGTGGTATCAATGGAACAGGTGGCCTTATTGGATATAACGCGAGGGAAATAACTCATTGCTCCTTTTCTGGGAAGGTGAGTGGAATCTCCGTAATTGGGGGGCTCGTAGGAATCAATAATCAGGGTCATATAGAGAACTGCCGGGCTTCAGTATCTGTTATAGAAAAAGGAGCAAACGTCGGTGGCCTCATAGGGAGAAATTATGGTTCTGTGGTTAAGTGTCAAGTCGTCGGCAGCGTCATCGGAGATAGAATTGTGGGAGGTCTCGTAGGCGAGAACTATATTGGGGTTATATCTCAAAGTTACTCCAAGGCAAACGTCAGCGGATGTCATAGGGTCGGTGGATTGGTTGGATGGGAGAGGGAGGGGTGGTTATCAAACTCCTATGCCATGGGAAGCGTTACCCGGCTTTCCGGTACGAATCAGAGCATCGGAGGGTTCGTCGGTTGGAATTCTCATAGTCAGATACTCAACTCCTATTCCACGGGCAAGGTGATCTATAATGGTTCCATCAACCCTGACAACAAGGGATTCGCAGGAATCGTATATACAGGAAATGGGTCCTGGATGAGAGGTAACTTCTGGGATAACCAGACCAGCATGCAAAAGACCACGTCCGGAATCGCCACCGGTAAGAACACATCGGCAATGAAGACAAGGGAAACGTTCAAACAAGCGGGATGGGATCTTAAAAGGGTCTGGTGTATGAACGATCATGTGACATATCCTCTGTTGAGATGGAATGAGAAATTCCCCACATCGAACGCCGGACCCGATCAGACCGTTGATGAAGGGACCGTGGTGATGTTCGATGGATCGGCAAGCATCGACGATCGTGGGATCACGAACTATACATGGATGATCACCGATGAAAAAACCGTGACTCTGTATGGCGCGACCAACTCATATAAATTCAATCGGCCTGGAATTTTCTTGGTATCCCTTTATGTAAAAAACGAATTGGGAAACATGGATGAGGATACCGTGAAGGTCATCGTATCCGATATAACCCCTCCCATTGCTGATGCGGGTCCGGATCAGATCGTGGAGAAGGGTACTTACGTACAATTTAACGGCAGCCAGAGTACGGACAATGTCGGGGTCGTTCATTATGAATGGACCTTTTTCATCGGAGAACCGATAAAGATCAACGGTATTCTACCGACCCATCTATTCAACAGCTATGGTGTTTTCGAAGTGACATTGAACGTTACGGATGCCGCAGGGTTTTGGGATAGGGATAACATGAAGGTCATCGTATCGGACCTGACACCTCCCAAAGCGGTGGCTGGCAACGATCTAAATGTGAACGAAGGGGCCGCGGTCACTTTCGACGGCAGCCAGAGTACGGACAATGTCGGGATCGTGAACTGGACATGGACCATATATGATATTGATCCCGTCATTCTCTATGGCGTCCGGGTAACGTACCGGTTCAACAACCCAGGCCAGTTCGTCATTCACCTCAACGTATCGGACCAAAAAGGCAATTGGAACACCGATTCACTAACTGTTACAGTTAACGATATCAGCCCACCGGTAGCATCAGCGGGACAGGACCGGATAGTTGATGAAGGGACCATCGTGATATTCGATGGAAGCGGCTCTTACGATAACGTGCAAATTATAAACTACACATGGAAATTCAACGATGGGGATATCATAACGCTCTATGGCGCCAGACCTGTCTACCGCTTCGACCATCCCGGTTCATTCACCGTGACCCTGATGGTGATCGATCCTTCGGGTCATTGGCATTCAGATATAGTCATCATCACCGTCCGGGATACAACACTTCCCATGGCAGTTGCAGGATCGGATATATACATCGACCAGGGAATGACCGCATATTTTAATGGCAGCGGAAGCTCTGACAACGTCGGGATCGCATACTACAACTGGACGTTCGATCACGGATCAGAGAGGGTCGCTCTATCCGGGATCTCCCCTATCTTCAAATTCGACATACCGGGAACATATAATGTCATACTAAATGTCACCGACACCTCAGGCCTATGGCACGAAGATACCATTACCGTTTACGTAACGGATACGATCCCTCCCGTTGCGAACGCCGGAGAGGATAGAACGTTACCCGCAGGGATCGTCGTTATCTTCAACGGTTCACTCTCAAGTGATAATCACGTAATAAAAAGCCACATATGGACATTCTCATACGATGGCGAAGAAAAAACATTCGAGGGAGAGACATTCGAATTTACTTTTGATTCGGGAGGAGTGTACAGGATATTGCTCACCGTCATCGACCAATTCGATAATCGGGATAATGATACCGTCTCTATAACCGTCATCGACACGGGGATCGTCAAGGGGATCGTCCTTGACGAGAAGGGGGATCCCGTCAAAGGGGCTCAAGTGAAGATCACGGCTTCGAACGATGAGGAATATTCCATCGAAACAGGAACGAACGGATCGTTCTCTCTTGAGATCTTCCACGGCCCCTTCTCATGGACCGTGACCAAAGACGGATATGAACACATCTACGGGGATGGAGAAATAGCCCCGATGGAGGAGATGTTCCTGGACCTATCCGGGGATCCCATGGTCAGGGAGAGGGGATCCGGATCCCTTATCCTCATAATCATCATTATTTCGATCATGGTCCTTGCCGCGGCGGGGATCGCAATGTTCCTCCTTCGGAAAAGGAGGGAAGATCCCGACAGCATCGAGACATCGAAGGAGGAATAATAGGATCCCTCATGATCACTCCTCGGAGGAGGGGATCCCGTTCTTTGATTGTTCTTAACCAAATTCATTTATATCAGATAGTAGCATTATACTATCAGTTGATATACATGGCTACCCAGGTCAACGTCAGGCTCGATGACGATCTCATACAGGAGATGGATTCCCTTGCAAGGGTAATGCGTCTTTCAAGAACGGAATACATAAGGTTGAGACTGGCCCAGGCCGTCCAGAATGATTCTTTGAACATGACCGATGTCATCGTTCTTGAATACGCCAAAGGTCGAATAGACGATGAAGAGCTAAAAGAATTGCTAGGCGATGATGCGGAGGATATCAAATTCATCATCGAGCATATTCGAAAGGGTAAGAAAAAGATAGATGACCTCATCGAAAGGGATATTCTATGAGGCCGACTATCGGAATGGACACTTCGGCCATGGTATCCTTGGGGCACACGGACATAGTTTCGGATATCGTCGATAATTATCAGATTGTCATATCCAGAGGAGTTCTATTCGAGCTAAAAGAGATAGCTAATAGAGATGATCCCGATGGCAGATCGGCGAAGAAGTGGTTGTCGTTTATGGATATGTTTTTAATCATGGAATCCACAGCCCATGATAACGCAGAGGATGATATGCAGGAGATATGCTTACGTGAAGACATCGTGTTGTTCACAGATGATGTACGCTGGTTGAAAAGATACAAAGGAAAAGTAGATTGTTTCTTCAGTGTTCATATTCTTTATCTCCTCTATCGAAAAGGGTTAATATCCCTTGATGAAGCATTAATTTCATTATCCCTTATGAGAAATGAGAGGGACTGGAGGGACAATGTGATCATCATATCTGCAAGAACTCTTTTTAAACATGAGTTGGAGATATGATAAGACCCGCCAATGGTCAGTTACTTCGATGGATATCCTTGCTTATGGATCCCTCAGGATCACTCCTCGGATGAGGGGATCCCGTTCTTTGACCCTTTTCTCATCGCTATCACGGCGATGACCGCTATCACCGCGATGACGAGGAGAATGATCGCGATCCAGATGAAGGGAAAGCCTTCCTCCTCCTCATCGTCCTGTCCGGAAGCGACCGAGAGCGTGCCCGATCCCCTTACGGAATGCGCCGATGCGGGATCGTCCTGCGATCCATACGCCCATATTATCGCGATATCATCCTTTATCTCCCTGTCGTATGAATCCGGGGTCACCTTGTTCCTCACGAACTCGATCGTGGTCCATCCTCCCGCCTCCGATCCCCCGAACTCAAGGATGTCGTAAGTCCCGCCCAGGCTCGAATCCGGAGGATGAGGACCCGTCTCTCCTGTCGAGAAAGCGTCGATCACGTGGACATCGCCGTTTTCGTCCACCCATCCTATGATCATATCGGCATCCTTCATCCTCATCGTAGGTGAGAATCCCACCGCGACCCATCCGGTCGTTTTGGCCTTCATCGCCATTTTCACCTTCTCCCCTTCATAGGACCAATACAGGAGGTAATTCCCGCCATCGAAGGATAGCATGTTAGCGTACTCCCCTTCGGAAACGATCCCGTCTAACGTCGGTTCCGGGCCTGTTGTCGGCTCCTCCCCGAGCCGGATCGATCCCGACCCCCTATTCGTGTGCATGGCGGTGAACTCATCCGTATCGGAGAAACCCCATATTATCGGTACAACCTCATCCGGCATCAGGTCCCTGTCGTAGAGATCCCCCGTCGATTGCTTTCTGACGAACTCGATCGTGGTCCATCCACCGCTCTCGCTCCCGCCATAAGATATGAGATCGTCCGTCCCCCCAAGCTGAGTGTCGGGAGGATGCGGCCCCGTCTCACCCGTGGAGAACGCGTCCACCATGAACAGGTCGTCACCGACGACCCAGCCGAAGACCATGTCAGCATCCTTCATGCCGACGGTCGGCTTGAACCCTATCGATACCCAACCGGAGGCCTTCGCCATCATCGCGAGATGAATGTCATCTCCGGAAAGCTTCCAGTATAGCTTCATGTCCCCGGACGAATACTCCGCAGAATAGGCATACTCCCCATCGGTCACGATCCCGTCAAGCGTCCGCCTCGGATCGACGGGAGGGGTATGGGGCTCCTCCCACATCGAAAGGATGCCAGATCCTCTGAGTACGTGCTCGGAACTGAACTCGTCATCCGGCCCCAGGGCCCATATCACGGATACGTTGCCGTCGGTCGGGAACTCGAAATCATACTCATCATCTGTCACCAGCCTCCTCACGAACTCGATCACCGTTCTGCCATCGGCCTCCGTGCCTCCGAAAGCGAGGATATCGTCCTCACCTCCCAGCGTCGTATCGGGCGGGTGGGGGCCGTTTATCCCTGTGGAGAACGCGTCCACGACATGGGCCCTCCCATCCTTCACCCAGCCGATGAGCATGTCAGCATCCTTCATTCCCATGGTGGGCTCGAAGCCTATCGACACCCAACCCGTCGTGTTCCCGTCTAGCGCGATCGATAGATTGCCATCCTTCACGCTCCAGTGAACGAGCATCTCGGATCCCGAGAACGACGCCGAGAAATCGTATTCGCCTTCTGTGACGATCCCGTCGAGCAGCTCCCTGGGATCGGTCTCGTTCACGGGAGGCTCGTCCCCTATGAATATACTGCCGGAACCGCTGTGGATATGCATGGAAGTGAAATCGTCATCGGCTCCCATGGCCCATATGATGCTCAGCTCGGAGTCTAGCATTATCTCCTTGTCATAGGGATCCCCCGTTACCAGCTTCCGGCTGAACTCGATCACGGTTCCCTCCGAGGATCCCGTTCCTCCGTAGGTGAGGATGTCGTCCGTCCCTCCGAGGGTCGTGTCGGGAGGGTGAGGTCCGAAAACACCAGTGGAGTAAGCGTCGAGAACCGACGGGATACCGCCTGATACCCAGCCGAACACCATGTCGGCGTCCAGCATGACGTTCGTCGGCTCGAAGCCCACCGATATCCATCCTGATGTCCCTGCGGACATGCCCATCTTTATCTCGTCCCCGTCCACCATCCAGTGAAGTGTGAACCTGCCCCCGAACTCCTTGGAAGCGTCGTATTCGCCGTCGGATATGACGCCGTCCTCTATCCATCTAGGATCCGTCTCATCAGGGATGAAGACCACATGGGCGCTCCCCCTCGAGGTATGAGCTGAATCGACCGCATCGGAGGATCCGATCCCCCAGATGACCGGTACAGACACCCCTTCGGGTATTGCGAAGTCGTAGGCGTCACCTGTATCAAGAAGGCGGACGAACTCCAGAGTGGTCCAGCCGTCCTCCTCCGTGCCCCCGAACTCCATGATATCGTATGTCCCTAGAAGGTTCGTATCGGGAGGATGCGGCCCATATACACCCGTGGAATACATGTCGAATACCATCACATCCGAGCCGGATACCCATCCGAAGAGCATGTCCGCGTCCTTCATGCCCTCGCTGGAGTTCAGACCCAGGGATATCCATCCGGTGCCCTTGCCCATGATCGCAAGGTGTATCATGTCGTCTGATACGTTCCAGTATAGGACGAACTCGTCCTCGGAGAGGACCTGCATGTGAGGATACTCGCCCTCTGAAACGATCCCGTCAAGGGTGGGGGAAGGTCCGGATATCTCGGCCTTGACCGCGATGGTATGGTTCAGATATCCCGGCACATATCCGGACCTGTTGGCTTTCATCCTCAGCACATCGTCCGTATCGATCTCGATATCGGGCGCTGTATAGTTGAAAGAGGCCGTTCCGTCCATGTTGTCGATGTAATTGGATATTGTACCGAGGTCCGAGGAGACCACGATATCAGCTCCGGATAACAGGTCGCTCCCCTCCATGACGCGCATGATGAATGATACGGTGGTTTCCTCGTCGATCTCCTCCAGTTCCGGATCGATCTCTATGTATATCTGTCCCGGAGGGGGAGGGGTGGTGTCCCTGACCCTGAAGCCTATGTCGAGGTATGCGTCCTCGTAACCCGTCCCGGTCGCGGTCACATTTATCTTGACATCGGTGTCCGTATCCACCTCGGGAGCGGTGTAGTCGAACGTGAAATTGCCGTCCGAAACCTCGCTCGGGGCCCCCGCGGAGCCGTGGGTGGGAGTTAGTGTCAGCGAAGCCCCGGCAACGCTCTTCCCGTCCGAGGTCAGGTTGATCTCGAAGGTGACGACGGAGTTCTCATCCATCGACCTCGGGCTCGGGCTGTATGATATCTTCATCGGAAGCTTTGGCTCTTTGACCTTTACCGACCCGGTGCCGCTGCCGCCAAGGTTACAGGTCGCCGTGGCGTTGAGGTATTCCCCGTCCTTGGCGCTGATGTTGTACTTGTAGGAGAACGTGTTCGTGGTCGGCTGCGAGGTGTAGGTGACGGTCCTGTTCAGAACGCTGTTGCGGTAGATCTTCACATCCTGAATGTAGTGGGTGTTCGCGTTCGTTACCGAATGGCTTATCGTCACCGTCAGCTCCTGCTTGTCGAAATCGTATGATGCGGAAACGCTCGATGGCGCATGCCCCAATGCCGCAAAATTGAAGGCTAACCCAGCAAAGACCGCGGCTGAGATCATCATCATCGCAATGACCGTTCTATATCCGTTAGATATTTTCATCTGATTGCCCCCGATTTAATGGTGTTTCAGCTTTATTTTATATCTACTTTTAGGCTTATTATTGCCGATGGAGAGTGATCTGCCGCTCTCATGATGTCAGATCTTAATAGTCGGATTACACTATTCCTCTTCATCAGAACGCTTGCGCTTCAATACGAAAAAGGCCAGGACGATCAATGTCATTAGTATCATCGATCCTGCTTTGAACGTGACGGTCGCACCTATGTCGATGAACGTTGCGCCCCCGAGCTCGTAGTTCCCCGGGCCGTATTCCGTATCAGCATCGATAAGATCGGGCAGCAGTGTCCTTAAGGGGGCCGGATCTCCGGACGCATCAAGAGAAGAGAGCATCCCCGATAGGATGAAAAAAACACTCACCGCTACAATCAATGACCTCATGGTCCCACCTCGTGCAAAAGGCCCTATCTTTGTGCAATAGAGAGTATTGTTCTTATGATTATTTAATCATTACCAGGGCCTTTATATGGCCTGTTCCATTTGTTGTTTCTCACCGATCCATACTATCCGGGATCGCCCGCTAACCCCGCATGGAGAGTCTGGATGTTACAATATTTTTTTCATGGAACGAACCTACCTGTATCCTCTCCCCCTTCTGAACGCCTCATCTATCCATACAGTATCATCATCGACGAAGTACTCGAACCTGTGATCACCGATCCTGAGGCGAAACATGTCTCGCTCTTTTCCCGATAGTTTCTTTATATCAGCGCCGCTCCTATTGGTGAACGGATCATCCTCGAGAGCCTTCAAATGTTCTACGATCCTCTCTTTATCCCCGGATCCATTGATGTATTTTACCACACGGGGATGAACTGCGATCTTCATCTATATCTCATCCAGTGGAATATAATCGCCCTTTTCCTTCTGAAGCCTCATCCACCTGTCCCTGATCATCTCTTCGAGGTTCATCTCCTCGCAATATGTCAGTAGCCTTTCGACTATATCGTTGTAGGTCTCACCCTTGTGTCCGAACTTCTTGAGTGACTCCCGGGTTCCTTTATCTAATTGGATGGTGGTCATCATTTTATCACTTTATAATGGTTATATGATATATATAACTATTATGTTTCTACCATCACTTTTCGAAGGATCCGGGATCGAGACATTCCTTACCGAACTTTGCTATCTCCTCTCCCTTGAACTTCCTTCTGTAGATGTGATTACCCCTCAGCCAGAGGATCAAAAGGGTCGGAAGAACGAAAACGGAAGCCAGGAACGCGAACAGGACCGATATCGCGGTGACCTGACCGAACTGAGCCAGAGGCGGTATGATGGCGAACGAGAGTATGGCAAAACCGATGACCGTCGTCATCATGGAACCGAACAGTGCGCTCCCTGTATGGCTTACCGCTGCGGATAGGGCGCATACCGGATCCGATATCCTGTCGATATCCTCCAGGAACCTCTGTGTGATGTGTATCCCGTAATCGATCCCGAGCCCCACGGTGATCGCAGAGATCGTCACCGTCACCACGTTCAGCGGTATTCCGAAATAATGCATACCGCCAGTCGTCCATGCTATGACCATCACGAGCGGGAGGAGGGTCATCATTCCGAGGAACAATGACCTGCGTGTGATCAGAAATATCAAAGTGAGTATTATCAAAGAGACGATGAAGGTCACGCCCACAGACCTTATCTGCCCCCCCGCGATGGACTCGAGTACCGCCTGCTGGACGAGTGGGGCGCCGGTCGGAGTGACGCTCTTAAGCGGCCCGCCTTCGAGCTCCTTCAAGGGGCCAGCTGCGAATATAACCTGGTCCCTGACCTGTTCGGACCTCGATCCACCTCTGCTGTTTACCGGGATCCTCATCACCATCCCGTTGTATCCTTCCTCTTCCTTTATTATCAGCCTCGAGGCCCTGTCCGGGTAGGTATCGAGCATCAGATCGTAAACAGCGCTGACGTTTCCTCTGGTAATATCATCATCAAGGACCGAATCGAAATCCCTGTCCAGATTCAGATGCCATGTCTCTGAAAAGTCCGGATCGTACGAGGGGGAGGATGGGTCTGAAAGGGATCTTCCCAATTCAAGAACGGACCCGAACTGTTGGGCCGACACAACATCCTTCCCCTGGACGGCCCTTTCTTTGACCGCCACTAAAGCGTAGAGGACCGCGGGATCCGAGACGTCTCCCTCGATCAAAATGTATGCTTCCTCCGAGGAAAAATCGAAATCGTCAACGACCGACCTCACAGCAGAGGTGATCTCAAGATCAGAAGGTAGGAAATCCCTGAAGTCGAACTGGGCCTCAAGCTGTATCCCTCCGTATATTCCCACCCCGGTCATCAGGAGCACCACGGGAAGAACGAGATAGGGTCTCATGGCGAGATATGACCCGGAAGAGAGGACCCTGATCAGCGATATAGAACCCTCAGGCTTTACAAGATGGGGGGCATCTATCCCCAATCTTCTCGCCCTATCTCCAGCCCACCCCCATATGCCGTTACCGGACCCCCTCTCCTTTACCAGTGGTCTGCCCAGCCTTTCCTTCCTCCTGTCGCGCAGGACCCGCGCTGCAGGAACGAAGGTCATCATTATCACGAAGGCTGATAATATCCCCACCGCGTTTAGGATCCCGAAAACCCTGATGCCCGGCGAGGAGGCAGTGACGCTTGAGAGGAACCCAACAAGGGTCGTCACCGTAGCAAGAAGAATCGCAAAACCAACCGACGCCTCCGCCGCGCTTACGGCCTCTCTCACCTTCTTACCCTTGCGCACCTCCTCGCGGTATCTTAGCGTCAGATGTATCCCGTAATCTATTCCCAAAGCGATAACAAGGACCGGAACGGTGGTCAATGAGGGGTTGTTGTCAAAACCAAGCATACCCCCCGCTCCGAAAACCCAGATCACCGCCATGAAGAGGGCGATCACGTTTATGGCGATCTCGAAAGCATCCCTGAACACGAAAACAAGAACGACTATGACCATCACGAGAGCGAGCAGGAACAGTATCCCCATAGATCGCCCGGAAGCCTCGCTTATCCTCTCGCTTAAGAGCTCGTCGCCTATTGTGATGAAACTTATGCCATCTACCTCGATATCCCCGACAATGGCATCGATCTCCTTTTCGGCCCTAAGCTTTTCGGACGGTTCGAGATCGTCCCTCAGCGATATTGAAATGAGTCCCTTCTCAGAGGAGCCGGGACCGGGATCGAAATCCTTTGAAAGAATGAATTCTAGCGACCGGGCCATGGGCGCGGATCCCATCAGATAGGATATATCCGAAGGATCGTATGGATCGAACGTCATAACAACGGGCATTGTGAAACAATCGATAACCATGAGGATCTCCCCGCCCTGGATGACGGTCCTCATCTCGTCGTGGGTGAGGGAGAATCCCTTGGAAATGAAAGCGTTCATAAGCTTCTCCTCTTCGAGGCAGGACATGTTCGAGGACATCCCCGCTATCAATTGAGGGGCGACCTCCATCGTCTTCACGTAGAATAGGGATTGGACAAGGACGGATGCGGGGCTTAAGACAGGTGAAGTGCCGTCTGGGGGGTAGAATAAAGCCCTCTCTGCCTCTGAGGAGAATATACCCTCGGAGATATCGATCTGCGCCAGGATCGAGCCAGGATCCAAAACGTTGGTATCGGCCTTAATAAGGATGGATATCCTCCCGATAGAGGATCCGAACTCCTCGTTCACCAACGTGTTCGCCCTGGATACCTCGTCGTCCGGAGTGAAGGCGTTCTCCTCCGTGGATTGCTCGAAGTACTGGGAGAAATATCCCATTACTATCGTTATGACCACTATGGTCGTAATGTAGGCCCATGGCCTTTTCGATATCGACCTGCCCAATATCTCAAGAATTCTCATTCGCCTCATACCCTTTGTCCTTTATAGATATGAACAACATAGGGAGGTATATAACTGGATTTCCATAAATGTAAGGGCAATATCGTGAATTTCCTGTGATAGTTCCCATTGTGAAATATCATGGCAGCTTTGGTGATATCGACCAAAGTTCGTTGGACCCTATCTATGCAATATTTGAGGTGGTTCATTCTTCATCTTTTGATCCCTTCCTCCTGCTTTTTAATATGAGAAAGAGCAGGAACCCAACAACGGCGATCAAAAAGACGGAGACCGTCAGTGAAGAGCATGCGATAAGGATTATCCCTCTGTCCCATGTCTCGGGATCCTGCGCCTCGCCATCCTCGGCCTCCACATCCAGGGTGAACTTATGCCATATGACGCTCTCCCCGTCCGTCGCCGTCAGATCCACGATATACGTCCCGGGGGCTGGATCCTGATACCTGATGATCCCCGACACGGACATGACGGTTATTCCGGACGATGGGGTGCTGGATATGGAATAGGTGATCACATCGCCGGGATCCACGTCCAAGGCAAGGCATTCCGCCATGTAGTCCTGTCCCTCGCGAACGGTGGCATTAGCGGGCACGGTGAGCCAATACGGGGGATCGTTCACGTCGATGACATCAAGGCGGAACTCGATAATATCAAAACCCCCCTCCCCGTCCCTGACGGTGATCCTCAAATCGTATCTTCCGACATCATCGTTGGTCGGCACACCAGAGACCAGGTCATCTTCGAGAGATAACCATTCGGCATCCGTGACGAGTTCCCAGGTCAAGACCGTCTCCACCGGATCGATGTCGTAGGCCTCAAGGCGAAGGGAATATCGCTCGTCCTGTGATACAGAAGTAATCGGAGTGGTCGTTATCACAGGGGGATCGTTCACGTTCATCGCCTCCAGGGTGAAGTTCAGATGATCGTACCCTTCGTTACCGTCCTCAACTGTGACATTGACACAAAATATTCCGACATCGTCGTTCGTGGGAGTCCCGTTCAGGTAATCACCTTCCAATGAGAGCCAGCCCGCATCCGTGGACACCGAGAACGACAGAATATCCCCGGTGGGATCCATGTCGTACGCCTCGAGATGAAGGGAATACATCTCGTCTTGAAGAACGCTCGTTATCGGTATGGTCGTTATCACCGGGGGATCGTTGACGTTCAATACATCCAATGTGAAGTTGAGGTTGTCCCATCCCCCGTTCCCGTCTTCCACGGTGATGTTCACCCAATAGGAACCGACATCTTCGTTCGAGGGAGTCCCGTTCAGGTAATTACCTTCCATTGAGAGCCAGTCGGCATCGGTGGATACCGAGAACGCCAGTACATCCCCGGTGGGATCTATATCGTAGGCCTCCAGATGCAGGGAGTACTCCTCATCCTGAAGAACACTAGTAACCGGTACGGTCGTTATGACCGGAGGATCGTTGACGTTCACCACTTCCAGTACGAACGTCTTTGTGGTAACTCTTCCACCTGAGTCCTGTGCGTTGATGTTGATGTGGAAGGAGCCTACTTGTTCGTTCTCCGGGATGGCGCTCAGCGACCCTCCAGGCGAGATCGATATCCAATCGATTCCCGGATCCATCGACATGGTGAAGTTATCGATCATTCCGGGGGTGTCGAATATTCGGACATGGGGAGACAGATCGAAAGAATAGGGTTCGTCCTCAAAGGCCGGGGGGATCCTCCCGATCGTGAATACGGGCGCATGCTCCGTCTCCCTCAGGAAGGGATAGCTTTCACCCTCAATGATATTCCATGTATCCACCATGTCCCAGGTGGATGAGGCGAACGTGGCAGAGCTTTTCATCAGGTACGTGCTCCTCCCGGCCCCCGAAGCGCTGGTGGTCCATCCGGATGTCTCGTTGTCGAAGAAGGAGTAAGGTGCGCCACCTCCGGAACCGATCAGGCCTCCAGTGTGAGATCCGCCCGTTACCTTACCAACGCTGTAGCAGCGTGTCACGGTACTGCTTGTACCTACCAAACCTCCGACAAGATAGGTGCCAGTGACGTTCCCGGAGGCGTAGCAGTCGAAAACGGAGGAAGAGCTGAAGCCTATGAGACCGCCGATATCCGTTTTGGTCGAATAAACCTCCGAGGTCGAATAGCTCTTCCTGACCTGACTTGAATAAGAATAACCTATCAAGCCCCCGGTGAACGTTCCACCCTCCGCCTTTCCGGATGAACTGCAGAGCATAACCTGACCGCTGGTGAGCTTCCCGATCAATCCTCCGACGTGATCGCCTGCGCTCCTGACGTCCGATCGGGAGTACGAACCCTCTATGATCCCGCCGGAGCCCTCCCCGATCAATCCTCCGATCGATGAACCGCCCGAACCATCCACCGTGCCCATCGCCGAGCATCCTTTCATACTTCCGGTGTTTAAGCCTACCAATCCACCGCAGCGGGTCCTGCCCTTGACATCACCTATAAAATGAACGTTTACAAGCGTCCCCCTGTTGGTTCCGGTCAAGCCCCCTGCCGTGTTTTCACCCTCCACGTAGGATACCTCCATCCTGAGGTTGGAGACCCTTCCGGAATCATCCACGTAAGCGAACATGCCCACATTGACAATGGATGAATCGTTGATGTAGAGTCCATACACCGTA
This sequence comes from Thermoplasmatota archaeon, assembly GCA_029762535.1. Taxonomy (GTDB): domain Archaea; phylum Thermoplasmatota; class Penumbrarchaeia; order Penumbrarchaeales; family Penumbrarchaeaceae; genus JARVGK01. The sequence continues at coordinate 18,312 of JARVGK010000006.1, forward strand.
TGGTTCCTGCCGTTTAGGGATCCCTCAAAAGGGTCCGTGGAGGACCCGATCGGCCTGAACCCCTTACCAGACCGCCATGCGACGGTCTCAGCGGCTTCGATGTCGTTCGCGAGAGCGTAATGGCCATCCAGGTCCTCCGAGATCATCTGAAGATGGGTCGCGTTCATAATTAGGTATGGATCTTCCATCGTCCCGGATCCCGATAGAGAGGACCATGCAATCGGTGCTAACTCATCAGGCGTATCGGCAGCTTGCAGGTTCGCCGATAGAAAAACCGTTCCAATTAACATAACGAGCAATATACACATCGGCCTCATGGAAACGACCCGGCCTATTAGCATACGATCGATATTTAATCGTTTCCGACACAGATCAATATCATCACGACCGAGGAGTTCTCATTAAGGCGGAGGGGAAAAAATCAATTCCATCCTATTTTTGTTTAGATAATACTTATTTATATTTCAACGAATAACCTCTAATAATATAAGTAAATTATATATAGCTTAAATAACAACTATATATGGTCTTAGCGGATCGTAGGTCCAAGGGTCATCACCAGGAGATAAAGATGTTAAAACTCATAGTCGTATCGAACCGGCTGCCCGTGAAGGTCAGGAAAAAGAAAAGCGGGATGGTCTTCGAGAAGGCGGTCGGAGGTCTCGCCTCTGGGCTGGGATCTTTCAGAGATGCACATAAAATGCACTGGATCGGTTGGCCAGGGATCGCCAGGGAAAGATCGAATCGCTCAGAAAGGCATCATATAATCTCCGAACTTGCGAAGAAGAGAATGACACCCGTATTCCTGACCAAGAAGGAGGTCGACGATCACTATCACGGCTTTTGCAACAAGACCATATGGCCTCTCTTCCACTATTTCACGCAGTATGCCGAATACGAACGCAGCTTCTACGATTCGTACAGGTCCGTTAACCGCTCCTTTATGGATGCTCTGAAAGAGGTATACAATAAAGGCGATCTTATCTGGGTACATGACTACCATCTCATGCTCCTGCCCCGAATGATAAGGGAGGAGTTAGATGACCCGAACATCGGATTCTTCCTACACATTCCCTTTCCCTCATACGAAGTGTTCCGACTCTTTCCATGGAAAAAGGACCTCATGAACGGACTGCTTGGTTCGGACCTGATAGGTTTCCACACGTACGATTATGTGAACCATTTCCTAAAGAGCGCAAGGCGCATATTGGGGAACGAACACGAACTTGGCATGATCGAATGTCGTTCACATTACTGCAAGGTCGATGCCTTTCCGATGGGAATAGACTTCCAAAGGTTCACAACCGCCTCGAAAAGTCCATCCGTAAAACGCGAACAAAAGATCGTTCGTAATTCTGTCGGTGACAGAAGGATCATATTATCCATCGATAGGCTGGATTATACCAAAGGAATACTCTCAAGGCTCGAGTCCTATGACAGGTTCCTTGAGACCCATCCGGAATTCCAGGAAAAGGTCGCAATGATCCTGATCGCTGTACCTTCAAGAGCTGAGGTGGATAGATACGAGCAGTTGAAATGTGAACTTGACATGAAGGTGGGGAATGTCCAAGGCAAATACGCAAGAATAGGATGGGACCCCGTCTCTTACATTAACCGGTTTATTACGTACGACAGGCTCATGGCCTTGTACACCTCCGCTGACATTTGCCTTGTGACCCCACTTAGAGACGGCATGAACCTGATAGCGAAGGAATATGTGGCATCCAGAAATGATGAAAAAGGTATGTTGGTCCTTAGTGAAATGGCGGGCTCCGCACAGGAGATGGGCGAGGCCCTCATCGTCAACCCGAACGATCATGATGAGGTGGCCAATGCGATCTTTGTTGCGCTCACAATGTCTGAAGATGAGATGAGGGATCGCAACAGGTCAATGCGCCGCAGGTTGATGAGATACGATATCAGGAAATGGGGAGAGGACTTCATCAGAGAAATGGAAGTTGTAAAGAAACATAACAAGGTAGCCCTCTCAAAAAGATTGTCACCAGAGATAAGAGATGGGATCATCGACGAATTCCGAAAAAAGGACAGAAGGCTGATACTACTTGATTATGACGGGACGCTCCTTCCCTTGCATCCCAGGCCTGATCAGGCAGGTCCCGATGATGAGATACTTGGAATACTTGGATCATTGACCTCGGACATCAGGAACAGGGTAGTCATCGTTTCCGGCAGGGACCGCAAGACCATGGATGATTGGCTTGGACATCTGGATTTGGGGATATGTGCGGAACATGGTGTGTGGTCAAGGGAGCATGGAATGGATTGGACAATGCTTGAACCCATAGATTCACCCTGGAAGGATACTGTTCGCAGCCTACTTGAAGTATACTCCGACCGGACCCCAGGCTCGATCTTGGAGGAGAAGGACCATTCCATCGCCTGGCATTACCGAAACTCGAATCCCGAGATCGCTTCGCTGAGGACGAAAGAGCTTATCGGCGATCTCTTCGAACTGACCACCAATCAGGATGTTGCGATATTGGAAGGAGACAAGGTCATAGAGGTGAAGAGCCGCGGTATCAACAAAGGGAGAGGAGTGTTGAGATTTCTCAATGAAGAACAATGGAAATACATCATCGCTTTGGGCGATGATGTCACTGACGAGGATGTCTTCCAGGTTCTTCCCGAAGGGGCCTGCTCTATAAAAGTGGGTCTCAAGCCCAGCCGAGCGAGATATTCTATCGATTCGGTCAATGAGGTCAGGGAACTTCTAAAATGTTTCGTGGATGCCCCCAAAGACAACGAAAAGGTGTTATGATGGTAAGATTGGATGATTATATGGATATAGTTGATGATAGAACGATCGCCGAGATCTATCAAAAGGCGATGCCATTGATCGGAACGGACCTGGTTCACATAAATTCCACCTATTATGGTGGAGGGGTGGCGGAGATATTGAAGGCTCTCGTTCCTTTAATGAACGATGTCGGTCTGGATGCTGGTTGGAGGGTCCTTCACGGTTATCCGGAGTTCTTCGGCATTACAAAATCGTTCCACAATGCCCTTCAGGGGGAGGCGGATATAGATCTATCCCCTGTTACAACTACCATTTATTCGGAGACGAATAAGGAATTCTCGATCTACACACATCTCAACCACGACTTCGTGATTATCCATGACCCGCAGCCTTTGCCTTTGATCAAGTACAACAGGAAAAAACAGCCCTGGTTCTGGAGATGCCATATAGACCTCTCGAACCCACACGATGGACTATGGAGAATGCTTCGAAGATATATCATCAGATATGATGAGGTCATAGTCTCGAATGACTCCTACAAGAATCCGGACCTTCCCATCTCACAGACGATCATCTTCCCGGCGATAGATCCCCTTTCCCCAAAGAACATAGATCTGACGGATGACGAGGTGGATTCCGAGATGGATAGGATGGGGATTGGAATGGATAAACCTATCGTAACACAAATTTCTAGGTTCGATAAATGGAAAGACCCTTTAGGGGTGATCGACATTTACCTGAAGGTCAAACAAAGGGTGGACTGCAGGCTCATACTGTGTGGTTCGATGGCCTCCGACGATCCGGAAGGATACCGAATATACGATGCGGTCAAGGAAAAGGCCGCACAGCATATCGAGAGAGGGGACATATCCATAATCGTCAATGAGAAGGCCACTGCGGTCAACGCCCTTCAAAGAAGGTCCGACGTTGTGCTGCAGAAATCCCTCAAGGAAGGGTTCGGCCTCACCGCGACCGAGGCCATGTGGAAAGGTACTCCTGTGATCGCTTCGAAGGTCGGAGGTCTATCCATTCAGATCGAGGACGGGGAGAACGGGTGTCTTCTGGCCCCGCACGATATGGACGGTTTCGTGGACCGGACCGTGAAGCTTTTGAGGGACGATGAAATTCGAAGCCGTATGGGTGAGAAAGCCAGGGAGACGGTCCGAAAAAGATTCCTGATACCCCGTCTTCTCCTTGATTATCTGAACCTGTTGGGTAAGCATGTGAACAAAGGTTGATCATTTGTTGTCCTTCGCCCTTTCGAGGTCGGTAAGTATAGTATTCAATTTTTCCAGGAAACGCCATGCGATGATAAGTGTCGCTACTTCGGTTGGGGTAACGTGACCCCCTTTTCTCTTATTGCTTTCATCCTTTTCGATCCCGGTAAAATCCGATATTCGGTCCCTTATCGCGAATAAGCTGGCCTGGCTCATCAGACCGTCCACCGTCAATACGTTGCATGGTTTTCCATAGTAATGGTCCGTCCCGAACTCCAGGGAGAAGTATCCTGTGGAGTTCGTGATCAGATCCGACATGTCGAAATTGAGGTCGATGTGCTCAACGGGCATGTCCGTCGATCTCATGATGAGCTTGACCTGCGGTCGAATAATATTATCATCGGAGTATCTCGAAGGCATTATGCGAACGACGATCTCCGCCCATATCTTTTGAATATCAATGAACTGCTTGAACAACGGTTCTCTGTCCAGTATCTCATTGAAGGCGTCCGAGCTGTCATGTCCGCGCTTCTCTACGTCCCTTTTCATCTTCCATTTCCATTTCACATCCCTTACAGGGTCGACGAATATCGAGAAATCCATCAGTTCCCTCAGCTCCTTAGTGTAGAGGGGATGGAGCCCTTCGACTATGATGACCCTCGTTGGTGAGAATACCTCTCTCGGTGCGAACCTGCCGGTGGAATGATCGTATATGGGTTTTATGATCTCCTTTCCAGACCTCAACTCGGATATGTGCTCCGCCATCAATTCGAGATCATTGTATCTAGGGTCCAACGGAAGATGGCCGGTTCTTTTTCGCGTCTCCCGGTCCTCGATGTGATAGTCGTCAAGGGATATGCTGGATACCATGTCCTGGCCAAGAATTTCCGTTATCCCTTTGGAGAATGTCGTCTTACCGGAGCCGGAATCCCCTCCTATACCTACAATAATATGTGCATCGAGCTTATCGAGCCTTTCTTTTATGCTTTCCATTTTATCACCTATATATTCTATCCTCTATCATTCATATAGGTTTCTATAGGATCGAATATGCCAAGCGAACTCCAGGTACAAATCTCAATATAAGTAGATCGCAATACCATGACGTTTAAATATTCATGGGGCCTCTATGTGTCCCGGGGCACTTCCATGAAGGACGCGATCTACCGCGGATACGCGGGACTGTTCATCGCCATGGCGCTTATCGCCCTGTGGTCGGCGAGCCTTGTCCTTCTTCTTCTGTGGGATCTCAAGGACGGCCCCTACTATCTCATACCCGTTGCGATGGCGTGGATGACCTTCCTGTATACCGGGCTCTTCATAACCGCCCACGATGCCATGCACAACAACGTCGTCCATGGGAAAAGGAAGCTCAACGATATCGTGGGCGGGATCTCCCTTTTCCTCTACGCGGCATTCGATATGTCCCATCTCAAGGACAAGCACATGGCCCACCACCGATCCCCGGCGACAGAGGACGATCCCGACTATTATAAAGGCGGCAGGTCGGATCCCTTCAGATGGTATATTAAGTTCATGGGCAATTACCTCTCCTTCTTCCAGCTTTTCAGGATGTCGATCATATTCATCCTGCTCCTGCTCGTTCTTAGGGTCCACATAGCCAACATCCTGCTCTTCTGGATCGCTCCGGCGTTCTTGAGCACGTTCCAGCTCTTCTACTTCGGGACCTACCTCCCCCATAAAGAACCTAAAGGAGGGTATGATAACGAACACAGGGCATCCAGCTCGAAGCTTCCGACTTTTTTGACCTTTCTCGCGTGCTACAACTTCGGGATCCACCGCGAGCATCACGAGATGCCATACGTCCCCTGGTGGAGGCTTCCCCGCTTCAGATACGGGAAAGAGGCGAAAAGTTAAAACTATGTAATGTGCAATATACTTTCGGGGGTGCTAGAACGGGTTCCATCGAGGAGATCGCCGAGAAGGTCGAGAAGATAAACGTTCCCAGGATCATGAGGAGGCGCTACGGGGACAGGGAAAAGTCCCTCAAGCAGAAAAAGGAGATCCAGACCGCTATAAAGCGCCTCAGGTTACTGAGAAAAAAAGCGCATGCCATCCACAAGGAACTGGTGCGATCCTACAAGCACAAGGTGGATAACCCCGAGTTCAAGGAGAAGCTCTTGGGAGGTATAACGGACAAGTTCTTCACGCCCGAGGGATCCCCCAAATTCGAGAAGAGGAGGGAGGATAAGCTCATGTCCGAGAAGAAGGAGCGGATCGATGCGATATACAAATTGAAGGCGTCGATCGATAAGGACATTGAGAAGCTGATCCTGAAGAGAAAGAGGATCGAAGCCTCGCTGAAGGATTGAGCGTTCACCATTCAGGTCCAACCATTTTATATGGGCCGATCCTTCAAGGCACATGGACCAAAGCAGGTTTTTCCCAAAGATCGCTGCCAGGACGCTTTCGGGCAGGGAGATATCCTTCCCCGATGAGGCCTCGGGCAAGCTATCCCTTATCGCGGTCGCATTCGTGAGGGGGGCTCAAAGCCAGCTTGATTCCTGGACCGAGCCGTTCGAGAGGGCGTGTAGTGAGGATGGAGTATATGAAATACCTATGATACAGGGAAAAGTATGGAGCGTCCTATCAGGCTTCATCGACGGCGGCATGAGATCGGGGATCCCCGAATGGAAGCACGACAGCGTCGCCACCTATTACGGGGACACCTCCTCCTTCCGAAAGGAAATGGGAATAGAAGACATGAGCAAGGGATACGTCTTTTTGCTGGATCACGAGGGCAATATCATCTACCGGGGCAGCGGGACGGCAGATGAGGAGGGGATTAAACAAATGCTCGAGGCGGCAGGGAACAGCTGCGATCCGTGATCGAACCATGTTCTAGCAATGATTATTATCCGGTCGGGACATGACCTGGATAATAAAAGTGATCCCCTTGAAGTCTGCATCGAGATGGAGTTCGCCACTTGTAGATGAAGTGATGAAGGACCTCGCCTCCTCCCGCGAAGGCCTCTCATCAGAAGAGGCCTCCGGCAGACTGAAGAAGCACGGCCACAATGAGATCAAGTTCAAAAGGAGGGGGCCTGTACTACGCCTCCTCGCCCAGTTCAACAACCCGCTCCTTATAGTGCTCATCATAGCCGCTCTCGCCTGCCTTATCCTCTGGCTGTTCATGGGCGAGGAGGAGATCGTCCTTGACATGTGGGTCATCATAGGCGTGGTGATCGCAACCGCCATCATAGGATTCGTCCAGGAGGGCAAGGCCGAATCGGCGATCAACGCTCTCAGGGACATGATGGTCCACAAATGCAGCGTTAGAAGAGAAGGGTCGCGCAAGGAGATCCCCGCCAGGGACCTGGTCCCCGGGGACATCGTACTTTTGGAGACCGGGGACAAGGTACCCTCCGACCTCAGGCTCTTGTCCTCGAGCAACCTCTACGTCGACGAATCCATGCTCACGGGGGAATCCATGCCCGTACCCAAGGACATAAAGGAGACCGGGGACGAGCTTTTCAACATCGCCTTCAGCGGCACCTTCGTGACGGGGGGCAGGGGCGAGGGCGTGGTCTTCGCCACAGGTGAGGATACCGAACTGGGAAAGATAGCGGGCATGATCAAGTCATCCGCACACACCAAACCGCCGATAATGAAGAAGATCTCCTCCTTCGTCAAGGTCCTCATCGCTACGATCATAGCCTTCGGACTCCTCATGTTCCTCTTCGGCGTGTTCCTCTGGAACTATGACGCGGTCTACATGTTCCTTGCCATGATAGGCATCATGGTGGCGATGATGCCCGAGGGGCTCGCTGGCGCCGTTATCGCGGCCTTCGCCATGGGATCGACCTTCATGGCCAGGAAGAACGCCATAGTCAGGAACCTTCCCGCCGCCGAGACGTTGGGCTCCGTCACCGTGATATGCTCGGACAAGACAGGAACGCTCACCCGCAACGAGATGACGGTGCAGAGGATCTATTCCGGCATGAGGAACTATACTGTGGAGGGGATCGGTTACGAACCAAGCGGAAATATACTGGATGAGAACAATGCCGAGGTAAAGGAGCCCGCACCTGAGCTGGAAAGAACGCTTCTAACAGGATATCTATGCAACAACGCGGGGATAGAGAAGGATGGGGACAGGTACGTCGCCAAGGGGAGCAATACCGAGGCGGCCCTGATCGTCTCGGCCATAAAGGGAGGCTGTAAAGGCGATCACGAACGAATAAAGGAGATCCCGTTCGAGGCGAAATATCAATACATGGCGACCCTGAACGATGTGGATGATGGAAAAGTCCTTCTGGTCAAGGGATCCCCCGAGAGGGTGATAGAGGCATGCGATTCCATGATGGTCGAAGGAAGGATCGTCCCCTTGGAAAAGGATGCGATCGTCCATGCAATGGGGAAAATGGCCTCCGATGCATTGAGGGTCCTGGCCTTCGCTTACAAGGAGATGCCCAAGGACAGGAAGGACATCGGCAGGGAGGATGTTTCTGGATTGGTCTTCATCGGAATGCAGGGCATGATAGACCCCCCCAGACAGGAGGCACTGGAGGCGATCACCAAATGCGGCACCGCCGGGATCCGGACCGTGATGATCACGGGTGACCATGCTCTCACCGCGAGCGCCATCGCTCGAAAGCTCTCCATTCTGGATGATTCCGGCAAGGTCCTCACAGGTAGGGACCTCTCCGAGATGACGGATGACGAACTCCACGACGTTGTGGACGAGGTCAGCGTCTATGCCCGGGTGGAGCCTGAGCACAAGTTCAGGATCACCAAACAGCTTCAGAGGAAGGGGCACATCGTCGCAATGACGGGGGACGGCGTCAACGACGCCCCGGCTCTAAAAGCGGCGGACATAGGGGTCGCCATGGGCAGGTCGGGGACCGAGGTGACCAAGGAGGCTTCCGACATCATCCTGACCGACGACAACTTCGCGACCATCGTCGATGCGGTGAAGGAGGGCAGGCACGTATACGACATGATCTGGAGGGTGATACTCTACCTGCTTCCAACGAACGGAGGACAGGGTTTCGCCATCGCAGGGGCGCTCCTTCTATCCTCTTTTATACCTGTCTTCAAGGAAAGCCTTCCCATCGAGCCCGTGCAGATACTCTGGGTCAACCTGGTCATCGCCATCGCCTGCGCAATACCTCTGATATGGGAGCCTCCGGAAAAAGGGCTTCTAAATAGGCCCCCGAGGGATCCCAAGGAGAGGCTGTTCAACAGGTTCTTCATGATCAGGGTGGGCATGGTGTCCCTCATCGAGGTCGTCATGATATTCATTATGTTCCTGACCTTCTACAGGATGAACGGAAACGAATCGTCTCTTCTCCCGCAGGCCCAGACCCTGGCCTTCACAACCATAATCATGATCGAGGTGGGATATCTCTTCACGGCGAGATCCCTCAAGGACAGCGCCTTCAGGATCAACCCTTTCCGCAACAGATGGTTGATACTTGGCGCGGCCTTGACCATCGCCCTACAGCTGCTCCTTGTCTATTCCGGACCGTTATTCGGTATCAGCCCCTTCAGGACGGAGCCTTTCCCGGCGATATGGTGGATCCCACTTGTTGTGGTATCGACGTCGAGCTTCTTCGCCGTAGAAGCGGAGAAGTTGATCAGAAGGAGGTTGGCCAGGAAGGGAGAATGATTCATTCTTCGGACCATTCCGAGGCGCCACCATTTGCCAATCTCTGCTTGACCCATCTCGCGAAACCGAATATGACCAGACAGATGATGAGAAGCGCTATCAGATAGACCGCCAAACGGTATGCGTTCCATCCGGGCTCCTCTCGGGGTTCGGGAAAATCCTCGGGTGGTTCCTCATCCTGCTCTTCCTGCTCCAATTCGTTCTTTATCGAGAAGGAACCGCTCTCGTCCATCTCGCTGTCGTAGCCGTCATCGATCATAATCTCGATCCAGTACGACCCGTCCTGATGCATGCTCGTGTCCCATACGAAAATCTGATCGGTCGGCATCGGCCCCGCAAAGAGCATCGTACGCGTCCCCGATACGTTCCTCGACCTTATCTCGATATATAGGGGATCCATGTCCGGATCGAAAGCGCTCCAGCTTATGTTGACCGTCCCCGACAATACCATTCCACTCGCAGGATAGAGCACCGTAACCCTTGGCGGCAGGTTCTCCACGGGCACCGTGATGTTCTCGGACTCCTCGATAACGGTCACCCTGACCCTCGATGGAGCGGACCAAAGGCCCTTATCGTCCATGACCTTGAGTAAGAAGATATACATACCGGTCTCACCAGCAAAGAATTGAGGGTTGAAGCTATCCCTGCCGATCAAAATTAGTTCAGGATGCGTCACGGAGGTCCAATTCCATGCCACTATCTGCCCATCCGCATCGGAGGAGAGCGAACCGTTGAGGACCACGGTGGTATTCCTGTGTACGGTCCGGTTCTTGCCGGCATTTGCGATGGGATGATAGTTATCGGTCAGCACCACCACGTTCACATAATCTGGGTCCGACCATTCCGATCGGTCGTCCTGCACCGTCAGCGTGAAGGGATAGGTCCCGATCCTGTTCGGAACGAAATATGGATACGGCCCGCTGCTATCGTTGAGCTCTATCGAGGGATGCGAGCTGCAGGCCCAGGACCATTCGATTATATCCCCGTCAGGATCAAAGGACAGGGAGCCGTTGAGACGGACCGTGGTATTCGCCACCGCTTCGATATCCGTCCCCGCATGGCTCGTCGGACGGATGTTAGGCCTCAGCGTGACATTGATGATAACGCTGTCCGGGGCCGATATCTCCAAGAGCGTATCGGTGACCAACAGGTCGAAAGTGTAACTCCCCGTCTCCTCCGGGGCCGTGAAATACGGGTTCTGGGCCGAGGCATCCGAAAGTTCGACCTGAACAGGGTTGGATGAGTTCTGCAACCATTCGAATCCAAGCAGTTCCAATTCGTCCTCGACGTCGTAAGAACCGGACCCGTTGAGGTGGACTATGGATCCGGCGAACACGCTTTGGTCCTCTCCGGCATTCGATACTGGAGGGGTGTTCGCTATTATGACCTGGACATTCACATCGTCATCGAGAAGGGATCCGAACCCGTCCGTGTCCGTGACGCTCAATGAGATGGTGTAATTGCCCTCATGCGTGGGTGTGAAGTTGACCTTCGCCGATCTGTCCGACGGCGAAAGGTCCGCATCGGTCATGATCGAGCCCGGGGGTTGGGATGTTATCGCCCAATCGTAGGTGAGGATCGTCCCGGTGGGATCGCCATCAGGGCAGTCCTGAGCGTCGTAGGATGAGGTTCCGTCGAGGAGGACGCTATCCCCCAGGAACACGGTCCTATCCCTTCCGGCCCTCGCGACCGGGTTCGGCGGCTGGGTGATGTTGTTACGGAACACCATGGCGCCGTTGCCCCAGGTGCAACCCGCCACATCGAGGTCCCCGTCGTTGTCGAGATCTATGAAATTGGCCCCGTAGAACTTCATCGTCCCAGGGAGGCCTTTGTCAACGACCCTCGTCCATGTGAAAGCGTTGCCGGGCTCATCCGACCCGTCACCCAGGTAGAGGTGAATTCCCGAACTCTCGGTGGCCGCCAACAGGTCGAGATCGCCGTCGTTATCGACATCCGATAGGTGCATCTGATAGAACGTAGAGGTCGGGCGCGGGCTCCATGAGCCGTTAAGATAGGTCCATTTCAGATCGTCTCCGGAGGGGCCGCCTCCGTTTCCGAGCAGGAGGAAAAGCCCGTCCGGATGAGTCCTTCTGCCGTAAACGATGTCGATATACCCGTCGTCGTTAACGTCCCCGGTCACGAGGCCCATCATCCTACCCGACCTCTCGACCTCCGGAAGCGTTCCGGACACATCAGTCCAGGACCTCCCCGATGATGACTGCTGGAATATGAACATGCCGTCGCCGTACTGTCCGACGACCATGTCAAGAAGCCCGTCTCCGTTCAGATCGTTAACGTCTATGGCCGTGCACATACCCCTGTTTCGAAGTCCGGAGGAGTATTCGGTCCAGGTTATCGGCGATGTCCCGCTCCCCTCGAAATACCTGACCCCGTACTGCGCCCCTATGGCCATGTCGAGCCCTGGCCCTCCTGTGATGTTCTCTATGCGAAGATAGCTCACGGCCCCCGACGTCATAGGCGATGTTATGCCTGATTTAGAGAACCCGGTCCCGTTCCATTCCCATGCCCCCACCCCGAAGGTGTTCTCCTGATAACATGCGTAGACCTCCTGGTACCCGTCGTTATCACAGTCTTTGATCTCGATGTAAGCGAATGAGCCTGTATCGGATATGGTGTGCTGCGTCCAGGTTCCGTCCCCGCTGCCGAAGAAAGCGTACAACCCCTTGGTCCCAAGAGTTCCGTAGTTCTCCTCCGCACCGATCACCAGGTCCTGATGACCATTGCCATCTATATCGCCCACACCCACGCAGTTGAAATCTCCGACCGTCGGAAGTCCGGTAGATACTCCCCCTCCGAAGCTTTCAATCGTGTTCCTGGATTCCTCAACATCGATCTTGGCGGACCCTCCCAACGGAAATGTAAATAATATGATCAGGACAAAGCTGGCAAGTACGATATTTACCCTTATCGTCATACGATCTCCCGGAGGATGCATCACATGTATCCAGCCTGTGATGCGACATATATTATTTTCGTCATGATTGTTTCCTCATATGAACAGAGGCTCGGATCGATGATGTTCGAGGGACCTATTCCACGACCAGACGCAGCCCGAAATTGAACTGGATAGTCCCCGGATCGCTCTTGATGCGATGCGATGAGGTGCAATGCTGGGGATGATTACCCCAGCTGCCCCCCCTCAGCACCTTCTCTTCCCCATCAGCGGGGCCTTTGGGATCGGTCGAAGCTTCGTCCCCCAAAGGAGCGTACCAGTCGCTACACCACTCGAACACGTTGCCGTACATGTCGTACAGCCCCCAACCGTTCGGATCCTTCCTCCCAACGGGATGGGTCGTCTTATCGCTGTTCTTGGAATACCATGCATGGTAACCCAGTTCCAGCGGGTTGTCGCCATAATGATAGACCGTGTCCGATCCCGCTCTGCATGCATATTCCCATTCGGCCTCGGTCGGCAGCCTGAATATTTGATCGGTCTGAAATGTGTTCAGCTTATCGATGAATTCCATGCAGTCGAACCAGCTGACGCTCTCCACGGGCAGGTCGGATCCCTTGAAATAACTGGGGTTCTCCCCCATGACCGCTTCCCACTGTTCCTGAGTCACCTCGTATCTCGTCATGAGGAAGGATCTCGAGATCTCCACTTCGGAGTTGTTTGCGTCCCCGGACATGAGAAAGCGCCCGGAGGGGATCTCGACGATATCGAAACGCGCACCCCCCGCCATGATGAACGAACCATCGTGTACCTCCTCCTTATCGAGACATCCGGATATGTTCGCGATCAACATTGCGATGATAAGAGTCCATTGTATCTTCAGCCTATCACCGTTTTTTCAAACGGTCGAGGATATAAGTCTTTTTCGCCCATTCTAGCACATCAATCCAGGTGCGGGATCAGGACCAGCGTCCATGTCATCGAACCTCCCTCCGTAGAGACGCTGATGACCGCTCCCGAGGAAAGGGCCTCGTTGAAGCTGAATAAAAGATCGGAGCTCGGGGTCTCGCTAAAGGGCATCTCGTTCACCAACTGCCATTCACCGTGCTGGTCCTTGGCGTAGATCCTCTGCACATCGTTTACGACGGTTATACCGGCATCCACGCTCAAACTCGGCGTCTTCGTATCCCCTTCGAAAAATGCACTGGGACCGATATTCCAGCTCCCGCTCCTCTCGATCTTCGAATCGGGGCTTACCAGGGTCTCGCCGGAATACGTTAGAGTGGCGGAGTCGATCTCTATAGTGCCGAACTCCTTTTCGATCTCGACCTTCATGCTCGTTGACACGTCCCACTCCGGATAGACGTTCGTATACCTCACAGTAAGAGTGCCCGAGTAGCTCCTGTCAAGCCAATTGTCCGGCGCCATATCAGAACCGTCGTCCTTGGATCCTAGGTCTATGCATCCTGAAAATGCCGCAAATATGGCAATGGTCATGCACAGGATCACTGGAAAAGCAGGGTTTATCCCCTTGTTTAAAGATGACATTTTGACCCCCTTAATACATGGGAGCCATCATACTTTTAATTTTCCCGGGATGAAATCATACCGTTCCGTAATGCTCCAGATACCAATTGAGGAACCGTTTCACGCCCTCCTCTATCGTAACTGCCGGATCGTATCCCAGCATTTCCTTCGCATGCTCTATATCGGCGCATGTCCTTGGCACATCGCCGTCCTGCATGGGCAGGAGCAGCCTTTTGGCCTTCTTACCAAGCTCTTCCTCGATAAGCTCTATGAAATACGTCAGCTTCACGGGCCTGTTGTTCCCCAGATTGAAAACCTCGTACCTGAAGGGCCGATCAATGGCGGCGACCGTTCCCTTGACGATATCATCGACATAAGTGAAGTCCCTCTCCATATTCCCGTGATTGTAAACCTCTATCGGCTCGTCCGAGAGTATGTTCTTCGTGAACTTGAACAGGGCCATGTCAGGGCGCCCGTAGGGCCCGTAGACCGTGAAGAACCTTAACCCGGTCGTGTTGATGCCGAACAGATGTGAATACACGTGCGCCATCAGCTCGTTCGATTTCTTCGTGGCGGCATAAAGGGAGATGGGGTTGTCCACCACATCCGATTCGGAGAAGGGAACCTTTTCATTGCCCCCGTAAACCGAGGAGGAGGATGCATAGACGAGATCCTTAATGCCGTATCTCCTGCAGCCCTCGAGCACGTTCATCGTACCCGCGATGTTCGAATCGATATAGACATGTGGGTTCTCTATGGAATACCTGACGCCCGCCTGGGCCCCCAGATGGCAGATGGTATCGGGAGATCCCTTCTCAATCACCGAGAAAAGACCCTCTCTATCGACCAGGTCCAAATGATGGAAGGTGAACCCTTCGTATCCTCCAAGGACCTTCAGACGGGACCTCTTTAGGGAGGGATCGTAGTACTCATTGAGGTTATCGTATCCTATGACCCGATCCCCTCTCTTGAGAAGATATCTAGAAACGTGGAACCCTATGAACCCTGCCGATCCCGTAACAAGTATGGTCCTCATTGTCATCACATCGATCTAATCCAATTTGATCTCTTTTTCGCAATTATCACAAAAGAAGACATCTCCTTCTCTTTCTTTGAGCTTCCTTCCGCAAACGCAAACATATCCTTTTATCTTTGCCGGATTTCCGTAAACGAGCGCATGGTCTGGGACATCCCTGGTAACGACAGAACCGGCTCCTATCATCGCATGTTTCCCTATTCTCGTTCCACAGACTATGGTCGCGTTCGTCCCGATGGATGCCCCGTCATCGACATAGGTCTCGCCGACCTTGAAGTCCGATATATGCGACCGGGGATAGAGGTCGTTGGTGAACACGCAATGCGGACCCAGGAATACATCGTTACCTATCTTGACGCCATGATAGATAGAGACATAGTTCTGAATCTTTACGCGATCCCCTATCACAACATCGAAATCGATGTATACGCCTTTGCCAATATTGCATCCTTGGCCAATCGTTGCCCTCTCCCTTATCTGGGCCTGATGCCATATGCTGGTGCCTTCTCCGATCACGGCCTCATCCGACACCTCGGCCGTGGGATGTATCCTGACGTTCTTGCGGTCCATATTCTCACTCCAGCGTTATCTTGCTTCCAGTCACTATCGATCTCTCCGCAGCCTTGGCGATCTCGAGGTTCTTCAAACCGTCCAATCCGGTGACAAGTGGAGCCCTGCCTTCCACGATCGCTCCCAGGAAATCCGCTATCTCCTTCCTCAGAGGTTCCTCGGGAGAAATGCGCATCCTGTTTATTCCGTAATTTATCGGGATCCTCCAGAGATTGTCATAATCTATCCTTCCGAACTCGGCCTTTGAGACCTTGACCTCCTGGTCCATGTAATCCATATCGGCTATGCCATCGGTGCCGGTTATCGATATCTCCCTCAGTTTCATTGGGGTCAGCCAGGATACCTCGAGCGATCCCTGCATTCCCCTCTCGAGCTCGAGCAGGATAGTGGCGTGATCTATCAGTGACCTTGTCCTGACGGAACCCCCGAGGGCATATACGGATACTACCTCGCTCCCTGAGAGGTATCTGACCGCATCGATATCATGGACCGCTATGTCGGTCACTACTCCCACATCGGTGATCCTTGCCGGGTAGCTTGAAACGCGCTTTGTGGAAATGTTTATCACATCTCCTATGGTCCCATTTTCCACAATCTCCTTTGTGAACTTCACGATGGGGTTGTGCCTCTCTATCATACCGACTGATAGGGTCCTGCCGCTCCTATCGGCCGCTGATATTATTTCCTGTGCGTTCTCTACCGTGTCGCTGATCGGTTTCTCGATGAGAACGTCCATGCCCAACTCCAACGCCTTTATCACCGGAACTTTGTGATGTATGGTGGGAGTGGCAACGGTAAGGGCCTCAACGCCGGACCGATCTAGGAACTCATCCACATCGGAATACGCATCGCACCCGAGCCTGTCGGCGACTTCCTTGGCCCTTGCGGGATCCGAGTCGCATACGGCCACAAGATCACTGAGCTCAGAATAGACCCTCGCATGGTTCCGTCCCATGTTCCCGACGCCGATGACTCCTGTTTTTATCATCTTCAGAATATCACCCCAAGATCCCTTTTACCGCTTCTACTATCTTCAAAGCATCGTCCTCCGTCACCAAAGGATGCACCGGCAGGGAGAGCACCTTCACCGCCATCTCTTCGGCGACGGGGTATTCCTTGACCCTATGTTCCCTCATCGCGGGGGATGATGGGATGATGCTCGGATAGAACACTTTATTTCCAATTCCCCTTTCGTTCAATCCATCGATAAGGAGCTTTCGATCCTTTTCCACCTTGACCGTGTATTGATGATAGACGTGATCGTTGAAATCCTCCACGAATGGGATCACTATCCCATCGATGGGTGACAGTCCTTCGTTGAGGTGGCGAGCGTTCCTCTTCCTGGTCCCGTTCCTGCGATCCAGCTTCTTAAGTTGTTCCCGACCTATCGCGGCGGCTATGGATGTCATCCTCAGATTGTAACCCACAGTATGATGATCATATCTTGCGACCTGGCCGTGGTTCCGAAGCATTCTGATCCTATCGATGAATCCACTGTCGTCCGATACCACCATGCCCCCCTCGCCCGTGGTCATGTTCTTGGTGGGATAGAACGAGAACATCCCGGCGTAACCCATGGACCCAGCCTTCTTTTTTTTATACATGGAACCGTGTGATTGGGCACAATCCTCGAGAACAGGTATGTCTCCAGCGGATTCAAGGATGCGGTCCATATCAGCGCACTGTCCGTAGAGGTGAACGGGGATGATCGCTTTTGTCCGTTCGGTGATCGCCTCCCTCAAGCTCTCCGGGTCCATGTTGAACGTCCTCGGGTCTATGTCCACGAAGACAGGGGTAGCTCCCAGAAACAATATTGGCGTAGCGCTCGCAATAAAGCTGAAAGATGTGGTTATCACCTCGTCCCCTGGCTTCACTCCCAGAGCTGCGAGAGCGAGATGTATGGCAGAGGTCCCGGAGGAGCAGCTCGCTCCCCCTCTAACGCCGCAATATTCAGCGAATTCTGCCTCGAAGGATTCTACCTCGGGTCCGTGAGCCAGCATTCCACTGTCCATCACTCTCATTACGGCATCCTTCTCTTCCTGCTCCATCACCGGTTTGGCCAAAGGTATCATGGATCTTCCTCCGAATTGGTCCGAACATATCGAATCGACTATGAGGAAGGGAAGGTATGGTCCTATTTATTCTTACGCAGATGACCACATCGATACATTATCTGCCCTCCTCATGAGAAGAACAGCTTCTTCGATGCAAAATGGGGATCGCATGTCAAATTGACCCCAAGCTGGCGCAATCCTTTCTCGTCACCTGGGCTCGGTATATGCGTGAGATGTACCTCGCATCCGGACAACGATTTGAGCTTCTCCATGGCTAGACGTGCCGTCGGATTGGTCGTTGCGCTCGTGCTTAAAGCTATGAGCGTCTCCTCCAGGTCCAGGCTTATCGCGGGCTGGCCGAGTATGTCCTTCTTCAAGCTCGCAACGGATCCGATCGTGTTCGGGCTCAAGAGATAGATATGTTTGGGTATACCCGCGAGATGCTTTATGGCGTTCAGCACCAGGCTCGAGGAGGCGTGCATTAGGGGCGAGTTCTTTCCCTTTATAATGCTGCCGTCCTCGAGTTCCATAGCCGCACCGCAGAATATGCCTCTGTTACCCTCGTTCTTCTCCGCCATAACAGCGGCTTCCCTTGCCGGGAGGACCACGGATCTGTCCTCCGGCCTGAGATCGAACTCCTCCAGGATGGATGCTGTTCGATCCACCGGTTCTTGATCCCCCGTACCCATCGCCGCCTCCGCCGCGTAGCGGAAATACCTCCGCAGGATCTCCTCCTTCGATGCGATCGATGCCGCCCCATCGTCCATTATCGCATACCCGGCCCTGTTGACCCCCATATCTGTCGGCGATCGGTAGTCGATGTCCTTTTCGGATATGCGCGAGAGTATCCGACGCAGCAGAGGGAACACTTCGACGTCCCTGTTGTAGCTCACGGCCTTCTCGTTGTATGCCTCGAGGTGGAACGGATCTATCATGTTGACGTCTTTAAGATCCGCGGTCGCAGCCTCATAAGCGATGTTCACCGGGTGGCGCAGCGGCAGGTTCCATATGGGGAAGGTCTCGAACTTTGCATATCCTGCTTCGTATCCTCTCTCATGCTCGTGATATATCTGAGACAGGCAGGTAGCAAGCTTTCCGCTGTTTGGCCCGGGCGCTGTGACCACCACCAGGGGATTGAAGGTCTCGATGTAGGGATTCGCGCCGTAACCATCTTCGCTAACGATCCGATTCACATCGGTCGGATAGCCGGGGATCGGGGCGTGGGTGTAAACGTTTATCCCCTGCCTCTCAAGCTTTCTTTTGAACGTGAGGGCGCTCATTTGCCCCTTGAACCTCGTTATCACCACAGCTGTGATCTCAAGGCCTCTCTCCCGAAGGTCATCGATCATCTTCATAGCGTCGGAGTCGTACGTGATCCCGAAATCCGATCGGATCTTCCTGCGCTCTATGTCATCGGCGTATATGCACAGGATGATATCAGCCTCATCCTTAAGCTGCTTGAGAAGACGCACCTTGACGTTGGGATCGAACCCGGGAAGCACCCTGGACGCATGATAATCGTATAGGAGCTTGCCACCGAATTCGAGATAGAGCTTGTTGTCGAAGCGTTTTGCGCGCTCGATGATGGCGGACGATTGCTCTGCGAGGTATTTCTCGTTGTCGAACGCTATTCCCAGTATATGCCCCCGGTACCTCCGTCAGAAAGGACTTGATGGGAGATAACTTTTCCTTAAACCACAGTATCATACTAACAGTAAGACATGGAAATTATCATCAGGACCATGCCCAAGATCGATGGCATCGTTCCAGTGACCGCCAACGAAAGTCGCTTGAAGAACACGTGGTTGTTCATCACGCTGCCCTTTATGAGTAGGGGAAGGAATGAACCAGGAAGCGAGAGCGATGAGAGGGCGACGAACGCCCATGAGGCGATCCTCACCATACCTATGTTCCCCTCGTCTATGGAAATTGATCGATCTCCTCCTTCGGCGCTTTTGCCTTGTATGATACCGCTCGAGACCAGAAGGAATATCGCCATCAACATGGCATAGGTCGATATGGTCTGAGGAATGGATACCATTATCGTGCTCCTTGAGAATTCACTCCTTTCATGGACCATCTCAATATATGGCCCAACTTGTTTTTCCGGTTGCGCATGTTCAGGGCGGGGTCCGCTGATATGTTCATTCATGAACGATGAGGCGGATATGGCCATCGAGACCATGGAAACGCTGACCGGAACGCATATGACATACCCTACAAGGCTCATGACGGTCTCCTGATAGGGATGGATTACCTCACCATCGATCGCAAGCATGAGAAGTGGAACGACCCCCAGAAAGAAGGGGACCAATGCAAGGGAATTTAGAACGATGACATGGGACCTCTTCATTCCCATCTTTTGAGATACGTCTATCCTCCTCTCCCTGAAATGATCGAGGGCCTTGTGGTAGGAGATCCATATTATGCAGCTCGCCAGTAATCCGACGATGATAGGAACCCCTATCGACAGGACCCATATCATGATCGGTATATCCATTCGTCGACTTCCTCAGGGATCATTTTCCAAGAATTTCGATACGGTCATCCATATCTTCGCGTATTGTTCGTCCGAAAAAACGGTCCGGACCATTTTCGGGGGTCCGATCCGAATATGTTCACGATCCCATTATCTCCTTTTCCTCAGATAGAGCGCGAGCGTCACGAAAGATAGCAGGACCAGGGCGAGCAATATATAGGACCCGCAACCCGTGCCATTCTCTCCATCTTCCCCGTCCCCCTCACCTCCGAGAGAATAAGATAGCCTCACCTCGCCCATGGGATCCGTCGTCGATTTGCTTACTCTGACATTCCCGTCAACGAGAATGGATACCTTCATCTCCTGGTTGTCCTCGCCCATCTTGTTCATTATGACATAGATCACATCCCCACTGGTCTGGAAATCCATCGTTCCTTCCCCTTCGATCTCCTGCAGACCATCGCCTTTTATCGACCCGTAGTAATAACCGGCGTATTCCACTCGCACGGTCGCGGTCTTGCCGGATGCGATGGATCCCGAAGGGATCAGGGCAAGAGATATCAATATCAACGCCAGAGCGGCGATCGCTATAGTTCGTCTCATCTTGATCACCTCAAATTTCTCCCATGACGATATTTATATCGACTTTGATATAAGTATATATCGATAACTCGACAATAAGGATCCCAACATATATTGGAAGACAGAGCGGATCGTGGAAAGAATGTGGGACCCCTCCGAATAGAACGATACCGTTATTCAGGTCGCACCTGACGGGTCTTCTTGTCTTTAAAGGCCTCGAGGCAAAATGTATCACTTCCGCATAACCCCCCCGATCCTCACCTTAATAACCAAAAGATCGGATCCTTCCCGTGGAAGGCTGGGTCCTGGACGTCGCAGCGGATCCCATGAGGGACCTCATGGAGGTCCACCTCCTCACGAAGGATGGACACGTCATGCTCAGCGACAGGTATCGCCCATGCATAACGGTATCAGGGGGCGGGAGAAGGCTCGATGCCCTCTCCGAGGTCCTCTCGGGCATTGAAGGGGTAAGCGTCCATCCGAAAAGGAGATCTTTGGACCTCGATCACGAGGGCGCCACCCCCTGCCTCGAGGTCGGGATCTCCTCCTATTCCAAGGTGGCCGAGATCTCTAAAGAGATCGAAAGGATCGGAAGATACAGACATTTCTCACTCTACGACGTGGATATGAGGCTTTCGAGCCGATACATGCTCGAGAAGGACATATACCCCCTCGCCCATGTGCGGGTCTCGAACGGTTTCGAGGTCATTGACGATCCAGACTGGGGATCCTCTCCCCTACCTCCTTTGACGTTTTCCAGGCTTCATGTCTTTCCCAAGAGGGGATCGTCCACCCCGCTCCTTTCAGACCCGATAGAGGGAATCAGAATGGACGACGTTCATTTCAGGGACATGGACGAGGCCGAACTGATAGAGGCAATGGTCGATGGGATCAAAGAGAAGGACCCGAACGTGATCCTCACCTCCGGAGGGGACTCCTTCGTCCTCCCATATCTCTACCATAGGGCTGTGATGAACGGGATCGAAGGTTCACTGATCCTCGACAGGGGGCTCGATCCCTACCGGGCACCGGTCAGGAACGGGCGGTCTTACCTCAGTTACGGCACCGTGATGTTCAAACCCCATCCGCACATGATGAGAGGGAGACTGCACCTGGACCTTGAGAACTCATTCATACTCAGGGAAGGGGGCTTCATAGGGCTCGCGCAGCTTTCCAGGATGTCCCTTCTTCCTATCCAGGAGATGGCCAGGATGTCCCCTGGTTCGGCAATATCCTATATGGAATGCATGGAAGCCCTAAGAAGGGGATACAGCATACGATGGAAGAAGAACCGCCCCGAGGAATGGAAGACGGCAGTGGACCTGTCCCTTTCGGATAGAGGAGGGCATATATTCGACCCGGTCGTGGGGTCCTTCTCTAACGTGGTCGAGATGGATTTCTCGAGCTTCTATCCCCACATTATGTGGAGAAGGAACATATCCGTAGAGACCATCAACTGCGCCTGCTGCAGGGATAATCGTGTGCCAGGCCTGAAATACAACATATGTGCGAAAAGGGACGGATTGATATCGTATGTGGTCGGAGACATACTCAAAAAAAGAATGGAGGCTAAGCGCCTCTCTAGGGTCTCCAGATCGGCGGTGGAGGGCGATCCCGGCCCTGTGTCGTCGAAGGAGAGGTACGCCTGCATCTCGGGCATATTGAAATGGGTGCTCGTCACATGTTTCGGATATACCGGTTACAAGAACGCCAGGTTCGGACGTATCGAGGCGCACGAAGCCATAACGGCATACGCGAGGGAGTATCTATTGTGCGCCAAGGAGATCGTTGAAGGATACGGCTTCGATCTCCTCCATGGGATCGTGGACTCACTGTGGATGAGAGGGTCAGTTGAGATGGCCCAAGCGGCCGCTGACGAGATAGAGAAAGAGACCGGGATCCCCATAGAGATCGAAACGATATACCGCTGGATAGTGTTCCTGCCCAACAAGAGCAACGGCGCCGGGGCCCTCACGAAGTACTACGGGCTCAAGGAGAACGGTGAGGTCAAGATGAGGGGAATAGAATCCAGGCAGCATTCGACCCCTCCCTTCATAAAGGGGCTACAGGACGAGTGCATCGGCGCACTGACCATGGCCATGGCCGCCGAGGAGCTGCCGTCGATGAGGGGCGATGTGATATCTATACTCAACAGGTGGGGATCGGACCTTATGAACAACGAGGTCGATCCGAAGGACCTGGTCATCACCACCAGGGTCTCAAAGGAGCTCGGATCCTACTCCACAAGGTCGGAGCATGTCTCCGCGCTGCACCTGATGAGGGATGCGGGAGCGGAGGTTCCCCCCGGGCAGAAAGTGCGATACGTCGTACTGGACCACGATGCGAGGACACACGAAAAGAGGGTGGCGCTCATGGGATCGGAAACGCCATCCCACTACGATGTGGACAGGTACCTGCGGCTGAGCGCGAGGGCGGTATCCAACATCATGCACCCCATCGGCCTGGACGAGAGGGGTGCCCTCGAAGCTCTCAAAGGGATCGTTCAGAGCCGTCTATAACAGTGAGGGAGCATCTTTAAAAGGATGCCGGGAGTTTGCTCGTACATGAAGTCCCTTGTAGTATACACATCCGTCTCGGGTGGCACCAGGACCATAGCGAACGAGATAGCCTCGGAGATAGGAGCCTCACTGGTCGAGGTCAAGGGGGACCATCTCCATACTGGAGTGGAAGATGTGAGGATAAGGACCGAACCGGGATCCGTTGATATGGAACAATTCGATCTCTTATTCCTCGGTACGCCCATCTGGATGTGGAACCCTTCGCCCGTTCTGATGACCTATTTGAAAAAACTGAACGTCAAGGGAAAAAGACTCGCCCTTTTCTCCACCTCGGAAGGTGATGTCAGAGGTGCCATGGAAAAGTTGAAGAGCGAGCTAGAGGACAATGAAGTGATATCGATCGAGGATTTCCTGAACCCCAAGTTAAAAGAAGAGGAAATGAACAGATCGAGGACCTGGGCGAAAAAGGTCGTGGACATAGCCTTAAAGCAAAGATGATATTGCAGAAATAACATATCCCTTCAGGGAAGAAAAATGAAGGTCCTTGTCGTTTACTATTCTTCAGAGGGGAACACCAGGCTTATAGCTAGACATATGGCCAAGACCGTGAACGCGGATCTTCTGGAGATCAAGCCTCTGAAGGAGGCGAAGAGGAGGGGACTGGCGAAGTTCATAGTCGGAGGGGGCCAAGCGATGATGAACAAGCGTCCCGAGATACAACCTCCCGAGAAGGACTTCGAGGATTACGACATGATATTCATCGGAACCCCGGTTTGGGCCTGGACGGCGGCCCCTCCTGTGATCAGCTACCTGGAGAAGGCGAACATCGAAGGCAAGAGGATCGCATTGTTCTCCTCGAACGAAGGGCAGAACGGCACCACGTTCGAGAAGATGAGAAGGTATATCCCAGAAAACGAGATCGTGGGGGAGGAGGAATTCTACGCCCCGCTTAAGAAGGACAAGGAGGGCACCCTGGTCAAGGCTGTTTCCTTCGCTTACAGGATGATCAATCAGCCACCAGCTGCTCCGAGAAGGGATGAGGAATGAGCGTAAGGGACGTCATAAATGAGCGCAGGGCATACAGGGCGCTCGACCCTGTGGATATCACACGGGATACGATCGAGGAGCTCATGGAGGCTGTCTCTCTCACCCCCTCGTGCTTCAACAACCAGCCCTGGAGATTCATATTCAGCAGAGATTCGATAGAGGAAGTGAAGGAGGCCTTGAGCTCCGGCAACGCGTGGGCCAAGAGCTCTTCTCTTATTGTAGCGGTCACCTCTAGGAAGGAGGACGACTGCATCATCAAGGACAGGGAATATCATCATTTCGACGTCGGGATGGCCGCTTACGCACTCATACTCCGCGCAACGGAACTGGGCCTTGTGGCCCATCCCATCGCCGGATACGATCCGGAGATCGTAAGGGAGAAGCTCGGGATCCCGGATGAGTTCAGCATAATAACGCTGATCATAATCGGAAAACATTCGAATGACACGTCTCTCCTCAGCGAGAAGCAGGCTGAAACGGAGAAACGGAGGCCCGAGAGAAAACCCTTCTCCGATCTGTTCTTCATCGACGGGTGGGGAATTTGAACATACCCTTTCCCTACCAGAGGGTCGTGGATCTGATAAAGGAGCGGTACGCTGACCTTGGGATCCTGGCTCTCATGAACATCCTGGTCATGATCGTCTTCCAGGGGGTCATGTTCTTAATCAACATCGTACTTCAGTTTCTGGGCAATTTCCTCTACATAATGATGATGATCGGCGTGTTCCTCATCATGGTCTCTCCGATATTCGGAGGGATATTGATCATAGTGTCCATTCTTCTTATGATCATGCTCTTCATCGTGATATTTGCAGTATTCTTCCTACTTATAAGCATGGTCCTTGGATGGAACATAGTTATATCAAGGGTGGTGATCGATATAAGGGATGGGAATAAATGCGATCTCGGACCCATCTTCGACCATGTGAAGGTAAACTGGAGGCATTACCTCAAGAGAGGGATGGGGGTCGCATCCTTTCAACTGCTGATATTGACCCCGATAATGACAACTCTGATCATGGCCCCTTTTATCGTATCGATTGTCATCGGTGCGACCTTGACCTACCTAAATCCGGATATCGGACCGATGTTCATTGTGGTTTTCTTTTTTATCGGTTATCTTCTATTGATCATCATTGCTGTCTTTTTTTCCCCGATCATGCAGTTCGTTCTCGATAACGGGAGCGTGCGGATAGCCAACGGTCAGGGGTCCTGGGAGGGAATGATCGATTCCATTATCGACATGTTCAGAAGGAGAAGGCTCTTCGGGTACTACTATATCGGATCGCTCCTGATACAGATGCTCGTTTTCTTCGTTTTCCCACTGGCAATTATCATATCATTCGTGCTCCCGATAGTGACCAGGGCGTATATAGTGGTCAACGACGACCTTTAGGAAGGGACAGGTCCTCGGCCACCCCGGATCTGACCATGTATCGGTTAATGAATATCCTGTTCTTGAGATAGACCAGATATCCCCCTCCCCCATGAGGCTTGAACATGACCTCCCTGCCGAGTATATGTTCGTTCAGATATGATATGGCCCTTTCTTCATGAAGGATACGGATCCCTCCAAGCTCCAGATCGTTCCCGTCCGAAAGCACAAGGGTTAATGGGTCCAGTATCTGCTCCACCTTGTTCAATTTATTTTTTTTGTATCGGTCCTTTTTAGAGGGTTCCATGTTGTTTATCGAGGGGAGGTATCCTTCATCGTAACATGGAATTGTGGAGGGAGGTCTCTCGAATATCGATACTTCCCCGCTGAGGAACCTGTCCTGACCCACTTTTTCCTTGATGATGGGGATATAGGTCATGTTCAATTCGTATCCCGTGCAGGACCTGTCAAGGTCCAGAGAGGCCTTCATCGTGGTCCCGCTGCCGAGGAATGGATCCAAAACCTCTTCCCCGACGAACGAGAACATGCGTATCAGCCTCCTCGGTAGTTCCTCGGGGAACACCGCCTCATGGTCCGCCTGTCTTGCGCCTTTGAACGTCCAATGCCCCGAGAAGTATTCCTTCCACTCCTCCTTGGATAGCTTGGACCCTTCCTTATCGAACTTCTTCGGTCCTTCCTTGCCGGGTTTCTTGAATATCATTATATGTTCATGGTCCAGTTCGACGATGCCGTTCGGTGGATATGGGTACGAACCCATGACCGGCGCGCCTCCAGTGGTGTTCAACGTGGTCCTCTTCTGCCATATTATGGATCCGATGAAATCGAATCCGAGCCTCTCGCATTGTATTATCATCTCGGCATGGAGGGGCACCACCTTGTATCGCCCGTAATCCCTCGTGCGGGTGAACTGATCCCCTATGTTTATTACGAGCCTCCGACCCGGCACCAAGACTCTGAAGCATTCCTCCCAGACGAGGTAGAGGTCCTTCAGGTACGTGTGAAGGTCCGATCCCCTGCCTATCTGGCCGTTTATCATGTAATCCTTGATGTCCCAGTAAGGGGGAGAGGTGATGATGAGATGTTTGGATCCCTCATCTATCTCGTTCATCTTCCTTGAATCGCCTATTATGAGCCTTCCCTTCATCCCGTCCATATATTAGTATGACACTGATGGACTATAATCGTTTTCTAAATATGACCAATGCACGCTATCGATATGAATGCAAGGTAGCGATCACCCTTTTGATAATGCATCGGTTCTATATCGAGTCAATAATGGCATTGTAGGTCTGGCTAGGCCTCATGGCCCTGGATGCCATATCGTCATCCGGCTTGTAGTAGCCGCCTATGTCCACGGGATGTCCTTGGGCCGCGTTAAGCTCCTGCAATATCTTATCCTCGTTCCCCTCGAGCTGTTCTGCCACGGGTGTGAATATACTCTTCAGCTCGGGATCG
Source organism: Thermoplasmatota archaeon (assembly GCA_029762535.1). Classification (GTDB taxonomy): domain Archaea; phylum Thermoplasmatota; class Penumbrarchaeia; order Penumbrarchaeales; family Penumbrarchaeaceae; genus JARVGK01. The sequence goes on from JARVGK010000006.1 coordinate 45,498, forward strand.
TCATTCTGATCCGCAAGCTCCCTTGCCCAGAACATGGTCAGGTAGAAATGGCTGCCCCTGTTGTCTATCTCGTTGACGTCTCTACCGGGCGACCTATTGCTCTCGAGGAACCGACCGTTGGCCCTATCCAGGGTTTGGGACAGAACTCTAGCCTTTTCGTTCCCGGTCCTGTTGGCCAGGTGCTCGAGCGATGCCGATATGGCAAGGAACTCACCCAAAGAGTCCCATCTGAGATGACCCTCATTGAGGAACTGCTCGACGTGTTTGGGAGCGGAACCTCCCGCACCCGTCTCGAATAGACCTCCGCCGTTCATCAACGGCACGATCGAGAGCATCTTTGCGCTTGTGCCCACCTCTAGTATCGGGAAAAGGTCCGTGAGATAGTCCCTAAGGACGTTCCCAGTCACGGAAATAGTGTCCTTTCCCTCCTTTATGTACTGGCATGAGAACCTGGTGGCCTCGTCCGGAGACATTATCCTTATATCGAGCCCTGTCAGATCGTATTCTTTCAGATATTCGTTCACTTTTTTGATCAATTCCGCATCGTGGGGCCTTTTCTCGTCAAGCCAGAACACGACAGGGAGCTTCGTATCGATGGCCCTGCCCACAGCTAATTTCACCCAGTCCTTGATCGCCGGGTCCTTGACCTCGCACATCCGGAAGATATCGCCCTTCTCCACATCCTGCTCCATCAGGACCTCGCCAGAGGAGGCGACTAGCCTCATCTTTCCGTCGCCTGGTGCCGAGAAGGTCTTATCATGGGACCCGTACTCCTCGGCCTTCTGGGCCATGAGGCCGACGTTCTGGACAGACCCCATGGACCTGGGGTCGAAAGCACCGTTCTGCCTGCAGAAATCGACGACGGCCCTGTACACCCCGGAATAGCTGCTGTCAGGGATCACGAACTTTGCCTCTTTAAGTGTCCCATCCTTTCCGTACATCCTACCACCTGCCCTGATGGCTGCGGGCATGGAGGCATCGATTATGACATCGCTCGGGACGTGGAGATTGGTTAGGCCCTTATCCGAGTTCACCATGGCCAGCTCTGGACCTTTGGCATACACCGCCTCGATGTCCTTCACTATCTCCAACCTCTTCTCCTCAGGTAGCGATGCGATCTTTGTGTATAGGTCTCCTAGTCCGTTGTTGGGGTTGATCCCAAGCTCCTTGAATATCACTTCATGCTTCTCGAATACGTCTGCGAAGAAAACGGAGACAACGTGTCCGAATATAATAGGGTCGGACACCTTCATCATCGTCGCCTTCAGATGGATAGAGAACAGTACCCCCATCTCTTTAGAGTGCTCTATCTGCCCCCTTATGAAATCCCTGAGGGATCTCACGCTCATGTGAGATGTATCGACGATCTCCAGGGCAGGCAGCTTCATATTATCCTTGAGGACCTTGACATCGCCGTTATCTCCAGTATATTCTATCCTTGCCTCCATGTCCGAGTCTATCGTCAAAGACCTCTCGTTCGACCTGAGATCCCCGGATGCCATGCTGGATACATGCGCCCTGTTATCGGGTTTCCATTCAGCCATGGAATGCGGGTGCTTCCTCGCATAGTTCTTTACGGATGCCGGGGCTCTCCTATCTGAATTCCCTTCTCTCAGGACGGGATTGACCGCGCTGCCTTTTATCTTATCATAGACGGTCTTTATCGTCCTTTCCTCATCGTTCTTGGGTTCATCTGGATAATCCGGCAGGGCGTACCCTTTGCCCTGCAGCTCCTTTATCGTCGCTTTTAGCTGTGGTATCGACGCGCTTATACACGGGAGCTTGATAACGTTCGCTTCGGGCATTTTGACAAGCTTCCCCAGCTCTTCCAGGTCATCGTTGATCCTCTTGTCCTCGCTCAGATGGTCGGGGAACTTGGCTATCGTCCTGCCGGAGAGCGATATGTCCCTGGTCTCCACCTTCACTCCCGCGGCTCCCGTGAACGCTTTGATCACGGGAAGCAGCGAATAGGTCGCAAGCGCCGGGGCCTCATCGACCCTGGTGTATATTATCCTGTTTCCATCAATTCTCTCTTCGTTCGACATCCTTTTCCTCCTTTTCAGCGAATACCGCATCATCGTAGTATCTTGGTTCGACGTTCCTTACCACATCTATGATGGTCCCGTCCCTGTATTCGATCAAAGCAACGATCTCATCTCCCCAGTTAGGTTCGACCTTGGTCTGGGTTATCTCGTAGGCCTGCCTTTGAAGGTCCTCTATGGTCGTTATCTTCATGTCCCGGGGTATCTTGACCGAAGCGAGCTTTTCAAGAAGGTCGATCCTTCGCGGGTTCATCGCTATGCCCCGCTCTGTCACGACGACGTCAATGTTCTCTCCAGGGGTCACCACGGTGTTGACCCTGTCGACCACGACCGGATACCTTCCTCTGAAAAGAGGGACGGTCAATATCGTCAGGCTAGCTCCGGCCGCGGTGTCCGAGTGCCCTCCGACGGGCTCGGCTATGATGCCGTTGGACATCGTGACCGAATTAACGTTATAATCCAGATCCACCTCGGTCGCGCCCAGGACGACTATGTCCAGCTTGTTGACGGTACATCCTCTCCCATGTATGTTGGCGTATGCTCCGATAGGCAGGTCAACGTGGATCTTGGGGTTCTCCTTCATGTTATGTATGGCGGCCACATCGAATGCCTGGCCCGTGATGAGTTTCTTCACTGTCCCATCGAGGAGCATCTCGACAAGGAATTTCGTGGTCCCGCCCTGGGCCCAGGCGGCCTTCACCCCCTTTTCCTTCATCCTCTGATGAAGGAATTCCGTGAAAGCAAGCGAGATCCCCCCGGCCCCCGCTTGAAAGCTCATCCCCTCCTTGACGTAACCCAATAGGTCCGCGATCCTCATCGCGTCCTTGGCTATCTTGAGCCTGGTGGGCGAGTTGGTTATCCTGAGTTCGCCTGAGGCGATCTTGTTCGGATCCCCTATCTTGTCCACGACGACCACGTAATCTACCAGCTCCTGGCCGATGGACATGGGGAAGTTGGGATATTCCACAAGATGGTCCGTCACTGCGATAACATGGTCGGCGAAGTGAGCATCGGCATAGGCGAAATTGATCGTACCGCAAGCTGATGGGCCGTTGATCGCGTTGAGATTTCCCAGTTCATCTGCGGATGGTGCTCCTATGAAGGCCACATCCACGTGTATGTCACCGGCCTCGATCGCCCGGACCCTTCCCCCATGGGACCGGATCCTCATAGGTTGGTTGAGATATCTTCCTGAGCTTACGAGCCTCCCGAACTCGCCCCTTGCGGAACCGCCTTCGACCTTTTTGATCGTCCCGTTCATTATACATCGGATTATTGCCTCCTCCTGGCAGGGGAATGTGGATGAGGGGGCAAGGATGAGGTCCTTTATTCCCTTCCTCTCGATCTCCGCAAGGACCATGTTCATCACATGGTCCCCGTTCCTGAAATGGTGGTGGAAGGATATGGTCATGCCGTCCTTCAACCCGATCTTTTCCATTGCCTCGCCAAGTGTTTTCACAACCTCGTTCTCCTCGGAGGCAACATATCCGAGCTTGGGTCCGTACTTATGGTCCTTGACCGGCCTGTGGGCGAAGGGACCTTTGTAAGGTATCAGCTCCACACCATCGATGGACCTCGGGACCTTTCTACCCAGGGAGTTCTCCACCCACTCCACATCCGAGATCTTCACCATCAGTCATCGCCTCCACCGCTTTTTTTTGCCTTCTGCTGCATCATCTCCGTCACTTCCTCGGGAGATGGTATGTCAAGGTCCGCCATCTTGGCGATCTCGAGCACCCTCTCGGCCTTGAGCACTATTGGTCTGTCTATCATCTTCGCCCCTAGGGCGACCGCTCCTGAGCCCTTCTTTTTCGCTTCCTCGATAGCCATCTTCACCCTAACGGCGTAGAGGATCTGCTCTGGGGTTGGATCGAAAACCGAATGTATTATCTCGACCTGGCTGGGATGGATGCATGCCTTTCCATCGTAACCCATTGTCTTTATCATCTCGGTCTCCTTTCTCAAACCTTCGGGGTCGCCGAAATCAGAATAGACAGTATCTATTGCTTGTATCCCGGCGGCCTTGGCCGCGAGAAGTACCATCGACCTAGCCGTGTTTATCGCCGTTCCTGTGCTGGACCTCTCACCCCCGAGATCCGCTGTAAGGTCCTCTCCGCCTATGGTAAGCGCCTCGAGTCTTTTGGAGCATCTTGCGATATCATATGCGTTGATGATGCCCTTTGCCGTCTCCAATGTCGCGAACAGCTTTATCCTGCCTATTGGGAGGCCTTTCTTCTCCTCCAGGTCGGTCACGATATCATCCACCTGTATGACGTCCTCCCTGGACTCGACCTTCGGAATGTATATGCCGTGCAGTTTCTCCGAGACTATCTGTTTGATGTCCCATTTCCCGTAGGGCGTGCTCATCGGATTGATCCTCACGGTGACCTCGGTCGCTGGGCCGAAATCGATGACCTTCAATGCCTCGGAGACGAGCATCCTGGCATCGGTCTTGTATTCGAGGGGAACGGAGTCCTCAAGGTCTAATGATATTACATCGGCGCCGTATAGACCTGCTGGGGGTATCATCTTCGGGTTGTTCCCTGGGACGTATAGCCTGGAACGTCTGAGCCTCATTCAAAAGCGCCCCCTTTTATCGCAGCGGCCTTGGTGCGCGCCACTATGGTGAAGTTCAGAGGGCTCTTACCAGAGCTCCAAACGATGGCGTCCTCTATGCCCATACCGTGAAGCGTATTATCAAAGATCCGGAAGACCTCATCCCTGAAGACATCTCGGGATTTCCCCACTATTTCTATCTTTATACCAGTCCCGGGCTCTGCGGGCGAGAGCTTTACTATGCAGTCCTCTCTCTCCTCGGTGCCGGCCTGGGCCTCCCTTAGCAGCTTTCTTGCGGCCATGACATCACAACCTCATGAAAGCTGGCTCTTGGTATAATTGAGGGTTCCGCCGAGCCTGATGGTCTCCAGCTCCCTATCGGAGAGATCGTGGACGAGCTTTATCTTCGATCCCTTGTTCACTACCTCAATGATCAACTCACCCTTGAGATCGCCCACTTCCAGCTTCAGCTGGTCACCCTTCTCTATCTTGTCGTAATCGGAAGGGTCATTGAAGGTCAAGGGTGGGATCCCGAAGTTAATTAGGTTCGCCCTGTGTATCCTTGCGAAGGACTTGACGATAACAGCTTTGACACCAAGGTATTTCGGTGCCAGTGCTGCGTGCTCTCTGGATGATCCCTGACCGTAATTGTCCCCGCCGATGACGAAACCACCTTTCTTCTCGAGCGCCCTCTGCGGGAAGGTGTTGTCCACCTGACTGAAGACGAATTCGGATATGGCCGGGACGTTGGACCTGAGAGGCAGGATCTTCGCTCCTGCGGGCATGATGTGGTCCGTCGTTATGTTGTCTCCGACCTTTATAAGGACCTCCCCATTAAGCTCCGGCGATAGCGGTTGGAAGTCCGGCAGCGGTTTTATGTTAGGACCTCTCAGGATCTCCACCTTTCCCGCCTCATCAGGGGGCAGCGGATACACTATTAAGCTGTCGTCGTAGTCGTAAACCTCAGGTTCATCGATCATGTGCATTTGACCGATCTCCCTCGGGTCCGCGAACTCTCCCTTTATCGCCGTATAGGCAGCTATCTCTGGGGAGACCAGATAGACCTGGGCATCCTTTGTACCTGACCGGCCTTCGAAGTTGCGGTTGAATGTCCTCACTGATATCGCTCCCGTGTTCGGAGCGAGACCCATTCCAATGCATGGTCCACAGGCGTTCTCGAGCATCCTGAAACCCGCTCCGACGATATCCGCCAGCGCGCCGTTCTTGGTTATCATCTTCACAATGGCCCTCGATCCGGGGGATACGGTAGCGGATACATCCTGATGGACCTTCTTCCCCTTCATTATCTGGGCGACAACCATAAGGTCCCTGTATGATGAATTCGTGCAGGAACCCACGCATACCTGGTCCACTTTCATACCCAGAAGCTCTTTGAGGGTGACCACCGCCCCTGGGGAATGAGGTTTTGCCACCATCGGCTCCAAGGATGAGAGGTCTATCTCCATGACCGTATCGTAAGCTGCGTCATCGTCAGCTTTCAGTTCGATCCATTGGTCCTCCCTGCCCTGTGCCTTGAGGAACTGCCTGGTGATCTCGTCCGAGGGAAATATGGAGGTCGTGGCTCCCGTTTCCGTCCCCATATTTGTGATCGTGGCCCTGTCCGGGACGCTCAAACTCTTAATGCCTGGGCCGAAATACTCAAGTATGAATCCCCTGCCTCCCTTTACATCGAGCCTTCTTAGGACCTCGAGTATCACGTCCTTGCCGGATACCCAATCAGGAAGCTCACCCTTCAGATGGACCCCCATGATCTTCGGGTACTTCAGACCGAAGGCCCCACCTCCCATGGATACTGCGACATCGAGACCGCCTGCACCTATGGCGAGGGATGCCACGCCACCAGCAGTTGGTGTGTGGGAGTCCGATCCGATCAGGGTCTTTCCCGGCCTTGCGAAGCGTTCGAGCATTACCTGATGGCAGATCCCGTTGCCGGCCTTGGACAGCGTAATGCCATATCTCCTCGCGATGGATTGGAGATACCTGTGATCGTCAGCGTTCTTGAAATCGCTCTGCAGCGTGTTATGGTCTATGAATGATACGCTCAATTCGGTCTTTACCCGGTCAAGGCCCATTGCCTCGAACTGAAGGTATGCCATGGTCCCAGTAGCATCTTGGGTGAGCGTCTGGTCCATCTTGATCCCTATATCGGATCCTTTCTCTTCATCTCCTGATACGATATGTTCTCTGATGATCTTCTCCGAAAGGGTTAGTCCCATTTTATTCCTCCTTATCACCTGCCCATCGGGGCGATTGCCATAAGTCGAACCGATATATATATGTTACTGAATTATAATTATAGAAAATCTTTTTTATATTATTGTAGATGATTTCTTAAATTAATTTCCATTATAACGATGAATATATATATGATCGGGTGCATCATGTAAGCCAATATGAAGAACTTGAACGATGCTGAGAGAACGGCCCTGTTCGGTCTCGTGACATTTCCCGATCTCAACGACATGGACCTCTCACAACGTTTCTCAATGAAGTATTCCACATTCGCCTCGGCCAAGAGTCGCGTGATCGCAAAGGGATTCGTCGATGAGTACTATCTGCCCGTATTCCCTAGGCTTGGCTTCGAGCTATTGGCGACCGTATATACGGATTTCAACCCTGCTGTGACTGTGGAGGAACGCGTCAAGAACACGATAAAGCATGTAGAGGTCTATCCCGAGATGGTTTTTTCCCTCGGAGAGTCACACAGGGGTTTCTCGATATCGATCGCTGAGAACGTCACCCGCGTCATGAGGATATCACTCGAGAGGATCAAGTTGTTCGCTGAGCTGAACCTTCTGGAGATCGAGCTTCCCACGGAGATAATGCTTCCGTTCGAACTCTCGAACATTCATAGGTACTTCAACCTCTCACCACTGATCAATCTTACTTACTCCACCACGGGCAAGAGCGGGTCGGAGCTTTCCAAGGAATTCTCCATCCCCCGAAGCGATCTTCTTTTTGGGGATTCGATTATGCAGGTCAATCCTAAAAACGAAAGATCGCAAGAGGACGATCTCTCCAGGGTGGAAAAGGAGCTGATGTACTATATAGTGAAGTACCCTCAACTATCGGCGGCAAAGCTCGCGAACATCGCCCCCTATTCTAGGCATACGATATCAAAGGTGAGGGAGGACATGCTGTATCGGGGTCTTCTAACCAAGCAGGTCATTCCGAACCTCAATGTACTAGGATATTCCATACTCTCCCTGTTCCATGCCCGGATCGATCCAAGCAAACCCATAGATCCATCGACATGCAACCGGAGAGAGATCCTCCAGGATGAGACCGTGTTCCTTGTCAGTAGGCCGACCGAGCTTTTGATGCTCGCCGTTTACGAGGATTACGTACATTACAACAAAGGCATGGGTGCTTTCATCCAGTTCCTCAAGTCAGGGAACTACATAACCAAGATCCCGACGATAAGGAACCACTCCCTCAAAGAGGCGATCATGATCAAGAGGTTCCAGTACCATGAGCTCCTGAGACAGAGGTTCTCGCTCAATATCAAAGATGGTCGAGATACCAATATCGATGATCATCTCTCGTGATCATCAAACACTCTTAACAGATATCATTTGGTATTAAAATCACAGCAGAGTTTGGCATATTGATTTACATACCTCTGCCCAACGGTGACGTGAATTTGACGCTCCGTTGGGCTTAGAACATGCCAATGTAATTGGCAGGTTAGGTGAAATAACATCAGTTATTTTACGACTATTTCGAAGTCCCGTATCATATCGATCTTGACGCAAGGGACTTACGAAAAAACCCGATTTTCATTATTTGTTGTGAGCCTCTGGCTCATGAGGGTTTTTTATCAAACATCGAGCTCGATCCCGACCGGGCAATGATCGGAACCCGTTACTTCTTTTAATATGAACGCGTCATTCAACTTTGGCAGCAACACCTCATCTAAGAAGAAATAATCTATCCTCCAGCCGATGTCGCGCTCTCTGGCCCTGGTCTTGTAATCCCACCAGGAATATGATACCTCTTCGGGATGCGTATGCCTGAAGGAATCAAAAAAACCCGAACCTATGACCTTGTCTATCCACTTCCTCTCGATGGGGAGGAATCCGGATATCTTTTCGTTCTCCTTCGGCCTGGCCAGATCGATCTCGTTATGGGCAGTGTTCACATCGCCGCAGAACACCACTGCCCTACTCTTCCTGTATTCCAATATCCTCTCCAGGAAAGCCTCGTAGAAATCCAACTTGAACCTCAATCTCTCATCGCCCTGTTTACCATTGGGGAAGTATGCATTGAAGAGTATGAATTTCTCGTGATGGGAGATCACAAGCCTTCCCTCCCGATCTAAACTCTCGATCCCCAATCCGTATTCCACCTCTAAGGGTTCGTCCCTGGACCATGTGCTGACGCCTGAATATCCCTTCTTTTCTGCGGATGTAAAATACTTTTCAAAACCTTCAAAGTCAAGTATCACCGGGTCCAGCTGCTCAGGACGGGCCTTGGTCTCTTGTATGCAGAATATGTCCGGTCCGTCCTCTTTGATGAATTCGAGCATGCCCTTGGATGCCGCGGACCTGATCCCGTTGACGTTCCACGATAAGAGCCTGATCGGATCACCTCTTCTTGCGGGCCTTGATCTCGACGCTCGGGCTGAGATCGACAACGCTCTGACCCCTTACCAGGTCGTCGGGTATGGGCTTCTCCTTCTCGGATACGAGATCTGGAAAGAGGGTGTTCAATTTCTTTGTTTCGAAGGGGCCCGAACGTAACAGCTTCGGAGGGTCCGTGCTCATATCGAGCACCGTATGGCCTATGCCGTAATGGGTAGGCCCTCCATCAACGGCTATTGTCACGGTTTCCCCCAGTTGCTTGAGCGCCTCCTGCATTGTAGAGGGTGGAGGCTGCCCATGGATGTTCGCAGAAGTGCCACATATCTCTATCCTCTCCATCACCGCTTTCATGAAGATGTTCTCACCGTCGGCTAGAGAGACGGTCTTCAGATTGGATGTAACATAGTCGGGCACCCGTTCCTTCTTCTTTATGAATATAATGGATATCGGCCCGTCCAATTCGTTCTCCAGCAATGCCATGGTTCTGTCATCGATCTTCGCGTAATCCGTGAAACGGCTTCTCGGGACTATCATGGTCAGAGGCATGTCCTCTCCGCGTTTCTTCATCGCGTAGATCCTCTTGATGGCCTCCGGACGTTTTATTGAGGCGAAAAGCCCATAGGTTGTATCGAAGGGACCTAAAAGGACCTCCCCTCGATTCAACATCTCGACCACGGTATCGACATATTTTTCCTTTGCCGGAAATATCTTCACCTTTTCAACCTCCTTCATTCTATCATTGTCCTTGAAAGGTCTGCTCATCTCCGATATACCGCCCTTCTCTATAAGAAGGGGAAATAGTCCGCCTTTTTCGATAATATCCATTATGAAACCTTGAAGCGGGGGCAGCGGCGAATCCCAACCCTTGGTGATATTATGTAACCTGTTATCCTCTATCAGGACGCTGTCACCGTCAGAGCAAGCATCGGGAAGGTCGGGGTCCTCGTAAAGCGGTATGCCGAGATTTATCAGGTTCCTCTTCATTATAGGGGCTATTGACTTGGCAATGACCGCTTTTATTCCCAGGAACCTCATGGCGTTTGAGGCATGCTCTCTTGAGGACCCCTTGCCGAAGTCCTCACCGGCGACGATCACATCGCCTTCTCTGACCCCGGAGGCGAACCCAGGATAATCCTGCTCAAGGCAATGAAGGGAATAATCCTCCTGTGGAAGATGCAGATACCTCGTAGGGGCCAGCGCATCGGTATCGATATTATCCCCCAAAAGCCATATCCTTCCCTTTGCGATCTGTTTCAAGGCACCACCTCTGAAGGATGGGCTATAACGCCTTTTAGCGCGGATGCCGCCGCGACGGCGACACCGCTTAGGTATATCTTGCTCGTGGGATCTCCCATTCTACCCTTGAAGTTTCGATTGGTGGTAGAGATCGCCACCTCTCCTGCGGGGAGGACTCCGAGGAAACCTCCTGCACAAGGGCCACAAGTAGGCATCGATATTATCCCCCCAGCATCCATAATGGTCTTAACGTATCCCGCCCTGGCCGCCCGGGTGTATACCGATCTCGACCCGGGAACGACGAGCATCTTGACCTCTGGGTGGATCTTCTTTCCCTTCAGGATGTCCGCCAGGACCCTGAGATCGTCCATTCTTCCATTTGTGCATGAGCCAATGAAGACCTGATCTATCCTCTTTCCGGTATGATTGTAGACATCGTCCACTCGATCCGGGGAACCTGGCAAGGATATCTGAGGTCCTCTGTCGGTCACATCGATATGCTCGGTCTCCCAGTCCCAATCCTTCGATCCTGGCCCTTCATCATCGCTTTCGTTCGTCAGCGCTGATATACAATCTATCTCCGATGCCATATTGGTGAGTGTCATCCTGGAATCGTTTCCGATCCAATTCAATATATCCCCCTTCATCTCGAGCGTTCTGCCGTTCGCCCCGCCCGGTCCGAGGTGCTTGATCATCATAAGCGCCAGGTCCTTTCCCTCGCACCATACGTCCGGGGTACCCTCGAAGTATATGCCAAGGGGTTTAGGAACCTGCAGCCAGAACTCCCCGGAGGCCATGGCGACGGCCAGGTCCGTGGACCCTATGGCCGTGCAGAACGCACCCAAAGCACCTCCGGTCGTTATATGGGAATCGGCGCCTATGACGAGATCACCCTTCTTGACCCGATCCCCCTCGAAGAGATGCACGTGACATATGCCCTCGCCCCATCCGATCAGGTTCGCTATTCCGTGACGGGATGAGAATTCTGTCATGGCCCGGCAGCTTTCGGCTGATTCAAGGTCCTTCGGCGGAGTGAAATGGTCCAGATAAAGGTATATCTTCTTGGCCGCCCTTAGATACGGGACACCTTTGGAGTCCAACATCCTCATCGCAGGTGGGGTTGTAACATCATGTCCCATTATATGGTCCGGGAAGAAAACACCGTAATCCCCCGGGACGAGATCCCCTTCGATCATATGATCTGAGAGTATGGACAACGCCAATGAACCAAGTACATCCCCGTTCATTGGCAGTGCCTCCTCAGGGATTTCAATTCGAAACCGTTGGCCCTTGCGAATTGTATAAGATCGTCCTCAGTATCGAACGGGCCTTTGTATGTGGTCGTCTCTTTTACCAGGTCCGTGAGCTTTATCAATTTCTCATCGTCCAATGTCAGATTGTTCTTCTCGAGGAAATGTCTCAGTGCCGCCTTTCCGGTATGCTTTCCGATCACGAACTGACCTTTATGCAGTCCCATCTCCTCCGGGTCGATGATCTCGTAGGTCAGGGGGTTCTTTAGTACGCCATGAACGTGTATACCGGACTCGTGCTTGAAAGCGTTCTCTCCTATGAGAGGCTGCCATATCTGTATGTTCAGACCCATCTCGTTCTTCACGGTGTCGCATAGGTTGCCAAGTCTGTCCATCTTCAAATTGGTTTCCACGCCCAGATGCCTGATGTTGAACTTCAATACGACCGCTATCTGTTCTAGAGGGCAGTTCCCGGCCCTCTCTCCGATCCCGGTCACCGTGCAGTCTATCTGTCCCGCACCGGCCCTGACCGCCGATAAGGTGTTGGCAGTTGCCAATCCTAGATCGTTGTGGCAGTGTATGCCCACCGGAACCCTGTCCCCAACACACGAGCGGACATGCTGGATCATGAGAGAAATATGCTCGGGCATTGCACATCCGACCGTATCCGCGAGATTGACCACATCGGCTCCAGCTCTGACCCCTTCCTTCATAATGTTCCCCAGAAAGAACAGGTCGGACCTTGTCGCGTCCTCCGAGCTGAACTGAATGGAATCGAACTTACCCTTGGCGTACCTTATCGCGTTGATCATCTTGTTTATGACATCCAGGGGTTCCATCCTGAGTTTGTCCCTCATGTGTATCGGAGAGGTGGATACCCAGAGGTGGAGCCTTGACCTTCCCGCTCTGGAAAGGACCTCCTGGCACATGTCGATCTCGGTCGTTATCGGCCTGCATAGAACAGCTACTGTGGAGTTCTCCACCTCCTTGGAGATCATCCTTATCGCATTTCTCTCTGATCCTCCGTTGGCCGGAAAACCTGCCTCAAGTACGTCCACTCCGGCCGAGTCCAAAGCACGGGCTATGTTCACCTTCTTTTCTGGGGTGAGGTGTATCCCTGGCGCCTGCTCACCATCCCTCAGAGTGGTATCGAATACCCTTAAATTCCTGACCACGTATGGAACCCGCCGTTTCCTTGAAGCTCTTTAAACAATATAATCCTGATGTTTAAGGCGGTGCCAGAGGTGGGCGAAAGTGAAAGTATTCCTCTTTCGCCGTTCCCTCCCCAATCCTTATTAACCATACGCTCATCAATGAACAGATCCGAAGGTGCCTCGCCCCGGAGGTAGTATATGATAACGGAATATCAATTGGAAGAGGCCCTTCTCAACGGGTTCGAATATCCGGTAGCGCTCGTGGTCGAAGTGACGAAGCAGGGGATAGTCCTTTCGAAGATGCGCTATCTGAAAGCCGTTGGGGATGTGGTCAACGAAACGGTCAGATGTCCGTCGATGGTCATGTATTGTCACATGGGCAAATTCATCGATCCTCATCTCATTGGACAGAGGACTGGACCTATGGGTATCGACCTCCTATACCTTATGGAGCTGAACAAGGGTCTCTTCAACGAGTCCGTCGATGCGATAAGGAGGGGGAGGTCGATGGTCAATACCAACAATCCAAGCACGAAGAACATTGCATCGGCCCTATTGGAGAAGATCAACACCAGGGACAGGATCAACTTCAACAGATTGACAGCTCAGGAACAAGGGCTGATACTCGAACCGTATGTCCATTACCTACTGAAAAGAGCCGGTTCCGGCAAGAGGAAATTGTTCCAGAACGTGGAACTGGTCGAAAGGGGCGGTCTGATAAAATGCCGTTCAGGCGATGAGATAATAAGGTTCAGGCCCACTCCCGCTCCGATGATGGAGCTTGATATACTCCTTGTTACCAATATGAACACGATGTCATCCATACTCAAGGACCTCGAGATGATGGGTTTCAAGAAGGAAACCCTACAGTTCTAGGTGTCCATATCGTTGCTGTAAAGCTTGGTGAACTTCCCGTCCTTCTTCATGTAGACCAGTCTCTTGTCCTTTATCGCCTTGATGTTATAATTGACGGTGGATGTGCTGATCTCCATCTCCTCGGATAGCTCCTTCTGGCTGATCCCGGGCATGTTGATTATTCTCTCTAGCATCTTTCTTTGGAGAGGGGTTAGGTCCATCGGGCTCTCATCTATCTTGAACCCTGCCGGATAGAACCTTCTATAAAGGCCCTCCCTATGGCTCCTTACCAGGTTCTCCTTCTCCAGTGTGTAGAGATGGTGGGCTAGAGTACCGTTCTTAAGGTTGAGGTTCACCAGTATGGAGCGGAAGTGCTCACCTGGATGGTTCTGGACATATACGTATATCCTCCTTCTGAGCTTGTTGCCCAATAGATGTTCGGGTTTAAGTTTGCTGTACAACGGTATCATCATCGTAAAGAAGGAATACCTGAATGTATCGGAGGATACCACCACCACGGCCAGTCCGGCGAATATGATGCTTAGGGCTATTCCAGATGCCATTATTCCAGGTCGTATGCCATCCATACCGACGGGTTCGGACGGGACCTTAAGGGAGTCCACGTGTATCTCCTCAGACAGCTCGTTGTCGAGTATGGAGTCCTCCTTTACCCCGAATAGCAGCACCACGGCGCTTATGGACCTTGTCGATGGCCTTGCGGTCCAGTTGAACCAGAAGCTTGACACCTCGCCGCTCTGTAGTTTGGCGTCCATCCTTCCTATCTCGACCCTGGAATTGCTGAAGGTCACCTCGTAAAGCACGATCATGAAGTTATCGACATCTATTGGACCGGTATTGGCCAATGTGACGTTCATCGGCACCGACTCGCCCTCCTGCAGGATCCTGTTTGGGATATCCAAGGATAGAATGGCGATGTTCGGAAGTTCCCTTATGAGCACATCACCGATGATGGAATCCACCATTACCCAGGAAGTGTCGTCAGCCGAGGGGGTAAGCAGTTCCAGGTCCATTTGGAAAGAGGCGGGCTGCAGGTTCTCCTTCAGTTCCAGTGAAATGATGACGGTTTGGGTCATACCGGCAGCTATGACGAAATTCGAAGGAGTGATGTTCAACCTGTAGCATGATGGTATCCGTGATCCCTCGACCATGGCCATCTGTGATACGTATCCGGAGTTCTCTACTATAAGAAGCAGCTTGACCTCCTCATCCTTGTCGAAGGGGCCGCCTTCGACCGATCGTATGCTCATGTTCGTCAGGGGCTTGATCCGGACAAGTGTCTCGGAATCGATCACCAGACCGTTGACGTTCATTCCACCGATGACCATGCTGAAGAAACCATTGGCTCCCAATGGCGGTGTGACCTTTACCTTGAACTCCATTCTTTCGTTGGCGGGGATCAGCTGAGGGGTGTCTGGGTTGAAAATGGAGACCCAACCCATCTGAGGCGAACCGTCCAGGACGGTCAGCCGCGGGGTGTAAACAGCGGATTCCTGTCCGGTATTAATTGCATCGAAATCCAGAAGGAAGTCCCTGCCTTCCCTGACCTCGAGATATGGAACTCTCGCCTTTATCGTTACCGCTGAGGATTGGATCACGTGAAAATGCACGGTCACGGATCCAGAACGTGTTCCGGTATCGAAAAGATCGGCGCCGTACGATCCTGAATAGATAGTAACGCTCAAGAGCGAGCCGACCACTGCTTTGGGGGATACGCCCACCAGAACCCTTATGAGCGCGTCCGTTCCGAATTTTCCGTGATCTAGCTGGTATTGGACGTATTCACCCTCCGGAAAGGAGATCTCCCATTCGCTCCTGTGCTCGGCGATCATAATCTCATACGAGTCCTTCATTGACCCCTTGTTCCTCAGGTCGAGGTCGAAGTAGAGTTTCTGCCCGGGATAGACGTCCATATTCTTCTCGGGGACGAATTCAGGCAGGATCATCAATTCATGGTCGAGGACCGAATCGATCCGGATGATGAGGATGATGAAGCTCTTATCCCCTGAAGGGGATCCCATCCCTTCAACGCGTATCATGTGGTCCGCGTTCGGATCGAGACCTGGATATGGCAATACGTCCGGAACCTCTACGACCACTTTCGCATCCATCGTACCGTTGGCCGGTACTTCCACCGAGCTTGTCACATATGCGAGATATCCGGTGGGGATGTCCGTAAGTTTGAGCATCACCGTCTGGTTCTCGGGGGAGAAGTTCTGCACCCAGATGGTGAAGGTGGTTATCTCCCCAGGGATCACCCTGTGCACTGGAAATCGATTCGGCGATGAAGTGGTCGGATCCCCGGGATCGGCATCTAACCTGATGCTACCCTCGTTGAACTCGCCCGAAGCGCTGGTCGTTCCGGAAATTAGGATGACCTGAACGAGCAACAGGGTCAGTAACATCGCCGAACACTTGAGACGTTGGCCCATGGATGTAAAACCCCTTATGAACTATATAAAAGGTATAGTACACTTTAGTATTGATTAGCAACTGCTCTGGTTGAAATATAATGAGGGCATATCCATCCATGAGGGCTTGAAATGGGCGACCCCTACGACATACTGGGCGTCAAGAAGGACGCAACGTTACCAGAGATCAAGAGCGCCTACAAGAACCTGGCAAAGAAACTGCATCCGGACAAGACCGGGGCGAACCCAAGGGCGCTCGAGCAGATGAAGCTCGTGAACGAGGCATATGCTTCGTTATGCTCCAACCTGCAAAGGGGATCCTCAATGACGGAGGATGAGCAGAAATATAACGAGGAGGTATGGAGGTCATATTCCAAACAGGTAGAGGATTACTACAACCAGGTCCAGGAGTACATGGAGGCTCAGATGAAGGTGATCCGTTCAGAGAAGGAGAAACTGGATATTTACGAGAGACAGGTCAGATCCAGGGAGCAGGACCTGGATAGGACCAGGAAGGACCTGGAAACCCAAAGGGCCAGATACGGATCCATGCTTTCACGGGAGAAAGAGCTCAGGCGCAGGGAAGAATATATCGAAAAACGCGAGAACGAGCTCGATGAGCTGATGCTGTGCATATCGAGGTCCAATTCGATAGTGGTCGATCTGGTCCAGTCCTCCAAGTCTTTGAGGAACAGAAAATAATGAGATCATGTCCAATGTACGGTCGTGAGGAACTCGTCCCAGCTGGTGTCCCTGGAGAACATTATGTCCTCGTACTGCGGATTGTAGCTTGCGGACCTGTAGGGAATGTATATGGACACCCCATGAGCATCGGGATGTCCCCCGTTCTCGACATTCCTGAGTAGCAGGACGAGATCGTCTATACCCCTCATGATATCGCTTGCGATAGTGGTCCGAAGAGTACCGGCGCTGGGCTTGGAGAGCATATAGGCGAGGTCGTATAGGTCGTAATTTGTGTAAACGGCGATCCCGATCCAGTCCATCTGCCCCGAGAAGGATTCAGTATGCATGTCATCGGGCAGCTCAGGATGACCGATGACGGTGTTTATCAACAGCGCCTGGTTCAAGAGCTTCCCCGGTCCGGAGACCTTGCTCAGCAGATGCTTCGCCAGCGCATCGACGGATGCCGCTAGCTGTTCTACGTATGAGAGGTTGTATACGGCCATGACGTCGGAGTAATCCTCTTTGGGGATGAACGGAGGGGCCCTCCAGGGACCGAATGGCATGAACGTCTCACCCATCACTATGGCGAACTCTTCAGCGGACATGCCCGGATCCTCTGCCAAACGCCCCCAGCAAGCATCGTACTGCCAGTTGCCAGCCTCCCAAACTCCATTATCAGGGTCCGCTTCGGCCCCCCAGCCATAGGTCGAACCGCCAACGAAGTACTGGCACGTGTCCTTTAATTCGTAGGCGAACTCGATCATACCCACAAGGCAGCCCTCGGTTGAGAATATGTCCACTTTCCTTCCGGTGTGCTCCATGAATACCTCGCACACCCCCCTTATCTCCGGAAGGGATAGATGATCGTTCGATGACTCGTCCCAGCACATCCCTCTCCATCCCCCACCGTGGTTGGATAGGTGGATGTTGTACCTCCTCGCCGGATAGTTGTCAGCGCCCCACAACAGGAACTTGAGCAGATGTTCGGGATCGCCCATGTTCAATTCGTAGTGGGACCATTCGGGATCCACATCGGTCAGGTTCAGCTCGGTCGAGCCTCCTTTGCCTATCAAGAGGAGCTGAGTGTCGCCATCGTGTATGTTGTCGTTGACGCACAGCATGTTGACATCGGAGGAGTTCTCCACCATCTCTAGGTAGTGGATGTTGGTCTCCATCATGTAGAACTCGCCCAGATTCCCGTCCCCGCACATCCAGAAGAAGGACGTCCACTCCTTCACAGCAGGTATTTCGTCCTCTTCTTCGGGCATATGCGCCCCCTGCCGTATCAAGAGAAAAAGCGCCCCCGATAGGATAAGAAGGGCCAAAGCCCCGGTAATGAGGAATCTCCTTTTATCCATAGTTACCGCACCGAGGATGTACGATAATAGTTTTTTCGTCATCTGTCGCAACGTTTCCCATATTAGACCCCCCTACGTCCATACCTTCCGACAAGGTATATACCAGAGAGCGCCAGGGGTGCCCCTATGTAAAAGCCCGCCCAGGGTAGTTCACCCAGGAACAATATCGCAAGCAGCGTGGATCCGATAGGTTCCCCGAGAAGGGATACCGAGACGAAAGTGGGTGAGATGTACTTCAATGCCCAGTTGTATATTGTGTGGCCAAGTATCATGGGACCTATCGCCAGAGCAGCGAATATAATGTATTCGACCGGCTCACCCGGGACGAAATCTATCCCAAGGATGAGGATAGCGATCAAGAGGAAAAGGAACGCGGACCCGTACACGACGTTGGCGTATACTGGGAGTGAGACCCTCTTCCTGATCCTGCTTCCAGCAAGTATGTAGGTCCCTGCCATGATCGAACCGAGGATCGCAAGAAGGTCACCAACCAGAGCATGTCCTGACATGCCTATGTCGCTCAGGACGATAACTACGGAACCGAATATAGCTAGGGTCATCCCGGCTATGGCGAGTTTGTGCATTCGCTCCTTGAATGCCAGCACGGAGACGGAGGATACGAAGATCGGGTGAGTGGTCACCAGGAGGACGGAAGAAGATACTTTCGTGTACTGAAAGGACCAGATCCACGATGCGAAATGCACCGAAAGCACGAATCCAGTGAATATCATCAAGGCGGTGTCCTTCCTGCTCGGCCTGAAGCCTTCTTTATAGCTTCTAAGTGCGAAAGGGAGTAGGATCACGTATGCGATCAAAAGCCTCCAGAAAGCTATGACGAGAGGATGGCTGTTGGAGGATCTGATAAGTATCGCAGCCGTGGACACGGCAAGTATGGACAATAATATCCAGTACCTTGCACTGCCTTCGGAGAACAGGCGCGGATTCGCCATCCCTACCGGATATATCGAACGTTATATAATAGATTCAGATTCAAGACCATGAAAAGAAGGCCGCCATCTCTAGTTATTGGCCGGGGTAATGGAGGGCTGCTCCTGGACCCACCTCTCCTGTCTGCACCTATGGCAGGGGTTACCGATCCCCCATACAGGGGTCTGCTGCACGAACTTGGATGCGATTTCTCCACAACGGAGATGGTGAGCGCCAGGGGCATATGCGAGGGCAATCCGACATCTACAAGGCTCCTGTTCCCGATCCCGAAGGGTCATACCGCTGTTCAATTATTCGGTTCGGACCCGGATATGATGAGGAACGCATCTGATAGATTGACCGGTGAGGGATTCTCCGCGATCGACATCAACGCTGGCTGTCCGAAAAGGAAAGTGCATTCACAAGGTTCTGGAGGTGCATTGCTGAAGGACCACGACCGCCTTTTATGCTTAGTGGAGGCTGTCCTCGAGGGGACGGACCTGCCAGTTGGGGTGAAGCTCAGGTCCGGATGGGATGCGTTCGAACCCGTATCGTTCAAGAGGTTGGTAAGCCGATTATCAGATGCGGGCGTATCCTACATAACGATCCATGGAAGGACGGTAATGCAGGGATTCAGGGGGGCGGCCTCTGCATCTCACGTCAGGATCGCAAGTTCCGAGAGTGACGTTCCCATTATCGCCTCGGGGGACATAACGGGCCCTGAAGGTGTGAACGATTATTTAACGAATGGGGCGTCCGGGTTCATGATTGGGCGGGCGCTTATGGGCGATCCATCTTTGTTCAGAAGGTTGCGGGCTTCTTTCAACGGAGAAGGATTCCATGAACGCTACGAGAGAGCGGTCCTATTGGACAACCTGAATTATTCCAGGGAGCATCTCTTTCGGGTCGTAGCTCACTACGGAGAAAGCAGAGGTGTGATCAAGTTCAGGTCCCATCTGGCATGGTATATCAAGGGAGTTGACAACAGAGCATCCCTGAGCATGAGGGTCGCATCGATGAAAAATGAGAGCGAAGCTTTGGAGATTATCTCCAAGGCCCTTGAAATGCTCGAGGTGAAATGAATCCAACAACAGTCAAATTTTTATAATCCAAGACATGTTGTTCCCCGACGAAAAAGGAGTCTGATATCATTGAAATCTATGTTGACGATCATGACCGTGTCGCTTCTTCTGTGCATGGGAAGCATGCCCTTTCTGAGCATCGCCCGTGAGGATGAACAGGATATGAAAAGGAGCGACGGCAAGTACTATCTCAACGGGAAATATTTCATCCCGCAAAGCTGGGATCGCAGCAGGATGTACCTTCACGTGTTCCTTCAGAACAGGGACAGGGTTCCAACGAAGGACGTGGTCGGGTCCGGGAACTATCAGGCCGGAATGGTCGCAAATTCCTACCAGTCGATAATGGACGGGAACGAACACTCATCGGGAGATCAGCGCAGGACTCTGTTCGAGCTCTTCACGGACACGGATTGTTTCTACTGCCCAGGGGCCGATGCCGCAGCCCACCGCATCGCCGAGGGGCCTCTATTCCCCGACAACATCACCCTGATAGAATGGCATTACAACACCGCGGGCGAGGCCGATCCCTTCGAAACGGGATCATCCAGGGCCCGGGCAGATTTCTACGACATCAGGGGCACTCCCACGGCCGTCTTCGACGGCAGTCTGATAGCAGTCGGAGGTGACAGCTCCTGGACCAACACCGAGATCGACCGTGCATACACTTCACTGATAGAGCTCGTCAACGGATACGAACCCCTCGTATCCTTCACGACAAGGGGATGGTTCGTCGAGAACGGCACGGCCTATGACGGTCACTTCAACGTATCGGTTCAACAGATCGATGCGCTCCCACGTGGTAACTGGTCCTTTGTCGTATCCATTGTCGAGGATATGTATGACCCGGCGAAGACGGGAGAATACCACAGGTTCATACAGCGCTACACCAAATCGACCGTCCTCACGTCCCTTCACGACGGTTCACCTTCCGTCCATTTCGACGACATCACGACTTTCGGACCTGAAACGGACGCTCCCGTGAGGAACATCGTGAACATCACATGGAGCGCCTACGATGAACAGGACGGATCCGACCTTTCCATCGATATCCGCTACCAGAGGGCTTTCGGTGAGTCCGGATACATAGCTGAGGGAATATCCAACACGGGCGTCTACGCATGGGATACGATGTCCCCCAGGCTTCCGGATGGATACTACAACCTCATCGTGGTGGCGAAGGACAATGATCAGAAATCCACGGCCGCCTTTTCGCGAAACTTCCGGCTGGACAATCTCGACCTCCCTGAGCTTGCGATCAAAAAACCGAAGGATGGCGATTCCATAAACGGGCGCTATACCGTCAAATGGGATTCCTCCGACGACGAGGACGAGCGTAAGGACCTCCGCGTCCGGGTATCCATATCTGAGGACCTTGGAGGCAGCTGGGAGGTCATCTCCTATAACTTCCAGACCCAGAGCGAATGGGAGGTCGATGACGGCTCCTTCGAGTTCAACACCGCAACCTACTCGGACAAAGCGACATACATGATCAGGATCGAGGTGAAGGACACGGACGGCATGACCATAACTAGGATGGTCGGGCCATTTGAGATCTACAACAACGACAGGCCCACCGCCGTGATACATTCACCTACCAAGGCAGTTATCCAGACAGAGATGGTGATGTTCGAATATCAGGTTGAGGACCAGGAGGACCCGTACACGGACCTCCACCTTCTCATGATCGTATCCAGGAAGGGTTCGGGCGCGGGGATAGAGGTGTTCAACGGGACCCCCTCATCGAACAGGGCGAGCTTCAGCCTGGGAACGGATACGCTGCAGGGGGACGGCGAGTACGATCTCACCCTTATCGTCACCGATTCCCGGGGTCTTTCAAGGACGGTGACATCTTCATTCATTGTCTACGATCCGGACCATCCGGTATTCCACGATGTGAAGTTGCCAACGGGCAGTGTCTCCGATTCCTTCGATCTCGTATGGAACGCGTCCGATCCCGACATAGGAGAGACGCTGACGTTCAGCGTTCATATAAAAGGTGCAGATGAGGGGACCTGGACGCGTATCGCATCTTCCCTGACCGCCATGGAATACAAAGTGGATGTCAGCGACCTCCCCGATGGAGAATACATGATCCGGCTGGTCGCAAGGGACAGCAGTCCTCTCAACCTCGAGACGGAGATCGACCTGGGGCCGATATTGATCGACAACCCGCAACCGCCCGAGGTGGAGTTCGTGTTCCCGCCCGAGGGGTTCAGGGGGACGATAGACAACAGGACGCTCGACGGTTACGTCCTGACGATAAGCTACAACGCATCAGACCCGGACGGCGGAGCCATATTCTTCACGCTGTTCTACCGTGTGGAAAATACAAAGGTCTGGCTACCTCTACACAATGATGTGAGTAGAACATCCAAGACATTCAGATGGGATCTGAAAGATTTCAATGATGGAAAATACTATCTCAAGGTCGTGGCCAGGGATGGGACCAACCTGACCGGAGAGTCCACCATAGGACCGTTCGATCTGATCAAGCCCAAGGATACCCCTAAACCCCCCGAGGACCCTAACAAGGACGACAAGAAAGGAGAACAGGAGAACGATCTGGACCTCGGATCGGCATTGATGATGGGCCTTATCATACTGGTGGTCCTGGTCCTGATATCCCTCGTCGCCATAGGGATCATCTCCCTTGCCAAAAGAAAGAAGAAGATCGAGGTAGTGCCCAAAGAGGAGGACATCGACCTGTCGGTACCTGAGTTCGATCGGGGCGCGCCACCGGACAACTAGAAATTCAGTATTCCGCTGAATAGCCTGTAGCCCCAGAAGAAGTACCAGATAACAAAAGCCCCGGTGAGTATGAGCAGACCTCCGGAGACCTTCTTGATAGTATCCATTGAGGAGATGAGTTTGGTTATCAGGCCCTCGCTTGATGAGACCATAAGGCTTACGAACACCATCATGGCCCCGAGGCTCAAGGCGTAAACAATGAATATGACCCCTCCGCCGATCAGCCCGGTGGAGAAGCCGAGAAGCATGACGGCTATGAATATGGGCGCCATGCAACTTGATGCTGCCGCCCCGTAGCCGAAGCCGTAGGCGAACAGGCTACCGACACCGCCTTCGGTCGAGGTCTTAACGCCAAGCGCCTGACCTATCTTCGAGAAGGGTATCTTGACCATCTCCACCATCCTCTCGAGATACGAGTCGAAGCCTAACATAATCGAAAGACCGAGTATCAGTAATATGCCTCCAACTACTGGCATCAGACTGTATAGATAGCTCTGCACGACGGCTCCGAATATAGCCACGAATACGCCGATGAGCAAAAAGAAGGCGATGATCCCCGATGCGGCGAAGAGACCTCCCTTGACCGGGCTTGCTTTTTTCTGCCCCTTCTTCAGGTCCTGTGCCACGTAGTAGGTCAGATAGCCTGGAAGCATGGGGAATGAGCATGGGGAGAAGAAGGTGAGTATTCCGAAGCCCGCGGCAAGGGGGAGGAGCATTATGAATGAAGTGGACCTCTGGCCCAGGGTCTGGGCCCTGTAATCGCCGCTGACGGCGTTGTCTATTGCCTCGGTCACATCGTTCGAGTCTATTACCCCCTTGTGCGTGTATGCTATCTCGCCGTTTGGAGCGATTATGACCATCTTGGGGACCGAGAACGCGTCGAACTTCTGCATGAAGCTGGGTTCGCGTCCAATTGGCCATTCGGCCCCGTACCTGTTCTGGAATTCGTCCAGAGCCTGATCGCTATCGCTCTTCTGGATCGAGACCGAGAGGAACTCCACGTCCGAACCGTATCTCTGCTTCACGTCCTCGTAGACCCTGACAAGGTCAGGCATCTCCTTCTGGCAAAAGCTGCAGTCCACGAACATCATGTTGAGAACGAGGACCTTACCGTCGTACAGCTCCGGCGTATGCGTTTTACCCTGAGTATCCTTCACGGTAAAGTCTGGGACCCGGTCCGTATCGCTCTTGGCCATTGAGGATACTCCGATCATCGTCAATATCAGGCCGAGGGATATGAATACAGCAAGTGCCGCCTTCGAGGAATGGAATCCCTTCTTCTTCTTTCCGATTATGAAAAGCGCAGGTCCGATCACAAGGAGTACCAGACCGATGCCGAGTATGACCGTGGATAAGCTAATGTCGAATCCGATAACAGCGCTCTTCTCGGCGGAGGAGACCCCATCCCCGATAGAGAATACGGCCGAGGATGAGCTTATACCTTCATCGTCGTACATCAGGACCTGCATCATGATGGGATCGACCCCGGGATCTATGGTCGCGGTCCCGACGGGATCGGAGTAGGCGTAGCATATCCCCTGATCGTCGCAGAGCTCCTCACCGCTTATGGTCAGCTTGACGGAGGTCCAGATAGGCACCTCAGGAAGTTCCGGGACCTCTGTCGAGTAGAATAGGTATGCCTCCGCGATCCCATTGTCGTCTCCCATCACGACCTGGACCTCACCGTTATCGTAAGATAGAGATGATACGCTGGATCGTTGATTCTCAAGGTCATAGGCAGTTGACCTGGAGGTGGCTGACTGGACGCATCTTGGTGAATTGGCCTTTACGTTCGCGTTGCTTCCGCCGGAGGAGGTGTCGGAGGTATCGAATATCGCGGCAACGGCATAGACGTCCTGCGGCTTTATCCGAACCTCGGCATCCGGTATGCTCCATGTCCCGGAATAAAGATAATCCTCCCTGGCCGATAATGTGAAGGTCTCGTCCCTGACCGCGTAACCCCTGAAGACCGCGTCATTTCGGATGTAGGGGTCCTCGATCCCCTTGTCCTCATATACCTTGGATCTGGCCGTGACGTTGTCCTCGACCATGAAGATATATAGCGTTCCTCTGAGAGCGGGGGCCCCGACAGATTTGGCGTTGCCCAGGTACGAGGCCTTTACCTCCACATAGAACGATCCGTCCTGGTTGAAGATCTCCCTAACCTCCATCGAAAGATACGGGAAGGACCAGGTCAATCTCTCCAAGGGCCTCACGGGTTTGTCGTTATATCTGGTGGCGGCGTTCGTAAGTGCGCTCTGCACGCTGGACTTTGTTATAGGGGTGGGATTCGTCGAGAAACCTCCGATGGTGGTGTACCCACCGTCGATCTCGACATCCGGTGTGCCGGATATTCCGGGCTGGTAGAACCTCATGCGCTCCTCGCCCTCCTCTGTGCGCAGCGAGTCCTCGCCGCCCCCGTTGAGCTGGTGGAACACTACGGTCGTGAAAGGTTCCGAGAGATCCCCACGAGATTCTTTATATAGATCGTGGACGGCCTTTTCGGGGCTGTCATCGTCAGGGCCGTCCCCCATGCATGAAGGGCAGGAGAGCCCTGTGAAATATTCGAGAATGGGCCTGTGAACATATCCGGAAGGCGGTGGTGCGAAGGGTCCATCCACAGTTACAGCCCCATTGCTGGAGAGCGGAAGCGAGAGGAGCAAAAGCGCCCCGATGAAGAGAACATACCTGGTCCCGGACATGAAGTTACCTCGCTGGTGGATGACTGGCTATGAACTGGATGGGACCAATCACTATAATCCATATATGAAACTTACCGCTTACATGTGTTCCTATTCCCCCAGATCCGACCCAACTTTTATAACTCGTTCGAACTTGATGCCTTTCAGGTGAGACCGATTTGGACCTTGATCTCTTCGATTACGAGCTGCCTAAGGGAATGATCGCCCAGGAAGGTGCCGTTCCCAGGGATTCCTCCAGGCTATTTCACGCCAGGATCGGAAAAGGGTCCTCCCATCTCCGCTTCCGTGACCTTCCAGAGGTCCTATCGGAGGGGGACTTGCTGGTGATCAACCGCTCGAAGGTCATCCCCGCAAGGGTCAAAGGAAAAAAGCCCACCCTCGGTCGGGCCGAGGTCCTGTTCCTCGAGGAGGTCCCGGGCGGATGGGAGGCGATCGTCAGCGGAAAAGGGATCAAGGAGGGTACCGACATCCTGCTAGACGATCCCGGATATTCGATCCGGGTGATCAAGAGGTTGAATGAAGGACGGTTCCTGATCCGCCCAATGAGGGAGGGACATACGCTAAACCTGGACGAGCTGTTCTCGTTCCTCGAGAGGTTCGGTAGTATGCCCACGCCGCCCTATGTGAAGGGAGAACTCCCCTATCCCGAGATGTACCAGACGATATACGCTAGAGAGGAGGGGTCCGTGGCGGCGCCCACGGCTGGCCTTCATTTTACCGAGGATGTACTGCGTCGTCTCAGGGAAAAGGGCGTTGAGATAAAAGAGATCGTACTGCACGTCGGGATGGGGACCTTCGCCCCTGTCAGGTCCCAAAATGTCAGGGATCACGTGATGGAGGAGGAAAGGTTCTTCGTCCCCGCGGACGTTCAAAGGGCGGTAATGGAGGCGTGCCAGGACGCGCAAAAGGGTAGATACCGATTATGGGCAGTGGGCACAACGGTTATGAGGACTCTCGAAACGGCCTTTCTAAGCGATGGAACCTGCATCAAGGAGGCGGGAAGGAGCGGCATATTCATCTATCCGGGCTACGAGTTCAAACTGCCCTACAAGGGTTTCATAACCAACTTCCATCTTCCCAGATCGACGCCTCTGATGATGTTATGCGCCTTCTGGAACAGGGATGAGGTGCTGACATCCTATTCGGAAGCGGTAATGATCGGCTACAGGTTCTATTCCCTGGGCGATTCGATGGCGGTACAAAGGAGGGATTGACATATCGCATTTCGAGCTTGAGGCGGAACTGAACGGAGCAAGGGCAGGGAGGCTCGAATTGGACTCGGGCCTGGTCCTCAAGACGCCGATATTCATGCCTGTGGCCACCAAGCTCTCGGTGAAGACGGTATCGCCCGCGGACCTGATCGATTGCGGGACCTCCGCGCTTATTACGAACGGATTCCTCGCCCATCTCCGCCCCGGGTCCGAGACCTTGAAGGAGATGGGAGGGATAGGCCCGTTCATGGGTTGGGAAGGGGGATTGTTCTCCGATTCCGGCGGTTTCCAGATAATAAGGAAGGGGTTCGATCCGAGATTCTCGGACTCGGGAGTGATGTTGAGATCACCTTACTCCGGGAGCGTCGTGGAACTGACCCCGGAGAAGGTGGTCGATATTCACCACATGCACGGGGTGGATGTGGGCATGGTCCTGGACCATTGTCCGCCGTATGGGTCCAGTGAGGAAGGGATTTTAACATCCGCAAGAAGGACATTGGAATGGGCTAGAAGGTCCTGTGATCATGTACGCGATATCTCAGTGGACCTGCTCCCAAAGGGAAGGATCGCCCCTCCCATGATCTTTGCCATTACACAGGGAGGCACCTTCACCGATATACGGGAGAAGAACACTAAAAAACTGATAGAGCTGGACCTGCCAGGCTACGGAATAGGAGGACTCTCGATCGGAGAGGATAAGTCCGATACGTTCTCGTCGTTGAGGGCGTCCACCTCTTTTCTTCCCGTGGACAAGCCCAGGTACTTCATGGGGGTGGGGGATCCCAAAGATGTTGTGAGATCGGTCGCCTCAGGTGTTGATATATTCGATTCGGTGTTCCCAACGCGCAACGCCAGGCACGGGTCCGTCTTCACTCCCTCGGGAAGGGAGAACATCAGGGCAAGCAGCTGGAGAGGAGTGTCGGACCCCATCCTCGAAGGGTGTGGATGCCCCGCGTGCAGGGACCATACAAGGGGTTACATCGAACACCTGTTCAGCACGGGTGAGCTGTTGGGGGCCAGGCTCGCAACGGTCCACAACCTGCACTTCATGCAGCAGCTCGTAACAGGTATACGGAGGGCGATACTCGAAGGGGAGAACGTGGGCCAGGACATAGGATCCGAGATCATGTCCTTTTTCGAATAAGATACACCGACCTTAAAAAACGTTTATATAGGCCCTACCATCTCGCCTCGAAAGGGCTCCATAAGAGCCGATCGAGAAATGAACATGGGGTGTGAAAATATGAAAGAAAATCCGTTCGCTCATGGAAGGTCCGGCGCGATCCTTGTCGTGCTGGTACTCGCGCTATCGGCAATGCTGTCGAATAGCGTTCAGGATGCAAGGGGCGCTCCCGGTGATATCGACGAGCCTTTCTCCTCGCCAGGTATTATATCGGACTTCGAGGTCAGCCCGGGATATGCCTTCAACACATCGAACCAGAGCGTGGAGATCTCATGGTCGTGGCCCGTACAGTGGGCTCCGAACACCTATCCTTACGAGATGTGGATACACCTCAGGAACCCTCAGGAGGCGATCGATGAGGAGATATCGCATTGGAACCTCAGCCATGGAGTTATGGCTCCCAGCTCCGTCCAATGGGTGCTGGACAACGATCTGCCGGTTTCCCCTCATTATGTCTTCAATATCACCGCGCTCGTTGTCAACGAAGGGTTCGACCCGGGGAACGACACACCTGTATATTACAGGGACCATGACGAGGAGCATTTCAGGATAGAGAACGGGATCCCCCTCATTGAGGGCATATTCAGCGATATGATGAGCGTGGACAATTCCGGAACGGAATATGTGAAACTATCGTTCCACTTCAGGAGGAACCATTCCGACCTTGACCTTGACCTCTTCGAACTGGGATTCTTCAACACGGACTCGCTCCAATGGGTGGATATCGACATTTCGGAGCCGGACCTGGATAACCAGACCTTCGGAGACTATTCTTGGTCCGCACACACCCATGTGCAAATCCCATACGACACACCTGTAGGTAACTATCATATAGTATTCCACGCCGCGGATGTGTGGGGATACTCCGAGACATGGAACAGGAGCATTTTCAGCGTGCAACTCAGGCAGATGCCTCCTGTCCTTCTCAACGATACCTTTAAGATGGATGAGGATGACGAACTTATACTGGAACTCTCAACGATCTTCGAGGACCCCAACGGCGATGAACTGGCTTTCGATCTGGCCGATCCTATGTTCGAAAACGCCAGCGTCGTATTGGACAACGGCACTCTCTCCATCGCCCCGATCGAGGACTGGTTCGGAGATCTTTCCATCACTTTGCTCGTGAACGATTCGTATCATGGATACCTCCCCTACGTTCTCAATGTAGTTGTAAAGAACGTCAACGATCCCGCACGACCCGCTAACGACACGATAGCCGGCTACAAGGATACGATCCTGCTTCTCGATCTCGAGGAGTTCTTCATCGACATCGACGGACCGGGTCCAAAGACGTTCGAAATAGTAGGCGCTGGCCCCAACATCCAATACGAGCTGAACGCCACAAGCAAAGTTCTGGAGGTCATTCCCGTTGTGGATTTCGTCGGTGAGACGAACATCACGATAAAGGTCTTCGACGGGATGGAGAACGCAACGTACGATATCAGGATCCTTGTCGAGTGGACCTACCTATACATTAGCGGGTCGGTGATCTATCAGGACGCTGAGGTACATATCGAGGGCCTTACCGATGATCAAAAGATGATAGTCTTGACGTTCACAGGCCCGGAGACCTACGAACTGAGCTTGGACCCGGGAGAGAACTATACTCTCGATCTCAAGGATGGCCTCTATACTATGACCATCTCATGGAACATCCCCGCACAACTCGTTTACAACGTGACCCAGAAGAGGTCCGGATACATCCTTCCGGATATGACCTCGCTTATCATTGACAGTAATATGGACCTTCCGATGATCATATCCTGGAAGGAATACGTTCCCGCAGCCGCCTCCTGGGAGGATATCGATTTCGAAATGGACAGGGTGGTCAAAGAGGGGTCCGAATACACGTTCAACATTCCCGTCAAGGACATCGCGAAGATCAACTATGATTCGATACCCCTCAGGTTGGTGGTGGTCAACGACGAGGAGAAGAACGAGACAGTATCCTTCCCGTTCTTATTTAACGAGACCGAGAGCGAATTCCGCCTGAAGCTGACAAGGTCCGATCTCGAGACCATAAAGAAAGGAAAGGTGCACTACTACTTCACGGACGGAACTTTCGAGACCGAGAAAGTACCCTTCACCTTTGTATCGGAGGACAAGGTGGAGGCGAACATCATGACCATTGCGATACTTGTGATACTCATAATACTCGTATTGATCGCCCTCGTTTTCATCATGAGAAAACCCGCCGATGAAGAGGACGAACCCTTATCCGAGGAATGATGAGTTCAGATGATATCCCTCTCAACGAACAAGGTCGCGCGGTTTTTATACATCGTGGGACCTCATGAACGTCATGGGGCATGAGATATCATCCAAGGTCAAGGCCAATATATGGTCCAGGGATGATTTCAGCTGCCGTGTCTGCGGCCGGACCCTGGGCTGGGATGAGCTCCACATAGGATATGCTGGAAGCGATCCTGAATCGATGATAACGCTGTGCAGTTCATGCGTGGCCTCAAAGGGAAAGCCGATAAAGGACGAGAAGATAGCCAAGCTCGTCTGTTTCCTGAGGGACCTGGATTCGGCCGCAACGGAGTTCGAACCGGAAGAAGGCCCGGATCTGGAGCGGCTCACTGGAAAGATCAAGGACCTGGACGAGGAGATCCGCTTCCTCAGGGAGGACAACGAGAAGAAGCTCAGGATGCTCATCACTTTCAAGAACAGGGCCGAATCCGCGGAGAACGATTACAGGAACCTCAAGAACAGGACCGGAAAGGAGGTCGAGCTGAAGGTCGGGATGATCTCAAGGAAGCTAATACTTGGGTATGCATCCGCCATCGACGATCTCGACAGGGCGATAACCAACGGGATCGAGATCGAAGGGCTGATCCAGATCAAGAAGAGCATGTCAAGGGCCCTTGAGGAACTTGGAGTGGAGATGATCGTCCCGGAGGGGAAATTCGATCCCGGTTATCATGAGGCGGTGGACCTTAAGGTCACGGAGGAGGAGGATGGTATGATATTGAAGGTGAAATCCCCGGGTTACATCTTCGAGGGAAAGGTGATCCGCCCCGCCCAGGTCGTCGTGGCAAAGAACAAGGAGGAGGAACCCGAATTCGAGATAATCGAGGACGAGGAGTTCGAGGTGAGATCCGCGAAGAAGCCTATAAAAAGACGATTGAAGAAAGAATGATCGACAAATATCGCTATCTCAGATGGATGATGCTACTGATAACGCTATTTTGGACAAGTTTTACCAATCGACCTATAATCAAACCTCAATGAAAGGGCGAAACGACGTATCTATAATGGATCTTTTTCGTCTCAAATTCATTAAGGTCATTCATCTATAATATAGATGGGTGGAAAAGCCTTAATAACAACCCAGGTTAATTAATGCCATATCAAAGGGAGTTGGAGTATCATGAACGAAAGAACGGTTCTGCCTATGGTTCATGTGATGGCACTACTGGCGATCCTCCTCTTTGCCGCCGATGGCAAGGCACAGGCGGAGGCACCTCAATGGAAGAAGGGCGACGAATGGTCGATGGGCTATGAAGCTGATCTCGGGGAGATGATCTCTTCGCTAATTGGATCCCTTGAAGAGGAGGATGAGTTCGGTTCAGTCGAACACGACATAAAGGGGACCACCGGCTATTACATGGTCTTCAGGATCGCCGATGTTACAGACACACAGTACACCATGGATATCTCGACAGGTGGCGGGATGGTCCTCGACGGGAGCATGAAGGTCATCACCGAGATGCCCGAAGAAGGGACCTACCGTTTCGAAGAATGGGATTTCGAACCCCCAATGGAGACCAAAGAGATATCCATCGAGATCGACCTGGAGGTCTCCTTGAGAATAGATGGGACCGCCCATTTCACAAAGGAAACCCATAGGCTCGAGGAGTTAGAAATGCAGTTAACGCTCAAAGGAAGCGTTGATATCGCTCTAAGGAACTTCCCCCAGATCGATCATGCTTACGATGAAGAGACATATGAGGAGATAATGACCGTTGTATACACCGATATGGACGTTTCGGGTTCGGCTGATATCAAGGTGACCCTGAGCATGTCCTTCGATCCTCCACTGGACCTATTCAACTTCCCTATCATAGAGGAAGAGGAGTGGGTAGCTGAGTCGAACGTTACGATCTCAGGGACCTATCAGGGTATATTGGACGCGGAGGGGTTGCCCGAAGAGATGATCGAGGACATGCTCGAAGAGGACATGGCCTTGCCGATCATACTAGAGGAGATGGATACCGGGATCGAAGATATGGGAGGTGGGGTCATCGATGAGCAGGTGATCCCTTTGAGCCTTCAGATAAGATGTACCGGGACCGAGATGGTGACTCTCGCTGACGGGTCCTCCCGGGAGGCTTACGTGATCCAGTTCGGCGACGATGATAGTTATGATGAATACTATTTCGATGATGAACAATGGGATGATCACTATTACGATGAAGATCAAGGAGAGGATGACCCCTTTGAAATCGAGGAAGATAATTTTGGTTCGACATCATCCGATATGAAGTTCCTGTACTGCCCGGAGGAGGGGTTCTTCGTATCCGCTAATATGGAAGGGATCGAGGATATATTCGGGATGGACGGCCTCTCCGATCAAATCGACCCGTTCGAGCTGAGATCGATGAGGTCCAAGGATGCAGAGAAGAACATGGGTGCGTTCAAAGCGGATGGCTCCGGCAGTGATGATAACTCCCTCATCGAATTGGCTGGAATAGCCATTCTGATCGTTATTGTGATCATCATCGCCATGATCGCTGTTGCGGTCATCATCGCCGGGATGGTATTCGTGTTAAAGAATGGGAGATCCAAAAAATAGAATATGGGAGCGCTAACAAGCATTCTCTCTTTTCTTGAGTAGGGATCCGCTATGATCGATCTTTGACTTCGATGAAAGTATAACCTCCGAATGACCATTCCAAGAACTCTTAGGCCTTTTCCTTTCAGCAAAAGATGGTGCGAGGGCTGTGATGTTTGGAACGCGTTGAATTGACGATATACAAGTTCCAAACATATGGAAAATGGCCTCAAGCAATTATGAAGCATAATTTTTCATCAGTAAATTGTTGTAGAGCACCATTTTCCGCAACAATGAAAATATG
>JARVGK010000006.1:78702-113849 GCA_029762535.1 Thermoplasmatota archaeon
ATGAAGCATAATTTTTCATCAGTAAATTGTTGTAGAGCACCATTTTCCGCAACAATGAAAATATGACGAGAGGAAAATGGTGCGAGGGCTGTGATTTGAACACAGGAACCACTAAGGACCAGACCCTCAATCTGGCGCCGTTGACCAAGCTGAGCTACCCTCGCAGATAATTGGCGGTCAACACCGGTCCATAGAGTTTTTGCGGATGGTTCGATCCCCTTTTTCGCTGATCCTATCAGCTTGGTCAACGGGGACCGTGTCGGGGCCGAATGGCGCCGACATCCGGGAAATCCATTCGGATTTTCCGAAGATTGACCAAGCTGAGCTACCCTCGCAGATAATTGGCGGTCAACACCGGTCCATAGAGTTTTTGCGGATGGTTCGATCCCCTTTTTCGCTGATCCTATCAGCTTGGTCAACGGGGACCGTGTCGGGGCTGAATGGCGCCGACATCCGGGAAATCCATTCGGATTTTCCGAAGATTGACCAAGCTGAGCTACCCTCGCAGATAATTGGCGGTCAACACCGGTCCATAGAGTTTTTGCGGATGAAGAGCGGGGATCCCCCGCTGACTTTCAGAGCATAACATGACGTTGGATTTATTACTATCGCTTCGAGATCCCACGTATCATCCACAGGCGATGTCGAGAATCCTTCGGGCGCTCTCCCCGTCCCCGAACGGGTTCTCCCAATCCCTCCTCACGGAGATCATCTCCAGGCTCCTTTGAAGGATCCTGTCAGGATCCGATCCCGCGAGCACGTTGGCCCCAACATCTATGGTCTCTGGCCTCTCGGTGTTCTCCCTCAAGGTCACGCAAGGGACCTTGAGTATGCAGGCCTCCTCCTGTACCCCTCCGGAATCAGTAAGTATCAGAGAGGATCCCTCCTCGAGCTGCAGGAACTCCATGAAACCGACTGGGTCCACCACCCTTATCCCTCCAGAATCGATACCATGCTGATCCATGAACTTTTTCGCCCTGGGATGAATGGGGTAAAGGACGGGCATTCCCAGTTCCTCCCCGACCCTGGAGGCTCCCTGGATGATCCCCGATAACCTCTCCCTTACATCCACGTTCTCGGCCCGGTGCGAG
Organism: Thermoplasmatota archaeon; assembly: GCA_029762535.1. Lineage (GTDB taxonomy): Archaea > Thermoplasmatota > Penumbrarchaeia > Penumbrarchaeales > Penumbrarchaeaceae > JARVGK01. Next base: position 79,794 of record JARVGK010000006.1, read on the forward strand.
GTCATCAGTATGTACTTACCCTTCTCCAGACCGAACCTTTCGAAGGGATCCCCCTGTCTCCTGGATATCTCCAGGTTCTGAAAAACGGAATCGACTATGGTGTTCCCGACGATGAATATCTTCTCCTCGCCGATGCCCTCCCTCAACAGGTTCCCCTCGGAGATCACGGTCGGAGCGAAGAGATGATCGGATACGTGATCGGCAACGATCCTGTTGATCTCCTCCGGCATGGTCCTGTCGAAACTTCTGAGACCGGCCTCCACATGTCCCACTCTGATGTGCATCTTCGCTGCGGCGATGGCCGCGGCCATGACAGTGTTCGTATCTCCCTGGACGAGCACTTCGGAGACATCCTCCCTTTTCAGAACGGCCTCGACGCCCTGGAGGATCCTCGCGGTCTGCTCGCCATGTTCTCCGGAACCCACATCCAGGTTATAATCGGGATCTGGCAGCTCAAGCTGTTCGAAGAATTTGCGGTCCATCTCGTAGGAGTAATGCTGCCCCGTATGCAGCAGTATATGGCCTAATCCTATCTCCTTGCAGCGCCTTATGACCGGGGCCATCTTTATTATCTCGGGCCTGGTGCCCAGAACAATGGCTATCAGCGTCTCACTTCCTTCTTCTCAGGACCAGGAATGCAGCCGCCAGGCCGCCGAGCCCCAGGAATATGGCCCCACCGCAGCAGCAGGCGCTGTCCAGCCCCGGACCGATATTAACAGTGATCGAGAAGGGACCGGTTCCGGAAACCATCAGGAACAGCTCCTTGGAGGACGTTCCCTCGTTTATGTGCTCGTAGGATTCTCGATCCCCTTCACTGTCAAGGACGAACGTGAAGAACGGGTCATCCTCCTGGTCATAACCGCCATAGGCCCTTATCGAACCCTCTCCGAGCAGCTCGAACGTGATGGTGAACTTCATGTATGGATGGACGTCGAGGGAATACCATTCCTCGCTTTCCTCCACTTCCCCCTCCGTCACCCCAACGAAGATCTTCTGGGCGTTCTCCATGCTGTCGTTGTCAAGTCCCATAGCGGAACCGCAAAGGAGCGTTATAACCAGGACAGATACTGCGAACCTGTTCAAATTCCCACCGCACCTTCATCGCCTAAGGATTACATCCATTTTGCGCTGGGCCTCACTCCATAGATGCAGCCTGTAGCTCGCGTCCATAATGAACGATTCACAACTGGAATATTTAAGGTGTACGGCATAAGCCTCTAATCATCATCCGAGCTTTCGAAGGAATCGGTCTCTGTACCGAAATCCCTGTCATCGAAGCTTTTCCTCGCACATGCGGGACATATCCTTGATAGCTCCGGAGGCCTCTGCAGTCTGATGTATATATTATCCTCAAAATATTCACCGCATAGTTCGCAGCGTATCTTGAATCCCGACATGGACGGGCTAAAGGATAAATTATTATAAATATCTAATCAAGGGCCCTGAAAGGATATGACAAGAGGACTATCTCCATCCTCTTCACGTGCTCCCTGTCATATCGAGCGACCTTATGGGTAACATCCATGTACTGACCCCTTGACTATCTTCGGCCGTTGTAGGATAGTATCACTATCTCCCTGAATGGATCCTCATCGGTCCGCTGCATAAGGGCTCAACCTACAAAACCATATATAAAGAAAGCAACCTCATTATCAATAGTTGAAAAAGGATCAGGTCAAGAACCTGTAATTGGTAAGGTTATCCCTTATCTTCTTCTCAGTTATCATGGTAAGGATCTCGACGGCCTCCTCCCTTGTTCGGCCTGCGGCCTCGGTCTCCAATTCCGGGCAGCGGGCTATGAACGTCCCGCCCTCATTGACCACCTGTACGTCGAACATCCATTCATTCAACCGGTAATAGAGGATAAAAAGGTTGTCATCGGATTTCCTTAGATGAAAAACGGGTGTTACAAGTATGTAAATCATTGTCGAAAGATGTTAAAATGACCTTTTATCGCCCTGGAATGAGAGGTGATAATCTCATGGAATGCGCAAAGATTCAAAAAGGGGTCCGATATCCCATCGTTCGATGAAAAGCGAAGGTAAAGGGGTTATGCCGGAATGAACGCGATGTCCTTCATCGAGTTCATCGTCGCGATCTCCGCATTGATGCTCATTGCCAGGAAGAGCCTATGGTTGGCACTGACGTTCTCCGCCCTCCTCCTTGGCATCATTTCCCTATCCTTTTCGGACCTCTCGGTCGTGGTAAGCACAACGCTCTTTGATCCTTCCATCATACTCCTTTCCATATCAGTGGCCCTCATCGCGATGATTGGCGGTTCCATGGAGATGACGGGGCTCATAGATGAGATGATGGACAACGCCAAAATTAGCAGAAGACACGCCCTGCTCACCATACCCGCGGTCCTTGGATTGCTTCCCATTCCAGGGGGCGCCCTTCTCTCCGCCCCAGTTGTGGAAAAGGGCGCTGGCAAAGCCGAACCCGATATTAAGGCCTCCATAAACATATGGTCAAGACATGTGACCGTGCTGTTCTATCCCTTAGGCACCCTTCTTGCTGCCTCAAAGATGGCTGGATTGAACGTGTACACGATCATCCTTTATCTCTTACCAGGACTTGTCCTGACGATAGTGTTGATATGGGCGTTCCTCTTGAGAAAGGTGGAAGGGGGCCGGATCTCAAGCGGCGGGACCATCAAGAAGGCCTTGGCCCCGATCCTTTTGATACTGACGGCACCCTTGGTCCACGCTGGCCTGATGCACGCCTTTCCGAACGTCATGGAGGAGATATTCCTGCTGATCGGCGTCTCATTGAGCCTATCCCTTGTAATGATATTCAAGAGAAAGGGGCCCTCTTATCTCCTCCCCGTACTTAAGAAGATGAAAGCGTACAACTTCGCCCTTATCATCATTGGCATGTTCCTTTTCCTCAACGTCTTCAACAGTTCGAACGCCCCTGGAGCTGTGGCCTACCTTCCTCTTTCAACGCCCTTATTGATCGTCCTTGCAGGAGGTTTGCTCGGTGTCGCTACGGGCAGGGTCAACGTCCCCATATCCGTCATGCTGCCTATACTGACAGCAAAAGGCATGATCGTCAACGAGATCTCCTTCACAATACTGTTCTTCAGTATATTCATCGGGTTCCTGATATCACCAGTCCATCCATGCGTCAGCGTGTCGCTCGAGTACTTCAGGACCGATTACCCATCGACCCTGAAGCGCACGTTCATACCAGCCACCATCTCGTGGTCCCTGGCCCTGATAACGGCATATCTCCTGTTGTGATCATGGAGCGCAAGATCACTCTTCGTCGAACTTGCCCTTCTTGGACCCGCCTCTCAAGGCGAAGCCCACCAGGCCTCCGATGAGCAATGCGGCCGCCACTCCACCGCCCATCATGGCAGCGGAGACGCCCCTGGTCCCGCCGGTCGTCGGGTTGTCCACCAATATCCTCTGGTAGAGAGTAACTTTCGCAGTGTAGGTCCTGTTCATCTCTAACTTAACGGGGGCGTTGAGCGGGCCGATCTCGTTTCCGTTCTCGTCGTAGAGCACCGCATGGGCGGCAGCGATGTTTATGGTGTACTCCCCCTCCTCCGGAATTCCGAAGGTAACAAGGCCCTCATCATCGGTCACGAAACCCCCTATGCCGATGACCTCTATCTTCAGGTCCTTCATCGGGGTGTTGTTGTCCTTCTCGACGAACTTCACGGTTATGTTCAGTGGGACCGGTATTGGGATCCTCGGCGTCAGGTACAGCGGCTGGTATATGCTCGATGCCGAGGGCACGTTCACCAGGGCGGAGCCCGGAGCGTATCCAGAAAGGGACGCTTTGACGTAATAGTCCCCCGGCATCAGCACCTGGCCGTAGTTCCCATTGGTATCAGCGGTCAATGTATAGGTGAGGACCATCCCGGGCATCTGATAGATCTCGACGGTCGATCCCGCCCCTGGAGCATAGGTATAGAGCTTGAACACCTTGCCGTGTAGCTTCCCGGGCTTCTGCTGTCCCTCTCCCACCGTTATATCCACCCACATGATCTGGGAGGAGCTGAGCGGGAAGGTGACCGGAAGGGTCGTCGATGTAGTGCTGGCCCCTCCAGGGTAGAGATAGTATTTGACCTCCAAAACGGAGAGTGAGGGATGGAAACCGCTTATCTGCCAGTTGGAGAACAGATATATGGGCGAGAAGAAGAAGAGACCGCTCGCAGGGGTCGACTGCGTGTAGGTCAGCGTTCCGCTGTTCGCGCCGACGGTGAACCCGTCGACCGGATCCCCGGTCCCATACATGGTAACCTGGCCAGCGATCACGGCGGCCTCCCTATCCTGCTTCAGGAGGAAATCCACATGCCTCGAGGTGCCTGGAAGCACCGTACCTGACCAGGGTGCTGCGGACACCACGCCCGTGGTCCAGTCGTATGCCATGATCGAATAACCGCCCACTGCCAACGGTGTGAGGGTGAAGTCCCCCGGTGTAACGATCCTATCGTAGTGTCCAGTGCTGTCAGTGACATCGAACAGCGTCATACTGGAGGTGATATCGAGGATGGGGCAGGAAGGCACTATGGGCCCACCAATCGCCCCAACATAGACGTAACCCCAGATCCTCGTCCTGTTGTTCGGAACCTCCTGCTGGACGGAGATCCTCACCCACATCGCATCAGGAACGGACATGTTGAACATCACCGGAAGGGTGCTCGAGCTTGTGGTAGGTCCTCCGACCATGAGATGGTATTCCACATCCACAACGTATAGGCCGGGATGGGATCCGTCTACTGTCCAAGATCCAGGGTCCCACAATGGGGAGAATAGGAAGAACCCGCTCGCAGGGGTCGTCTCGTGCATGGTGGGAGTGGACGGACCTAAGGCTTCAACGTCGAAACCGGCCACAGGCGCTCCGCTGCCGTGATATACGACCTGTCCGGCGATGAGGAAGGACTCCTTTTGCTCCTTTATGACGTAATCCACCTGCCTCGACTCCCCGGGGGCTACAGTGCCGGTCCATGGACCCCAGCCCCAGATCCCGGTCGCGTGATCGTAGTTCATCATCGAATATCCGCCGGAGGGAAGGGCTATGTGTGTGTATGTCCCCGGGGATACATGCTCATGATAGAAGCCGGACCCATCCGTCGTGGAGAATACCGTCATCGAGGTGGTGATGTCCAGGATCGGGCAGCCGGATATCGCCGTCCCGAAGGCCGCGCTCGTTACGTAGCCCCAAATGCTGGTCCTGTCCTCCCCTTCCTCCTTCTCCATGAACAGTTTCACTATGTTCACCTCGGAGGAGGTTAGGTTCAGTGCCCCCATCACCACCGGACCGGGATGATGGTCGAATCCGACCATGTGATAGCCCGGATGGACCGAGTTTATCCAGTACAAACCCCAAGCAGGGATCCCCACCCAGATATGGACGTTGGATGAGGGTCCTGTGTTCACGCTGTCCGAGAAGTAACCATATGAATGGACGAGGTTGATCGTGGAGTCGTTCAATTCCACTCCCGTTCCGTTCTCCCATACGGACGCTATGACAACGGCGAACTCGCGCTCAGAGCCTTTCTGCAAATAGAAGTCCTGCCTCTGTATCGTTCCGGTGGGCACGTTGACCATCGTGGATTGGGGGAAGAAGCCTGCCGCGGTCGCACCGACGATATGATCCATATCTCCAGGGAAATCCTCTATTACGTAGAGACCGGCGATGCCCATAGTGTTCGTTCCCACGACGTGAGGGACGTCGCTGAAAACCTGTGCGGTGGGGAGAGGTGTGCCATCCCCGTAAACGAATCCCCAGAGCACGGTCTGGTCCTCTTGGGACGGCTTGAGTTCGAGGTCCACGTATGTGATCTCTCCCCAGTTCACGGTGCCGGAACCGCTAGCGGGATAGTATCCGGAGGCTGCGCCAAGGACCGTGTAGGTGCCGGCATCGGGACCGGCGAAGAAGTAGAAACCGTGGGCGTCAGTGATCGTTGTGAGAGTGGCGATCCCGTTGGTCGCCATTATGGTCGCATTCCCTATCGGTACGCCCGTCACACCATCGGTCACGTTCCCGGTCAGGCCGCTGTTGTGCATGCCGGTGTATTTCATTATGAAATCATGGTAAACCACCTCTCCAGCATGGACGGAAAGGGTGGGAGAGTGTGAGGGCACATGTCCGTGGGCGAAGCACCAGAGATGATGGTCCCCAGGCGCGACTATCACGAAATATTCCCCTATCAACGGATCATCGGTCGCAAACACGTCCACGATACCGGGCATGGGCACGCCCATCATGGATTCGAACCCGATGATCGCCTCCCCCGCATCGTGGGGAGGATCATAGACCTCGAGAATGACCCTTCCCTTGATCACTCCCTCGCGCACTGGCTCCTCCTTATCCATCATGAAATGGTACTGGGTCCCGTTCCTGTCGAACTCGATGTTCCTGTTGATGGGTATGTATCCCTGCGCGAGGACCGTTATCTTGTGCGATCCGAAGGCGATGTCGCGGAACGTCGCGGTCCCGTCCTTCAAAGTGTACCATACCACCTCATCGTCTATCCATACCATGGCGTTCTCTATCGGATCCTGGGTCCCGGACTCCGTAACGAGTACGTGAAAATAACCGGTATCCGCCCCATCCGCTCCTATAGGCAGGAGGGATATGACGGAGATCCCCATCATGAGGACGCAAAGCAAGCTGAAATATGCCGAAAAACGATTCTTCATGCTATCACCCGCTCCGCTGCCATTATCGCGGAGGTAGGATTCCATCTGTAAAATCATTATTATAATTTTCCGTACAGGTCGCATATTATGAAATTATGGTTTTTCGTGATCACAGGCTCAATAACTTCCTTATCCCCTTCTTTTTTTCCACGGCGCTTCTCCTGCCCATCTTGATGGCCTCCGCCGACCGATCGAAATCCAGGAACCCGATGTCCCCTACCCTTGGCTGTATCAGTATATCAGGGGGATCCTCCTTGAGCTTCATTCGTGAGATCGTGCGCTCCATGATGTAGAGGGAGTCCATCATCATGTGGAAGATATCTGGTATGTTCTTTTTCCCCCCCATGATCCTACTCTCTATCAGTTTCATGAACCGGCCCCTCTCCACCTTCTCCCTTTCGAGGACGTAGTGGTTGAGATCAACGGCGATGACCATATCCGCCCCCAGGGCCCTTACCGCGCTGACGGGAACTGGGTTCACCACTCCGCCGTCGATGAGGATCCGGTCGCCTATCCTGACCGGGGTCACAAGCCCGGGCACCGCTATCGAGGCTCTCACCGCATCTGCCAGCGGTCCTCTGTCCATCACAATTTCCTCACCGGTCTGATGATCACAGCAAACTGAGGAATATCCAACATCGAGGTCCTCTATTAGCCGATCCCCAAGCTGTGCCATGAAGAAGTCCTTGACCCTCTTACCGTTGACCAGTCCCGATATGGGAATGGACGGATCGAAGAACATAAGGAGGTTCCATACGTCCATGGAGAGAGCGTAGTCCTTCATTTCCCGATGTTTGCCGGCGGCGAATCCGGCTCCGACCAGCGCTCCTATGGATGTTCCGGATATGCAGTCTATCTCGACCCCCATCTCAAGGAGGGAATCGATGACCCCTATATGTGCGAGACCCCTCGCCGATCCTCCACCCAGAGCCAGTCCTATCTTGACCATGGTCCGATCCCCTTCAATTATCTCTCTCAACGGGTTCGGTCTCCCTGCGGTAATCGTCCTCGTACCGAACGATATCGTCCTCCTCGAGCACATCCCCGAATTGGACCTCGACAACGATCAATTCGCCCTCACCAGGGTTCTCCAGACGATGCCTGCTCCCCAGCGGCACATCGACGAACTCACCTTGAGCGACGAACCACTCCTCTCCATCAAGGATGATTCTGCCCCTCCCCCTTAGAATGTACCATCTCTCGCTCCTGTGGGCGTGTGATTGATAGCTCAATCTGTGTCCCGAACCTACCTCGAGCACCTTTACCTTGTATCCGAGCCCTTCGTAGACCACGATGAAGCTCCCCCAGGGCCTGTCTTCCTTCATGTTATGACACCGTTAATGGGGTAATATAAGAACTGATATTCATTGATTATCCATCGATATGTATCCTCAGATTAGAAAACAATAATAAGCCGTCCATTATTCGCATGCTCATGCCGAGGAAGAGAACCTACAAATTCACATCAGAATCGGTTACCGAGGGCCACCCCGACAAGATGGCGGACCAGATCTCGGATGCCCTCCTCGATGAGATGATAAGGCAGGACAGCAGATGCAGGGTGGCCCTGGAGACCTTTCTAACTACCGGGCTGGCATTCGTGGCGGGTGAGGTATCGACATCGGCCTACGTCGATGTCCCTACCGTGATCCGTGAAACGGTGAAGGATATCGGGTACACGGATCCGAAACTGGGTTTCGACCACAATTCCTGCGCGGTGATCACGAGCATTCACGAACAGTCCGAGGACATAAAAAAAGGCATCGACAGGGGACGTCCGGAGTTGCAAGGAGCGGGGGATCAGGGACTGATGTTCGGTTACGCTTCGAACGAAACCGATACCCTCATGCCCATGCCAATTACGCTGGCTCATCAGATAACCAGGAAGCTTGCAGAGGTCAGGAAGAATAACGTGATCGACAATATCGGTCCCGACGGGAAGTCGCAGGTGACGGTGGAGTATTCCCAGGGAAGACCGCAGGCGGTAACCGATGTCGTGGTCGCGGCGCAGCACAGTGATGGGATCGACGTTGAGAGATTGAGGAGGGAGATCGTGGATAATGTTATATTGCCCTCTATCCCCCAGGAACTGATACGGGATGATATCAGATATCATATAAACGAGACCGGCAGCTTCGTACTGGGTGGGCCGCACGCCGATACGGGATTGACGGGCAGAAAGATCATCGTAGATACCTACGGAGGCGTCGGATCCCACGGTGGGGGTGCTTTCTCGGGCAAGGACCCTTCCAAGGTCGATCGCTCGGGGTCCTACATGGCCAGGTACATAGCGAAGAACCTCGTTGCGTCCGGTGTGTGCCGTAAGGCCGAGGTTCAGATAGCATACGCAATAGGAGTGGCCAACCCCGTCTCCGTCATGATAGACACCTTCAGGTCGTCCCTGGTTCCCGAGGAGGAGCTCGAGGAGATCGTCAAACGCTGTTTCGACATGAGGCCGGGGATGATCATCAAGGACCTGGACCTTCTGAGGCCCATATACCGCAAGACCGCATGCTACGGTCATTTCGGAAGGGATGACCCCGATCTCACATGGGAGAGGACGGACAGGGCGAAAGATATATGGAAAGAGGCGGGAATATGAGCGTGTCGCGAGGGGAGCAGAAATTATCCTGGGCCCGGGTCCACATGCCGGTACTCAAAGAACTTGGGGATAGGATCAGAACACAGGGCAGCCTGAGAGGAGTGAGGATCTCGATGGCATTACACACCGAGGCGAAGACCGGCGTCCTCGCCCTCACCCTGGCCAGGGCTGGCGCCCATGTCCGGCTCGCTTCATGCAATCCTTTGTCCACGGACGATGACATACCGGTTGCTTTGGCATCGGCGGATGTGGAAGGTTCCCTTCAGGTCAGGGCAAGGAAGGACCAGAGCAGGGACGAATACTATGAGGCACTGAACTGGTCACTGGACCAGGGTCCGGGGATAGTGATCGATGACGGGGGAGATATCGTGAGGCTTCTCCACACCCAGAGGGAGGATGTCGTCGAAGGGGTGAACGGAGGCTGCGAGGAGACCACCACAGGCATAGTAAGGCTCAGGGCGATGCATAAACAAGGGGTTCTCAAGTTCCCCATGATCGACATAAACGACTGCATGATGAAGCATCTATTTGACAATAGGTATGGTACGGGGCAGTCCACCTTGGACGGGATAATGGCTTCCACCAATCTCTGTCTGGCATCAATGCGATGCGTCGTCGCCGGTTACGGATGGTGCGGCAAGGGTATCGCCATGAGGCTGAAGGGTATGGGGGCCAGGGTAACGGTGGCCGAGGTGGATCCCGTTAAGGCCGTTGAGGCGTTGATGGACGGTTTCGAAGTCTCTCCGATGGAAAAGGCCGCTTCGGGATCCGATCTGATCATCACGGCGACCGGGTGCAAGGACGTCGTCCACAAAGGCGTTATCGACCGGCTTAAGAACGGGTGCGTACTGGCCAACGCCGGGCATTTCGACAACGAGATCCAGGTGACCTATTTAGAGGATCATCCTTCATATAATGCCAGGCCAGGGGTCAAAGGGTATGAACTGAAAGAAAGGGAAGTGTTCCTCCTGTCCCAGGGCAGGCTTGTGAACCTCGCAGCGGGTCAAGGGCACCCTGTTGAGATAATGGACCTAAGCTTCGCCCTTCAGGCCTCTGGAGCCCAGTACATAGCCTTGAACTCCCTGGAACCGGGAGTGCACCCCCTACCACCGGAGATAGACCGAGATGTGGCCCTTCTAAAGCTGGGATCGATGGGATCGCGGATCGACACCCTCACGCCGGAGCAGGTACGCTATCTGAATTCCTGGGATGAGGGTACATGAACCATGATCAGATTATGAAAGCTTAATAATCATCAGAATATCTCATGGACAGATGCTTTGCCTGAGATGCGGAGTTCATGAACAGTTCCACGATAATCTATGCAGGGACTGCCTGATCTCGGCCTACGACCCTTTCCATATCGCGAGCGTGATACACGGCACCGTGTGTCCGGATTGCAACAAGGTCCTCAGGAACAAGACCTGGGCGGACTGCCAGGGCTCCGCCATGGAAGCAGCGGTCCAGATAGCGATGTGGGAGGTCGAACAGAAGAGCGATCTGAAGAACGTTGCAGTGGAATTCTCCTGCGACAGGTTCGATAAGAACGTCTATTTCCTATCGGGAGAGGGCAGAGGCTCTTACATGGGGATAATGGTAATGAAGCCCCTGACAACGGAGGTTAGGCTGACACCCAACCTTTGTGTCTACTGTTCAAGGCGAAGCGGCAACTATTACGAGGCGATCCTACAGCTCAGGGGAATAGATGCCTTGGACCCTGACCAGCAGCGGAATATCGTTGACTGGATCATCGACGAGGTATTGCTCCAGTCTAGAAAGGACCCCAATGTATTCGTGACCAGGGATGAGAAGGTCAGGGGTGGACACGATTTCTACATGGGAAACAATTCCTTCGCCAGGCAGATCGCCATAAGGATCCACGATCAATACGGAGGGGAGATGAAGGTATCCAAGACCCTCTTCACCAGAAAGGATGGTAGGGACATATACAGGGTGACCTACCTGGTCAGGCTCCCGGGTTTCGTTCCAGGGGACTATCTATCAGGGGATGGATCCATATACAAGGTCAAACGGATCCATTCACGTGTCAAGGTCATAGATGTCGCTTCTGGCAGGGAAGAGCATCTGCCAATGGACGATGCGATGAGGATGACAAGGCTCTCTCCTGGCTCTGTCGAGGTCGATGCCGTGGTCCTATCGGAGGGCAGATCGGAGATACAGGTCCTGGACCCAGTATCGATGAGGACCAGGGATGTGATCCTGCCCGAAGGCTTTGTCAGGGAAGAGGGAGCGACCGTGAGATGCGCCCGCATCGATGACGAACTGTACCTCATCTAGTTGACATCCAGCTTGAATATCGCGTTCCTTAGTATCAGCTGATCGATCCCGCTTACCGTTATCCTAATGGCATTGTTCCCATCGGCGTCCACGAAAGATGTGAAGCTCAGGTCACCGGCTGGTATACTCTCGTCCAGGGCCATTGCTCTGAAGTGGGCTTCCCATAACGAGCCATGCTCAGTGACCACTTCGATGACGAATGAGGCGGATGTGATGTCATAGGTTGCCATGACCTCTGAAAGAAGGGTCATCCTGATCATGTAGGTCTCCGACCCCGAGTAGCTTCTCACATCTCCCTCGATCGTGGAGAGCAGAAGATACAGAACCCTCCTTCCGGTATTGAGGTCATCGTTCAGGACCATGTTGGGAGGGCCCTTCATCACGGAGCTTCCCGCCTGCTCCCTTATGAGCATACCTCCCTCCATCGATATCGTCTGATCGTCCACATATGTGTTGAAGGAGCTGTAGGTGAGGCTGCCTCTTGCCCTGCCGTAGATGTTCCCGTCGCTGTCGTAGGCCAGCACGCTGCCGCTGTCCTGAAGGAGCTGCAGGTTACCAGTGCACCTTCCGAAGCCGAGCACGGGCCCGCCTCCCGAACCCAAAGTGATCTTGGTCGTCATCGACGTGCCGGCATCGCCCCTCACCGAAAGCTGGTCAACCGAGCTCTTCATATCCATGAACGAGTCCATGACCCCGTACAGGGTCTGGGCCTCAACGTCCTTGCCCCACGCCGGCAGGTAGGTCGAAAAGACCATTCCCATCATCGATATTATGATCCCGGCGATCATCACCATCGATACGACGTTCGATACGCCGTTCTCGTCGGATATCCTCCTCATCATATGTTCACCCCCATTACTCCCATGTCGTAGGAGATATACTGCATTGTGTCTATTCGGACCTCGAGGAACTGAGTCGTATCCTCCCAGTCCACAGGGTCCGTGAACGAATAATGCACTCCGTTCACCAATCCCTTTCCGCCAAGAAATGAATCGAAATAGGCCTTCCAACTCTGCTCCGAGAACGAATTGATCCTAAGCATGATGGAGTCAGTGGCCTCGGACAGAGTCAGGGTCCTTGAGGTATAGCTCTGAAGGGAGACCTCGGCCGAAATGGATTCTATGCCAGAAACGGAAAAAGGCTCGCTCCCCAAGCCGTAGAAGGACAGGGCTATGCCCCATCCGGTAGGAGTCTCCCGCAGTTCAACCGAGGGAAAGGACGACATCGTGCGGTACCCGCTCTCATCGATGATTATCGCCCCGCCCTCAAAGTAGTAGTCCTGGTCCTCGAAGTAGAACAGCTCGGAATCGTACTTGATCGAACCAGTGACGGTATCAAGCAGTATTTCAGAGCCTGTCGGACCAGCGTACAAAGAGCAGAAGAACCGATCCCGATCAGGCCTGACCTCAAGTGATCCGGAGGACCTGGCGACAGCAAGATAAGGGTTGCCGAATGTCCCTAGGGTAAGCCTGTTGACCACCGTGGTCCGGCTATCTTTCGCATCGAGAAGGGTGTACATCGAACCCCTCATGTTCAGAAGTGAATCCTCAACATCGGAGATGTGCTCCATGTCCATCTCCTTGCCCTGGGCTTCGCCGTAGCTGATGAGAAGCCTCCCCCCCACGGACACCGCGAGGGAGAGGAGTATAACGGCCGTGACCATCACGGCGTCCCCCCTGTCCGAAAGCAGCCTCTTCAAGGAAGATCACCTTCAGGTCCTTCTCCTTATAATGACGGCTCCCATCAGGGCCGGTACCATCAGCAGAAGGAGGAGGAGAAGGGCGTATCCGCTTCCCACCCTGGCGGGATCTCCGATAGCGAATTGCTCCTCAATTTCGGCAGCAGGGGGATCGATCCCGTCTTTGTGTTCTTCGAGGATAGGTTCGGTCAATGGGGTCATTACGGGAAGCGTCTCCTCATCATCGGTCCTTGATCCCTCGAGGGACTCTCCGAATAAGACCACGTTGTCCATGTATATGCCCTTGAACAGACCCGGATCCTCGAAATGCTGACCGTCGATGTTCGTCACTACCCTGAACCTGAGTATGACGGTGTTCCCTATGAACCCGTCGAGGTTCGTTATCAGCCTGGCCAGGGAATGTGATGCGACCCAGTAGTTCCCTAAAGGCAGTCCGGTGAAGGATTTGCCGTCCCCGGGTACGCCGTCCGAGGCGTCGTTCTCCGTCCCCGAGACGCCCCAGGAGGTTCTGACACCGAGGCTCAGAGGGACCCAGCTGACACCGTTGTCCTTGCTGATCTCGACCCTGAAGCCGTCGGGAGGTCTGCCGGAGGCCGTCTGGATGTTGAACTTGAACTCGGCGTAAAGGTGTGCGGTCCTCGCGTTAGTGAGGTCGATGGGCCTCGTATAAAGGGAGTTGTCCACACCGTCCTTGAGATCGCCTCCCAGCGATGGATCCCCGCAGTACCAGGCCATTGTAGGTGCATTGTTCTTGTCGAGGGTGGAGACGTGGTTCCAGTTGTCCAATGAATCGTCCTTTCCCGTATTGTCAACGTCCGTGGATGTCTTCAACATCACATCGTCGATTATCCACCCGTAGCCCGATCCCCCGTAGTTGTAGACGTACAGGAACTTTATCCTTATGTAATGGCCGACGAAATCGTTCAGATTTACCGAGATGAACTCCCAACCCATCGTCCCGCCCGCGCTCTTTCCGTTCCAACACCATCTCATGGGAACCCCGAAATCGTCCAGGTTAGTGACCCAGGAGCTTGTTAGTGTGTTCCCCGTATAGGGCTGATCGGGCTGGATGTACAAGTATCTGTAGGAACCTTCAGGGAAGGCGTCGTCATCGGCTATGCCTATCTGGATCACTCCGCCGTTCGCTCCGACCTTGAGGTTGTACTTGTGATAGAATGTCAGCGTCGCGTTGTCGACGTTCCTGAGGTCCAATGGTTTTGTCAGCAGCCACTTGTTCGTGTTCACGACCGAACCGTCGGTCCAGGGATTGTTGGGATCGATCTCCGGGGCGCCTCCGCCGCCGCCGGATCCGCCTCCCCCCCCTCCTGAAGAGGTGTATTTGCTCAGGAACAGCCTCTCGGGAGGAATGATCTGCTTGGGCTGGCTTGAGGAGGACCATGAAAGTTCGGCGACCGCACCGCCCCCGTTCTCGTAGTATTCCATCACGATCTTGTAGAGAACGTTCCCCTGAAGGGATATGGATCCCGATACCTCGTTGGGGCTCTTATCCCTCCAGTCATTTATTATCCTCACGTCGTTGACATAAAGCCTCACGCCGTCGTCCGTTCTCGTGTAGAAAGTGTAGGTCTCTGCGTAAAGAGGAAGGACATATCCAGTCCATCTGACCGCGACCCGATCGTTCTGGACTCCGCCCACGGAACCGGTCCCCCAGTTGTAGTTGACGTTGGGCTCGACCCTGACGAGCTCGAAGTTCTGGAACCCTGCGGAACCGCTCCAGGTGTAATACTCCGCCCTGAGACCGTTGCGGTCCCTCAAGGCGCTCTCGTACAGGTCCGTAACGTCGTTATCGGTCAGCCTGTAGTTGAATATCCTGAAATCGTCGAGGGATCCGTCGAGCCTGTAGTTCCAGTTGGAGCTGCCATCATGATAAGAGGTCCAGAGCCCTCCGGAGGCACCCATGAATATTCCACTCGTGTCGGATGCTATGTATCCTCCGTAGTTCTGTGAATCCACAGGGACCGCGTCGATATACAGGGTCTGTGCTAAACCGTTCCCGTCGAACATGAACGTTATCAGGTGCCAGTTCGAGGTGTCCGAATAAGGCATCGATAACTCGCTGTTGGCCGAGAATGAGGACACCCATCGAGCGTAAAGCCTGTTGTTGTACAGATAAATGGTGAGGCCGTTGGTGGTGCCTCCCTGCCGATATATCACCTGCCTGTTCACGGTGTCGTCGGCCTTGATCCAGAAGGATATGCTCCTGGTCTGCATGTTCAGGTTGTCCAGTTGAAGGCTCGATGGGATCTTGATCTCGTTGTTCGCGTTCATGTCTATTGCGCCGGAGATCACTCCTGTGGTCACCCATTGATCGCTCCTGAGGACGTTCCCGTTATGACCAAAACCTGAGGCGTCGGCGGCCACGGTCGCTCCGAAGGCCTCGTCCAGCTTGTAGTATAGGACTTCTCCCGCCCGGGTATCGGCCCTTGTCGCCTGCTGGGCGAGGTTCTGGATCTCGACGAATATGTCATCGTATATTGTCTGCAGTTCGTTGGCTGTTGGAGCATAGTAATATTTACCCCTCCCTATGCTGTTGTATGAGGATTTGTGGGCTATCTGCCAGAGATCGTATTCGGTGGTGTGAGGAGACCAGCTCTGGCTCGGCGGCGTGGACCCTCCGTTGACGTATGTAGTGTCCCTGGGGCTGATGCCAAGTCCTATCGTGAATACATAGACCGGTGCATTGATCAACCCTGTTCGCATGTCATGGACGCTGTTTAGATTCACATAGGACCCGCCTGAAGTGCTGGTCCTCCTGTAGATGTCGCGTCCAGCAACGCCCCACTCGTCGAGATACTGTTTTTGAGGATCCCCCCATCTCAGGCCGGACATGTCCCTTCGACCCCATGTCGTATCCGCATGGGACAAGCCCGCATCGGATCCGGGGGCATATCTCTCCGATCCTGTCTCCCGACCATTAGTTCCCCAGTCATCGCCATCCGTCATGGCGACCACCGCCGGCGTCCTACCGGGCTGGCCGTTGGAGATCGAATATTGTATGGCGTCCCCTATCGTGTCCCATATCGGGGTCCATGAATTCGCCGGGAAGCCGTCGATGGTCGATTTGGTGGATACCTTGTTGGCGGCGGTCATGTAGGTGAGGTCCTGCACTCGCCATGGATCCTCCGAGCTCGTGAAGCGGTAGAGGGCGACCCTGTCATATTCTCCCATCTGATCGACGAAGGTCTTGGCCGCGGTCCTTGCCGATTGTATCTTGGACCCGCTCATCGAACCTGAGGTGTCGATGACCAGCACGACGTCCACAGGGGACCTCACCTCGGCGCTGGGTTCGTGCATCATGAAGCTGACGTTCGATGAGTAGAACTCCCTCGCCACAAGGGAATTGTCCACTGCGTTGTTATTGTGGAAGCCGGAGATCTCCCCCCATTCGTTGACTATATGTGATGTGGTGGGCTCCTCCATGTAATCGAGTTTGCCCTCGCCGTTTATAAGCTGGACGGTTGCGTCATGGTTCCAGTTGCCCAGACCACCCTCCATATCGTCCCAGAAGAAGTATATCTCCCTCGTCTGGTAGGGCTTGTTGTTGATGACGTCGAAGACCTCGTCGTAATTGTCGTAGCGGTCGATCCAGACCATGAGGGTCCTCATTCCGGCATAGAGAGGGGTCCAAATTGCTTCGAGAGTGGTCACCTTGTTAGGATCCATGTAGATGTTCTCGCTCTTAATTAGCGTGGATCCGTCCGTGAACCTGACTGTACCTCCTCCTGCGACGCCGCCCACATTCGCTATCTGGATCTCGACCAGATAGGAGTTGCCCAGAACGGGGTTGTCGTTGTCGAACTTGATCTTTGAGTTCCTTGAGATCAGCTCGGGCCTGCTCTCCGGGGTATTGAACCAGTGCAACGTGAGATACGTCATCTCGTGAAGGGGCGATTCCTTGTCGGATGTGGCAGGAACGATATCCACGTTCGAGAGCATGTTCAGCTGCCAGCTGTGCACAATGGTCTTGGAGTATTTGCCTTCCGCCGTCCTGTATAGCTGTGCTCCGGTAAGGTATACATCGTTCGTGAACTGCTCCACCGCCCCGAAGTTTATCCTCTGATCGGATTCCGCCACGGGTGTGATAGTCAGTTCCCTGAAAAGGAACGGTGCCATATGGAGAGGGCTGTAGTATTCGATACCGGTATATATGTCGTTGATGAAGTCCCCGTCCGGCACACCGCCCGCGGCGATCCCTGTCCTGACCGAGCTCGAACCGCTCACGTCGATCCCCAGGAAATCGCTGGCGAACTGCTCCACGGTCACCGTGGTCGAAGGGGCCACGATGTCCGCCCTGAAATTGTACAGGTCCTCAACGAAATTGAAGCCAATGAAAGCTATGTTCTCGGTATGGGTCTCAGGGAGGAAGACGGCCTCGTTGTATTTACCGTCAAGATATGTCATCATAGCGTCCAGGTCCTTGTCCGTCAGAGTTTCTCTCTGTGTAGCGCCCACCCTGTCCCCGGAATCTCCGAACACCCATATGATCGAGTTGTACCTCTTGATATCCAGTATGCCAAGGCCGCTGTCGAAGACCCACGAGCCTGTTTCATAACTGTTCTTAACGACATGCACCTCGTGATCGTATCCGAGATCCAACAGCGTCTGGTGTATCTTGTCGGCAGGGGATCCTCCCTGAGGAGTGTAATCGATGGTCAAGGGTCCCTTGTTAGCCGTTGTATCGGCATGATCGTCGAAGTTGTTGTCGGAGAAATCGTCATCGACTATCAGTATGTTGTTCTGGGTCACGAAAGATGTGACGGTCGATGTCGAATAGGTGATGTCGTTGTTCTCCTCGGACACCTCGGTTATCAGATGATACGGGTCAACAACGACCCTGAAGGTGTACTGGCCGACACCCACGGCAAGCCACAGCTTGTATCTCACGATCTCTTCCCCTCCACCCGCTATACTGCTGATGTCCTGAGGATTGCCGAAGGTCTCCCTCACTGCCGGCGTGGTCCTGGGATCGTACTGATTGGCCGCTATTGGCAGTTCTATACCGTCCGGTCCCGTAACGTAGAACATCAATGAGGTGGATTCCACGCTCGGGCCGTTGTTCCTGACCGTCGCCTCTATGTAAACAGTGTCCAGATACTTGGGCAAATTTGTAGGGGATATCAGCTCCTGGGTCCAGGTTCCGGGCGACGATTCCGTCAAAATGAACAGCTGCATCCTCGTAACGGCAAGGTCCCTGCCGACGTTGATCTTCCAGTCGAACCAGTTGAGGACTCCCGAGAAGAGATTGATCTTCTCGTTGAGGAACTCGATCTGATTGATGTCCCATGCGGCTATGGCGGTCCTGTACTGTGAGTTGTGAACGCCGGAGGGAGTGCTCGTTATCCTCAGCATGTTGAATTTCCCAGAAGAAGCCGTTATCTCGGCCTCTGTGGTGGTGACTCCGATGGCCCTCTCGAAACCCGCCACATCCGCGTCCCTGAGCTTGAATAGCTGCATGCCCTGGTTCCCGGCGGCGAGGTCCTTAAGTTCTATGTCGTACTGCGTCTTGCTGGGGGCGATGGGGGTTATCCCTCCTACGCCCGTATCGAGCCCTCTTATAACCTCACCTGCCAATGGCAGGTCCATGTCGTTCTCTATCCATGATATGCCCAGATAATCGTAGACGAAGGTCTTACCGTCCTCGAACACAGGCTGCCCGGCGGCATACGGGGCTTGAGGCGACAGCGGATTGTTACCGCCGGAAAACATCGTGGTCAGACCTTTGAGTGGCGATTCGCCGACAATAAACAGGTACTTGTTGGAGTCCATGTACTTCATCATTTCCTGAATGTTGCCACCGTGAAGTGCGGGCGCTGGCCTGTTCGTGAATGGATCCTCGACGTAACCCGTTACCCAGATGACGATGTCGTAATCCTCCATCGCAGGGGCGGGGATCTCGGCCTGAACGTAGTCATACGCCGGGGCATCTCTCGTATTCCCGCTGTCCTCGACCTCCTGGGCCACATACACCTTATCGACCGTGACACCGGACCCTATCAAAGCTTCGATGACGGAGGAGGTCATGTCCCCCGCCGTTCCCATCTGAGCCTCGTCATCGTCAACCAAGAGGATCCTGGGCAGCACCTGGATAGTTCCGATCCCCTGATTGTCCTTGGTATCGTCTCCCTGCATCGCGGTTATGCCCTGAGGCCTTGCAAGATGATCGAAGACGTCTATGGCCACATATACCCTCTGTTCTCCACCGGGCACATCCACTCTTGCCTCGAGGTTGAAGTAATAGAAGAAATAAGCCCCCGGCAGTAGAACTATATTGGGTACGACGCATGTGGGGAACTCGTCATCGTAAACCATCGGCTGTGATCCATCCGTTATCTGGCTCCTCCAATCACCATGATGACCGGGGGGAGAGTCCATCTTCCAGTCGAATGACTCTTTGATATAGTACTGTCCAGTATAGTCGAATCCCATGTCGTAATTCGTACCTTCCATCCTCTGTGGGGCCCAGGTCGATACCACCATATGTACGTTATGCGCGGCAGTGATCGCCTGGTCTCCAGAATTCTGGATGATGACCGTGACGGTAACGGTATCCCCGCTCTGCGGGGATCCCTCGGAAAAGGATATGCTGTATATGCCCGGGTCCGGCCCGTCTATGATCATCGGGGTGATCTCCTTGTTGACCTTGACCTTCCTATCGACGTAATTGTTCCTGTAGTTGATCTCACCGTCCGGATGCGGCATAACCTTGACGTTAAGTGAATGCGTGCCCAATGTCCTGGGATCGCTCTGGAAGGCGTTCCACATGTAGACGACCTCGATGTAATCGCCGTTCTCGAGCTTTCCTCTGTCAGCGCCCACTATCTCTGTAGGGGGTGTTCCGGGCCTCATGTGGCTCATGTCCACGCTGCTGATCTGGAGGTCGTCCGCCGTATGGAATATCTGAAGGTTGGAGACCGTATGTGTGACATGCTCATCGATGAAATAGGGTGCTGGAAGATCGCTGCCGAAGTTCGATACGTTTATAAATATCTGATAAGGTCCCTCCTCGTATATCCCGCTGGCGATGACCACATCGTTGGTGTCCCTGATCTGGATCATAGTCACGGCCAGATCGGGAAGGGCCCCTCCCACACCGCTCTTCAGCATGGTCGCGCTCATTATCACTGTGGGGTTGCCGTTGCCCTTTATGGTGGTGACTATCACATCGAAGCTGTCGCTCACGCCGGTCAGATCGATCGTAACGGTCTCGCCCGGACCCCATAACACATCCGTGCCTCCCGATAGGACAGTATATGTGTTCCTTGTAGCTGTGGTGCCGTCGCTGTTTCGTATATGTATGTAGGAATTGGCCCCATCGAGGAAATCGCCGCCCCTGTGGGTCAATAGGACGTCGTTGCCCTGGATGTTCGCCCAGAGATCGACGTAGATCCCCTGCTCTCCCTCGTCGATGGTCTGCGTCCAGAGCGCAATGGCCCCGGCCAGGGTGACGGAGATCCCAAGAAGGAGCACGGTACCTATCGCTTCGGAAACACCCAAAACGTCAGAGGTGCGCCTGCCGAGCTTGAACACCTTGCCTAAGAATGACGGATGCAAGTTACCACTTCCCTTTTCGGCGTAACTAAACATAATTAGTATATAACCGATACCGGGTTATTACCAGAATATTACCCTGATCACATTTCTATGGAGAAGTCCAACTCCTGCAGGTGCGAGTCATATCTCAACTTCTTCTCCGGGTCCAGGAGGAACTCCTTAGCCTTGTTGATCCGGACCATCATCTCTCTAGCCTCTTCGGAATCCGTCTGGTCCACCCTCTGGGCCACGCGGTCAGGGTGGTAATGGGCAGCGAGCTTCCTGTAGGCACGCTTGATCTGTTCCGGTGAGGAGTTGTTCTCCAAACCCAGGACCTCGTAGAGGTTGTAATCGAAGTCGAACTCCTCTCCCGAGAAATCCTCCCGGGCATCCGCTTCGCCGTTGGGCCCGGGTATCGTATAACCCTGGGAATACATATCCCTGAGCTTTCGCGCGATCTCCTCGTTGCCCTTGGCGGCATCCTCGGATATTATAAAGTCGGAATCGTCCAGATCGCTTTTCCCGAGCCTTCTGACGACGACGATGATAATGACCGCTATCAGTATGATGAATGCCGTCGTTAGGATAACGATCCCGATTATCTGGAAGTTCTCGTCCTTAAAGAGCTTGATAAGGTCTATCCCATTTCCTTCCTTCGGTGCTTCGACGAGTTCTATTTCGAAGGATATCTCGGCTGTCTCGTAGTTGTCCGAGACCGTCAAGGTGATGACGTGCATGCCCGGGGATTCGGCGAAAAGTGGCTTGTTTATGGTCTTACCCGTCCCGATCTCCTCGTCGTTGAACTTCCAATGGTACCTCAACTGGGAAAGTTCGTCATCCTCATCTGTTGTAAAATTGAACCCGTTCAGGGTCAATACCTCATCCGTTCTCATTTTAAGGCCTGTGTATTCGGCCGGGACGGTCAGGATCGGTGCGTGGTCGAGGTATACCTCAAAAGGCTGGGATTCAGCGTGGTTTCCCAATTCATCCGAGGCCGTGAACATAATATAGGATATTCCCTCGCTCTGTATCTCGTATGAGCCGTAGACGATTATGGACCGACCGTTCGGGACCGAGCTAACGTTCTGCCATTCGGTCCATACATCATCACTGAAGACCCTCACCCTGATCGATGACCCATCGACCCTTCCGTTCAATATGGTCGGTCTCTCGTTGATCACCACCGTCCAATCGACCTCGCCTTTCGCCACCTTCCCGCTGGGTTTGGTGAGGTCGAAAGTGGGGCCGTATCCGTCCAGTTTAAGGTTCAGGGACCACTGGGCGATCCTCTGCCACCAATCGCTCCTGACCCCCTCAACGGACATCCTGAGATTCCATTCCCCCTGAAGCTCTACCGGGGTCACTATGTGGAAGGATGTGCTCGTCGCCTCATCTGGCCCATACTGCGCCGAGCCATCATCTATAAACACTTCGATCTCACTACGCATGGGTGTGAAGGCCGTAAGATTGTAGGTCGTATGCCAGTATGGATACATTACGTTCTCTATACCAATTGTCGAATTGCTCCTTACGGTGGACCCTTCGCTCAGTACGCGTCCTTTTTCGTCTATTATCCTTTCAGGCTTTGGCCTGTCGAGAACCCCGTGAAGGGTCACGTGGAGATCACTTCCGGGTGGGATCGATATAGGTCCGATACCATAATCGAGATTGGGAACGAGCTTGAACCTGGTCCTTTCGGTCCAATTGAGATGAAAGAGTATATCTATACTGAATTCTGTAACATGAGTAACGTTCCCACCTATTGAATGGGTGCCCAATTTCATCTTCGCATCGTCTGACAATGATATCTCGTCCGCCTTGACATCATAGAAAATGGTAGGTATCGATACTACTGGGGGATCCGTGTACGTGATGCTTATATTGATATATCTCAGATCCTCCAGCATGACCCCTTCGAAGGTGAAGAGCGCGGTATAATACCTGTGCCCTGCCAGCAGCAGGTCCTTATCCGGGCCGAGGCCGTCGATCTCACCGATATAGGCTGCACCCGCTCTAGAGGAGGTACCGGCCGTCATCAGGGGGACCATTGTCACTGCGATGATCGACAAGATTAAAGAGCATATAACAGTCCTTTGGAACCTCAGAGATGATCTGAGTCCGGGCCTGATCTCATGGCCTGCCATGACATAACAAATCGCCAATTGCAATAAAAAGTTATCTTTCCTGTTCCAATTTTCATACACGTTTCATATTTGATAAAAAACGTATATAATCCATGCCAATATTAGGTAGCTCGGGTGTCGTCACCCAGGTCTGATATTCATGCAGGGCAAGGAAACGGTCCGGGTGATCAACTGTCCCCAGTGCAGTACGCGTTTGAGCGTCAAGGTATCTGGATCGCCCAAGGCCTACACGTGCAAGAACCCTGACTGCGCCCATATCTTCACCATTCTCCCGGATATGTCCATTCTATCGGGGGATAGAAGGCTCGAATATAAACGTAAGGTACAGACCCTGGAAAGGATCAAGGATCTCCAGAAGCAGCTCGAAGAGGTACCAACTCTCGATCAGGATGAGAAGCGGATAATCAACGAGCTGAGGGAGAAGGTCCTATCGATGAAGGGAAAGAACACGCCGGAGACCAATATCCTTCGAAGGGAGATCGAAGAAAAGGACGATATCATCAGACTAAGGAACGATGAGATATCTGCCCTGATCGCGGAATCGGAAGGTCTGAAGGCCAGCATCGCCAGGCTCGAAGAGGAGAACGAGGATTTGGAAAGGGTCATCAGAGAAGGCAGCCCAGCGAAGATCGACCCCGACCTCGAGTTGAAGTTCAAGAAGTTACAGAAGAAGTTCAAAGAGCAGGCCATTGCCCTCAGGGAAACGGCCAAACGTCTCAATGATACAGGATCGATAGGCCCTAAGGTCGACGTTGATGAGATATCGGCCTCGCTCAAGGATAATGAACAGAAACTCCGGGAAAGAGCGATACTTTTAGACGACCGCGAGGAAGAGCTCGAAAAGAAAGATATTTCTTTGGATGAGTGGGAGAAGGATTTGAACACACGCGAGGAGGGGCTAAGGATCGACAGGGAGGAGTTCGCCAAGGAAAGGACCGAGCTCATGAAAATAAGGAAGGAGATAGAGGATGGCAGGGTAGAACTCGAATCGGAGAGGATCGGGTTTAATGAGGAAAAACTCCAGTTGGAGAACCTCCGTTCCTCCCTGGACGATGTGATGGAGGGATCGACCGGGTCCGACGATAATGAATCGATGAGAAAGGAGATCCAAACCCTTCGTACCAATATCGCTGAGCTTGAGGCATCCAACAAGAAGATATCAAAGCAGAACGAGAGGATGAGATCAAAGCTCAAGGAGCTCAGGGACGGTTCCTCACTGCTGGAGAAACAGAAGAGGGACGAGTTGGCCGATGTCGAGAAGGAGCTGTCCAAAGAGAGGAAGAGGACAAAAGAACTATCCGAGGAACTGGATCTATCTATGAACTCGGAGGCCTCGCTTAAAAAGGACCTCGATGAGAAAGGGAGGGCAGTTCAAGAGGAGATAACGAGTCTTGAACTCGAGAGGAGGGCCCTTGATAAGGAAAGGACCGAGATCGATAAGGAGAGGGCCAGCTGTGAGGCGTCACTCGAGAAGATCGTCAAGGACCAGGAATCCATGAGGAAGAAGGCCCAGAAGCTCAAGGACATCGAGAACAAGCTCTATGAGGAGAGAGCGGAACTGGGATCAGAAAGGGAAAGGCTCGAAGAAGAGAGAGGCGAGATCTCTCGATCCAGAGAGGACCTTGAGATGAAAATGGCCGAATTCGCTGAACGGGAAAGAACTATGGAATTTCAAATCGCATCGATTGGGAAGCTTGAGAAGCTGAAGGCGATCCTGGAACAGAAGAACAGGGAGATCGACTCCATAAAAGCGGAGCTTCAGCGAAAATCGGAAGAGCTCCAGCTCTCATCTTCCGCATCCGAGGAGGTCAAAAGGTCTTTTTGTGAGGAGAAGGCATCGCTGGAAAAAACGGTGAACGAACTCGAGTCGCTCCTGAAGGATAGGGATATCCAGTTGAAGAATATCTCGGAGGACCTCTCCTCTAAGGTTTCCAGGATCTCTGATATCGAAAATAGCTTGCGCGATGCTGAGGCATCGTTCGATGAGCTCGAGGAAAGGCGATCGAAGACCTCCGAAGAGGAGGACAGGCTCAACCTCCTCGATAAAGAGCTATCAACCAAGCGAGAGGAGATGGACTCCGAGAAAGGATCGATAGAGAAAAGAAAATCCGAGCTCCAATCCCTTGAGAAAGAACTGAAGAACCGGGAAAGAAGGCTCAAAGAAAGCGAAAGGCCCCCTTACAGAAAGGATATGCTTCGATCGGGGCAAGAGAGAGCTAAGGACCATTCGGGGATTTCATCTTTAGTACTCAACCATACTTCCCATGGTGAGGATGCTGTGACAGCGTTCGACGATGAAACAGCATTCGAATGCCCCCACTGCAATTCGGCCATTTCGGAGGACAGCGTTCTATCCGGAGTATGTCCATTCTGCGGGGGCAGATTCAGGATAGAGACGGAGGAGGTATTGGAGATATATGAATGTCCCTCCTGCGGAAGGACACTCACCAAAGATGTTGTGGAAGAGGGGAAATGCGCTTTCTGCGGCGTGGGCTTCAGGCTATGATCATCTGTATATCACCGTGAGACCGCTGAGCCTCACCACTCCCTGCTGGCCGCAGATGACGCTAACAGGAACTCTGACCTTTCCCGAACCGCCATGATCTTCGATATACCTTTTGACCGCGTCAGTGATATCGATCTCGAACACCTCTTTTCCGAGCGATCCTTCGTGATCCATCTCGAAATTGTCGTCGGAACCGACATCTATCCTGACATCCGAAGGGTAATAGAAACAACCCTGAACCACTGCCCTGGCCGTATTAACGCTCGTCAGAACTATCTCATGCCTTCCGTCGTTGTTGAGGTCATCCACCGAGATCATATAAGGAAAAGCTCCGATCCACATGTCCGAGAACTTCGAAAAGGACCTCCCGTTGTTGTTCCTGAGGATATGGAGATCGTTGCTCTCGCTGTTGGATACCACGATGTCGATCCAGCCGTCATGGTCCAAGTCTATCGATGTCAGGAACTGCGGCCTGTCCCCGACCGGGTATGTGCCCAGCCTCTCGAAGTTGCCGTAACCATCGTTTAGCAGAACGGTCACAGTATCATCGGCCGCGTCCGAAGTTGCGATGTCGAGGTCACCATCGTTGTCCAGGTCGATAACCAAACCGGCGGTGGGCTGTCTCCCCACGCTGTATGTTGCATGGTCTTTGAATTTAAGGTCGCCCTCGTTTAGGAATATCGATATGGTGTTGGTCGGGTCCAGGTCATCCCCTCGGTTCACCGTTATCAGGTCCTTTAGTCCGTCCCCGTTGACGTCTTTCATTAACGCGTCATAGGGCATCCTGTTGCCCAGATCGATGGTTATGAAATCGCTGAACATCGTTTCGAAATTTCCCGAACCGTCGTTGATGAGTATCGTCGTCGTGTTCTGGGCATAATTCGATGTGTAGAGGTCGGGAAAACCGTCCCCGTTGACATCGTCTATCCTCAGTGAGAACGGGTATGCCTGGATGTCGATGAGGTATCTATCTGTCGTGAAACCGCCGTTCTTGTCGGATTCCAGAAGTATTATCCTGAAGTTCGCCTCATCGGCCGAGGCGGCGTCTATATACCCATCGTTGTTCAGGTCCCCCATCACGACCATGTATGGTTCCAGACCTATGGGGTAGTCCTGTTTGGAGCTGAATAATCCGAGCCCGTCGTTCTTCAGGATCGATATCGTTGAACCGAAATAATTGGCCGTTGCGATGTCCTTATCACCATCCCCGTCGAGATCATATGTGAATATACCTCGGGGGCTGTTGCCTGTGACGTATTGTCTGTATGTACCGAATATACCGTTTCGGAGGTTCCTTATGATCGATATCGTGCCATTACCTCCTATTCCCCCATCCTTGCCCCTCCAGTCGGAAGTTACAACGTCCAGGTCTCCGTCGAGGTCGAAGTCAAGGAAGTCGAAGGAGGTGGGGGATAATCCGCCGTAATAATGTACGAAATCGTGGAAGGATCCGTTGCCCATGTTGTAATAGACGAGGATCGAGTCCGCGGACTTCGATATCGCTATCGCGTCGATATGTCCGTCCCCGTCCAGCTCAACAAGTTTCAGGTCGATCGGATCCAGCGACCTGAACTCCCTGGAATCCATATTCCCGGAACCCCCCTTCCTGAAATTAGCGGACCCTTCGGAATACAGGACGGATATCGAGTTGTAACCGAGATGCGCCATTGCTATGTCCATGTGGCCGTCGCCGTCCAGATCCGCCGCATCCATGGAGTTCACCCCTCTTTGTACCCTATACTCGAAGGGTTTCTCCTGAAATACCATGCCGCCTCTGTTCATCAAAAGGACCACGGTATTGTACCAGCGCTGGGTCCTCTCCCTCTCGACGTTGTAATATGACCCGTTTCCCTGGGACAGGTAAAGAGCGATGTCCATCATACCGTCCTTGTCAAGGTCCATCGGCAGGATCCTCGATGGGTTCCTGCCGATCTCCAACTGCTCTCCCAGCGTGAACGATCCGGAACCGTCGTTCATGAAGAATGTGAGCTTGTCCGTGCTGAGGTCGCTCACGCATAGGTCGATATCACCGTCGCCATCAGCGTCAAAGGCAGCGATGTCCGAAGGTACCCTGTCAACAGGGTAGGATCTCCTGTTACCTATGAACATTCCGTTCCCGTCATTCATCAGAACAGTGACCTCAGAAACATCCTCGGAGAGGACAGCAAGGTCCGGATATGTGTCCGAATTCAGATCCATGGCGATGATCTTGATCGGGGCCTTGGCGACCGGATATGTGCCTGATCGCTCGAAACCTTCTCCCAGCCTGTTGAACCTCACCGATACGGTGTTGTCATTGTAGTTGATCGCCGCCACATCGGTAAAACCATCCCTATTGTAATCCGCGGCTGCCACATCTATCGGTGCTCTACCTATCTCCGATCCTATCTTTGACGGGGGCAGGGCTCCTGCAACGGAAAGGGTAGCTTTTTCGATCACGGCGTCGGCGTCGATCTCGAAATAGACTTCCGTGCCGGTGTATGAAGCGTTCACGAGGGGGGACCTGCCTCCATCCAGAAAGCTGTCGATCATCCTCGGCTCCCCAAGAGGACCCCTTCTGTTGAAATCCATGAAATTGTAAGCGACTATGGAAAGGGCGAGCAGCAAGACGACGACGATGACCACGAGTCCGGCCTTCTGGAAGTTGAAGTCTTTTTCATTATCCAACCCTCCTCCTATTTGCCGGGATCGAACAATATCCCCGCTCCGACCTCCGTGGGACCTGTCCCCCATAGCTCTCCTGTCATAGGCTGGCCTCTGGGGTCTCGATGATCTGTACATCTTTTCACCCTATACCCGACCTAGGAGACATCATATATAAAATGATTAGTACAGATTGGTATCTGTACCTCCGACGCTCAAAGGAAAATCCGCGGAGTGGGTATGCGAGGATAGGATAGTCTGAGGTTCGTTATCTCGCGATCCCTGATGGCCGACGTACAACATTCCATGGCCAGAAGGGGATCGTTGTTCTCCTCGGATAGATGGGCCAGGACGATCTCCCTGGTCCTTTCACCAATGGTTCGCGTGATAAGATCCCGACATTGAACGTTCGATAGATGCCCGTTGATGTTCATTATCCTTCTTTTCAGGCTGTACTGGTATGGCCCCCTCATCAGCATGTCAGGGTCGTAGTTGGATTCGATAACGAGCGCATCCCGATCTCGCAGGACCTCCACAACATCGCCTTCCGCCGAGCCAAGGTCGGTGGCGATGCCTATCGATGAACCTCCTCCTTCGATTATGAAGCCGAAAGGTTCCAAGGCGTCGTGCGGGACCTGGAATGGAGTGATCCTCAAACCGTCGAGATCGACGCATCTCCTGTCCCTCAGCTCCTCTATCCTCGCATTTTCGTGAAGGTCCAGTAGAAATCCGACCGATCTCGAAGCATAGATCGGAGCCCTATATGCTTTTGACAGGGTCTTCAGGCCTTTGATATGATCGGAATGTTCATGACTTATGAATATGGCGTCCAGACCGTCCTTGGTCGTCAGATCCTTTATGATCCTCCTGGTGTAGTTCAGAGGAAGACCCGCATCTATGAGGACGTTCTGTCCCCCGAAGGAGATCAGACTGCTGTTACCGGAGCTCGAGGATCCGAGGACCGTGAAAGAAAGCCTTTCGTTATCCAGATCATCCCTCCTTGAACAGGTCGAACCTCAGGTTCCTGGGATCCGATATGAACTTGACATCCCAAAATGAGGGTATGGCGATCATATTCCTGCGGTCCTGATACCTTCTATCCATTAGAATGACGAACCTCTTTTCGCTTGGGGCGTACATCTGAGAGTTCACCATCCTGATGGCCTTCTGCATAGCGGGCAGGACCCTTGATATCAGCTCTCCTGTATTGGAACCGTAGTTATCATGGAAGAATATCTTCTTCTGGTTCGATTCCGGAGAGGGTGGATTGAACTGCAGTCCGACCATCACCGATGTCGATACTCTCAGGGACCCGGATTCAAAGCTCCTCGCAATAATTCCGTTCTGAACGGCCAGTGCAACTCCGTCGATCGAATCCCTGAACTCCACCAACATCGCCTCCTTCTCTTCCTTATGCATATCCCTGGTCTCCTCGAAGACCGGACCTTTTAAATTGCCTTCAAGGAATTTTCCAGCACATGAGTCGAGAGCGTTGTAAGATGGGAATACGAAGAGAGAACGCCCCGAAAGCGATCCCACGATAAGTCTCATGTTCTCCGCCACGGTTCGATACTGCTCTTCCATGTCAGTTCTCGAGGTGAGATCGACGTTGGTGAATGCGAGAACGGTAATGTCCTTCATCTTTCCGGCCGATACATAGGTCCTGTTGCTGACCCTGTTAAGTGGCAGACCCAAAAGCCTGGTGAATATATCGTGCGGGTACACATTATCGCCGAATATGACCGATGAATGGAACATGGATGTGATCGATGACGTGACCACCTGGGGAGCTATCAGCGATATGTTTATGGACATCTCCCTCTCGTTCAAAACGTACCTGGAGGCCGTAGAGTGCTGTTCGAACCAGACCGATATGAAATCCTCGAGATATCTCAATCGAACTCTGTCCGAGAAACTCAGATCAGATACTCCGCTCGAGAGTGCGGATAGGATCTGAGCGATGTCGGTGAGGGAGTATTTCTTATCGAACTCTTTCATCTCCCTGCGAAGGTCATCTATGAGCTGTTTCCTATCGATGGTCGCTCCATCATCGTTCTTTTGGATGAATTCGCGCAGGACCTGGAAAAGGGTCTCCATGCCCTGTATCTCCATCTCGGAAAGCGCGCTGAAAGGCCAGTAGGATGTCTGAAGCATTGGGGATGTCAGTTTCAGCGAGTGGACCTCCCAAACCTTTTCGACAAATGAGACTGGGTCCATCATACATAAGAGGGTATCCGCAGGTTCCAATCCGATATGTCCGATCGTTCTTTGGAATCCAGGTGAGATCATTAACGAGTGATCGAAGACCAGGACGCTTGCTTCGCTCGCAATATCCATCAGCGTACGGGAGGGGCACATCCCACTGTCCCTGAACAGGCCCTCGTCCATCCCTTCGAGGGAGCCGGAGGATTCTTTGATCCTTCTATAGATGTCGATCGAGAACCCGCTCTGGTAAGGACATGACCTGTGGCAGTCATCAGTATAACAAAAATGTGATATGGCCGCAGGTGAGGCCTTGAAACCCTCGGAGAGGCAGGTCAGGTCCTCAGGGTCTATCGCAGCTAACAGGGTCTCGGGGGAGATCCTATCCAGGAGCCTTCTCAGTATGGTCCTGGACCTACCCACATGATATGGAGGGCATAACATCAGGATCCTTTTACGATGGGATTGGCCCCCTTTCAGCAGGTGATACGCGAACGTTTCGAACGTATCATCATCCACGGGCAAGAGGGCCATCAATGTATTCTTCCGCTGTATCGTTGATGCGATATCATCCTTTGCGGTCTGGAGAACCTGATCGGATGCCGAAAGATCTTTTCCCTCCATGGAGAAGCACCGCTGGAAGAGCGCATCGGATCGAAGGTGATCCCACGTCCGATGACCCATCCCTTGCCGCTAGATGGCCCCAGGGGATTTAAATCATTTTATGAACATCCTCCGGGAGTGCCTATCCGTGTCTCTTGAGAGCCTCTTCCAGTATCGATATGTCCATACTGCGGTCCATCCTCACGCCTTCCGGCAGTATGATGGTGAGATCATCCACCCATGGCATCCTTCTTATCCTCTCCAACATGTGGTCCATCGAATGGAGATCGACCCCGAAGGACCTCATCCATATCCCGGGAGGCTTCAATAAAGGCGACCTTTCGTATATCATAGGTGCTATCCTGTTCATCGCCGTCAATGCTTCAGGAAGCGAACCAGGAGAATCCAGGGTCGCTATGAAGGAGAAACATGGATAAGGGCTCATATCCTCCTCGTTCAGAACGGGCAATATCCTGACCCTCGAGCGCTGAAGCATGTTCTCGATCAAGGATCTGATGTCCTCTTCTTTCGAGCCGAGTCTATTCGCCAGGGTCTTGACGGGGATCAGGCCGTCCTCAACGAGCTCTTTCAAAATCGAAAGATGAATGCCGTTCTTGAGATCGGGGACCTCATCAGGCAATCTTGGGACGTATGCGGCGCTGACCGTGCAAGTATGGATTATTCCCTCGATCCCATCGATAACCTTCTGTAAGGAGGACCTTCCCTTGTGTACGGCCTCGACAAAGCAGAAATCGTCCATGTTAGGATATACGGACGCCACGTCTGGGAGGGATCCGATGCTCTCCATGACGAGCCCGCGTTTCCTGTTCGGATAATGAACTCTCAAATATGTGGTATCATAACCCATACATCTTCGGTCGAAGAAGGCGGAAAAGAACCTTATCGTCCCCTCGTGGAGCATTAGCCTTATCCGCCGGTTCGTGTTCTCCTCCGTCAGAGATAGCGAAGAGGCTAATGAGACAGGGTCCACACAACCCTGCTCGAACAAACATCTCAACAGCTCCAGGTCCTTCCTGTCCATGAAAGCTCCTTTGCCGGTTTTGGATATAAGGTCCGCTGACTAATTAACCTATATCGGTCATTGTGCCTTCGAAGGAATCTATTGTACGTTGGTCGGGATAGACGGATACTGATGATGAGAGGCGGATCGCGGAGGCCTTCTGTGCCTGGGAAATAGAGCTTTCAAGGTCCGAATCCGCATGAACGAGCCCGATCAGGACACCGTTGAACACATCCCCGCATCCGGTCGGGTTCCTAGGTTCGGAAACCTTGTATGCCGGCATGGAGCCTGACCCCATCCTCCCCCTCCACAAGGCCCCTTTCTCACCTCTATGTAAGAAAACCGTTCCCACCCCTGATCCGAGCAATGACTCTAATCCGGAACCAACCTCCACCTCTCCTGTGATCGAGAGGAGTTCCTCCTCGTTGAGAAAAAGGATGTCCAGATACTCCAATACCCCTCTGAACCCTTCTATCCTACTCTCAGTGAAGCCCAGGGGATCGGTCGCCGGGTCCAACGATGTCTCGATCCCGGCGGCCTTGGCAGCGGCCAGCAGGCGTATGTCGTTATCCCCCATCATGCTCTCGGTGAACCAATACCCGCCCCTGTGAAGGTGGGTTATCTCGTCCATGTCAATATCGCTAGGCTTTGCACTGAAGGAAAGATTGGCCCCCGAATAGCTAAGAAGCCTTCTTCCTCCCTTCTTGTCGGGGATCGCGACGGTGATCGCCGTCCCACATCCCTCAAGGACCTTGGTCTTGATATTGAGAGGATACTTCGAGACAATGCCGATAAGCGTTCGTCCCAATTCATCATCCCCAACTGCTCCCATGAAGTGTACATTCCTATTGACCATAGAGCATGCGATCGCGAAATTCAGACTGTTGCCCCCTGGGGATAGAACGGGCTTCTCGATCCTGTGCTGCGAGTCACCTTCGGG
Organism: Thermoplasmatota archaeon; assembly: GCA_029762535.1. GTDB lineage: Archaea > Thermoplasmatota > Penumbrarchaeia > Penumbrarchaeales > Penumbrarchaeaceae > JARVGK01. Next base: position 112,662 of record JARVGK010000006.1, read on the forward strand.
CAGGGAAGGCATGGGAGGGCAGAGCATGTCAAGGACGCAATCCCCGACGGATAGTATCCTCTTTTCCATGGCGGGGAATGAGAATACTTCGTTATTAATTTGGCCCTTCAAAGAGAAAGATACCTGCTGATCTCCCACTCCCCGACATGCTTCCTGTACTCCACAGCCTCCCTGCTCTTCCTCTCGATCAGAGCATCGAATAGCTCGGATCCGAGCGAGAGTCTCACGATATCGTCGGAGAGTGCGGCATCCACAGCCTCACTAAGGGATGATGGCAGCAGTTCTACCCCTTGTTCCTTCTTCTGACCTTCTGATAGTTTGTTCGGATCCGTGTCAAGCGGAGCGGGAGGTTCGATCCCTTTCTCTATACCATCCAGGCCTGCCTGGATCAGAACTGTGAAGGCGAGATAGGGATTGCACGAGGTGTCGGCATGCCTTATCTCGATATCCCCCACTCGTCTCGATCCGGGGGAACCTGGTATCCTTACCATCGTGGTCCGGTTCCTGTAGCCCCAAGAAGCGTAAACGGGGGCCTCGAACTGCGGTATCAGCCTCTTGTAGGAGTTGATGGTCGGATTCGTCACTATGCAGGTGGCCCTTGCATGGCTCAGTATGCCGCCGATGAAGTGTAGCGCCGTCTTTGAAAGCTCCATATCTTTTCTCTGATCAACGAACGCCGATCCATTTTCACCTTCAAGCCATGCATGTATGTGCATTCCGTTTCCGGAGTCCACATCCGAGATCTTAGGCATGTAGGATACGAAATAACCGAATTCCCGCGCGGTTAGTCTGGATAGGAGCTTGTAGAGCATCGCGGCATCGGCACATTCGATGATGTCTGGAACGTGCTTGAACTCGATCTCGACCTGGTCCGCACCCCCCTCGTGGTGATGGAACTTGATATCCAGGCCGGCTTTCAAGAGATTGCTCGTGAACTCGTTGCGGAACGCATCGGTGTTGTCCAGAGGGATGGAAGCGAAGTAACCTTTCTTTGGCTGTATATCAAGGATGGACCTCTCCCCCACCATATCCTCAATATCGGAATCCTCCTTGAAGAGATAGAATTCGAGTTCGGGCTGGAGATGCGCCCTCTTGTATCCCATGCTGATAAGATGCTCTTTGCAACGCTTCAGCGCGTTCCTTGGGTCCATGGAGAAAGGTCGGGATCCGTCCGAGGTGAAGGTATCT
>JARVGK010000070.1 GCA_029762535.1 Thermoplasmatota archaeon
ATATCCGCGACACCGTCGTTGTTGAAATCACCGCTGCTCAGGGTCTGGAAATAATAGTATCCCAGATATGCATACGTGTGAGGGCCCTCAGCTATCCAGTTCATCTTGTCGAAGGTCACGGTGCTCGGCCACTCCGCACGTGTACGGCCGTAATACAACCCTACCATGCCGGCGTATGTGTATCCCTGAGAAGTGGTCGCTCCTCCAGCGCCGAATATCATGTCCATGATACCATCATTATCGAAATCGTCCACCCAGGCCTGACCCATGTATGAATAGGTGTTAGGCCCGGAAATGGTGACCTCAGCCACATCCGAGACCACGTTGTAATAACCACCGGCAGGGTAAGAATCATAGAAGGTGGAGGTTAGGTCCGATATGTCGCTTCTGCCCCATACGATATAGTATGCTCCATAGTATGAGTTTGCGTAATATGATCCTATCAAGAGATCGTCGTAGCCGTCGCCGTCGATATCACCCAGGCGTGAATTGTATCCCATATATTGATAAGTGGCACGGACGCTGAACATCATATATTCTCCCTGTCGCGCCAGCATGTCGTAATGTCCGCCCCACTGGGTCCAATATGACCTGTTGCCGCCGGGGATCACCCAGCAGGCGCCGGCCCCGTAGTATATTGTAGATGGTGTGTAGATATAGGTGTAGTAGGAGCCGAGAACGATGTCCGTGTTGTTATCTCCGTTGAAGTCTCCAGTGTGCACGTTCTGTCCCTGATAATAACCGATCCAAGCATATCTATAGCTGTTAGACCTCACAGGCGCCCATCCTTTTATCCTCACGTCCCAGTCGCCGTTGTTGCAAACGTAGGTCGTGTTCCACTCAGCCCTACTCCTACCCCACCAGATGAAGGCGAGACCGGTGTAATTGTAGTAGATGTATGTGGAGGTCCCGCCCCAGTTCTCGTTCTTGTAAAGATACTCGTACCAGTAAGGCTCAACGACTATTATGTCCATCAGGCCGTCGCCGTCGATGTCATCCGACCATAGGGATT
>JARVGK010000071.1 GCA_029762535.1 Thermoplasmatota archaeon
CGCCCTTCTTCGGCACTCGAACCGAGCCATCCACTGACAGGCAGAAGCTACCGGATATAAATTCAGCAACCGCTGAACCCATTTAACGTCCAGAGTGCACACCTATACACGGCTTCGTTGGGTCATTGGGTTGACCCTCGGCCCTTCCCCGGCGACTCGCATCGCCGGGTGCATTGAAGATGCACCGGATTTTGGGTCCGGTGCGATGGACTCAGGGGGATTTGAACCCCCGGCCTCGGCCTCGCAAAGGCCGCGCTCTTCCAGCTGAGCTATGAGCCCGGCTTTCCGGTGTGGATGGGTGTTGGCACGTGGCAATTGTACGGTCTGCTGTATGACCGATATGGTTCCTTGAAATCGTTAGGAGGTGATCCAGCCGCAGATTCCCCTACGGCTACCTTGTTACGACTTAACCCCCCTTGCGAAACCTAGATTCGACTGCGGCAACGACCACAGCCTCATCCAAGCCTCACTCGGGTGGTTTGACGGGCGGTGTGTGCAAGGAGCAGGGACGCATTCACCGCGCTATTTTGAAACGCGATTACTACGGATTCCAGCTTCATGTGGGCGAGTTGCAGCCCACAATCCGAACTTCGGACAGGTTTAGGAGATTGCCTTCACCTTTCGGTGTCGATACCCATTGTCCTGCCCATTGTAGCCCGCGTGTAGCCCGGATAATTCGGGGCATGCTGACCTACCGTTGCCCATTCCTTCCTCCTCTTTAGCAGAGGCGGTCCCAACAGTGTCCCCATCAGTCCGGAGACCATGCTGGCAACTGTTGGCGTGGGTCTCGCTCGTTGCCTGACTTAACAGGATGCTTCACAGTACGAACTGACGACGGCCATGCACCTCCTCTCAGCTGGTCAAGCAGAGTCTTCAGCCCGGCTATCATTCCGCTGTCCTATCCGGTGAGCTTTCCGGCGTTGAGTCCAATTAAACCGCAGGCTCCACCCGTTGTGGTGCTCCCCCGCCAAT
>JARVGK010000072.1 GCA_029762535.1 Thermoplasmatota archaeon
CTGTTCTATAAACCTACGGATGAAGAAAGCAAGAGGATCAACGATTCACTCCTTTCGATCCTGGATATTGCTCTCAATCTTTGAGTTTGGATATTGGGGAGATCCCTCTTCCATGGTAGGTGAGGTATAACTCTTGAGATCCCCCCTCTTCGGGGGAGAGGGTAGATCCCACTCGCGAAGATATGCCCCCTTAATATTGGGGGGGGGAGAGGAAATGGATAGAACGCGGGGTGATCCCTTTGTCTCGACATGATACACTTTTTCATGTCTCGACATGTTACAAATTATGTCTCGACCCGATACATGTCGATCCGAAGAAAATGAGAAGAGCCAGTGTACCAAATTATGTCTCGATATGATACATGGGGTATTATTGGGGTTTATATAGCGGTGTGTATTCCACCAGAAAATTTTCTTGCCCTCCCATTCCTGAGGGCAACAAGGGGATCCCCTCTGTGGATCTTATCTCACAAATACTTTCCACTCACCCCTCCATACTTCCTCATACCTCCTCCCATACGACCCCATACTCCCTTCCATACTCCCCCATATCCCTCTATACCCCTCCATACTCCTTCATACCCCCTCATCCATAAGGGTTATATCTTATGACAATACTCCCATCTCTCAATGATCAGGAGGTATGAACTTTAGTCGATGGATCATGGATCCCTCTGGGTGGATGGCGGTGGTTTCGTGTCGAAAAACTGTCCATCTTATAAGAGGTGATCCTTGCTAATAAAATATAATAGATTGAGGTGTTTATATGAATTATGAAGCCTACTCAAAATTTAGAAGTATTCGAGATGAAAACATCAAGTTAAAGAAGAATTATTCATTTTTACTAAATTTATTTTTTGAAAATGAAAATGAGAATAAATATAGAATTAAAGACATGATCCATAATAATGATGAT
>JARVGK010000073.1 GCA_029762535.1 Thermoplasmatota archaeon
GACGGCTCTGGGAACGCCGCATCTCTGTCCGGATCCGTAACGATCGTCGATGTGATCCCTCCCGAGATCGATCCGATCTCGGATATATCTTTACGTGTCAGAGAGCATTTCAGGATCTATGCGGTGGCGACGGACAATATCGGTATATCGAATTATAACTGGTCAGGAGTATCCATCGTTTCCACGAACAACACTCTTTCCGGGATGATATCTTCTCCGCGAAGTTATTCAGTGACCGTTACTGCGTATGATGCGGCCGGCAATTCCAATTCCACCGTTTTCAAGATAATGGTATCCGATGTTCCCGGAAACGGGGACAACGGTACCGTTGATACCGAACCGTTCCCAATCCTTGCGATAATCATCCCCTTAGCGATCCTGCTTGTATTGATAGTCGTGGGCGTTGTTCTCTTCATAAGGAGATCCCGATCCCGTAATCAGGAAGATATGAAGGCGGAGGAATGATCCAAAGATTTTTCCTATCCATCTTTGAAGAATCGGAAAGGATATCACTGACGAAACTCGACTACGATTTTTATTCGACAGGACCCATAGAACGCTCGGGACGGACCTGAACAAGGGCGCCTCCAAACTGGACCGCACCATCGTCGAGAGGATGAGGGATCCCGATGCGGTGATGCATGTCGTGCTCGAGAGCAAGAGGGAGGCATCCGATGGGAAAGGATGAGGTCCGGGGATCCTACGATTCCTCATCCGAGTATTGGCTGAAGAAGAGCAGGGTCTCGGAGAGGTATCTGTCCCTCATCGAGGGATCCATTCGACCCGACATGACCGTCCTCGACCTCGGATGCGGAGGCGGTCGGATGTCG
>JARVGK010000074.1 GCA_029762535.1 Thermoplasmatota archaeon
AATGGGGTATCCACTTTAATCCCAAAAGATTATATCGCTATAACGCTTCATGAGTAGCATGCCTGAACCAGGAAAAGATTATCCTCGTAACTGGAAAGAATTTATGGATTGGTTTTCAGATGAAGAAAAATGTTATGAATATCTTGAAAAGATAAGATGGAATGATGGATTCATTTGTCATTCATGTAATATTAAACAAGAACCATATAAAACTACCAGAGGAAGGATTACTTGTAGATCATGTCTACATCAAACATCGGTTACAGCAGGTACTATTTTTCATGGAACCAGAACCCCTTTAAGACTATGGTTTTCCGCCATATGGTATGTGGTAAATCAAAAAAATGGTACCAATGCTTTGGGTCTTCAAAGGGTACTGGGATTTAAAAGTTATCAGACTGCGTGGGCCATGCTTCATAAGTTACGTAGAGTCATGATTAGACCCCATCGTGAAAAGTTATCCGGTATAATCGAAGTTGACGAATTCTATATCGGTAAAAAAGAAGATGAAAAAAAAGGTAGGCTCGTCGAAAATAAATCGATAGTTATTGTTGCAGTCGAGATGAATAATAAGAAGGGATTGGGACGAGTACGACTTAGACAAATAAAGAACGTGTCTGAGGATAGTTTGATTCCCTTCATCAATGATGTTGTTGAGAAGGGCTCAACAATAAAAACAGATGGATGGGTTGGTTATTATAATGTCGAAAAAAATGGGTTTATACATGATGTAACCATAATTTCATCTTCCAATAATCCTGCGCATGTATCGATGCCTGGTGTCCATTTGATCGCCTCATTAGTCAAGA
>JARVGK010000075.1 GCA_029762535.1 Thermoplasmatota archaeon
ATCGCTTATGGGACCGTGGGCAACTGGACTGTGGAGCGCATACACAAGAGCGTTCCCCTGGCCCGTGTGGCCGTGGGGGACCTCGACAGTGACGGCCAGCTCGAGATATACCTTTGCGGCGACAAGATAGATGTCGGCGGCGGTGTTATGGAGGCCGAGGTCTACGGCCTAAAGCGCTCCGGCAACGACTGGGTCAAAGAGGTGATATATACGGAGGACGACTCCCTGCGCGGAGTCTGGGTCGGCGACGTGGATCCGAACGTTCCCGGTCCCGAGCTCTATTCCTTCGGCTGGGGAAGAGAGTTGGTCCAGCATACCGGATTCTTCGGATCCGGCTGGAGCTCGAAGCATCTGTTCACGGACACTGCCCGCGGCCACGAGATCCGCATAGGCGATGTGATCCCGTCCCGTCCCGGTCCTGAGATAGTCATCGTTGGCTACTCAGCCACCGTGAATATCGTGGGGCTCAAGGAGCTTGGCGAGGACAACGAGATATCGGTCAGCGGTTCCGATACCCTGACCGTTGCCTCCGGCGGGACCGGAAGCGTGGACCTCTCCATTGCCGGAGACGGCCTCATGACCGTTACCGCCTCAGAACCGTCAGGGCTGTCGGTCAAGGTCGTTCCGGGGACCCTGTTCCTCACTGGTAAAGCGAGGATCGAGGTCACGGCCCTTCCGACGAACGAGGACGTAGAACACGACATCACCGTCACTGTGAAGGGAGTGAGCCTGACCGAGACCTTCGTGGTCACGGTCTCGGTCACGGGCGACAAGGTGGCGCCCACGGTCTCGAGCGCCATGAGCGG
>JARVGK010000076.1 GCA_029762535.1 Thermoplasmatota archaeon
ATTTACAATCACCGCCTTATACTATAAGTGGGGACAGAAGCTTTTTCTGTCCGACGTTGGATTTGGCAGTTCGGTTAATTCTGATCGGTAGTGTTTAACTACAAAATTCAAGGAATTAACCAAACTAATGTGCAGAAAGGAAGTATACTCTCAAAAGAGTTCTTTCCGATCGATTCCTTAATTGACTTCCAAAATTTGTGTGTGATCAACAATTCTGGTTGATCCTGCCAGAGGTCACTGCTATCAGTGTTCGATTAAGCCATGCGAGTCAAATGTTCTTCGTGAACATGGCGTACTGCTCAGTAACACGTGGATAATCTGCCCTAAGGTCAGGCATAACACCGGGAAACTGGTGATAATTCCTGATATACCATAGATACTGGAATGTTCTGTGGTCAAAAGCTCCGGCGCCTTAGGATGAATCTGCGGCCTATCAGGTTGTAGTGGGTGTAGTGTACCTACTAGCCGACGACGGGTACGGGTTGTGAGAGCAAGAGCCCGGAGATGGATTCTGAGACATGAATCCAGGCCCTACGGGGCGCAGCAGGCGCGAAAACTTTACAATGCGAGCAATCGTGATAAGGAAACCCTGAGTGCCTGTCAATGCAGGCTGTTCTGGTGTCTAACACACACCAGGAGAAAGGGCGGGGCAAGACCGGTGCCAGCCGCCGCGGTAATACCGGCTGCTCGAGTGATAGCCACTTTTACTGGGCTTAAAGCGTTCGTAGCTTGGTCGTTAAGTCTCTGGGGAAATCTTTTGGCTCAACCAAAAGACGTCTCAGAGAAACTGGCGACCTTGGGAC
>JARVGK010000077.1 GCA_029762535.1 Thermoplasmatota archaeon
TGTACCAGTCAGCTAAGAATCCTGACGCTTCGGGATATGCTGAGCGGGGTCGTCGCCCCGTCTAAGCGTCGAAACCCCTGGAGAACCGTCATGGTGAGAAAGGGGTGAACGCGTGATGGCGAAAGTCGGCAAATTCCTGGAGCCCGTGAAAAGGGAGCTGGCATGGCCGTACCGAGATCCGACACAGGTGCCCCTGGCTGAAAAGGCTAAGGCGTGTCGGTGTACTCATGGTTAGGGAATTCGGCAAATTAGCCCCGTAACTTCGGGAGAAGGGGTGCCTGCCCAGCGAGTGGGCAGGTCGCAGTGACAAGGGGGCTCTAACTGTCTAATAACAACATAGCAGACTGCAACTCCGTAAGGACTCGTATAGTCTGTGATTCCTGCCCAGTGCGGGTATCTGAAACCTCAGTACAATGGGAAGAAGGACCCGTAAACGGCGGGGGTAACTATGACCCTCTTAAGGTAGCGTAGTACCTTGTCGCTTAATTGGCGACTTGCATGAATGGATTAATGAGAGCCCTACTGTCCCAACCATGAAACCGTTGAACATTTTATCCTAGTGCAGAGGCTAGGGACTCCTTATGGGAAGTGAAGACCCCGTGGAGCTTTACTGCAGCCTGTCGTTGTGTTATGGTATTCCTTGCGCAGGGTAGATGGGAGGCGTCGATCCGTCCCTCGTGGGGGGCGGGGAGCCACCGATGAGACACCATCCTTGGTTTACCGTAACACTCACTCATACGAGGACACCGATAGGTGGGCAGTTTGGGTGGGGCGCCACACCCTCGAAAAAATA
>JARVGK010000078.1 GCA_029762535.1 Thermoplasmatota archaeon
CCTTGATTACTTTATGTTGAAGATCTTTCAAACCTGTGGAGTGACGAAATCATGATGCCGAAATTTGGAGAAGAGACTTTATTTTTTATAGTATTAGTTCATCTACAGACTACTGGAGGTGAAAAAGAGTGAAATATCGCCTATCCTCCTTGATGATGAACGTAGTGTTCTCGATAGCCGTTACCTTGTCGTCATTTATCGATCCCATTTCCTGGTCGGTCCTTATGTCGATCTTTTCAAGGTCCGAAGAGAAATCATCGAGCATGGACAGAGAAAAGACTCGGGGTGAGACGATCCAGGACCCGGCATGAGGCAGTTCAGGACTTGTGTTGAAGGGTAACGGGTGAGGCCTTATGTTTCATCCGTGGCATATCCCCATACGGGCTGAGGGTATACGATTAGGACTATGGTCAAAATCCCTCTTGTCGAACGTGTATCCCCATGCTTGTGTGACCTGTGTACGCACTAACACGCTATGGGTATGGTCGTCAGCTGCGGCTGACAGAGGCCAACTCCATCTACTGCAAACCTGTACGCACACAGGCCACGTATGGGGCATAGGACCTCAGCCCACATATAGATTTCGAGGTGCCCTAAATGCCAACACTATATATCGGGATAGACGTCTCCAAGGACAAGTTTGATGCATGCGGGAAGAAGGAGTTCGGCTTCGATGCCGAGAGGGTGCTGATGCTCCTCGATACGTTCGGGACCGCCGACGAGGACC
>JARVGK010000079.1 GCA_029762535.1 Thermoplasmatota archaeon
CAAGGCTGAAAATAACACAATAATCAATAACATAAATGGTACAACAATAACAGGTTCATCAATCTCTTTTTTTAATAATATAGTTAAATATAATAAAGTTGGAATTATTACAAATGGTTCAAATAATCGTATTTATAATAATCATTTCATTAATAATAACAATCAAATAACTAATAATGGTGTAAATAATAAATTATTTTTTAATTATGATATAGGTGGAAATTTCTGGTCCGATTATGATGGAGTTGACAGGAAGAAGGGACCTAATCAGGACCAGTGGGGATCGGATGGTTACGGGGACGATCCCTACAGAGTCGGAGGTTTGGAAGATAAATATCCTCTGGTTTTCGATACTATGCCACCTGTTGCCAATGCCGGAGAAGATGTGACGATAAATGAGGGACTAAGTCATATTTTTTCAGCAGAACTATCCACGGATGATAATCTGGTAATGGACGCATGGTGGAATTTTACTTATGACGGAATATGGCAAAATAGAACCGGTCTGTCCTTTGAATTCCTCTTTGATATACCCGGATACTATCCTGTGGATCTCACGGTCTTTGATTTCAGGCGGAACAGAGATTCTGATTCATTCAACATTACTGTCCTTGATGTAAGACTTCCCAATGCTGTATCCCAGGGGGATCTCTTTGCTGACGAGGGATCGACCCTTTACTTTAACGGGAGCGGATCCTGGGACACCGGTGGGATCGCCAA
>JARVGK010000007.1 GCA_029762535.1 Thermoplasmatota archaeon
AAGGGATCCCATCTCCGGGCGATCGATGTCGATCAGCAGGGTTCGATCCTCCGAATTGTGTATCACGTAAGGACCCGCAACATATTCCCTACCTTGCCATTCTATTTTAATATACATATTCTCAGTGGGAATATCAGGTATCTTGATTTCCGTCCACCATACGTCCTTTTTATCTTTATATAATTGAAATGATCCATTTTTACCTGTAAACGAGAAACTGATATTGAATACTGGATCCGTTCCTAATATATCAGATGCATTTTTCATGGTCCAAGAAAGGCGATGGACCGAACCAGACCTTAAATGTGGTGAATGAGGCAATTGAGTGAATATGAGATCCCTATGATGTACACCTTCATTCGGGACATAGAGAATATAGTGATCGGTGGTATTGAATGCTTCGAATAACAGGTCCATATCCCCATCACGGTCCATATCCTCAAGGGTCATAAAACGACATCTACCGCCATAATGTGTGAATTGATTCACATTTCTCCATGAAAAATCACCGTTACCGTATGAAATGTTAACTATATTGATGAACAAATCCTCTTCATTGTAAATATCGTATTTTAGAGTGACTATATCGATAAAGCCATCGTTGTCTATATCCACGAATTTGAAATAGGTTATATCGGTATGTTTGAAAGGGAATGATCTCTTTCTCCATCCATTACCGTTTAAATTTTCATAGATATATGCGCCTTTGTCCGTCAACAGTCCGTAATCCAGGTCGCCATCATTGTCGATATCGCCAAGGGAAACAACTCTGCCATTCTCGCCATTAGGAAAACCTTGAGAATAATCCAACCATGAACCTTTGCCGTCCGACACCCAATTATACAATTGGCTACTGCCCGGATAATTTAGAGAGCCTCCGTTCCCCATGGGGCAGCATAGATCTGGCCAACCGTCATTGTTAATGTCATGTACTGCAAATCCGCCTGGAACGTAAACCCTCTGACCCACAGACCTTGGAATATCTTTATCCCAACCATAAGAAAAATCACCATTTCCGGGATTGACTGATATGTAAACGTGATCTCGATAGCTGGAGGTCAGAATATCATAATCTCCGTCACAATCAATATCGACAATACGAGGTGCTGAATCGTATCTATAATGTTCATGATTGAAGGAAGCCCTGAAAAACTGATCCAAATAGGTCCCATTATTATCAATAAACATATAAAAAACTTGGCTTTCATTATTACTATCATATTCAAGATAAACCAAATCCATCTCATCGTTTTCATTAATATTAATTAATCCTCTTAAAAGCATGCTGATATTTGAATCTATCTTGGATTCAACCCATTCCTTTGAAGAATTTTGTTGAATGAAGTAGAGAGCCGGGTCCTTCTGATTGACATTCCCGTCAATACGCGTTTTGTATAATATGTCCGGATAGCCGTTTTTATCGATATCATGAACGATCAGGGAATAGTGTGTATATCTGGACCTTGCAGGAACTTTCTCAGGATTCTTAAAAATCACTCCATTCTTGCTGTTAATTTCGTCCTCATTAATTTCCTCTTCAGGTTCATAATCCATTGTTGCTCCATCGAGTGATGAATCGTCATACAAATAGGATAAATTCATGATAAGCAAAGGAGAAAAAAATACTAATATCAACTTCATCTTTCCATACATATGCATACCACATACTTCATTGATTAAACTGTACATATACTTATCTGATCAGTCTGTTATCATTTAAGGTTCACTATCCTCAATATCACGATCATACCATACTGCTGTCGATGCCTCCTGCCAAACGAAATGTACATAACAAAACATGTTCTGAGAGCTCATCTTAACGGCCACATCAACGAAATCCTCCAAAGCCTCCCCTGAACTCAAGGTTTGGGTTGTCTGGAAAGGCAACCATCCTTGTCCATCATTACCGAGTCGTATTCTAAAATAAATATCCGAACCATCTGTCCATATGACGACCAATTTTAAGTTAAAATATGTACCCCACGAATACTTGTTGGAATCTATAGCAACGGATCTCATGCTCAAATCACCGTTAGATGCTATGGATAAAGGTGTCGAATATGATCCTCCGGAATTCGTGCTTTGTGAATACATTACATTGCTCGATCGAACCCAGACGCAATCGACGGTAAAACCGGTACCGGTCGTTTGACCTATAACGGATATGTCCGGATAACCGATATTATCTGAGCTGCCCCAATCCAAATCTATAGGCCCTACTTGTCTAACATATGGCCCCCTAACGCCAGACAGATCTCCGCCTTCGACTCTTACCCGATAAGGCTGAATCGGAGGTTCTTCGGGGTCTTGAACAAGAGGTAGCTTTGCTTCATAAATAATATATACAACCTCAAAAATTCCATCATAATCACTCCAGAAAATACAATCGGTTGCCGGATGCTTGTATTCCTCATTTGAAGAAGTCGGAACCGCAATATCCTGAGGATTGTTAACAAACCCTTCGGTGATAGTGTTTCCTACTTTATAACGTGAAAAAATATTCAGTTTTACCCCATAAGTACCGTGGATGAAATAATATCTTTGCCATACCACATTCCAGTAGGTTACCCATTGTTCACCACCAGATCCACTTGTTGTAGACACTTTTGGGTAGATATTATCTTGTTGATCACCTGGTTCCGATACAGTATAGGTTGACCCCCATACTCCTGACTGATGTAAATAGAATCTCTCTCTGGCAAGAATTTTCCATGGCCCACCAACTGCTGGCCTTTCCTGCCAGACAACAACCAATTTCAGAATTAAGTCTGTACTATCATGATAAATATGAACATCCGGATAATCCTGATCATTGTTACTATCCAATTTCACCCATTCAAATATAGACCATGTTTCTCCGTGATCATTTGATATTGCCAATCTGATATTCCAAATGAACCTTCCTTGAAAAAATTGGTTTGTTTGCATAGAATAAACTGAAACAACATATTGTTTCCATGCGTCGTTCTGAGGATGTTTTGCGTTTTTTGGATTGGCCGCTTGTCCAAAAGGATCTTCACCAACTCCTCCACCGTTGGGAATAGCCCCTGCGATACAAGTTCTATGTGAGGCCCCATATGCGTTTACCCAATCCGTATGGATAAGTAACATAGCTACAATCAAAACGGCTCCGAGCAAGTATATCTTGTTTCTGCCAATCACACTTTCACCTCAATCTTTCTTGTTCGACCGGATCTTAGTTGCCGGGATCGAACACATCCCCCGGGATGCACGCATTTCTTGGTTATCGGCTCCAGTCACGGGCCCATAACTTCCAATATATATATATATCGGTAATAGTTTGACAATAATGGACTTTTTTTAACCTTCACACGCCGGGGGATCCCCTCCGGGGGGATCTGACCCTTGGGGGACACTGAAGAAGGCGGGGGAGGAGGGGATCCCCCTTTTATGGGGACAAGATTATCAAAGGGGGATCGGTTTCTACTAACCATGCCCTCGATCCGAAAGATCCAAAAGGTGATGAAGAGCAGGCCCACTCTCGAAGGTGCAGGGGTTCACCTTCGAAGGGCCTTCGGGTTCCACGATGAAAATGCGTTCGATCCGTTCCTTCTTCTGGACGATTTCCGCTCTGACGATCCCCGGAAATACCTTCCGGGGTTTCCCTGGCACCCCCACCGCGGGATCGAGACGATAACCTACATGCTATACGGATCCGCAGAGCACGGGGACAGCCTCGGCAACAAAGGGGTCATCGGTCCCGGCGACGTCCAGTGGATGACCGCGGGATCGGGCATCATCCATCAGGAGATGCCCAAGGGAGATCCCGAAGGAAGGATGGGGGGATTCCAGCTCTGGGCGAACCTGCCAGCAAGGATGAAGATGATGGATCCCCGATACAGGGATATCGGTTCCGATTCGATCCCGGAGGTCGAACTCTACGGAACGAAGATCAAGGTGGTCGCAGGCAGGGTCGGGGATGTCAGGGGTCCGGTCACGGATATAGTGATAGACCCGGAATACCTGGACGTTCGGATGCCCCCCAATTCCACCTTCGATCACCCTAATCCGCCCGGACATACCGTCCTGGCATACTTATACAAGGGCAAAGCCCTTTTCGAAGAGGACATAACGGTCCCGTCGGAGAACGTGATCCTCTTCGGCGACGGAGCTTCCGTCCGTTTCAGGACAGGGGATCTCCCTGCCAGTTTCCTTCTGATATCGGGCAAACCCCTCAAAGAGCCAGTTGCCTGGGGAGGGCCCATCGTCATGAACACACAAGCCGAGCTGGAACAGGCCTTCACAGAACTGCGGTCGGGGAAGTTCATAAGATCGGGCAATGACCCGAACCTCTAAGGGATCACGCCCTGGAGGCTGAACCCGCTCCAACCGACGTTTCCCGCAAGGTCCACTGCATACACCGTCAGAACGAAGGTCGTCGGAACGGCGAACATGGGCATCTGTATGTTGCCTGTCCACTCATACTGGTCTATGGCCGCGAGGTCCACCCGACCCACCTCCTCTCCCTCGAAGTACTCGAGGACCGCGTACACCGAGGATATCTCACCTGCTATCTCGCTGAGCATCACCGTGATGTGCACGTCATGGCCCGAGATCACCTCCATGTTCGGATATGGGGTTATGACCATTATATGGGGGATGATCGTATCGATCGCCACCATGCTCCAAACCGTTCGGCTGTTACCCAGGTCGTCGCGCACGATAGCGCGAACGTTCGCCCAGCCCTCCGCCAATCCCTGCTCCGCAGGATCGATCTCCAGGACGAACTCGTAGGCGGTCCCGTTGGGTATCCGGTCACTAACCGCATACTGGAACTTGGTGGCGTTCCCATCGGTGATCTCGAACTCCACCCTGACCGCGTTGGGGTCCGAAGTGGATGCCACTATCCTGAACGGTCCGTTGTAGTAGGCCGGATCCCTATCCGGATCGATCCTGAGAGAAAGGTCCGGGGCGGTCCTGTCCACCTCGATCCACAGCTCATGAACATCCCCGGTCCGTCCGTAGGCGTCCCTTATGTTAACGTAGAAGACAATATCGCCCTGGGGCATCTCGGATATGTTCAAGGGAACCTCGAACCTGCCAGGGTCCAGGGTCGGGACGACAGCACCGGTGTAAGGATGGGGCGCTCCCGGATCTATGCGGAATTGGATGTCGAAGAAGGAATCCACTATCCATTCGCCTTCCGATCCGCTAAGGTTCGCCCTCAGGGACATATTGGTATCGAACCTGTGCCTTGACCCGTTCAACGGGGCGATGATCTCCAGATCAGGTAGTGCCGGGTCCCATAGAATATCGTCCCTGAACCAGGGCCAATCGCCGAATAGCGGGTAGTTGACCCTCCACTCTAAATAGGTGTGTTCCTCCGTGGCGAGATCCCCTATCGGGAAAGCCTCGCCGAAGGACCAGTTGTAGTGGACCGACCCGTAGGGCCCTCCAAGCCTGAATCCGGCATGGCCGTAACCGGTGTTCAGCCCTTCGGGAACATCGTAGCCGGGAATGGTGACGTTCATACCCGGTATGACCACTAAGAAGGAACCCGTATCGTTCTCGAACCTGAGCGGGGCCGGGTACCACATTATCTCAGGCCTATCAAAGCCCCTCCAGATGGTGAAATTGCTGTAAGGGGTCCAGGGCCCGAAGACGTCGTCCTTCTCCCATCTGAGCCTCCACCACCATGTACCGTTCCCGATATCCTCCGGGAACGGCCACTCCGTTACGTTCCATCCAAGCTCCTGATCCCAGAACGGATGGTCGAATGTGGAGGTATTGTCTATCTGCAACCTCAGCCTCATCTCCCTGGTGAAGTTCTCGAGGACCCACCAGAAATAATCTGGATCCGGATCCCACATTATATGATCGTCGTTAATAGGCCTCGTCGGAGTGATGACCGGATTTGGCCTGATCGTCATGTTGAAGAACTCATAAGGATAGTTCACGGTCCCGTCGAGCAGGGTCTTGATCACTATGACCTCCTTCATGCCGGGCGGTATCACAAAGGTGCCGTTCTGCCCCTTGCCGAGAGTATGGTTCTCATAGGATCGGCTCCCGTCCGGTTTCACCCCGATGATGGTGATCCCCCATCTGGAATTGGGCATCCTGGGATCGAACTCAATGATGCCGCCCGAACCGTTCATGACGAATCTGTTCACCCTCGACCCATAGCGTTCCACCCACTCGCTCGCGCTCGATGGCGCGCCGGTGAATCCGACCTCTCTATCGGGTTTGACCGGCCCGAAATCCGTCCCTGTCCGATACTGGGGGAATCGATTCTCCACCCTGTAAAGCATGAACTCTCGTATGAGGTCCTCCAGTTTCTGACCCGTCGCCTCTTCAATGGCCCCTACCCCTATCACGTTGGTCCCGGAACCGCCATAGCTGGTATTGTCGTAGATCTTCTTGATCACGTCCTTGCCGAACTTGTCGAAGAGGAACTTCCAGAACAGGAAGGCTATCTCGTAGTATTCCCATATGTTCGCATAGTAGGTCCTGTTGTTCGCACCGTGCCAGTCGGTGAATATGTTGATATGGCTTTTGGAGGTGTAATTGATTATGTTCAGGTTCCCTGAACTCTGCAGCTCCTTTTCGACCTCTACCCAGGTCATATTGTAGTTCTTCATGGTGGAATACCTTCCCACGAACTCGGCCATTCCCTCCTCGAGGAACCTGTGGGCGAGCGGACCGATGTGCCATGCCCCGTTCTGACGCTGCTTCCACTGGAAGCTGTGGGTGACCTCGTGCTCCACCAGCTTCTTGTTCGTTACCTTGTTCGTGCCAAGGTCCACCTGTATGGACCCGTCGGGTTGGCACACCCCTGAATATGAACCGTTCCCGCTGGCCGTGACCCGTATTATAGGCCTCCCGGAGGGATCCGTCCCCGAGGATGCTGGATCCCCGAAACCCATCTCCTTGAGGAGCTTGTAGGTGAAGTCGATGTATTCGGTGAGGTTGTCCATCATGTTCTGGCCCACGGGATGGGCGGCAGGGACCTGGAAGGAGACGTTCACGTCCCTAGGGGGGGTCAATGCTTCGAAGATATCATACTCTTCATCATACCCGGCCGTGAAAGGCTCCGTCCTCCCGTTGACTATGTGGATCACCCAGTCGCCGGGGAGAGGTACCTCGACGATGTTGTTCTCCCCCGGGGAGGGAGGACCCGCCGTCCAGTAGGATACGGGTCCGACATTGGGACCTTGTAGCGACAGAGAGCTGCCGATGGGGGCAAGGGTAAGATAATCTCCTTTCGTCCATCCGAGCCTCGGTGTGTCCCCGTTCCCCTCCCCCCATGCTATGAGATCGACGATGTTATCATCAGCGTCGAAAAGCGCAAGCTCGTCGCCTCCCGCATCGAGGAATGCTCCGGCCAAACCGAGATAGACCGTGGCCAGCCCATCGGAACAATCATGATCGCCTGTTCCGCTCCCGGCGTGGACGACTATATGATCGAAGCCGTCGATCCCTGTGATCTCGGGCAGCTCGATGAGGTCCTCATCGAACGTCGTCACCGTCCATCCGTCGAGGCTGCCCTGGGCCGGTCCTTCCACGTATATCTCGAACCAGTCCTCATGGGGCATGACTTCGGATATCCTCGCTCTGATCGAATTCTGGGATACCGTATCCTTCCCGATGTTGTCGAAGGGATCGGTATCGTCCTCGACATCATCATCGCCCCCCCTCGTGACGGTGTAAACGATCGCTGCGCCTATTGCCGCCAGTATCAGAATGCCTATGATACCGATGACGAGTATTCCCTTGTAGCTCTTCTTTTTTGGCCCCCTGTCGACCCCCTCGTCCTCCCATGACTCCTCTTCCTCATCTTCCGGTTCATCTTCGTCATCGTAGAGGTCATCTTCGTCCGGCTCCTCCTCTTCGTCATAGAGCTCATCATCATCCAGGACATCGTCCATGTCGGGATCTTCCTCCTCGGGGAGCATGTCCTCTTCCTCGTCATACAATTCATCATCGATACGGACCTTCCGCTTCTCCTTCACCATATAAGGCCTCCTGAGCGAAAACCCGAAAGAGAAAGGAATTTCGTAGTATATAATATCTTTACAATGGTGGCCGAACGTTCAAAAGATAGCTCACGGCCATCACGAGATCGACCTGCCCTTCGGGAATATGATCCCGAGGACGAACAGTATCCCCAGCGCGAAGAAGGCGATATATGTCATGGCCTTTCCTCCGGCAGGATAGTCCCAGTACCTCGTTATCCAGTATATGAGACCGAGTATCATCAGGAATAGGATCCCCGATATCGCATAGCGGGTCGTGGTCTGGATATCATGCGGCCATGCCTTCCAACCTGAGGGGTACTTGAAGCCAAGGTAGAGCGAGAGTATTATAACTATAGCAGCGGCAACGAGAGTGGCTTGCAGTAGCCACAAGGTCAGTCCTCCCATTTGACATCGGTCGGCTCGAGATCCTCCTTCTCACCGGGAGCGGCTCTGGACCTCGCGTTGTTCCCGCCCTTGATCTTCCTCTCGTACTCTCTCCTAAGCTTGTCGTACATCTTCAGGGTCTTGGTCGTCACGGAGGGCTTTATCTCCCCCAGGACGGCTTCGATATCGCCCATTGTTATCGGATGGGGCTTCTTGTTCTGGAGCGCCTTTTCGAGCCCGAGGGCGGAGGCCTCGGCCACCAGATTCGCCAGGTCGGCTCCGGAGAAGCCCTCGGTCCTCTTCGCGAGGTCCTCGATGGCTATGTCCTTGGAGACGTACTTGTTTTGAAGGTGTATCCTCAGGATCTCCTTTCTGGATGCCGCATCAGGAGGCGGGATGTATATGACCTTGTCGAACCTTCCGGGCCTCATAAGGGCCGGGTCCACAAGATCGGGCATGTTCGTCGTCGCTACGATGATGACACCTTCCGCACCCTCCATTCCGTCCATCTCGGAGAGCATGATGGAGAGGACCCTCGGGGTCACGTCATCTGTCGAGTAGAAGTCCCTTCTCTTGGCTATGGAATCGATCTCGTCCAGGAAGAGTATGCAGGGCGACCTGGCCTTGGCCTCTTTGAACAGAGACGCGATCAGGTTCTCCGACTCCCCGTACCATTTGGACATCACATCGGAGCATTTTATCCCGATCATATCCACGTTGAGATCGGATGCCACTGCCCTGAGCATCAGTGTTTTTCCGCATCCGGGGGGGCCGAAAAGAAGTATGCCTTTTGAGGGCTTGACCCCGTACTTCGTTGCCATGTCGGGCTCCAGGAGAGGCACCATTATCGCGTTCTTGACCTCACGCTTTACATCCTCCAGACCGCCGATGTCCTTGAAAGTGGCCTTCCGGAAATTCACCATCTCGGAGATCTTCATGCCTACATCCGAGCTCTTGATCTCCTCCACCCCGAAATACATCGGAAGGGAGGCCTCTCCAAGGTCCCTGATGACAAAGGCCAGAAGGGATGCGGGGAAGCACGTGAGCAGGGCGAAGACGGTGAAAGCGTTGAACTCCACCGTCGAGAGCACATACGACGCTACCGCCACCAGGAACAGCAGCGCGCCAGGGGATGCCCTCAGGGCCCATCCTTTGACGTCGATCTTGCCCTCCCTGCCTTTGATGTGATGGTTGAACAAATAGTATGAGAGCACCATCGCCCCGGCCCAGCTGAGAAGTCCCAGGAGGGGTGTCAGATCACCCATGGTCTCCGAAAGTACCCTGGATATCGTGTTCATGTCAGTTGTCGTGATCGATGAGACGGCGTTCGCGAGGTCCACCGGGCTCCACATCGAGGGTACGGGCCTCGAAAAAGTGACGAAGCTCAGCTTTCCGCCCTGGGATGAGAGCAGCGATATCATGTCGAAATTCCCCGATGGCGCGATGACGAGAAGGAATATCCCGGCGGTCACGAGCACAAGGGATCCCATCAGAAGCGATATCGTAAGCGCCACAGCGATGGGCACGGCGAAACCGATCCCGAAACCCGAGGCGAAAACCGTGAGAAGCGTGAGGTAGCCGTAGCGCCAGTCGAAGAAGCCCCCGACCATGGCCACGAGGGACAGCATCAGGAACACCCAGCCGAACTCCCTTGACTGATAGGCCGTTGATGCGGTAACGAGGACCGATATGATCAGAAGCGAGAGGTACGGGAACCGGATCGCTAGAGCGGTGAGCACTGCGCAGAACAGTATCACCGCCCACCAGGGGTAGAAAGGTGCCCATACGAGTCCCAGGAACGAAAGGACCAGGAAAGCCCCCGCTCTGAGGACCATGTCCTTCTTGCCCTCGTCCTTCAATACCCGGTCGTACCACTTGTGAACTTCATCTTTATCCTCGGCCCTTCGCCTTCTTTTCTTGTCCTCGGCGAGCTTCCTGTAATAATCCTTTATACGGCCGGTCCCTACATAGGCCAGGGCCAGTAAGGATAATAGCATAAGCAGTCCCACCGCATCCTTCCATGTGGGGCCGGACCGATGTTCGAAAGGAACGGAGTAGGTCTTCTCGTTGATCTCCAAGAGGAACGAGAACGAACCGTCAGGACGCGGGACGGAAACGGTCCACGTATAGGTCTCGCCCATGTACTCGGCTTCTATGCGGTAGGTCCCTTGATAGACGGAGGTGTTCGTGTAGGCTATACCGGCCTTGGCCTCGGTCTCGTGTATATAGGTCTCGTTGGAGAAGACGACCTTAAGGGTCTCGGACCCGTCGGGCGGACCGTTGCGGGTCATGTCCTTGAACTGGACGAATATGTATCCGGTATATACCGGTTGAGCGGGCGGAAGGCGGGGATACTCATAGGTCTGGGTCGCGGATACGACCTTGTTCATGTACGTATCGTACGCCTCCACCCTGAAGCTTATCCTCGATCCGGGCGGATAGAATATCAGCTCCGCGGAAAGCGTGCCGTTCTCCTCCCCCTGTCCGAAGAAGGTCACCCCATCGACTGGATCCTGACCCGGGATCGCAACGGTATAGAGGAGATCGCCTCTGCTTATGGTGACGAGAGGGTCCCTTGATGATATGTTCAGCTGGACGTTCTGATAGTTCCTGGGATCCTTTGGCCCCCAATCCAGTGCCACGTTGAGATCGAAATCGGAACCCGAGAACGACCCGTTCTGAAGGACCGTATAAGAATACTGTGGAGATGTCAGAGGTGTGTTCTTCTCGTCGTAGGCGACGATCCTGTAGTTTATCGTGGAACCGCCGGGATGTCCCGGGATGGACCCCTCCATCGAGGTCTGGTTGATCCTGGTCAGTGAATATCCACCCTCGGGAGATAATCGACCCTGGTAGCTCCATGTGAAGCGGACATCGGCGGCGTTTATGAACTGTCCGTTCTTGGAAGTGATAGTAATGTGGAACGGCTCCATATCGAAAGGAGCCCTGTCCGTTACATGGTCTGGCGATCTTACGATCTCTATCTCGGATTCGAAGACGTTGCCCTGCCATTCCGCGTTGAGAACGCTCGGGAACGCTATGAGCAATAGAGCGATGGCCAGGACCGTCATGTGGAATTTTTTCGTCGTTCCGATATACATCAACTTTCACGCTCCTACGCTTACCCTCTGTTTCTCTATCAATTTCTTCTTGATCTTGACCCTCTCAGCGATCCCCAGTGCGGCCAGTCCCGCCAATAGATACTCCACTGGGACCGAGGCCGCCTGGCCTACCGTGACCGGAGTGATGTTAGGGGCTGCCGTAAGGACAGGGGCGACGTTGATCGATGGGGCCACTACCGGGACCGATGGCGGCGGGGGAACCGGAGCGAGCGGGGCAGGGGGCGGCGGGGTCGGAGGCGGGGGAAGGGGGGGAGGAAGGCTCCTGATCACCGTGATGTATATGTCCGGAAGGTCCTCGACCTTCCTGTCGCCTCTCCAATCGGTATACTCCAGATATGATCCGGACGCGAAAAGCCTTATGCGGCCCTCTCCGACAGCGGATGATATATTGAACGTCGCGGACCAGTTCTCCCCTATCATCAGATCCCCAACGTTCCACAGAAGCACCCATCCGTCCTCCCCTTCATCAGAGGTGAAATTCTCGATGAGGTCGGATGATCCTTCGATATAATCGATGTCCGGGTCCATCCTGGCCCTTAGGGTGCAGTTGGTGCCTGCAGTATGATCATAGAATTGGTCCGAGATCCTGAGATATATATCTATGAGTTCGGACGCCTCCCTGGCTAGGAAATAATCGCCTCCGGTGTGATTTGCCATCCACCACAGGAGGGATTCGTCCACCATGGGCCCCAGGCCCACGGTGTATACCTTGATCCCGTTATCGACAAGGGCGTCCATCTGGGACAGGGTGACGTTCTTCTCCGGAGGGTCAGGGGTGCCGTCGGTGAAGAGTATGATCACCTTCTGGTTGCCATCGACCCCGTGGGCGATGAGCTCGTCCGTGGCCGATTGGATCCCGGCCTGGAAGTTCGTCTGACCCTGGGGCTCGGTCATGGCCAGGGCATCGAGGTCCGCATGGACCTGAGCATAAGCGGAGGTCAGATGATTGAATGAAGTGGCTATTGAATCGAACTTTATTACGCATGCTCTGTCGTACGGGGCGATCATATTATCGACGTATCGATGTGTGGCGAGGATCCTCAGCACCTGGGGATCGTAGGTCCCTAAAGAACCGGAGTGGTCCATAAGGAAGACCACATCCTGGGGAGCAAGCGTGATCCCTTTGGTCCCAACTCCGGAGACGACAATGGTCGCCGAGGTTTGATTAGGCTCGTTGCCCGAGTTCGATCTCCATATCGTCTCATGCGTGAAAGAACCCCGAGATCCCAGCTCGCCCCCCCCGGCGTAGGCCGTGGAGGCGTCCGCCCCTCTACAAAAGAGGATGATCATAATTAGGGCGAACGCTGCAAGGACCGGGGCCCAACCCCATATAGGTTCCCTCCGCATCGAACCATCACCCCACATGATACATAATCCATGTTTCGGTCATATTCCCAGAGGCGATCACTTCGTCTCTTCGGCCGGCTCCCAGTTGTCGGCATCCGTGGCCTTCGCCTTGGAGAATGGATTGCGGAAGGGCGGTCTCTTCTTTTCCGGACCTTCATCGGGTCCCCCTTCCTTCTTCTTCATGCCCTCTCCCTTCATCCATTTGGTCAGCACTCCCGTATAGGCCAGGACCGCTATGATGATTATCAGGAGGAGGATGAGCAAGAACCAGATGACCGGGAGAGCGTCAACGAACCTCTCGACGAAGGTCGGCTTGCTCTCCACTTTCTTAACGTCTATCAGACCGGATACAGAGTTCTCGTTGCCGAGCTTGTCAACGGATCGGATCTGGAATATGTGGGACCCACCTCCGGAGGTGGGCCAGTACAATATGTAAGTATCCACATTCGATGTGTTGGAATCCGGGGTCATCTCCCTCCACCCGAGCGAATCTATGTTTATCATGACGGATCCGACGCCGGATGGATCGAGGACATGGGCCACGAATATGACGGATTCACCCTCTTTTACGACCCCCTCCCTAACTTCCATATTCCTTTCGATCCAGTAGTAATCGAGTTCGATCGCCGGTCCCGTATTGTCTATCCGGATCCCGTATGTGGTAGCGGCATCGTTCCCCGCCCTATCGGTAGCCGTGAGCTTGAGCTCGTGGTCCCCGTCGGCGAGTATCCTCGTGTTTAATATGTACTCGTAGTACAGGCCGCCCTCCCCTCTGTAGATCTCGAAACCGCTGGCCTCGTCTATGGCAAGGGTCACCTGTCTTACGCCTATGGAATCATAGACGTAGAACCTCAAAGTGGTGGTGCCAGAGAGCACCTCACCGGGAGTTATCGTCGCCTGGGATATGATCGGGTCCCCGTTATCGACGGTCACCTCAACGTTGAAGGAGGTGCGGTGTCCGGCCTGGTCCTCGGTCATGACCGTTACCGTATGGTATCCATCGGTGACCTTGGTGGTGTCCCACTTCGTGGATACATCGTACCACGTCGTTCCATCTATGGCATACCTGACCATGCCGGGGAACTTGTCCATGGTCTGGGCCTTGATCACGAACTCTTCTCCGCTGACCAGCTGGTCCTTTACAGGCGATTCGATCGTCAACATCGGATAGGTGTTGTCCACTTTGAAGTCGACCACAGGCGTCTGAACGGTGTTGAGGGCCACATCCACTATGGTCGCCTGTACTGTGTAGACCCCATCCTCCAGGAGCCTTGTGTCGAGCAGGAACTCGTAGTATCCCGTCTGGGCGTTGTATGAGAGCGGTTTCTCGCTACCGGCGATGTCGATGGTGAGGGACCTTATGCCGACCTTGTCGTATGCGGATATCCTGAATATGTAGGTCCCCTCGATGAACTCGTTGTCGAACGGGGTGATCATGCTTATCTCGGGATCGTTGTTGTCCACGAACACGGTCATGCCCTGCATGGTGACATGGCCGGCAAGGTCGGTCGCCCGTATCTGTACCTGGTGCGCTCCATCCTCGTAGAGAAGCGTGTTCCAGCCGATCGAGACTGGCTGCCATGACGCTCCGTCGATGTTGTAATCAGTGCCTTTCTTGAACACATCGGCGTTTATCACATCGAAGTAGAACAGCCCTGATATCACCTGCCCTTCCTTCGGGGAATTGATGGTGATGGTCGGGGCCCTGTTGTCAACGTTGAAGCTGATCGGGCCGTAAGTGTAGCTCTTGCCCGTGCGGTCGTATGCGATCGCGGTCACGTTCCTCACACCGTCCTCACCGGAACCCCACGTTATCGTGTTCGATGTGTACTCATAATAGCCGGTCACGGAGTTGTAGGGAACCCTCGCCTCGAGATTATAGACCTTTATGATGACGTGATCGATCCCCACTATGTCGAACGCCGACACCTTTATCGTTATGGTTCCCTCCACGAACTCCCCGGGGACAGGGGAGTTGATCGTACAGGTCGGATCGAGATTATCGAAGAACACGTCGAAGGACAGTATCGCCTCCTTACCGGACTTATCGGTCGCCCTCACTCTGATGATGTGTCTCCCATCGCCGAAAGTAGAGGTATCCAGGTCCTGTGCCGCTGAGATCCAGCCAGTGCTGTCTATCTGATACTGCACCAGGTCAAGGAATCTGTCCTCGGCGGTGATGTTCAGCTCAATGATCCCTTCGAGGATATCGCCATCAAGGAGGTTCATGACCGAAAGTGTGGGCACATGATTGTCCAGGTTGAAACTGTGGGGGCCTATGAGCGTTACCTTTCCGGATAGGTCCGTCACTGTGATGTTCATCGCATATGTGCCATCGTCGATCAGTCTGGTGTCGGTCGAATACTCGTAGTAACCGTTGGCCAGATTGTATTTCATGTCGAGAGTGGAGCCGAACACGTCCACTATCACCGATCCGACCCCTACCGCATCGGACGCTACTACCCTGAAGGTCATGACCCCCATGATGAACTGATCAGCGACCGGGTCCGATATCGCACCGTAGGGATGGGTGTTGTCTATAATGACATCCGAGACGGTCGTTGTGATATGGCCGATCCTGTCAACGGCCCTGAAAGTGATCACGTGCTTCCCGTCACCGAAGATCGAGGTGTTCAGTGGGGTCGTGATGGGCACCCAACCTGAACCGTCAACGTCGTATTCGACGCGATCCAGGAATTGATCGGTCACACTGACGTTCATATTCTCGATGCCCTGTAGATAAGCGTTGTCCAGGGGGTGGTTGATCCTGAGCACGGGCGCATTGTTGTCCACCTGGAAGTCTATAATGGGAGACTGGCTTATCTTTCCGCTCCGGTCATATGCTATGGCATAACATGAATAATTGCCGTCCGGCTGTATCGATGTGTCCGAATTGAACTCATAATATCCCGAGGCGGAGGAGAATATCGCTGAGAAATTGTTGTAAAAGACGTTGATCTCCACCCTCTCGATGCCGACAGCATCCGTCGCTGAAAGTCGGAACCTGTATGCACTTTTGATGAATTCGTTCGGTACGGGACCGTTCACCGCGCATACCGGAGCGTTGTTGTCAACTATCAGCGTCATCGTCTGTGTCGTGGAATGTCCCGCCTGGTCCCTGGCCTGGAACATGATCACATGGCTCCCGTCAAGGATCGTGGTCGTATCCCACGAGGAGTTGATCGGGATCCAACCGCCTCCATCGATGGAATACCTAACGTCCTGGAGGAAGGCATCGCTCACGGAGAGGTTGAAGGTCACGACACCCTCGACATAGTTGCCGTTCTGAAGGCCGTGAACGGTCAATTCCGGAGCGTTGTTGTCCACCTTGAAGCTGATGTTCGATGAATTGGTCCATTTCCCCGATAGATCGTAGGACGTCGCCATGACCGAGTACACTCCGTCATCGACCGTCAGCGTGTTGAGGGCATACTCGAAATAACCGGTCTGCCTGTTTATGGATGTCTGGACCTCGTCAGAGAACACGTGCAGCAGGACCCTGTCCACTCCCACGGTATCGATCGACGAGACCTTGAAGGTATGTACACCCTCGAGGAAAGCTCCCTCGAAGGGGGAGACCATGGAACAGGTCGGATTCGTGTTGTCCACGATGAAGGTCAGGACCTGCTCCGTCAGATGGGACATGTTGTCTATGGCACTTACCGTTAGAGTATGCGTTCCGTCCGTCAGCCTGGACGTATTGAGTATGCTGTACCAATTCGGTTCGGAACCTGAGAAGTTCTGCCAACCTGTCGAGTCGATCCGATATTTTACGGAGTTGAGGAATATATCCGCGGAATTTACGGATATGGTATAGTCCCCGCCGATGATCTCGTTATCGTTCGGTTTCAGTATTCCCAGTGATGGAGCGTTGTTGTCTATATAGAACGTCACTGTGTCGCTCGTTCGGGAAAGATTGACCTTGTCGTATGCTGTAGCGTAAACCGTATACGTACCGTCGGGTTTGGTGTTCGTCGTCACAGTATACTCGTACGAGGAGGTGATCGGATTGTAAGGGAGCGTGATCACCGTCCCGAATATGTGAATATCCACGTGGTCCACAGCGACCGTATCCGTGGAGACCACCCTGAAGGTGTAAGTGCCCTCGATGTACTGGCCGTCGATAGGCGAGTTGATGTCGCAGGTTGGCATGTTATTGTCCACGAATATGGTGATCGATGTCTCGCCAGTCATACCTGCAGTGTCCTTGGCGTCCACCGACAGTGTGTGAGAACCGTCGGTTATCTGGGTCGTGTCATAGGTGCCGGTCCACGTGTTACCGTTCCGGGTCATGGGCGTCCATGCGTTCGTATCCACCCTGAACCTTACCGCTATGACATAGGAGGTGGTGTTCACCGAGATCTGCATCGTCTTGCCGGTGACGTAGGACCTATCCAGAGGAGTGTTTATTATGGGGTTGGGGGCGGAGTTCGAAAGAGTGAAGTTCACGGGGCCTAGCGTTGTCAGTCCCGCTCCGTAATCCTCTGCGGTGATATTGATGGTGCAGGCTCCATCGACGTATGTGAAGGTGTTGACGCTCCTCTCCCAGAACTGATTGGCGCTGTTGTAGAACATGTTAAGGGTGCCGGCATTTATCATATTGCCTCCGAAGGTCATCTTGATCGACCTTACGTCCGAGGGTGTACCTGCGCTGACCCTGAAAGTATAGACGCCCGAGACCAGCTCGTTGGATGTGGGATTTATTATATCTATCGATATCGGCTCCTTGACCCGAAGCGTTACGTTCGCGTATCTGACCAGTGTTCCGTCGCTGCCCCTTATACTGAGGTTGTATAGACCTACCGGGGTCGATGTGAGGGCCTTGACAGTCAGCTCAGAACTCTGGCTCGATACCGATATGACGGAGGGGTTGAACGTGAAGTTGAACATGTTGTTGTTGCTGTCAACGCTGGCCGACAAAGTGACGTTGTTGTTGTAGTTGTTTATGGTATCCATATCCACGCTGTATTTCACGTTCGAACCGGGGGAGAGTATCCTCAAGGCAGGCTCCGCCGTGAGGAAATAATCGGGGTTCGTCGAGACCCTCAATACGACACCAACGCTCCTTTCGACTCCATTGTAACCGGTATCGTTGGCGTAAACCTCAAGAAAATAAGTGCCCGCGGATATCGATGAGGACGTGGTGATGTTCAGGTTCACCTTCTCTGTTCCTACCCCGCCAGCATTGACCGACAAACGGCTCAGGCTTGCCGATGCTCCGCTCGGGGTGCTGATGTTCGTACCTCCGGAATTCTTCCACCTGTAATGCAGGTCGATGTCCTTTGTTATCCCCAATGAGTTTACATCTATCTCATATGATGCGTTCATACCGGGGGCTATGAGCCTGGATACGGGGTTGGCCGAAAGCGCCATATCGGACGTTATCAGCAGCGTATAGTTGTTCGAGCTCGAATATCCTGAGGTGGGATTGTCATCCACGACGCAAAGACCGTAGTAACCGGATGACTCGGGCTCGTATGAGAAGGAAAGGTCCCCTCCGTTCGTTGCTGAATCCTTTACCAGTGCATCCCCGGCGTTCCCTGAACCCCTGAAAAGATACATGCTCAGGTCCTGACCGCTCGCGACCGAATAGATGTCGAACTCGTAATAACCTCCAGCATCCAGGTACACGTCGTACATGTTCACGAGAGGGTAATCCCCCCTGAGCGTCCCTGAATAAGTGGTCGTTCCATGATACTCGAAAAGTGAGTATCTCCTATCACCTATCTTCAGATGGCCGTCCTGATCGGGGTCGGATCCGTAGAGATCGTCCGCGACCGTATGATAGTCGGATTCTATCCTGACACCCGAGTCCCAGTTGGAGCCGGTGAACTTAACGACCTTGGCGTAAAGATAGCTGCCAGTGTATGTGTGGCCGTCCACAACCACAAGGTCTATCTTGTTGCTGCCTTCGGTGGAGGATGCTACTCGATTCTCCATGTCGTAGTCCGAATACATGAACAGATCGAAGTCCTCGCCCGAGGCCCTGTTCTGTATCGCTACCGCAGTGTAGTGATTGGTCTTCGACGGCACCTTGAACTGAAGCTCGTCCGGAACGGTGGTCCACCACCAGCCGGATGTGTATGTCCTTGCCGGAGCGTCGTTCACCAGTGTTCCTCCGGGTTTCGATTCCGCGTTAGCGGTCCCGGGGACCAGTATCATGGCCCCGGCCAGCAGTATTATGGACAATGCGGCCAATGAAAGCCATTTCCTTCGGGAATATTCCTCATTCATTTCGATAGCTTTTCGGTTCGAAAACATGCTGTGCCCTCCAATGGAACCTTGATTCCCAGTTGAGTGCATCACCTTACTGCGATTTATAAGGTTCTTATGGAACACCTCTCTAGATGTGACCTTTCTCCATGCTTAGTAGGATCGGTCCATGGTCTCTTTGATGCGAATACCCGGCATATGGACCATTTCCTCATCCGCAACGTCCTCGACACCGCATCCTGTCAGGTGGAAACCCACGGAGCGCCCGGTGGGCATCGAACGATGCTTCATCAGCACGGCCCTCCTCAGACCTCCGTCCCCGATCCTCTCGAGCTTGATTATCGTCTTGCAGTTGTGGGACAGGGCATGGCCTCCTATGGGCCTGACGTCAGAGGATTCCGATGCGGAATAAACCTGGGTCGTGACCAGTACGGGGATGTCCTGTTTCCTGGATATCTCCATGAGGTCAACTATTATCTGGGAGATGTCCCTGCGGCTGTCCTCGTTCCTTCCGGAACCCATCATCCTGTAGAACACCGTGGCGGAGTCGAGGACCACAAGCCCTATATGCAGGTCCTTCTGGACGAGCTTATGGGTGTTCTTCAGGGCTTCCCTGAGCTGTACATCCGAGGTGGGCTGGAAGAAAAGCGTTTCCCTGGATGCCTTCCGGAACTCCTTGTTGCCTCCGCATATCTGTTCGAACCTCTCCATGGATACGCCCTCGGTATCTATGTAGATCACCTTGTGGCCCTGCCCCAGAACCACGAAAGTTGCCTGAAGGCAGATGTTGGTCTTTCCCGACCCGCCTTCGCCGTAGAGGAGGGTGATCGCGGAACTCTCCAGACCGCCACCTAAGAGGGCGTCCAATGCACAACAGCCCGTGGATATCCTAGTCAAGTCCGATAACCCTCCAGGACAGCTTTGACGATCTCCCTGATATATCCGGTCATATCTCCGGTGAGGTAGTGGAAACCCATGGAGGGTGAAAGTGCCTGAACTGCGGGGTTCCAGACATCGCTGGCAAGTATGCCCATCACGTCCCGCCTATGCTCAAGTACCCTGAAGAAGGGCGATAGGTCCTCATCGTTCACAGCTACCTTGAAGAGGACCGTGGGGCCGCTCATGCGGATCAGCAGATACTGGTTCACATCAGGTCTTGAGAAGCGCGAGTCCTCTCTGTACCCCAAGCTCCCGAGACCCCTTATGACCTCTCTGGCGAAGGCTTTGTCCCCCATTCTTCGGATCCGGTCGAACCTGAGTAGGACGGGTTCGGAACGCGGCGCCTTTTCCTGACGTTGCCCTGCCCTGTCGAAGGGTCTGATCTCGTTCCGGGGCCAAGCCTTCTCCGGCACGTCCTTGGCCACTCTGGGTTGGACCTGTACATGGGACAGTGCCTCGGAGACCTCTTTTTCGAAGGACCTCCGGTCCATCTTCTTGAAGCCGTCATCGTAAAGAAGATACACGACGGCCCCCTCGTTGGGCAGGTCGGAGGAACCCATTTCCACGATGGACGACCTCTCATTATCCACCACCCTTCCCTTTGCCCTGATGGCGATCCTGTAAAGCTCGAGGATATCGTTCTCCATGGTGAACACCAAGGGAGGACCTCCCGGCTTCACCCTCTCCTTTATCTCCGAATACAGCCTTTGATCGTCCGCCTTCTTCTGAGCGATCTTATCGATCATTATCGAGCCGTCGGCGATCTCCACCTCCCGGTCCGATATGATCAGGATCAGTCCGATCCCTTCTATCATTTCCTCTCCCACGAACTCCGCCAGATATTCCAGGGATCGGAGGAGGTCTATGCTCTCGCCCGGAACCCTCAAGACCACGTGTGAGGATCCCTTTTCATCTATCCGCTTGAATGATTGGTCCTCCATCTTCGCCCTGAGCCTTATCACGATGTCTTCGGAGATGTTCGGAGGCAGGTTTTCCAGTCTCATCATCGCTCGCTCCGGACATCTAATCCACGTCAGGCATTAATAACGTTTCCATTCCTTTCCCGACTTTGAGCTTCGCGATAGTAATAAAACGTCAATGGACATTGACCCGGCCATGAACCAAGGTCATCCGGGCATCCTATACTCTCAAGCGTTCCGAAAGGCGGTCTTGAACGTACTTTCCAGCCTCGCTCCGGAGATCGAACCCGTTATCGAGGTGCCCAGATTCGAGGGGGCGGACCTCTGCCTGGTATGCTTCCCCATAGCCAAGGTCCTCAGGAGGCCCCCGAAGGAGATCGCGTCCGAGATCGGGACCATGATGGAAGATGATCCCCGATGGAAGCTCGAGGCTGCCGGAGGTTATCTCAACTGCAGCTACGATCCGGTCCGCTACGCCACGGACTGCGCCCATTACCTCTGGTCGAACTTACATGACCTTGGAAGCATCGTGGACCGACCTCGGAAGGTCATAATAGAGCACACATCGGCGAACCCCAACGGTCCCTTTCACGTCGGCAGGGCCAGGAACCCGATCATTGGCGATACTCTGACCCGTATGTTCAGGGCCGCCGGTTATGAAGTGGGGTCACAATACTGGGTCAACGATATGGGAAAACAGGTGATGATACTCGTCTGGGGGATCCACAACATAGACCCGGCCCTGCTTCCTCCTCCGGAGAGGGACAAGGCCGATCACCGGCTGGTGTCATTCTATCAGGAGGCAAACAGGAGGATGGAAGCGGACCCGTCCGTGGAACTGGAGATCAACTCCATGCTCCTGCATTACGAGAGAGCTGTTCAGGAGGGGGGTCGCGATCGTGTCATATCCGGAGAGGGATCCGCTAAGGTCAAGGCCTCCGATGTCAGGGATGCCTGCGAGAGCGTGCTAGAAGGTATGAAAGGCTCACTGGCGGACCTGAACGTGTTCATGGACAGCTTCGTCTATGAATCCGCGGTCGTTGAGGACGGTAAAGTTAGGACCGTTATCGAAGGGTTGAAGCGAAGTTCCCTATGCAGGAAGGAAGGCGGTGCTTACTATCTCGATCTGTCCGGGATATTGTCCGGAGGGGATGATGACAGGTTCCGCAAGAGGTTCGTGTTCACGAGATCGGACGGGACCGCCCTGTACACAACGCGTGATCTGGCTTACCACCTCTGGAAGCTCAATATTGCGGATGTCGCCATCAACGTATTGGGAGAGGACCACAGGTACCAATCCCGGATGTTGGGTCTGGCCTTGGAGGAATTGGGGTCGGAAAAGGTGCCCGAAGCGCTCTTTTACAGTTTCGTTTCCCTCCCCGAAGGAAAGATGTCCACAAGAAGGAACAAAGTGGTGTTCCTCGACGACCTCCTGGAGGAGGCCATCTCCAGAGCGCGGACCGAGGTCCTCAAGAGGAGGAGCGACCTATCTGGGGAGGAGGTGGATGAAATATCGAGAAAGGTGGGCGTTGGGGCGCTCAGGTTCAATATGATAAGGGTCCAGCCCGAGAAGCCGATCACTTTCAGATGGGAGGATGCCCTGAACTTCGAAGGGGCCTCGGCGCCTTTCATACAGTATTCCCACGCCAGGGCCTGTTCCATTATAAGAAAGGGCGGCGGACCGCCTCCGGACGAACCGGACTGGGGATCCATCGTGGAGGCCTCGGAGAGGGAACTGCTCAAAAGGTTGGTAGGATATCCGCTCGTTCTAAAGGAGTGCGTATCGGGCCGCAGACCGCATCTCATGGCGGGGTTCCTGGTGGATTGCGCCTCCTCGTTCAACGATTTCTACCGGGACTGTCCTGTGCTGCTGGAGGGAGATGCTCCAAGACGACGGATGCGGATCGGTCTGTGCACTCTGGCCAGGGACGTGATCTCCGATGGACTTCATTGCCTGGGCATCGAGGCGCCTCAGAGCATGTGACGCCTCTCCTATGTTTTATATACGTGTCATGGCATGGGCCCGAAAGGTGACCCTTATGACGGAAACGGATTACGAGAGCATGCTCGAACGAGCCAGGAAGAACCTGCCGGACACCGCACAGTCATCCGAGGATAGGTGGTCCCTTCCGGAACCGGACATCATGTACGAGGGGAAGATGACCGTTGTCAAGAACTTTGGCGACATTGTGGAATCCGTCAGAAGGGACAGCGAACAGATCCTCGGCCATATTCTCAGGGAGCTGGGAACTGCCGGTTCGCAGGATGGCCGGAGGCTGATATTGAAATCCGTCATAACCAAGGACAAGCTCCAATCGAAGTTCGTCGATTACGTGGATACATTCGTCATATGCGGGGAATGCGGAAAACCCGACACACATCTCATCAAGGAAGGCAGGATACAGGTCGTCGAGTGCATGGCCTGCGGAGCGAAGAGGCCGGTCAAGGTCAAGAAGGGCTTGAAGGCCCAGGAGAAGCGCAACGCCTTCTCGCCAGGTGACGAGCTCGAGGTCCTGATCCAGGACGTGGGGAAGTTAGGGGACGGCGTGGCCAAGATCGACAAATATGTGATATTCGTTCCCGGAGTCACCAAGGGCACCAGGGTCAAGATCCGAATAGAGAAAGTCTCCGGCACGACCGTAATGGGACGGCCTGTCCAGTAGATGGTGAAAATAAAAAAAAATTAGGGGGGAAGATCCCCCCTATCGTTCTATCTATTATTTCTCACTGCAGCGGAGCCTTGCAGTTGGGGCACAGGAACCAGGTCGGGTCCACAGGCGATGAGCAGCTCGGGCAGAGCATGCCCTGGGGCTCTTCGGGCTGTGCCATATCGGTCTGTGCCTGTGGCGCGGACATTTCAGGCTGCACATCGCCTTCGGCGTATCCAAGCTGCTGATCGCCGTCAGCGGGTGCAGGAGGCAGCTCCATGTTCTCGCCGGGAGGAAGCGCTCCGGGCTGTGCCGGAGGTAGCCCCTGCATCTGGTATGCGGCGAGCTGCTGCTGATCGTAGCCGTAAACCTGTGCGGGCGGCGCCGGCTTCTTCTTCAGAACGAAGAAGAGCAGCACGGCGATTATCAGGATGAACAAAACGGCAGCGACTATGATGATGATTATCAGCATGCTGTTGTCATCGCCGCCCGTTTCAATGGGACCACTGCCGCCGCCACCGCCGCCACCGCCATTCCCATCATCCACCACGGGTTTGGTCACGGTTATGACCTTGGAGATGGACTCGGACTCGTCCGTTCCGTCGAAGGCATAGACCTGGACCGTCTTCTGGCCCTCGGTCGCGAAGGTGTAGTTTATACGGATCCCGGTCTGGGAGCCGCCGTCGCTGAACGTCCATCTGTACTGTATGGTGTCCAGCTCGATGTCGAACACGGCATCCACCCAGAACTCGACCGTGAGTCCCTGGTCGCCAGGGGTGTCCGGGTCCTCGTCCTTGATCTGATGATATATCTCCTTCGGGGCCTCGGGCGGGGAGTTCACATCGTTGAATATGAGCGTCCTCTTGGCCGTGGCCTTGGCACCGGCCTTGTCCGTGACCGCGAACTCGAACTCGATCTCCTTGCTCTTGGCCATGGTCCCGTCCGCGTTCTTCCAGATGTTCTGGTCGCTCGCGATGAACCAGAAGTCTCCTGTATTGGCGTCCATGCCCCAGTCCCTGCCTTCTTTGATGTCCGCATCGGGATGCAATTGGTCCAGGACCGGTTCGGCGTCCCCGACCGAGGATTCGATGTTGACCGAGAACGCAAGTACATCACCCTTGTCGATATCGGACCCGGTCACCCTGAACTGGACCCTCTGGTCCTGCAGGTAGAACGGGGATATGCTCGGGGGGAGGGTGATCGTCGGCGGGTCGTTGACGTTGGTGACCTTGAAGGACACCGTCAGCCTGATCTCGCCGTTGTCCCTGCCGTCCCTGACGTTGAACACCATGGCGAGCAGTCCCTTCTGCGAGTCCGCATTTGTCGGGGTGAAGGTGACTATGCCGGAGTCGAATCCCACGGTGGGGTCCTCGTCCCAGTCGCCGGAGAAGGATCGTATATATTCATATCTCAGAGCCGTCCTGTCGGGCTCGTGGTCCGTGTCCTCGGCGATGATCTGGAACTCGAACTCCTCGTCCTCGAGCACCGTCACGGAATCCAGGACCGCGAACGGGTTGAGCGGGTTGGTGTTGTCAACCTCGTATTCCTCCTCTCCGATCTTTATATAGTATACCATCGGAGGATCGTTCACCTCGGTGATGGTGATCTTGAACGAGTGGTTCTGGAAGGAATACAGGTCGTAGCCCATCACCTTGATGGTGGCGGAGCCGTGCCTGTTCTCCTTGGGATAGACCACGACGGATCCCAATCCCGAGAACTCCTCGATCTTGAGAGTCATTTCCTCAAGGTCGAGGGTGTCGGTCCAGTCACCTAGAGTTTCATTCCATATTTGGAAGCCCTCGAACACGCCCTCAGGATCGATGAAGACGCCGTTGACGGTCTCGAGCGGGATCCCAACGGGTTCGGAGTCCTCGAGTATCGTTGGGGCCCCGACGAAGTTCTGGTTCTTCATGACGGGGTCGTCGTCCCAGACGATGAGGGTGTCGTTCAGCCAGAAGTTGAGTGACTGGTATGCCGTCTTTATGGATCCTGTCGGGATCTTGTCCATGGCATAGGCGAGGATCACATGGTTCCCCTCCTTCAGCAGGTCCCCGCTCACATCGTATTTGTAAACGACGCCTTCAGCGAAATTGGTCGCGAACGGGTTCTTCGGAGAATTGACGATGTCGATCTTCTTCTCGTATGCAGTGAAGGGATCGATCAACAGCCAAACGTTCTTCGGGGGATCGTTGTCCTCGTCCGAGTATGTGACCTCGACCGTGAAATCCGTCCCGTAGTATCCGCCGATATCGCTGAACATATTGACGTTGGCGGGGTTCTTCGTGAACACCTCCAGGCCCTCTATCTTCGGAGGGATGTTCTGCGCGACCTCGGATATGGAGAGCTTTATCTCATAATCCGACCAAACCCTGTGTTCGGGAAAATAATAACCAAGGATGCTGCCGCTCTGCACAGCCATATGCACAGGCTGCTCGTACAGGCCGATGTACACCTCCCTGTTGGGAGATCCGGTCCAGTTGTTGATTATCCATCCGCTGAAGCTGTTGTCTATGAAACCGCCGCCTGATATAAAAAGGGACATGGTGACTATCACACCGGTCCAGCCGTCATCGGGGGTGTTCCAGATGTTATCCTCGCCGTCCCCCCACCATACGATGAGTATGTCCACCCAGTTGTCCCAGATCTGCGTTGCGGTCGGATTAGCGTAAAATACCGTCCATGTCCTGTTTATCTCGATGGACATGTTCCACAATTTCTCCTCGTCCACTCCCTTGAAGGACCACCAATCGATCTGATTGTACGATGAGTCGAGCCTGTTCCTGCTCTTCATCTGCCCCAGGGGCTGGAAGACGGTCGCATTTCCGTAGTCGTTCCCTATGGGGTCCGTATCCTCCTTCTTCGAGGTGTCCACCCTGAACTGATAATCTATATCGAAGCTGTCCCTCTGATTCTGGGCGCTGGACATGAAGAAGTTGAACGATATCCCGATATAGTACCATCCGACCTCCGTTAGGCGGTTTGCCGCCCCGTCGTTGTCCTCTGGGCCGTAGGAATCGATCGGCGTTCTGAAGTACATCGTCCAATTCTCATCGGGATAGTAGGCGTTGTCACCGTCCCAATACCAGCCATCGGTATCGTCCTGGTCGTCATAGTACCATTCCGCCCCGCTTCCCCATACTATGCCGTTCATTCCATCATAGTATATCACATAAAGCTCCAGCAGATCGGCGTAATCATCGCCAAGGACAGGGGGCGTAACGCTGGTGTCTAACGAGAACTCGTACAGAGGATCGCTCGAGGAGTAGGATTCCAATTTGATGGTGATATTATGCACGCCGTTGGGCGAGTTCCCTGCTGAGAGAACATCGTCCATCTGGAGCTTGTACCAATCGACCCAATCGCTATTTGCCGGGACCAGGCTGTTGTAATCCAATGTTCCCGAGATCAGCTCGTTCGGGGGTATGATCTTCGACCCGTTAGAGAAATCGCCGAACGATTGGCTCCTCTCATCATCGGATGCCCTGGTATCCATCATCTGGCCCTCCGTTAACATCGGGGTCTGGAACCTCTTCTCGATGCCCTCTGGGACCATATGGTCGGCGTTCAGCAGACCTGTTCTCACCTCATGGTCCTGTGATGCCAGGTTCCATGGGGAATCCTCGATGTCGATGATACGCAGATCTTCTATCACATCACGGACATCGGAGGGTTCGATCTTTTCGACCTCCATCTCGCTTTCAACATCCTGCGCGATGATCGCATCATCCCGCTGCGGAGTTCGATCCTCCATCCAGGCCCCCGTCGTCCCTGCAGGGACCAACAACAACCCGAAAATGGCGATCGCCAGTAGAATTTTGTTCGCTCTCATGTCTTTACCTCCATCTTTGCTCTTGCAGTTCGGACGATCCTTGCGATCGTCCCTGGACCATAATTCCAGCATCTGCTCGTATAAGGTTAGATATAACCCGTATTATAAGGTTAGACATATCGGGGTCATCATCTGCGTCAATGCACAATGACCTCTCACAAAGCTTAAGGCTAAAAGGGGCATTGACCGCATCATCATGACCAAGCTGACCTTCCTGGGAACAGGAGGCGGCAGGCTGGTGACGCTGACCCAGGAAAGGTCCACCGGAGGAATATACCTTGAGGACGCAAGAAGGATCCACATAGACCCAGGTCCGGGATCCCTATCCGCACTCAAGAGGAATCATATAGACCCGACGTGGACCGATGCCATAATGATATCGCACTGCCACCCGGACCATTACACCGATGCGGAGATCCTCATCGAAGGCATGTCCGTGGGAAGGCGCGGTAGAAGGGGGACGCTCATAGCCCCGCTCTCGGTGATAAGGGGAAAGGGCAGCATAGGCCCTGCCATATCCAGATACCACAAGGAGAAGCTCAGATCGGTCAGGACCTTGGGTCCAGGCAACACATTGCGGGTCGGACCTCTCGAGATAACCGGAACCCCATCCACCCACGGCGACCCCACAGGGATAGGGTTCAAGATCACAACGTCGAACGGTACGATCTCCTACGTATCCGACACCGAGCTCTCGGACGCCGTGATCCAGCCCCATATCGGATCCAGAATACTCATCCTGCCGGTGACCAGGCCCCTCAGGTCCAGGATCCCGGGGCATCTATCCACGGAGGACGCATCCTTCTTCGCTGAAAAGGTAAGGCCCGAGATATGCCTGCTCAACCATCTCGGGAGGCGCATGCTCAGGAGCGATCCCGAAATGCAGGCTCGATGGATCGAGGAACACAGCGGTGTGAGAACGATAGCCGCCAAGGATGACATGGCCCTGAGGTTCGACCATGAAGGGATCGTATTCCTCTGAAAGGACACAGCGAGTTTTCGCATGGACCGACGCTTCCGTGGCCCACTTACGAATATGGGCTCACCCCGGTTCGGCGGTCGAGAAACTGGATGGCGTCGACCCATTTCGAAACGCCGTCATCGTCCGCGTAAAGGAGCGGGCGGCAGATGGCAGAGCGAACGAGGCCATCCTGCGCTTGGTCTCGGAACTGTTCCCCGAAAGCGTAGTTACCCTCGAATCCGGAGGGCGCTCGAGGCTGAAGGTCCTATCCGTGAGCCCGTGGACAGATGACCTGGGATCGTTCATATCCAGGCTTGGAGCGGGCTGATCTTACAATATTTTTTTCAATTCGACCGAAATCAATATCATATGGGTTCGATTATCCCGAGCGCTATGAAGCCCGAAAATCTGATAATTGAGGAGGTAAAGAACCACCTTTCTTTCCTGGTAAGGCTCAAGGAGAGCACGAAGGACCTGGAATCCAGGATCCGTTCCTCGGCATTGTATCTCGCGAGCATTCAGCTCATGGAGAAACACCCGGACATCGATGACTGGAGCGTTGAGGAGCGCCCGGACGAATCCGTCATACGTGGGATCATGAACGAAAAGCTCAAGGTCCTGGCAAAGGTAAAGACCATGGGGCTTACCGGCAGGGCGGTAATGGGCGGCAGACAGGGCGATTCGATCAAAAGAGCGCTGGACCAGATAGTCCATGAGAACGCCCAGGTCAGCTATCTGTTCCTGATAGACTCTTGGACCGCTCAGATCGTCAGGGAGTCCGTTCAGGAGCCAAAGGTGAGGATACTCTCCCTGATATCGCATATTTCAGCCGTCGAGGAAGGTGATAGAAGGATCGCGGGCAAGCCTGCCAAACCCGTAAGGACGGAGGCTGATCTGGTAGAGGATGTGATAACCAAGGATGGTTCCATCCCGGAAGATGATGTCATCGTCTCACCCATCTCGAGGACGTCCTTGAGGCAGGGTTTCATATACATACCCAAGGAGAAGGGGGAGCTCGTATCCGAGGGCCCGATCACGATATGGATCCGCAAGGACGCATCGCTCGAGTCCCGATGCATGATATCCCAGACGGGAGGCATCAGGATAGGTGGAAATCTTACCAAATGGTTCCGCAGCGCGGGCCTGCAGGAGGGCGACGAGCTCGTAATGGGCCACAGGTCCGACGGGTCGCTGCTGATGCTCTCCATCAGAAGGAAGTCCCCGATCAGGGGGGATCCCCCGGTCATCGAATCCATGAAGTGGGATTAAATAGTCACTAGGATAATACCTCCCGGGGTGATCTCGATGGAGCAGTTCTCCCGGGACAACAGGGCAAAGCTACGATCGATCGAGACGAAGCTCAACGAGCTTTCCGCTGATCCCTGGTTCAAGCTCGCGAGCGGTGAGGAACGGGTCTGCGACATCGTCTTTGCAGGGGGCGGGGCCAAAGGCGTCGCCCATCTTGGAGCCCTTTGGGCCCTTGACAAACTGGGGGTCAGGTTCAAGCGCCTCGCTGGGAATTCGGTCGGTGCGATCACCGCCGCATTCGTGGCGGCGGGCTACGATATAGACGAACTCATAGAGAACCTCTTCAACATGGACTTCATTCAGCTGCGGGATTCCGGATGGAGCGACAGGCTGCCCCGCCTGGCAATGATGGTCGCAGTCTCCACCTCGTTCGGAATGTACGAAGGGGAGAAGGTCCAGATATGGATCGAGGAGATGATGGCGAAGAAGAGGGCCAACACCTTCGGAAGGCTTCCCAGGGGGATGGCCGGGATGCTGTCCCCGATCGATGAGGGGGACGGCCACAGGCTGACCGTCATCGCATCGGACATCACCCACGCCCACGAGGTCATACTCCCCAGGGACCTCTCGAGCGAGAGGTACGGAAGGCACAACATCAAGTACTTCCCCATCGCCGCAGCGGTCCGCATGTCCATATCGGTTCCCTTCTTCTTCACGCCTTTCAAGCTGCACAACTCCCTGATCGTCGATGGGGCCTTCGCCTCCAACCTGCCCCTGGAGATCTTCGACCTCGACGACGCATCGAAGGTCAGGTGGCCCACATTGGGGATCAATCTGACATCGGACCCTTCCCCCCCCCATGAGGTCGATGACCTCCTGAACTTCGGGCTGGCGATATTCGACACCATGCGCCACGGCCAGAGCAAGATGTCCGTGATAGATTATCCAACAAGGATGTGCCGATTGATAGATGCAAGGACGGATGAGGTCAAGACACTGGACTTCGGCTTGAAGAAGGCCCAGAAGGAGAGGCTCTTCATAAACGGAGCAAGGGCGGTCCTCGAGACCCTTCATGGCGACAACGGCAAAGGGATGAGAAGGACCTGGAACTTCGACAATTACATAAGGCTCAGAAAGCGCTTCAGCTTCCCCTCCGATCCATTCGACCCTTATTTCACAGAGGGGGATTTTGGGGCCTGAGGAGGCCTCGGCGGCGGAGGGATGCTGATCGGGGCAGCGGGAGGGTTTCGCACCGGTTCTACTGGCGGAGGCCTGTTGACAACAGGCACCGTGCCGGATCCCCCCACATGGGAAGGGTGGGGCCTCATATGATTCGGGTGCAATGGCGGCGGTGCGTGGGCACGATGCGATCGATTATGATGGACCAGGGCAACCACCAGCATGGCCAGGGCCGACAGGACTATCAAGGCGCCTATGACGGCGGCCAGAATGAGGAGAACGGAGGTATCTTCCTCGACGGTGATCGCCATCACGACCTCATCGCTCTCATGGCCCGCCGAATCCCTGACCATGGCCTTGACCCTGTATGTGCCGGGTCTTCCGTAGACATGCCTGTATATTGGATCGGTGCTCCATTCCGGATCCGTTCCATCCCCGGGATCTATCCAGTATCCTTTGACGTCTATCCCGTCGGTGGAACCGCTCAGGTCGATGACCACCACCTCACCCGGCCTGGCGCTCTGGGGTGCCTCCAGGGATGCGGATGGCGGCAGGGAATCGACCGAGAACTCCATCCTCAGTTCCGGACCCTTATTGCCGGCCAGATCGACCGAATAATAGATCAGGGATGCGACCCCCTCATCGATGGGGGGTAGTATGCTCCCCGTGTATCTCTGGAATAACGTTTCCCCCTCCCACGAGTAGAAGATCGAGGTGCCTTCACCGCTCCTCAGCGTTATATGAGGAGGCTCAAGATACCAACCGGTCTGGGCTGGCAGGGTTCGAACGTCAACATCGATCCGGTCGTAGGATGTGTCGACAAGGAACGTCATGCTGGTCTTAGTCCCGATGTTGCCGGCGGGATCGATGCTGTAGGCCTCGATGAAATGTTTGCCATCGTCCAACCTCAGGGATGCTTGGTATCCCATGAATGCCGTTCCGTCGAGGCTGTACATGATCGTGGACCCGGGCTCGTCTGCGGAGATCGACACCGTCGGTTTCGTCCGGTAATGACCGTTATCCCCGTCGGGATCGGAGGGGGATATCGTGAAGGCGGTGGACGGGGGGGTCACATCGTATGCTATCGACAGGACGTTCTCTTCCTCGATGTTGCCGTTCGGATCGAACGAATAATAAGAGAACGAGTGCTCGCCCTCCAGAGGGTCCAGTGGGTCCTTGTACTTCGTCCATTCCCCATCGTCCCATCTGTAACGGGTCTCGGCGAACCTGTCATCGCACTTTAGCGTGATGGAGAAGGGGCTAGTGTACCAGCCCGCATCGTTAGGGTCCACCCCTCCGGTGAAGAATGATGTTGTAGGGACCACGGTATCGACCTTGAGTTCTATTGAGACCTGCTCCCCCCTGTTCCCTGCCTCATCAACGGGGACCAAATACAGGGTATGCTCCCCCTCGATGGCGGTTATGGAACCATCGCTTATCTCCTTGGCGCCTTTGTCCCACCAGTATTCGACCCACTGAGGGGATCCCGATGACGGGTCCAGGCTTGTCCGTATCACGGGAAGCGTGTTGTAGAAGCCGTTGAGTCCGTCGGGATCGATCGGGTCTATTGCGTATTCCATGACCGGGGCACTGGGGTCGAACTTGATCCTGAGCGTGCGTATCTGCTCCACGTTCCCCGAGAGGTCCTCCGACCAGTACTTGAGCAGATTGTCCCCTA
Organism: Thermoplasmatota archaeon; assembly: GCA_029762535.1. Taxonomy (GTDB): domain Archaea; phylum Thermoplasmatota; class Penumbrarchaeia; order Penumbrarchaeales; family Penumbrarchaeaceae; genus JARVGK01. Next base: position 32,445 of record JARVGK010000007.1, read on the forward strand.
TCAGAACGGTTATGCCGCCCTTGTAAGAGAGGCGGTTTCCCTCGTTCCACCTGTAGTATGTGTTCCCCGGCTCGGAACATGTCAGAGAGAGGCCAGGATCGGAGACATACCATCCCGATGACCCATCAGGGACCTGGAGGTCCAGCACCGCGGTGGTGGTAGGTATGGTATCGTCCATGAGGACGAGGTCCTTGAGGTAGGGCCTGAACCCGAGGGCGGTGACCGTGAGCTTCGCCGCCTGTATCTCATCGATCACGAACGGGACCACCGCCCTTCCCTGGGCGTCCGTGAGCAGCGTGGACATCCGGTCCTTGACAGGGGAATAGATGGTCACCGCTGCGTTCTTCACGGGAGCGCTCGATTGGTCCTTGACCAGAACTGTGAAATTGGTGTAATAGTCCTCGTTGTAGGTGTAGGAAACCGTCAGGGACAGGGGCTTGGCCGTCCATACAGGGGTCTGGGCCGGACCGAGGAGGTTGTGCTCCATCCAGGCGTTGTATGCCAGCTCCGGCTGGGACGATGAGAAGTACGATCCCCATGCATCGGCGTAGTAGTTCTTGGCCTCGGCGAAGATCTCCGCCGAGCGGTACTTCCGGTCCGTGGTCTGGGATATCATCCTCAGGACGTCCTCCTGTATTCCCGGGGCTCCGGGATAGTACGTGTTGTATCCGATACCACCGTAAGTGGTCCTGGAGGCCCCGACATAGGAGATCGCACCTCCCTTTCCGTTCTCGGTGAAGGCCTCCGATATCGATTCGTGGGATCCGTCGAACCAGTTCGTCTCACAGGACATGGCGGTGATGTACGGCAGACGCGAACCCTGCGAGAGCGCATGGGCCTCGTTCGCGTCGAAAAGCCATCTGGCCTCGTCCTGGAATCCCTCGGACCAGATCGTCGAGAGCCCATGACCCATATATACGACCACGGAGAACCCGTTGTTGAACCCGGATTTGATGTTGCTATACGTAAGAGGGGTGGAACCGTAATATCCGTTCGAGTAATAAGGGGACTTATCTGAGTATACCTTGGACATATGCTTGGACCATAGGTAATCGCACTGGTCCGCCCCGTCGTAGTAATTATGGGTGTCCGCCCCAAAGAGTCCCGCCCTGCCGCCCCAGAGGTCCTGGGGCGGGTTGGACTCGTAATTGATGACCTTCTGCACCCACTGCGTCGTGGCCGATCTCGTCGAGAGGGCGATCCTGCTCACATAGACCTCTGATATGAAATCCTGTATGTCCTGGACCTCGCCCCAGTCGGAATTGCCGTTCGCGTTCCATATATCGGGCCCGCTCGACGGGCCACCCAAGCAGGAGAAATATGTGTCCGCCGGCAGGGTCGCAGGCTCTCCAATATAGGGATTTAGGTCCTTGACCGTTCGGGTCGGGACCGTGTTCACTTCGCCTACTAGGAGGACGTATTCCAGCCCCGTATCGGAGCCGAAATAGGAATCATGGACGTACTGCCATAATGACGAGGGGGCATCGAGGGAGGAGTAGGTCGAATCCACAGTGCTGAACGGCAAGAGCGTGGTCATGACGCCTTTTCTCATGTTCCACTGCCTGTAGGGCTCGAGCTCGTCCATGAGAGATGGATTTGCGACTATGAGCAGACGCGTCCCCTCCTTGAACGAGGGAGGGGCAGAGACCTGCCTGGAGGGAGGCGATGAAAGGTCCTGCGGCCCCTCCACCACCATGAGCGCCACCCTCTCGTAGTGTATCAACGTATTTGAGGAGGGGTCGTAGTCGAAGGGGCATACGGATACGCTCGTGTGATGGTATTGCGTCATATCATCCCAGGAGGACCCCATGTACCTGTAGTTTAGATGGTTGACCGGATATGTCCTGTCCGCGGGATAGGACCGCGGTATCAATGATCCCAGCTCGGGGCGGTCCGATGCCCTGAACATGCCGAAACCTCCGATGACGGCGGCGTTCAACTTTATAACCCTGGGAGATGAGCGGACCGCCCTTATGTCCTCGACCCTTCCCCTGGTCCTGAGGGGGTGAGAGATGAAGGGCAGGGAAGGCTCCCCCTCGGCAGGGGGATCCAACGCGACCTCCATGAGTATGACGGAATAACTTGATCCTCCGTGGATCGCCTCGACCACCAGCACGCCGCCCTGTTCGATTTCTATGAAATCGGGTTCTACAGGCTCCGTATGGGGTTCGGGATCTCCTTCTCCTGAGAATTGTAGGGGTATCGCAAGGAGAAGAAGCGCTAATATCGGGACCATTATCTGAGATCTCATGGCGGACCACCGGGAACAGGACGGGGGCATATGATACCGCTTATTAAAAACCGTTGAAGGATATAACGCATTTGGTATGGCTCCCAACACTCGTAGGGGGAAAAGGGGGAGAAACCCTAAAATCATCATGGACACATCCCCCTAGAGGAAGTCCCCGAATGAGCGATACAGAGAGAGACCTGACGCCCTTGATGAAGCAGTACATGAGGATCAAGGAGAAGCACAAGGATGCCATCCTTCTTTACAGGATGGGGGACTTCTACGAGATGTTCTTCGAGGACGCAGAGATCGGATCGAGGGCCCTCGACATCACCCTGACCGCGAGGGACAAGGGACCTTACGGGGGCAAGATCCCCCTGGCCGGGATCCCCTACCACGCGCTGGACGCATACCTTCCACGCCTGGTGAGGCAGGGCCACAAGGTCGTGATCGTGGAGCAGACCGAGGACCCGAAAAAGGCAAAGGGGATCGTGAAAAGGGACGTGGTCCAGATCGTGACGCCCGGGACCATGGTCCTGCCGGAGAAGCAGCAGGAGAAGGGGAACACCTTCCTCTCCGCCCTGATGTGGAGGCCGCATGAAGGCGTGGGATCGGAGGACGTCGTTGCGGAGGACAGGGGACTGAGCCAGGAGAAGGTCGTCATTCCACCCGCCGATTACGGGCTCGCGCACATCGACGTCTCCACAGGCGATTTCTCAGCAACGGAGATAACAGGGGACGGGGCCTTCTCGAGGACGGTCTCCGAGCTCCTCAACTACGGCTCCGTGGAGGTCATAATACCCGATTCCATGTCCAAAAGGGAGGGGGTCGTCAAGGAGTTGAGGACCCAGCTGGGGGAAGGCGCCGTGGTGACGTCCTTCCCCGACCACAACTTCATGAGGAGCTTCTGCGAGGATATGCTGAGAAGCCAGCTCTCAGTGGTGAGCCTCGAGGGGTTCGGCCTCTGCGAGAGGGAATTGGCCGTCGGGTGCGCAGGGGCCGTCCTTGCCTACGCCCGTGAGAACCAGATGTGCGATCTGGGCCATATAGGGTCGATCAGGTACAGGGGCGGTTCGGAGGGCATGGTCCTTGACTCGACCACGATCCGCAACCTTGAGGTGCTGAAGAACTCCAGGGACCACAGCTTAAGGGGAACGCTCCTTGAGCTTTTGGACCAGACCAGGACCGCGATGGGTTCCAGAGCGATGAGGTCATGGATGCAGCACCCACTGACCGATGTGGAGAGGATCGAGGAGAGGCTGGACGCCGTTTCCGTCCTTTCAAGGGACCTATTCCTGCGCTCCGATATCAAGGATGCCCTCGGGAAGGTGTCCGATCTCGATCGGATACTCATGAGGCTCAGCACGGGAAGGGGCTGCGCCAGGGACCTTATATCGCTCAAGGGCAGCCTGGAGGGCATAACCGAACTGAAACGACACCTGGACCAGGATGCTGTGAAGGGTTCAGCGCTCCTTGCGGGGCTCGGTGTGGAGCTTGACCCATTGGAGGATATCGTATCCCTCATCGATATTGCGATAAAGGAGGACCCCCCGCTTTCGATAAAAGACGGGGGAATGATCAAACAGGGTTACTCCCCCGAGCTCGATGAGGTCAGCCGCTCCGCCTCGGGAGCCAGGGAATGGCTCAAGAGCTTCGAGGATTCCGAGAGGAACAGGACCGGTATAAGGTCCCTCAAGGTCAAGTTCAACAACGTCTTCGGGTACTTCATAGAGGTGACAAAAGCCAACCTCGAACTCGTTCCGCCGGAGTATACGAGAAAACAGACGATAAGCAACGGCGAGAGGTTCATAACACCCGATCTCAAGGAGAAGGAGTCGCTCATCCTAAACGCCGACGAGAGGATCGCCGAGATAGAGAGGGGGATCTTCGAGGAGGTGGTCGGGACCGTACTCGAAAGCTCGAGCGGCATACAGAAGAACGCCAGGGCCGCATCGGCACTGGACGTCATAAACGCCCTCTCGGACATTTCCCAGCGGAAGAACTACGTCAGGCCCGCCATCACCGAAGGGAAGGGCATCAGGATAGAGGGCGGGCGGCATCCCGTCATAGAGGACCGGGTGCCGTGGGGTTTCGTCCCCAACGATGCGGTTCTCTCCCCCCAGGACGGCCATCTGATGATACTGACCGGTCCCAACATGGCCGGCAAGTCCACTTACATGAGGCAGGTGGCCCTCATCGCGATCATGGCCCAGATGGGATGCTACGTCCCGGCGAGATCGGCCACCATCGGCGTCATCGACCGCATCTTCACAAGGGTCGGGGCATCGGACGACCTGTCCAGGGGGCAGTCCACCTTCATGGTGGAGATGCTGGAGCTCGCCGGGATCCTCAACGGGGCCACGGAAAGGTCCCTTATACTCCTGGACGAGATAGGGCGGGGCACATCGACCTACGACGGCATGGCTCTCGCATGGGCCGTTGTGGAGCATCTCGCCAGCCCGGAAGGACAAAAGGCCCTCACCCTCTTCGCCACTCATTACCATCAGCTGACATCGCTAGAGGGCCAGCTGGAGGGGGTCATCAACTATCAGATGTCCGTGGCGGAGGACGAGAGGGGCATAACCTTCCTCAGGAAGGTGGCCAGGGGTGCGGCTTCCAGATCCTACGGGATCGACGTCGCGAAGCTTGCAGGCGTGCCGCCTTCGATAGTCGAGAGGGCGCGAGAGGTCCTCTCCGGATTGGAATCGGAGGATACAGGGGTGACGCCCATCATGGTTCCAAGTATGACAAGGACCCCGACAAGGTCCGTTCAAATGGTGCTGTTCCCCACTGAGGAGATGGCAGGACCGCCCAGGTCCGATCCCGTCAAGGATGAGATCGAGAGGCTGGACCCGAACAACATGACGCCGCTTGAGGCTCTCGAGGCCATCTACCGCCTCAGGAAGAAGCTGTCGGAATGAGGGAGTATATTTTTAAGACAGCGGCATTTACCCGATGAAAGGTGAATTATGATGAAGGTGACCCTCGCCGGGGCGACACTTGACCGAAGGTTCTGGAAGGACGATCCCGCCGCCACTCCCGAGACCATATCCGCGGCCTATGCCAGGATATCCCACAGCCCGAAGACGATAGATAAGCTCAGGGACGAGGCCGTGGAGCATGTGGAATCCGCCAGGAGGTCAAACGAGACCATCGTTTACAAAATGGGGCACTCCTCCATCGCGGAGCATGCCGTGTTCAATATCGATCTCGAGGACTGCTCGAGGCTATTGGTCGAGTTCGTCGAGAGGCATCGCCTGGCCTCCTTCACGGAGAGGTCGCAGCGATACGTGTTCTTCGGAGACAAGGCCCCGATACAGCCTCCGGAGATGAGGGGGTCCGAGCTTGGAAAGATGCTGTCAGAGCTCGACGCCGATAGGTTCGAGATGTACAATCACCTTATCGGAAGGGAGGGCCTTAGATCCAAATACGGGGACTCGCTGCTGGAGGAGGCCAGGTATATCCTGGGCCTGACATGCCCCACGGACATCGGCATGACCGTTAACGCGAGGGAGTTGGAGCACATCTTGGCCAGGGCCTCGGTCCACCCACTGTCCGAAGTAAGGGAACTGTCCGGTCTCCTCAGGGACGCGGCCGGATCCTTGGCCCCCTCCCTGATCAAATATACCGATGAGAGACCCTTCCGAAAGGAGGCCGCAGAGGGCATGCTCAAGGCCATTGGAAGGTTCATGGGGGAGGGAAAGGGATCCCGGGAGGAGACAGGGTCCCTTGGTTCGGGGAAGGTCTGCTCCGAGCTGCCCTCGATGTCGGATGACCCGGAATCCGAGGTGATCGCAGCCCTCATCTTCGAGCTGACGGAGTTGGACCTACCTACCTGCAGGTCCATCGCCAGGGACCTTGACGACGATGATATGAGGGAGTTCCTCCTGCCGATCTTCGAAGGTTATCCGGTCCATGCCTCCCTGCCGCGCGCATTCGAGATGATGGACCTCGTCTTCGACCTGGAGATCAGCGCCTCGGCCTTCGCCCAGCTCAAGAGGCACCGGATGGCGACGTTGATAACCCAGCGCTATTCCCCACGGTCCTGGGAGACCCCGAGGATAATGCTCGAGGATCCAGACATCGCCGCCAGGTACGTGGACCTGATGAAGAGAGGGGCCGAACTGCACGACAGGGTAAAAGAGAGGTTCGGCCCCGACGTTGCCCAGTACTGCCTTTGCAACGCGGACAGGCGGAGGGCCGTCCTGAAGATGAACATGAGGGAGCTCTACCATTTCGTTAGGCTCAGGTCCGACGTCCATGCGCAGTCGGAGATCAGGAGGATATCGGATGGGATCTCCAAGGTCATGGTCGAGCGCTACCCCGTTATATCCTCCATGCTCTGCGGGAAGGACGGGTTCGATGATGCGAGGTTCTGCTTCCTCGGGAAATGACGGCAAAACGGTATATAATCCGGTTGAGGATATACCCCCGGTGATAGCTTGAAGATGGCCTCCAACTGCCACATCTGCCAGAGGCCCGCATTCCAGAACTGCCTGCTTTGCGGTCTGCCAACTTGCAGGGAACACCTCGACGAGAGGGGGTTCGCCTGCAGCAAATGCGTCCCCGGGGCGAAGAGATCCAGGGCCTCCAGAGGGCCAGGCGATCCCGGGGGAGTGGTCTGATATCCTTCTCCATATCCCTCGAGGGGATGATGCCGCTTGACATCGATATGATAGCCGAGGCTCTGGATTCGGTCTATAGAAGGGAACCCCCGCCCTTTTCCACCTATGTCGCCCCTCTCGTTGATATCGAGGCCGCCGCCTCACTGATGGATGGGATCGATGACCTGCTGGTGATCGGCAACGGGGGCAGCGTCACATCTCTCAAGGGGTTGAGATGGCTTGCCCCCGAATGGGAGGGGCGGCTTCATATCCTCGACACCGTGGACCCATCGCACCTAAAGAGGGTGAAAGAGCGCATAGAAGGACGCAGCGCGCACGTTCTGGCCGTATCGAAGTCCGGCAGGAACATGAACGTGCTCGAGAACCTCTCCTTGTTCAAAGGGGTGCCGACCACGGTCGTTACGGCCCGTAGGAGGAGCCCTCTTGGAGCGATGGCAAAGGGAAGAGGCTGGGACATCGTCGAGATCCCGGACGATGTGGGAGGGCGGTTCTCGGCGGGGACGGCCTCGGCGCTATTGCCCGCCTCCGTGATGGGGATCGACGTGCGGTCGGTGTCCTCGGGGTTGCTGGAAGCATACGAGAAGGGGATGAAGGACAGGGATGTCCTGGACCTGTGCGGCGCCATGTACCTCAAAGAGAGGATAGGGATGCGGACCCTTTTCATCCCGGTATATTCCAGGGCGTATTCGGGCTTCAACGATCTGGTGACCCAGCTGATGCACGAGACCCTCTGCAAGGACAGGAAGGGGCTGACGGCCCTGTGTTACGAAGGACCGGAGGTCCAGCACCACACGAACCAGAGGGTTCTCGACGGCCCGGAGGACGTCATGTCCCTTTTCGTGACCGTTAAGGGATCGGAAGGCCCCCTGATAACATGGGACGATGATGTGATGATCGGGGATCGGGGGCTGGACGAGATCGGAGGCTATTCCCTGGGATCCGCCATGAGATGTGAATATGAGGGCGTCATGGGACATATGAAGGAATTGCGAATGCCCTTCGCCCGGATCGAGATGGAGGAGGAGAGCCCAAAAGCCCTCGGTAATTACATCGGTCTTTGGCACTACATCGCATATTACTCGGCACTGCTTCGGAACGTGAACCCCTTCGACCAGCCGGCCGTGGAGAAGGCCAAGGAGATCGGGATGGGGTTGCGGCTAGGTGGATGAGGGGCATTCCTCTCGAAATATTCCCCCTGTCGTTAATAATTTCGGTCCCCTCCCCGGGTGGAGGTTTTATCCGCACAGAAGGATGGGTGGACCCGGTGATGAAATGTACATCGGTCCCTCGGTCTGTCCATCCTGCGGCGAGAGAACGCTCGCCATGATGGGACCCTGCCCGTTCTGCTTCAACCCCCACTGCGATCTCAAGGGATGCTCTTTCTGATGCGTTTGGTCCTCGTTAAGGAAAATTAAATGAGCCAACAAACCCCTATACCTCCCTGAAAAGGTGATCTCGCAATGACGATGAACAATAGAACAGGGATGGCGGCCGCCCTGTCAGTGATCATGCTCGTCCTCGTCTGCGGATGCCTCGGAGGGGGTGGGGGGGAGGAGAAGGATGAGATCCCATCCACCTATCCCGGCGAGTTCGAGACCGAGGGGTCCGTTCCCCTGACAGCGCAGGCACAGCCCGTGACCCGCACCGAGGAGGTCCATTTCGATATCGTGGAAACGGATATCATGGACATCACCATAACGGTGAGCGTCGAGGACGGAGATGATGGCACCAACCCGGACCTCGTGGATTCGATAAGGGTCTGGAGGGAGACGGGTGGAGATCCGGAAGAGGTTAAGGAAATGGCCGGCGGCAGCACGCCTTACGAGAACAGCGTTAGCTTTACCATGACCGGGAACGAGAACATGACCAACTGGTGGATCGTCGAGCTCACTGTTACATGCCATGCGGGGGAAGACACATGGCCGGGGCCTATCATCTGGAGAGGGGTGCCGGATACAGGTTTCAGCTATCACATTCACGCATCTTTCAACGCATACAACAAGACCGCCTGATGAACGGTCCGACACTACGAACCTTCCATCCATGCAGTGAACCGTTCGAGTAAGTTTTAATAAGGGCGGTCATTTAGGGGGGGCATCCGTTGTGGCTTATTGGACGGTGCATTCATGGCGAAGATAGGAATAACCGAACTTGTTTTGAGAGATGCTCACCAGTCACTTTTCGCGACCAGGATGAGGACCGAGGACATGCTTCCCATATTGAAGAAGATGGACCAGGTGGGATACTGGGCAGTTGAGATGTGGGGAGGTGCGACCTTTGACGTCCCCATCAGGTATCTCAACCAGGATCCCTGGGACAGGCTGAGGGAGATCAAGAAGGCGATGCCCAATACCAACCTCATGATGCTTCTGAGGGCCCAGAACGTGGTGGCCTACAGGAACTTCCCCGATGACATCGTCGAGAACTTCGTAAGGCTCGCCCAAAAGAACGGGATCGACGTGTTCAGGATCTTCGATGCCCTCAACGACCTCAGGAACATGGAGGTCCCCATCAAGTCCGTCAAAGGTACCGGCGCGCACTGCCAGGCATCGGTCTCGTACACTATCTCCCCCATTCACACGGAAGAATACTTCGTCAAGAAGATGCTCAAGCTCGAGGAGTGGGGCGCCGATTCCATCTGCATAAAGGACATGGCGGGAATGATCTCGCCCAAGAGGGCGTACGACATCATCGGCGGGTACATCGAGGCCGGGGGGAAGTGCCCCATCGACCTCCACGCCCACTCCATATCCGGAATGACCGGCATGGCCTATCAGAGAGCTGCGGAGGCGGGGGTCAGCGTCGTGGACTGCGACATCTCCCCCTTCGCGGAGGGGACCGGGCACCCAGCGACAGAATCCACTGTATATGCCTTCAAGGGCACCGAGTGGGACACAGGGCTCGACATGGAGCTCCTCATGGAGATCAGGGAATACTTCAGGACAGTGTTCAACAAGTACAGGCATCTGATCCGGATCGAGGCTCTCAGGCCCGATCCGTCCATTGTATTGCATCAGATCCCGGGAGGGATGATGTCGAACTTGGTCTCCCAGCTCGAGATGCAGGGGGCAAAGGACAAGCTGGACGCCGTTCTCAAGGAGGTACCAGTGGTCCGGGAGGAGCTCGGGTTCCCACCGCTGGTCACGCCCACGTCTCAGGTGGTCGGTGTCCAGGCGGTCATGAACGTGCTCTTCGGCAGGTACAAGAACATCCCCAGGGAGACGAAGGATTACGTGATGGGGATGTACGGGCAGTCCCCGGGCCCAATAAGAGATGAGATAAAGGAGATCGTGCTAGGTCCCGAATGGAAGAGCATGATCATCACAGGCAGGCCCGCGGACTCCCTCGAGCCCGAGTTCGAGAAGAGGAAGAAGGAGCTCGAGGAGATGGGCCTTTTGAAGCAGGAGGAGGACATACTCACATACGCGATCTACCCCCAGATCGGGCTCAAGTTCCTCAAGGGGGAGGCCTCTCCCGAGTTCACTTCTGAAAAACTACCCCTGCCTCTGGACCACCCACAGACCCGCGCCATGGTGAAGTCGTTCTTCCCAGAGGTAAAGGACATATACCTTTACGAAGAGGAGCCAAAGGGCGGCGGTCCGGTATCGATACCCACGGAGTTCGATGTCGAGGTCGACGGAGAGATGTTCGAGGTCAAGGTCAGCCCCAAGGGAGGGTTCATGGTCGCCGGAGGGGAAGGCGGTGCCCCGGCCCCCCCGAAGGACGTCGAGGGCGGTTTCAAGAGCCCGATGCAGGGGAACGTTCTATCGATCAAGGTCAAGGAAGGAGATGCGGTCACCGAAGGACAGGTTATCATGACGGTCGAGGCCATGAAGATGGAGACCGAGGTCAAGATCGACCGCGCCGGGACCGTCAAACAGATCTTCGTCCAGTCCGGGGCGACCGTGGCGACCGGCGATCTCCTGATTCAGGTGCTTTGAGGTGATGGGAATGGCTAGGGAAGGCCTGATAAACAAGGTAATGGTCGCGAACCGGGGCGAGATCGCCCTCAGGGTGATGAGGGCCTGCAAGGAGCTTGGCATATCCACCGTCGCCGTTTACAGCGATGCGGACAAGAACGCCCTCTTCGTCAGGTATGCGGACGAATCCTACAACATCGGCCCGGGACCCGCCAGGATGAGCTATCTCGATCAGGATAAGCTCATAGATGTGGCATTGAAAGCGAACGTCGAGGGCATACACCCCGGTTACGGCTTCCTGGCGGAGAACACACAATTCTGCAGGAAATGTCATAAGAACGGGATAGAGTTCATAGGGCCCCCTCCGGAGGCGATGGAGCTCATGGGATCGAAGATAGATTCCAAGAGGTCCATGATCGCGGCCGGTGTCAGCGTCGTCCCCGGCGTCACAGAGGCGATCCCGGACCACGAGAGGGCAAAGGACATCGCCCATGAGATCGGATACCCGATAATGCTCAAGGCCTCCGCCGGCGGCGGAGGGATCGGGATCAGAATGGTCCCTGACGAGATCGAAATGGAGAAGGCGTTAGATTCGATAAAGGTCCTGGCCAAGAACTCCTTCGGGGACGACTCGGTTTTCATCGAGAAGTACATCTCCGATCCCAGGCACATAGAATACCAGGTCCTGGGGGACAAGAACGGACACATGATACACCTGTACGAGAGGGAGTGCTCGGTCCAGAGGAGGCATCAGAAGCTCATCGAAGAGACGCCCTCCATGGCCTTGACCCCTGAGCTGAGGGAGGAGATCGGCGAGCAGGCGGTGCTGGCGGCCAAGACCGCTGGTTATCACAACGCTGGGACCTGCGAGTTCATGTTCAAGGACGACCAGTACTTCTTCCTCGAGATGAACACGAGGCTGCAGGTGGAGCATCCGATAACCGAGCAGGTCACCAGGACCGACCTCGCCCGTGAGATGCTATATGTCGCATCTGGCCTGGACCTTAGCTATGCCCAGGAGGATATTAAGCAGATAGGTCATTGCATCGAGTTCAGGATCAATGCAGAGGACCCCCTCAACCAGTTCGCCCCCTGCCCCGGGAAGATCACCAGGTACGCGGAGCCGAGCGGGATCGGGGTCCGGGTGGATTCCGGGGTCTATCAGGGTTTCACGATACCGCCGTTCTACGACTCGATGGTGGCGAAGCTTATCGTCTGGGGAGAGGATCGGAACTACTGCATCGAGAGGTCAAAGAGGGCACTGTTCGAGATGCAGGTGGGCGGCGTCAGAACGAACATCCCCTTCCATGAGGTCGTTCTCGAGCACCCTGCCTTCGTATCCGGAGATTACAACACCTCCTTCATCCCCAGGTACAACATCATGGAGCAGGTGGTGGAATACTACAAGCTAAAGAAGATGGGGCAGGGCAACGCGCAGAAGGCGGCCGCTATGGCCGCTGTAGAGGCTGTCATTGTCGCGGCCGCGCAGTCGAACGTATCGAAATGATCGAGCTCATCTTCTTAGGATATAGGCCAGCGATGCCAGGGCAGCGAGGACAGCTATAGCCAATATCGTTACGGAACCGCATACGCTTCCTGCATCGATGTCCTGGTCATCCATGATCGTTTCAAGGAGGTCCATCTCCACTTGGACATTGACCGTTTCCTCTTCATCCTCGTTCAGGACCAGCACGTATCTCATTTCGGTCGCGTCATCTCCATAATCATACTTCACGGTCTTTGAGGTCACTCCCTCGAACTTCTGTTCGTATGAGGAGAAGTCCCCGCTCATTCCGGCGGTCATGAACTGGGTCTGTGTCATAATGTATATGGTCACGGGTCCGTCGCTTGAAAAAATCAGGTTATAGCTTCCTTTCGAGGTCATCGGGATCGGCATCCCATCGTAGTCTCCAGGCCCCAGATCGAAATCGCCGGTGGGATTTACGGCAAGGACCATAAGCGGCCCGGCCGCCAATGCGCATATCAGGAACATTGCCGATATTAGAAATAGATATTTTTGCATATTCACACCCCGGGGATAATATGGTCAAGTTATAATATAAATCTTTCTTGATCTCGAGGGGCAGGGGGATCCCTTCGCCCCCCATTATTATCTTGGTACATTTTTGGATGTAGCTAACCTGCGAAGGGCTTATCTCATATTCCAACGATAAGGGGATCGATGTCCATATTCCTCAAGCCCGAACATCAAGGGTCGGAAGAGGAGATGATGAAGGACCCCGTCTGGAACGGGGTCCCACCTGTAGGTAAGAATCCGATCGGGAGCCGATCCCGCCTCCTGATGCTCGTCCTTGCGGTGTTCATGGTCAAGATAACGATCTGGACCGTCTATCGCTGGATGACCGGGAACGTTTACCCGCTGACCGATCCCAGGGTCGAGGACTGGGTCAGCCTCTTTGCCAAACCCCTTCTACAGCTGGGGCCGGTCTTCATATTATGGTGGGTCCTCTTCAAGGAGAAGGGATCCCCCTTCAGGCTGACCAAGGTCAATCTGTTCTCATCCCTGATATGGGGGTTGATCGGAGGCGTTCTGTTCTATATGGTCGCCTCCCTCATTTACGTAGGGCAGATGAACTTCTTCGGCTTCGGAAGGGACTTCCATGTTGTCGCAGGATGGATGCTCAGGGACGTGGGTTGGTTCGGGGTGATCTCGCTTCTATTCACATACATGCTCTCGACCGGCCCCGCCGAGGAGCTGTTCTCGCGGGGTTTCATACAGGACCAGACCGCCAGGGGCTTCTCGCTCTCTACATCGATCATCATATCCGCATTCCTGTTCGCCATAGGTCATCTTCCCATATCCATAATGGTCCACAGGCTCTCCGCCACGGAGATCTTCTGGTACATGTGCGCCCTGATGCTCATGGGGATGTTCTTCTCCATCATCTATCAGATGTCCCGCAACATCGTGCTTGTGATCATCATACACGGGCTCTGGAACTGGTTCCTTACGCTCTTCGCTGTCAGGGGGGCCTACGACGCATCGTTCCTTGCGAACGCGGGGGCGAACTTCGGAAGGGCGGACCTTATCAACACATTCCTGACCATATCGATCATGCTGCCTTTCTTCTATGCGTTGTACAGGATCTTCTGGAGAAAGCTGCGCTCCGGGGACAGGCCGGGGATCGAGGAGGCGCTGAGGGACATCCCAATAGTTAGGATGATAAGGGAGAGGGACAGGGGCGATTGGCCGAAAAGGCCCTGGATAATGACCGTCACCATCACGACCGTCTTCTGCCTTTCCATGATCCCGATCGCCGCTGTTGTGGGAACCTACGATCCCTCCCTTGCATATGATAGGGTGACCCCTGAGAGCATGGATCCCATGGAGGTCCATAATGTATCCTCCGTCTTCAGCGAGAACTTCCTTCAGGAGGGGGATATGTTCTTATTCGATCTGGAGAGGAACATCACGATATACATGGTCAACGTGACCCTCAAGTGGACCGACGAGCCTCCCGCGGGTCCAAGATATACCAATCTGGCGGATCATTTCAGGGTGGCCATTCTAGGTTCGGCCAGCGGAGAGCTGGATTCGGCCTCGGGATCGAGCGGGTTCATAGAGCTTCACTGGTCCACGGACCCTGAGATGGCCCTGGACGATATCACTGTCTCTGTGGAAATGATCGAAGCGGGCGATCAGGAGCCGATGGTCTCCCTCATCGGCCTGCGTACGGTAAGTGACGACGGCAACTCGTTCCGGTTGGACGTATCATATCACACCGTCACATACCTACCAAGGACCGAAGAGAGCGGTGACGTGAGATGGTAAAATAAAAAAGAACGGGGCCCCGGACCAACCGGAGACCCCCATCGCCATGCTGAAGATGTTCCTCTTCTATCGGAACTCAACGATCCTTGTCTATGTAGTACGTCTCGTAGAAATCGGCGTCGTGTGCATCCTTCTTGCCGATGCTCTCCCTGCGCCTCATCGCCATAAGCCCTCCTATGGACACGACCGCCACGACGACCACCAGAGCTACAGCGATGAAGAACACAATGCCAAGGACCATGACCCTGACGAAAGGCCTGTCCTGGTCCTGTTCATCAAGGGAGAGAACTCCCACTTCATAACCGGGGTCGTGGTATATGCTGGACCCGCCGGGGTAGGAAAACCCACCTACAACGCCGAAACCGGCGTAAAGAGCGCCGTTAGCGTTGATCCCCGCGAAAGCCCTTGCGAAATAGACCTGGAAGTGCATATCCGTCTCGTTCCCATCCACCGTGACGTTGGAGACCCAGGTCAGACCGCCTATCCTGTCCCAGTTGTCCCGTATCCCAAGATGGTTCTTCTGGATGATACGGGGCCGCTCGATGCCCTGGTTCAGGACGGGATCATCGCCTGTTATGCGCTTGATGTTCTTCGGTCCAAGGTTCTCGTATCCTGCGTTGGTGATGTATGAGGCGGACCCGTCCGCCTCCCCGAATCGCTCCCAGTACTGGTTCCTGAGATGCTCGGTGGCCTTTGGCGATATCGCGGTCAAAAAGAGTATCTCCGTCGAGAGCATCAAAGATCGATTGATATTCCTGCTGTGGAAATCCCATCCCTCGATGTAGTGGTCGTACTTCACATCGGCCGAGACCCTGCTCCCGCTGTAGGTTCGGTTGCCTTCTTCGGAGACGTCGCCCATGGACCAGTCCCCATTGCTCCTGCTGACCTCCACGCGATATACCGGTACATCATCGACGGCAACGTTGTTCCTCTGCGCGTATAGATGGAAGGTCAGCTCCACCTTCTCGAGCTTGTTCTGCCTGTCAACGGGGAGGCCCATAAGCGGCCCCTTGTAACCAAGGTCCTGCGCGGTGAGGGTCACTTCCCATTCCACGGAACCGTTCCCATTATCGGTCTTCTTCGTGTTCGAAGGGGTCCATCCAGTCCTCAGGGGCACCTTCTTGAATACCGGTTCAATGGTGTTTATATCGGAATCGTTCCCCTGATGACCCGAGGACCTTCTCGAGTCCCAGATCCCGTCCCCGTCCCTGTCATCGAACTCGTATATCGTATCGAATCGCTGGGCATAGAGGGTCTTCACCGGGATCGGCTTTCCAGATCGCAGCAGGTCCCCGTCCTCGTCATATATATCGGCGACCCCCAGGTACCTGGTGAAGATCGATATAACGTACACGTGGTTGGGGTTCTCCTCCGTTCCATAGAGAAGGCCTATCATGGCGTCGTTGTCCTCGTTGTGTATTCCGATGAAGTCCCCGCCGCCAAGGACGTTCTCGATCCTCTTCTCCGTCACTTTCAGCTCCGGGAACTCGGTCCCGGCCTCCGCCTCGGGTGCGCCTGATGCGAAGCTCATACCTCCTGTGAGGATTAGGATCGCGAGGGACACCGCGAGCGCCATTGTCGTTCCTGCTTTCATTTTCTTCACCTCGAGGGCCCCTCTACGGGCCCATGACAGCCATATTCGCTTTTTTTAGGCATATAAGCAGCGCGTAATTGTCCCTACTTGTATCATGTAGTGCTCGCGTAAGACCGAATGAAAGTGGGATGACAACTATTGAATAACACCGGATCGATGATGTATCATGGAGGACCTGCCCAAGCTCACGATCGAGGAGAGGATCCTTCTTGTGCTCGCCGATAACCTTCGATACGACGAGGCCTTCGAGGTGCCTTCCAGCATGACCCAGGAAGGGCTATCGGAACTGATAGGAGCGAACAGGCCCAACACATCCAGATCGCTGGGATCATTGTTGAAGAAGAGGATGGTCAGAGAGAGGCTGGCCCATGTCAAGGGCCACAGGCGCAGGAAGAAGGCCTACATGGCCATGGGCGAGGGGATCGATGAGGGGCATAGGGTTAGAGAGAACGTGTCCCGACTGAGTATCGGCGGGACCCCGGTATCTGAGATCGCTGAACGGACGGGAAGGAACGTTTCCGAAACGTTCCTATACCTCTCGAAAGGCGGGGGCCAGGGGCCTGATCCCGTTGGAACCTTTCCACGAAAGGACAGGGGATTCTTCGGTCGAAGAGAAGAGGCGATCTCCATCCAGAGATGGGCGAAGGACCCTGATAGCAACGTTCTCGTAATTTGGGGCTTGGCGGGCATCGGCAAGACCGCCTTGGTCAAAAAGGCGCTGTCCCGGCTAAGATTCGATATCGTATCGGTCCCGGTCGCGTCCACAGCCGAAGGGATACTGCATCAGATAGAGATCGCCCTGTCGACCGATCTTCCCAGAAAGAGAGGACCTGCAGAAATTGCCGAAAGGATCTTAAAAGCGATCTCGGGAAAGGAGATACTTGTCCTCGATGACCTTCAAAATTCCGATGCCGCTTTCCTGAGAGTGATGTCCCATGTGGCGGTCAGCCCGTATAAGTTCAAGATGGTCATGATCACCAGGACCAAGGGCTCCTTCTACACCCCGAAACACGTCCTGGAAGGCAGGATCGCTGAGATGGAGATCCAGGGCTTGAAAAAGGATGATGCACTTGATCTGCTCCGCTCCAGGGGCTTGGACCCCGAGGTCTCGAAGGATATGTTCGAAAGGTTCGGAGGGCATCCTCTCGCTCTGATGCTCGTATCGGAGAATGAGGGACTCAAGGCCTATTCCGACATATCAGATATGATAGAAAAGGAGGTGATCTCCTCCCTCTCTGAGGAGGAGCTTTCGCTTTTGAGGGCGATATGCGTTCACCGATCCCCTCTTAACGACATCATGGGGCTCATAAGGGCAGGGGACCTTTCCCCATCCGCTCTCAGGACACTGTTGGAAAATGGCCTGCTGGAGACCCAGGGAGAAACGGTCAGCGTCCATTCCCTTATCAAGAACGTCGTGGGCGAGGGAATGGGACCGGACCATTGGAAACGCTTCAACTCGATCGCCTCGGACCTATACCTTCGAAGCATCGATAGATACCCCTCTTACATAGAAGCGATGTACCACCTGAGCCAGTCGGATAGAAAATCCGAATTCGTGGAATTGTTGAGGGATCGGGGTTCCAGGGCTCTGGACGCGGGTTTCCTGGAGCTCTTATTGGTCCTGGATGATGTCAACCCCGCCTCCTTCGATGATACAGGGAGGGGATACATACACGCTTTGAAGGGAGAGGGTTTGGGCCTTCTCGGGGACCTCGAAAAGGCCAGGCATGAAATGGAGCTTGCCATATCCGCCGGTTCCAAGGACCCTTCCCTTGAAGCGTTCATACTTGAGAGGTTGGGAAACACACTCAGGATGTCCGGTGATGAGAGAGGGGCTATCGGTTACCTCGAGCGGGCGGAGAGGGCCCTCTTCCGGATGGCAGAAAAGAGTTCGATGGACATATCAAGACATATCTCGGCGCTCAACGGCCTGGGTCTATCATATCGGGCCGTGGGTGAGAAAAGATCGGGCATCGATATTTTTCGCCGCTCGATAGAGATCGCCTCGGCATGCGATCCTTTCGGTTCCAAACCCGCACTCTACCTGAACCTCGGCAGGTCCCTGATGGAGGACGGTGAGAGGTCCAAGGCCTTGATCGAGCTTGAAAAAGGTTTGGGATCCGCCCGGGATCTGGGGGACGAACATACCGCTTCCCTCATACTGGGAACCATGGGAGAGATAGAGGCGGCACAGGGGAGGCAGCAGGAGGCGATGGAGCTCTTCCAGAAGGCGCTGTCCACAACGCCAGACCCGTTCGAACTCGAGGACATGGCATCATCTTATCTCAGCCGGTCCGCCAAGGAGAAGGACGGAATGGACATGCTGAAGAGGATCGGTTCTCTCCTGAGCGTTAGGCGTTCCTCAGAGGATGCCGACCTGTCGCGTTTGTATTCCATGATCTGCAGGGTCGGCGGGGAGAGGGGGATCGCGATCCCCTCGGGCATACATGAAAAGGCCTACGATATGTTCATTGACAGAGGTATGCGTCCAGAGGCATACAAAGCCCTGAACAATCTTGGGGTCACCCTTTCAAGGTCCGGCGAACATGCCAGGGCCGTGGATACGTTGATGATGACGCTGGAGCTTGCACAGGAGGCGCGATCGAGGATAATGACCCTTTACAACCTCTCCAGGGCCCTGAAAAGGCTTAACAGGAACGCAGAGGCATCGTCCAGGATGCTCGAAGCCAAGAGGCTCGCGGAACAGGCCAGGCAGACGGACCTTATGGAATTGTTAGAATGATCGGCATAAAAAATATATATTCTATATATGAATATATAGCCTATATCCTCTAATATAGTTTACGTATGTAAATCATATATATACTATGCACTTTGTCTGCCTCGGTGGTAATTAGTGAAAGGTTATAGAAAATACATTACCGGGGGCATTGCCGTTTTCGCCGTGGCCTTGATGGCCATAGTGGCGGGATGCCTGGAAGGAAGCAGTGGAAAGGAAAACCTGATCCAGACGGGTTCGAGCACGGTATTGCCTCTGGCCACGAAGTGGGCTGAGGAATACGATGGGGCCAACATAGCGGTCTCGGGCGGCGGTTCAAGCCATGGTTTGAACGCCCTCCTGAACGGCGAGGCCGATCTCGGCGATGCCAGCCGTCTGATGAAGGGGAGCGATTACGAGAAGGTCGGCGGAAACGCCGGTGACGTCAACTCCGACGGGACCGCCAAGAAGGCCGCCCCTACCGGCGTATGGCCCTACAAATGGGTAGTCGCCTATGACGTTCTCGCTACCGTTGTGAACAATGACAACACATGGGCGACAGAGCTCACTTTCGATCAGCTCTATCACATATTCACCACGGATAACACAGCGATATACTGGGACGATCCGATCCTCAACCTGACCGGAGCCCCGCACGAGAAGATCGAGATATACGCTCCAGATGAGGCCTCGGGAACATACGACTACTTCTTCGAGTCCCTCATCTCCGATTGGGGCAAGGACACCAGGACGGTCAAGACCAGGCTCGAGGCTGGCGATGGGGTCTATCATCCCAGCGCCGATGACAACGTGATCATGAACGCTATAAAGGCGAACAAGAACGCGATCGGTTTCTTCGGGTTCGCATACCTCATCGAGAACCCGAACGTCGTGAAGCCCGTCAAGATAGCGGAGACGGATACCTTCGTGGAGCCCTCCTTCGCCACAGTGAGCACCTATCCGATGGCCAGGCCTCTGTTCATCTACACGAACGGCATCCCCAAACAGGACAACGATAAGGGAAAGGCGATCTATGAGTACCTGGAGTTCATCCTTTCCGAGGAAGGCCAGAGAATGGTACCCGAGGTAGGATACGTCAGGCTATCCCTTGTGGACCCCTCTCTCGCAGCGAACCAGCTGGCAGACCTGAAGGCTTGAAGTGGTGAATATGGAGCCGTCGACGGAAAAGGGCGGGAACCCTTACAGAAAGAGGTTCCGCCCGGGGGAGGACCTCATATCATGGTTCCTCCTGGGGATGGCGAGCCTGGCGATCATCGTCAGCCTGGCCATAATCTACACCCTCGTCGACGGCTCTTACGGTTTTTTTATAGACGCCCGTGTTGACATCATCGATTTCTTCACGGGAAAGAACTGGTCCCCGCACGGGGCAACCCCAAGCTTCGGCATGGGGCCGCTGATCCAGGGGACGGTGATGATCGCGGGTGGCGCACTTATCCTGGGAGGGCCTCTCGGCATCATGGCGGCTTTATATCTTTCAGAGTTCGCCCATAACAGGATCAGGGCCGTGGCGAAACCGTTCCTGGAGATCCTTGCCGGGATCCCCTCGATCGTTTATGGTTTCTTCGCCCTCCTGGTCATAAGCCAGGTGTTCAGGGATTACTTCGAAGCGGATTATTTCAACGCCGCGTCCGCGATAGTCGTGATGGCCGTCATGATCCTGCCCATCGTCGTCAGCGTCTCCGATGACTCGATGAAGGCCGTACCCCGTGAGATGAGGGAAGCGAGCCTGGCAATGGGCGCCACGAAATGGGAGACCGCCACGAAGGTGGTCATGCCCGCGGCATCATCGGGCATAATGGCCTCGGTACTCCTCGGACTCGCCAGGGCGATAGGCGAGACCATGGTCGTGGTCCTCGCGGCAGGAAGCATCGCGAAGTTCTCATGGTCAATATTCCACGAGCACATGACCATGACCGCCTACATCGCCCAGGTGGCAACGGGCGACATACCTCCCGGCATCGGGATCCAGGCGGCCTTCGCCGTCGGTCTTGTGCTCTTCGCCATCACTTTCTTGATCAACTGGCTGGCATCCAAGGTCGTGATCAGCATCAAGAAAGGCGGGTCCGGGGGCCTGAGGAGAAAAAAACTCGGCCTCCTCAGCAGCGCACTCCATCTACTTCCCAATCTGACCAACGATCTATTGGATAAGGTAAGATCGGACAGGATGTCGAAGAACATGACGATGCGTTATGTCAAGGAGCGGGTCGGAAAGGTGGTCCTGGGATCCTCTCTCTTGGTCGCGCTTGTGTTTCTCGTATTCCTGCTCTATTCGATACTGGAGCAGGGGTTGTCAGGTCTTACCCCGCATTTCTTCACGAATTTCCCGAGCTCCGACCCCGCAAAGGCGGGGATATGGCCCGTTATACAGGGATCGGTTTACCTCGTGCTTCTGACCATGCTCTTCGCGATGCCGGTGGGGATCGGGGCCGCGATATACCTAAACGAGTTCGCGAAGGAGAACTGGTTCAATTTGTTCCTGAGGAGGATCATCCAGAACCTCGCGGGGGTCCCGTCGATCGTCTTCGGGCTAGTGGGCCTCACCATCTTCGTCAGGTTCTTCAGTTTCGGGCTCAGCCTTCTGTCAGGAGCTCTGACCCTGGCCATAATGGTTCTGCCTATAGTGATCGTGACGTCCGAGGAGGCGCTCAGGTCAGTTCCCCAGACCTTCAGGGAAGCGGCAAGGGGTTTAGGCGCCACGAAGTGGCAGACTGTCTGGCATCACGTCCTTCCCAATGCGATCCCCGGCGTGCTCACCGGGAGCATCCTGTCCCTCTCAAGAGCGCTGGGGGAGACCGCACCCATACTCTTTATCGCAAGTTTCTTCTCCAAGGTGGCGCCGAACTCCATCATGGACGGTTTCTTGGCCCTTCCGATCACGATATTCTACTGGACCAAACATCCCAAGCAGGAGTTCCAGGACCTCGCAGCGACCACGATCATCGTCCTGTTGTTGATACTCCTTACCATGAACGCGGTCGCCATATTCATCAGACAGAGATCACAATCCAAAAGGAAGTGGTAGGACTTGTTCGCATTCCTGAATAAGAAAAAGAAAGAAGAATGTGTTTGCCCCATACCCGGGAAAGAAGCCAAGGAAGCCTACATCGATATGAAGGGCGTCAATATATTCTACGGGTCCAATCGCGCGGTCAAGGACGTTTCGATGAGGATCAAACACCGCAAGGTCACGGCATTCATCGGACCCTCAGGGTGCGGAAAGAGCACGCTTTTAAGGGCCTTGAACCGCATGAACGATGAGATCGACGGATGCAAGATGACCGGTTCCATATTCATGAACGGAGTGGACATACTCGGAAAGAAGGTGGACCCGGTTTCCCTGAGGACCAACGTCGGCATGGTCTTCCAGAAGCCAAACCCGTTCCCCAAATCCATCTTCGACAACGTCGCCTACGGACCGCGGATCCACGGGATCAGGAAGAAGAGCACTCTCGACTGCATAGTCGAGAAGAGCCTGAGGGACGCCGCCCTCTGGGAAGAGGTAGGGGATAGGCTCGCGGAGTCCGCAATAGGACTATCAGGCGGCCAGCAGCAGAGGCTGTGCATCGCCAGGGCTCTTGCCGTGAACCCCGAAATGATACTGATGGACGAGCCCTGCTCGGCTTTGGACCCCATCGCGACCTCGAAGATCGAGGACCTTATTTTCGAGCTGAAGAAGAGCTATACTGTCGTGATAGTGACGCACAACATGCAGCAGGCCGCGAGGGTCAGCGACGACACCGGTTTCATGTACCTGGGGGAGCTCATAGAGTTCGGACCGACGAAACAGATCTTCCAGAGGCCGAAGCAGAAGCTGACTGAAAATTATATTACGGGAAGGTTCGGTTAGGTGATGTCATGCCAGAAAAACTTGACGATGATATGCAGAAGTTGATGTCGGATATAACCGAGATGGCGAGTCTCTCCAAAGGCATGCTGATCGATTCCGTCCGAGCGCTCAAGGACCTTGACGGTGATCTCGCCAATGACATCATATCGAGAAAGGACAGGCTCTACGAGTACGATGACCGCATCGAGGAGCGGGCGTTGAAGATGCTCACGTTATACAGCCCCATGGCCTCGGACCTCAGAAGGATAGCCACCGTTTTCAAGATGATAACGTATCTGACAAGGATAGGCAGATACGGATACGACATATCAAAGATAACCCTGCATCTGGTGGGCAAGCCCCACGTGAAGAAACTCATAGATATCCCGCGCATGGCCGAGATCGTGGCGGGGATGATCGATGATGTCATAGGCGCATTCCACACGGGCGACCTTGATAGGATCGCGGACCTGGCAGAGAGGGACAATATCGTGGATGAGACGAGGTATTCGATATTCAGGGAGTGCCTCACATACATGATGGAGGACCCATCGACCATAACCCGATGCACGGATTACATAATGATCGCGAGATACCTTGAGAGATGCGGCGATCACGCATGCAAGATCGGTGAGAAGGTTCATTACATGATAACTGGCGAAAGGGTCGAGATCTCATAAGGAGGATCCTCCTTGAAGAAGAGCGTTCTGATAATCTGCACTCAGAACTCGGCGAGGTCCCAGATGGCCGAGGCCATACTCAGGCATCTGAAAAGCGATGAATATGATGCTTTTAGCGCCGGGACGGATCCAACTTTCGTCCATCCCGGGGCCATCGATACCTTGAAGGAGGCGGGGATCGACACCACCCGTTTGAGATCGAAATCCGCCCTGGAATATCTCGGACGTGATTTCGATCTGGTGGTGACCGTCTGCGACAGGGCCAAGGAGAAATGCCCGTTCTTCCCGGGGGCCAAAGAGACCGAGCACAGCGGCTTCACGGATCCCGCCGATCTTATGGCCCAGGGCCTGTCCCAGCGCGAGGCCTTTGCAGAGGTCCGGGACAGGATCCGCCGGTGGATAGAGGATAGGTTCTGAAATATATAAAATATATATCTTTCCGGGCTTTATATACAAGATATAGGGAATATTAATATCCTCTTCTTTGATTCCCGCGCTTGTAGAACGCGATAAAGCTTTGAAAGGTTGCGGGATGGGAAATATGCTGTTCGATGGACCCGTGCGGAGAATGGAGAGGATATACTCCGGTTCACCTGGCAAAAGGATCGATGACTCGGACAGGATAGTGATATTCTCCGACATGCACATGGGGAACAAGGGAAGGGCGGACGATTTCAAGGACAATGCCCACATCTTCAAAACGGCCATGACCTCCCTCTATGTACCTGAGGATTTCGATCTGATCATGAACGGGGACATAGAGGAGCTGCACAAGTTCAGGCCCAGGAGCGTCATGGATAGCTGGAAGGGCATATACGAAATGTTCAACGGCGCACTCGACAGAGGCGGTCTGGACAAGATATCGGGGAACCACGACCATAGGATCTGGCATACGGGGGTCCCGAACAGGGTCTCGGATATCATGACCGACGGATTGAAGCTCAGGTTCGGGTCCGACACTATTTTCGTCATGCACGGGCACCAGGCCTCGCTCAGGGCCGAGTCGCTGGAGAGATGGGTCCACTACGGGCTCAGGTACGGGGCCTCCCCCATAGGATTGAAGAACTATTCCTTCCCCCACGAGAGCGAACTCAAGTTCAGGATAGAGGAGAGGGTATATGATTTCTCGAAGAGGAAGAGGATTATGACGATAATAGGGCACACACACCGCCCCCTCTTCGAATCCATGTCCAGGGCGGACTCGTTGAAGTTCAAGCTGGAGAGGCTGCTCAGGGATTACACTGACTCCACCGGGGATGAAAAGGCCAGGATCGAGAGGAACATACACATATACCATGCCGAGCTCGAGCGTCTCCTGCACAAGAACCCGAGGCCCGCCATGAGGGAGAGCCTCTACAACAGGGGCGTTCTGGTCCCGAACCTGTTCAACTCGGGATCATGCATAGGCAGGAAAGGGATAACGGCCCTTGAGATAGAGAACGGGAGGATCTCGCTCGTGTACTGGTTCGATGCCGATAGGTCCACGAAATATTTCAACTACAACGGATTCAAACCCCAACGGGCGGAAGGATCCTCCATCTACAGGGTCGTTCTGAAGGAAGAGGACCTCTCCTACATATTCTCCAGGATCAATCTGCTCTCTTGAGATCTCAATGGCAGTAAGGGGTGAGGTCGCAGAGCTTCGAAGCGTTCACCTGCTTGAGCTTGCTCCTTTTACCCTTCTGGTACGGAAGCTCGTCCTGAACATCGATATGGATGGAGGGGGAGTTCCTTTCCATTGTCACAGGGTCGATCTTCCGTCCTATCCTCTGAACCTCTCCGTTCTTGCATATGCAGGTGTGGACGTCCCTTAGACGGTCTATCAGATAGCAGAACTCGCTCTCGTCGAGCTTCGAACCGGTCTTCTTCTGGTCATCCTTGAAGACGTAACCCAGCCCCTCGATGAAGACCGTCCCGTCATCGATGATCTCCTCCTCCCATTCCTCGTACTTGCCCAGGGACCTGAAGAAGAGAAATCCCAGACCGGCCAGGAATAGCGTTATGGCGGATAGCGTCAGCCCGGAGATGATCATGAGTATGGTCTGCGTGATATCGCCTCTTATATGCTGTTTATACGAATCTGGATAACGTTTTTTATCCTTGCCTATGTACTAGATAGACACTATTTAGCCGGATATAGTCTATAGATAATATGGCGCGGCATTCTCACAAGTGGTACTTCCGGGTCACCAATCGTATGTGGAAGAGGTTGTGGACCTCATCCCGAACTGATCGGCCACATCGAGCCGTATCGAGTAGGTCATCGGTGACATCGGGAACGTGACCCTGGCCATCCTTCCGTTGAGGGGGAATTCCAGGTCGGGAGTTCCCGGGAGACCATCATGGTCATATGAGATCGTCCAGTCCCAGCTCAATATCTCTCCGCCCACCCCCGGATGATCGGAAAGCGAACCGTCGAGGACCGGGACCGATATGTACGATGCCGACCCCGCATCCCATTCCGTCTGGGTCCTTACAACGAAGACAGGGGACGGAGGGAGGAAGTTCCTGTTGAACGAGTTCCCGTAGCTGGTGGATATCTTGATGTTCAGATAGGACGTGAGCGCTATGTCCTTGTCCCCGCCGAAGAAGTAAGTGTCCGGATATACGATAATCGTCACCTGCTCAGTCGAATCCAATTTGCCCCAGGAGGCGTAATCCGTCCCGGTCTCGAGGAGAACTCCGTTCTTCATGATATCGAACTTCTCGACGACGTGTTCGTTTATGCTTATCATCCTGATGTAGGAGGTGCCCTCATGGAAGCTGGCGATGATCAATCCGATCTCGAACCACTCCGTTCCGGCAAGGTTCTCCTGAAGCGATATGGAGGATATGCCTATCTTCTCATTATCGCTGAGGTCCTGTATCCTCTGGTTCCTCTGGTACGCGTCCTGGCGGTCAGCCACGAAAACGGCGAACGATGTGGCGGCGACGACGACGATCAGAACGAGTATCAACGCTCCGACCACCTCGGAGACTCCCGAACCGCCCTTGATCTTCTTCATCCTCGATGCTATGAGGGACTATCTAGATAAAATGCATCAATGTATAGCCGATATTATATGGAGTGGAATATAGGACTATGAAGATACATTACTTCTATATGGGTCAGGTTTAAACGAGACGGGGTTCTACAGCGTTACCCGGGTAAAAGAGAACCTGGCAGTATGGATGTTTCGAGATGGCATTGAAGATACCCGTTCCCGGAATGGACCAGTTCCTATGCGACATACCGGACGGTTCGATGCTCGTGATGTCCGGGGGCTTCGAGGGCACACAGTCATTCCTCGCACAGTCCATCGGGTACGGGGCCTACAAATCCGGAAGGGAGGTGACCTACGTCACCTCGAGGGCGATCCCGGACATCATGGGCGAGGTAATGAGATTCGAACCGGGAGTGGTCCCTTTCTACCTTATAGAGAACGTGCCTCTAAATGATTGGAGAACGTTCATATCCTCAAAATGCGTCCTGATAGTGGACTCATACTCCCTGCTCGTTATGAACGTGGAACTCCCTCAACTGAGGGACGGGCTGATGGAGATCAAGACGATTGCGAAGGAGCGCGGGGCCACGTTGGTCCTTGTGGCCCACCCTCCTCTCATCGATGAAAGGAGAACGTCCGTCACGGAATACTTCGCCGACTCTCTTGTCGAGTTCAGGTCCCAGGAGGAGGACGAGTTCGTACGAAGATACCTGAGGGTCCACAAATGGTACGGTACGATACTGGAGCAGCTTATCTACTACAGGATCGATGAAGGGCGAATGGAGATAGACCTCAGGGCCAGGATAGTGTGAGGACGTTCTTATGATACAATCCAAGGGATACGAGAGATTCGGCCTAACGGGCAACCCTTTCCGGGACCTTGCCTCCGAGACGCTCGAGACCATCGACATCTTCCACGTCAGACAGGAGATGGACGATCATCTGCGAATGATAATCGACGAGATCTTCGAGAAGCAGTCCAAGGCGGTCGTGGCCATACTCGGAGCCCTGGGCATGGGCAAGACCCAGAGGCTTCTCCTGATCCAGAGCTGGGCCAGGGATAAGAAGGCCTACTGCGTGTTCAGGTCCATCAATCCCCAGGCAAAGCTCGTCATAAGCGATGTCATAAAGACCTTGATCGATACGGTCCCCCTGACATTCTTCGAGAGGAACATCTCCGCGCCCAGATTCTATTCGGACCTGAAGAAGGCATACAGGTCCTCCCGGAAGAAGTTCGACCCGGAACTGATCGGCAGGGCCATCGCCGGAGCCCTCAACGCCCGTTCCCCTTCGATACTTATACTTAACGACCTTCACAACGTCGATCCAACGGCCGAGCTGCCGGATTTCCTTCAGGTGCTGTATTCCATAGTCAACAACCTGGACGAGGGCGTCATGATAGCGATAGGGTCCAACTCCGCATATTTCGACGGGATAATGAAGAGGCATCAGTCCCTCGAGGAGAGGATAAACTACAAGCTGGAGGTGCAGCCCCTCATAGACACGGAGGCCCAGGAGATGGTGGCGAAGAGGCTGACGGCGAAGAGGCTCGTCGAGGACCTAAACCCCATATACCCCTTCAACAACGATTCCATATCGATATTGAACTCGGAATCACATGGAAATCCCCGGCAGGTCCTCAAGCTCTCGGACAGGATCATCGACCAGGCCGCGACCGAGAGGGTCATACAGATAGACGCCCAGTATGCGATGGATATACTCGAGGGATCGAGACAGAAGAGGTCCCTTCCTCCGGCCCCCCATGAGATCCTCAAGAAGCTGAGGGAGGAGGCCAGGGTCAAGAGGCCGGCCATCCCGTCTCGGACCCCCCCGGGCATCTCAACAGAGTTCGAGAAGAAGGTCAAGGAATACGAGCATGCCCTGGAGAAGATGGAGAAGGCCCTGGAGAGGAAAGAACCCCTGCCTGAAAAAGAGAAGAGGATGCCCGGGGCAGCGGTCAAGGTCGATCTCCCGGTCGATGCTCCTCTGGAGGTCGCTCCATCGATGCCCGATCCGATCGGGACGGTGCCCCCGGTCAAGGTCGATCTCCCCGTCGATACTCCTCTGGAGGTCGCTCCCCCGATGACCGGTCCTACCACGATCGTGCCCAAGCCCTCCCTGGACGAGGAGCTGCCGCTCATCATCAAGAAGAAGGTGACGATGAGAAAATTGGAGACCGTCACCGAGGACGGCATTCCGGCGCCTCCGAAGAGCATCTTCATAATTGAGGAGAGGGAAATGCCCGGTCCTCCCAGGAAAGAGAAGGGTTCCAAGGGCGAACCGTCCGAGGATGCCGTTCTCTCCAGGTACAGGTCGGTTCCTCCGACGCGGAGTTAATGCAGTAAGTATCCTACTTTTATCTATGTAAACCACTGTCCCTAACGCCTGGTATATCATATTATTTAGAGTAAATTATTGCCGTAGGCAGGGCTTAAGGCATGTATCGGTCCTCGGTGTCCTCGGTGTAGGACATGATACGGGAACTAAGGCATCAAACGGTGGTCGAGGCCATCTGGAACAGAGGGGGCTGCGCCTCCATGAAGGACATCGAGAACTTGATGTACCAGCATCTCAAGGGGCCTTACCACTCCGATCTGGGCTTCATGTATCTGGAGGACCGAACGGCGATCATGAGGCTCAAGATCGACGAGATCCTCGACGACCTGCGCAGGAACGGGCTCGTTGAGATGATCGATGAGGACCTGTTCGCACTCACCGACGCCTCGTAGATGTAGATGCATCTTCCATGGTCCGAACGAAGCGTGGGCGCAAGACCCGATCCGCTCAGGCTAGAACACGGCTATGGAGAATAGAAGGACCACGACCAGGGCGAGAACGAGCGAGTGTACCAGTCCGTAGCGGATCTTGCCCTCGGTTATCTTCCCTATTATCGTTCCAGATCCGATCCCCATTATGATCGCCAGATGGAAGAAGCGCCTCTTCAGCGTCAGAAGCCCCATCTTGACGACAGATGCGCCCCCTTCCGACCCTTCGAGTCCCTGGAAGCCGAAGACCATGGACATGTCCAGATTCTCGAACTTGGGATAGACGTCCATAAGCATGTATATGACCGTGAGGAGAACGCCCAAGGCCATGTATATTATAGTTATCTGAATGGTCATCTGCCTCCTTCTCTCGGCCTTGACCTTCACGAAATCGTCCAGATCCCTCGCAGCCCTGTGCACGACGACGGCTATGTTGCCCCCTATCTTCGTTGATTCGGCGATGAGCGTCGTGTACCTCTTCACCACCCTGCTGTTCGAGGGAGCGGCCACGATGTCCAGGGCCTCTTCGAACGCCCGCCCCGCCATGATGTTCTTCGAGGCGATCCTGAGGTATTTTGACATGACGCTCGAGTCGGTCTTCGCTATCTCGACTATCGCCCTGGCCGGGTCTATGCCGCCTCTCATTCCGTCCGCGATCCCGAACAGGAGCTGGGCGAACGCCGCCTCGTACCTGTTTATCCTCTTGAGCTCCCTCTGCGAGTCGATCGCGTACGGGGTCGTTCCGATGAAGAAACCGATTATCAGAACGATCTCGATCCCGAACCTTCCCAGGTCCGGATGGTCGTGGACGTAGAATAGTCCCAGTATGGTGAAGGTGATGGCGGTGAGGATCGGTACGTAGAGTATTAGATACTTCTGCTGCACCGGATGCGTTATGAGGAACTTCTTGAGCCTGAATCTCCTCTTGGCCCTCAGATAGATATAACCGGATATGGCCAGTACCGCGAGGATGGCGAATATCACGCTGATGAAAACGAGGACCTGCATCGAGGAGGGGAGGGTGAGTTCGAACCCGGGCTCCGGTTCGTCGCTGACGATGAAGACCGAATCGACCATCGCCTCGTTCCCCGCGTTGTCCCTGATGATGAAGGTGAGATTGTGCGGGCCGCTCGATAGGGTGTATATAGTGTCTATCTTGACCGTCATGTCGGTCTCGTTCACTATGAGGTCGAAGTAGGCGGAGACGTCGAAATCGTCGATGTAAAGAACCGCGCTTCCCGTGTCAATGCCCGAATAATCGGTGTACTTTATCTGTATCACCGGGTTGGGATCGTATATGGTCTGGTTCGCCGCGGGATAGACCAGGGTGACGATCGGCGGATCCGTGTCCTCTGCTGATGCATAGGACATGATGAGGACCAGGGGCAACAGGAGAAGGACCGCTGCGGGGAACGTGAACGATCTCATTCAATCCACCTTTGCATAGGATGCCGATATGAACAGGTTCATGGCGATCACGGAGAAGGGGATCAGGAAATATGTCATGATTATGAGAAGGGTGCTCGCGTCTATCCCGTTGAACGTCGATGCCAGCGTCTCCATGAGGAACGCCGCCACCCCGGCGAACAATATTCCCATCAGCACCAGGCTGGTATAGATCTCCATCAGGGTGCCGAGGCCCTCTATGAACTCCTTCTGTATGTCCCTCTTGAGTTTGAGGCTCGCATCGGCCTTGTTCCTGAGATACGTGTCCATGTCGCCGCCCTCGTGTATCATGTTCGAGAAGTCCCAGAGCATCTCCCTGAGATGCTGGGAGGGAGTCTCCTTGGCCGTCTCGCTTATGGCGGTGATTATGTCCTTCCCCTCCACGTCCAGGTGGTATATTATCTTCCTGAACTCCCTGGACATGTACTTCGAGTCCTTTCTCTGGGAGATCTTCCTCATTATCTGAACCGGGGAGAGGCCGGTGGATGCCAGGATGGAGAGCTCGCTCATGGTGAAGGGCAGCTCCTTGTCTATCTCCGACTTCTTCTTGGATATCCTCGAGGAGATGATAAGGGGATAGGAGAATATCGTGACGAGAAGGGAGACGGCAAAGAGCGAGGCCGTGAACAAGGGCCAGCCTTCCACGTTGAACATCACCCTGAAGACGAGTATGGATATGATAAGGACCGCCGCGGCCGAGAACAGCGTGGCGTATAACATCATGGAGAGGTACATCCCCGGGGACATGTTCACGTCCCCCTTGGACAGCCTGAGCTTGAGCCGGTTCATGTCGTATTTTAGATCCAATGTGCGACCAAGGGACTGATAGGAGAAACGCTTGTACCTCTCCAGGAACCCCTCCCAGGCGGAGGGGTCATCCTTTCTTGACATCGATGGCCCCCATCGATTCGAGGTTGACCATGGCCTTCGTGGGGTCCATGTAGAATTCGTTTATCGCCCTGCTCACGTCCTTGTAATACGTCAGGTTCTTCTGGTCCATCAGCTTGAGGTATTTCTCCTTGCGGTATATCTCGTCCATTATGGACTGGAGCGTCTTTCCGGTCGATCTCGCTATGTCCTCTATCAGGAAGCTCCTCCCCGTGAACTTGAACGCATCGTTCGTGGGATCCCACGTGAAGGGGGCGTTCGTCAGAAGGTTCTTTGAGGATGGCTCGATGTCCAGGACCTCCGTCACGCCCTTGACGCGCCTGACCCTCCTGCCCCTGTACACGACCTGCCCCTGGAAAACGACGGCGTCGAGCGACATGAACAGGGACCTGGGTATGTCCATCGGGGGGTTCTCCACCCTGTGTATCAGCTCGTCGATGGAGCCGGCGTGTATCGTCGCCATCGCGGCGTGCCCGACGGCTATGGCCTGGAACAGGGTGAACGCCTCCTTGCCCCTGACCTCCCCCACTATCACGTATTCCGGTCTCTGTCTCAGGGCCGCTACCAGCAGGTCGAACATCGATATGCTCCCCGAGGACCCTCCCGAGGCGCTGACCCCGAACCCCCCCCTTGATACGGACTGTATCCAGTTGGTGTGGTCGATGTGGATCTCGGGGGTGTCCTCTATGGAGACCACCTTGTCCTCCGGCTTCACGAACATGCACAGCGCGTTCATGAGCGTGGTCTTGCCCGAGGCCGTGCCTCCGGAGATGAGAAGCGACCTCTTATACTCGATTATCGTCCAGAAGTAGGCGAGCTGGAAGGCGGAGATCGATCCGAACCTCATGAGGTCCACAGGTGAGATGGGATCGTGGGAGAACTTCCTTATCGTGAAGGTGGAACCTTTTCTCGTGACCTCGGAGCCCAGCGTCAGGTTGATCCTCGAGCCGTCGGTGAGGGTGGCGTCGAGTATGGGCTGATAGACGGAGACGTGCTTTCCGGCGACCTGGGCGAGTTTTACGACATAGCGGTTCAGCTCCACATCGGAGGGGAATTGTATGTTGGTCTTCATTGACCCCATCCCCCTGTGGAATATGTAGATGGGGATGTTGGGTCCGTTGCAGGATATGTCCTCTATGAACGGGTCCTTGATGAGGGCGTCCGCCCTCCCCCAGCCGATGAGGTCCCTCTGGAGGTAGTAGAAGAGGACGCGCCTCCTCTTCTCGTCAAGGTCTATGTTGTAGAGGTCCAGAACTGACTGGTAGAGGCCGAGTATGTAGTTCCTGAGCTGGTCGGAGCGTCCGTACTCGGAACCCTCGGAGATCGGGAGCTCGTCCTGGTCCATTGCGACCTCCATCTTCGACTTTATGCTCTGGATGAGGTCCTCCTCGCCCTCTTTGAGCCTGGGCTCCTTTATGAGGTACTTCATCTCGCCCTCTTTTCTGTCATATGTGATGTTGACGAAGGAATAAGGAGGGTTCACCGGATAGGTCAGGTTGACCCCGAGCTTCTCCTTGTCCAGTTCCCGCCTCATGAAGTTGAGCTCGCGCTGGATGATTATCTTCTCGGAGATCTCGCCTTTCTTCCTCAGCTGGGATTCGATCTCGCGGGCGCGCTTTCGAAGCTTTTCCCGGAACTCGGGATCCTCCATCCTGTCGTCCGTGAGCTTCTCCTTCTTCATGAAGGGCAGGTCCGCCGATGCGGTCCATTTTACAATTCTATCCATTAATCCTGTCAAGGCGCCTTGGCTACTCTTATTACGATATTAATTACTGTTTCACGTAAAGGACATACAATATATAGGGATACGGAGGGGATCTTTCCCCAATGGAGAGGAAGTTGGGATCGGTAAGACAAGACAACTATTTGGAGAACGCCTATATGCCCTTCTTTGGGTCAGGGAAATGGGTCCCGAAGGGGATCCAAGTAGGTGAAAGAAATGAAGCACATGAAAAACGACAAGGCAGGGGTCTCCCCGGTCATTGCCACGTTGATATTGGTGCTCATCGCCGTAGCGGCGGGAGTTGCCTTTTTCGCATGGCAGTCTGGCTGGCAGGAAGACGCCACAGGTAACATAAGCAATGCGAACGCACAGACGGAGATAACCATCGGTGGATCCTCCACCGTCTATCCTTTCACGGCAGTTGCGGCTGAGGCTTTCATGGAAGCCAACCCCACCGTGAAGATCTCCTACCAGTCCGGTGGATCCGGTGCAGGAACCGCTGGCGTCAGGGAGGGTGTCATCGATATCGGTGCCGCCTCCTCCGACAGGACCCAGGCCAAGCACTTCCCCGACCACCCCGACGTGGTCATCACCGCCGTCGGCTATGACGCCGTCGGTGTCGTCGTCGATGATGGCAACACCAGGATAAACGATATCAACGCAACCGTCGCAATCGAGATCTTCACAATGGTCATCACCGACTGGAACCAGGTCCCTGTTGCATCTGGCGCGTCCGGAACTGGCACAACTGGTGCAGCTGGTTCTGAGACCACTGTAACAGTCTCCACCGGAACCCTTGCAATTGGCAGGTACAGGATGTGGTCTGCAACAACTCTCGTGAGGACTGTCGATGTTATAGCTGCAAATACGCTCCCCTCAGATCTCTTCGGAGCATCCGCATCCATCTCCTGGCAGGTTATCACCTCCGCTACCTCCGCTCCTATCGAAGTCTACGACAGGGCTGACAAGTCCGGAACCGAGGAGTGCTTCAACGAGAAGCTCCTCGGCCTCGATGGATCCTCCATCCCCGAAGGTGATCAGACCGGTGTCGCAGGCAATCAGGAAATGCTCGACCTCTTCGAGGCTGGCGCACCCAACGCTATCGGATTCATCTCCACCGGTGTCGCCACCTCCGATGTGAAGCTCGTCACCCTCGACGGCGTCGCCGCCACCGAGGAGAACATCGCTGACGGGTCCTACACCGCCCAGAGGCCCCTGAACTATATGTACATCCCCTCCCAGCTCGGCGGAAAGCTCGCCATCGTTGAGGCGTACATAGACTTCTGCATGTCCCCCAAGAACAATATTGACTTCGCCCACTCCGTGGACTACCTCTCCTGGTATGACCTCGAGTAATCGGGTTGATGGCAAAATATCAAATAACATCTCGGAGGGTTTTTTATTAAACCCTCCTTTTTTTTTATTTTCTTTCTTTTTGAAATGTTTCGTCTCTAGGATAGGGTAGTAAAATGGATCTCAAGGTTCCGAATTGGGCTGTTGCGATAGTTCAGGCATTGATATTCGTCATAATCTTCTTCCCCGCCCTCTTCGCATTGGACTCATTCTATCTACAATTGCCTTTCTTCATCCTGGAATTGATCATGATCTTCATCGTTCTCACCAAGAAGGATATGAGATTCTTTTACATGTTCTGGCAGTTCCAGATATATCTCCTCATTCTATTCAAGGTGATATTCGATTACAATACAACGTTCAAGACGATCGATTCTGAACCATTGGCGATCATTGTCATCTCGTTCTTCATAACATTCCTGGAAGCATTGATCCTTGTGGGATTCATCCTTCGGGAAAAGGGCGTTAAGCCCATACTTGTGACACTGTCCTCAACGACCAGCATCGTTGTGCTGCTCATTATCATTTTTATTTTCAAGGAAGGTCTCCCGGCTTTTTCGGAGAACGATCCTATCGAGTTCTTGACAGGAAATAGCTGGACGGCAGATTATGAACCATCCTTGGAAGATACGATCCTGATCGAGGTCGTTGTTTCGGATTACGATCACGAAATATCGATACCGGATGATAGGCTGTATCTCGCAATAGATGAGAACCATACTGTTCCCATCGATCTGAAGAACACCGGATCGAAGGATGATACCTATCTGTTAAGTTTGGAATATCCCTCCGGTCTATCGGTTCAGGATCATCAAAGAACTGTTTTTTTAAGATCTGGATCGGATCATACTTTCGATATCGATCTTTCTTCAAATATTTCCATGGACTTGGATCTGAGGATCATTGTGGGATCCATGAATGGAAGTATATCAAAGGAAAGGACAATAGACCTGGCTTTCGGAGACGTTGGGATCGATGCGGGGCCGGAGTACTTCCATTATCTGAATTCGGAGATGAATGTCCCTCGCACTCCTTTTTGGGTGAAGAATACCGGGAACGTAGTTGAGACCTATTCCGTGACATTGACCTTCGATGAAGAGATCATCAAACCTTTTGTGACCGGGACCGACAATGATTGGGACCACGATAACGATACAGTTGACATCACCCTGGACCCCATGGAAACCGTTTCCTTCAACGTGATAACAAGGATCCTGAACCTTCGCCCGTTCAGGTCTACAATAACGATCGATGTCGTGTCAAGGACGGATCCCGGCATATATGACAGCATAGTGATCGACTTCGAGTATCGGGACAGGAGCTATTTCGATCACGATCAAACTTCTTTCGTCGTATCCAAAGGCTCCGATGTCATCATCCCGGTCTTCGTCAATATCACAAACCCGGCAAATTCCAATTTCTTCATACTGGTTGAAGATGGGAACGGGCCCCTGGAGACCTTCAGCCTATCGTATGATTCCGTAAATATCGATGAAATCGATGAAAAGGTTCCGATCAACCTATCATCGGGTATGAAGACCCTTCTATTGACCGTCAGGTCCAATTCGAATATCGGAGGATCGGAGAATATCACCCTTAATATCACATTGGAGAGGGAAGGGACCTATCCTTCCTTCGGCATCGGCCCGATGATCGTCGGCACGTTCATCACCGTCCTTGTCGCATTGATCATAGCCGTTCCATTAGGACTGGGTACGGCGATCTTTTTGGCGGAATACTGCCCCAAGAAACTGCACATCTTCCTGCGTCCTATGTTCGAACTTTTGGCCGGGATCCCTTCGATAGTTTACGGCCTCTGGGGATATTTCACATTGGTACCCTTCTTCAGGGACAACATATACGGCCCGGTGAGTGGATCTTTGGGATTGGCGATCCCCTTCCTAAGGATCACACCGGAGACCCCCAGTTCCGAGGGGACCGTGATCGTTGCCGGTTTCGTCCTATCAATTATGATACTTCCGATCATCATAACCCTTTCCGAAGATTCTATACGAGCCGTTGCCAGGAGCCTGAAGGAGGGATCGCTCTCATTGGCCACGACTAAATGGCAGACGATAAGAGGCGTGGTCCTGAAAAGAGCGAAAAGCGGGATCATATCCTCTATCATTTTGGCCATGGGAAGGGCCATAGGCGAGACCATGGCTGTTATAATGATACTCAGGATAGCGACGAATTATCCGAGTTCGCTCTTCGAACGGGCAGGGTCAATGACCGCGGTCATCGCCGGGACCTTCGGATGGGCATTCGATCTCGATCTTTCAAGACATGCCGTCTTTGGGGTTGCGATCGTGCTGTTCATGATCGTCTTCGTTCTTAACCTGATAGTCTTCAGGATACAGAACGGTGAGAAGAAGGGAAGTATCGCTTTCCGGTGGGTAAATCGTATCGTCGAGAAGGCCATCAATTATTGTTTCAGGAAAAAAGAAGACATGAGGACCCTTCCGACCAAGGGACCGGTGTTCGATAAAAAGAATATGACATCACTTGGCTTTTTACGGTTCCAGGAATACCTGTTCAGGTCATTGTTCGCGCTATCGGCAATAGTGATCTTCATATTCCTCCTGCTTGTCCTAAGCAATGTTTTCATTACGGGAATATCATCGATGAAATTATACTATCTTTTCGAAAAGGAAGTCGCGGGAGGATTGGAGGACGGTGGATTCCTCAATGCCATTCTCGGTTCCCTTCAGCTGACGTTCTTGGCATTATTGATCTCCTCCATATTCTCGTTGGGAGCGGCCATATACATTACACAGTTCAGCAAACAGAACAATATCCTAACGAGGACCATACTCTTCTCTTCCGATACCCTTGCTGCGACGCCTTCGATCGTATTCGGGGCATTTGGGTTCATTTTCTTCTCCATCGAGCTCAAACTAGGCCTGTCGATGTTGTCGGCAGCGCTTACTCTGTCAATAATGGTGATCCCCCTCCTTTTAAGAAGTTCGATAGAAGCTCTCAACAGCATACCCAGAGAGCTTGGGGATGGTTCCCTGGCATTGGGAGCGAGTAAATGGCAGACGGTGTGGAACGTGATATTGCCGCCGGCATTGGGGGGAATATCAAGTGGCGTTATCCTTTCCATCGGCAGGGCCATCGGAGAGACGGCGGCCATCCTTTTCACGGCAGGTTATGCCCTGACCATAAACAACTCCATAATGTCATCGGTTGCGACCATGCCGAATATGATCTACAATTACTATGGTCTCAGCTCCCACAATCCCGCCCTTCAGGATAAATTATATTCATGTGCCCTTGTCTTGATCGTCCTGGTATTGATCCTGAACTCCATCGCCCGTTTATCACAGATAAGAACGAACAAATTGAAGGGGAATTATTAGTTCACTGCTTCGGATAGTCGAAGATCTCGGGCGCGTCCTCGGCTATCACGTGCACTCTGGGCTTGACCTTCATGCTCATCTCGATCAATCTCTTCGTGGAGAGGACCAACGCCACGAAGATCACCGCAAAGGAGATCCCCGCTATGATCGATGACGTTGGGAGAACAGTGATTATATCGCTTTCATTACATAGGGACCTGTACCTCGGTCAGGATCTCCGATCCCGATGTCTTGCCGGGATCGTTGCGAAAGGGCTCCCTTGCCTTCCATGCGGGAGGGATGCCCTTCTGCTCGAGATATTTGAACAGCATTCACCACGCCGCTCCTACCTGATCGTAGGGGCCTTTGTGGATGGCGGACATCACTTTTTTTGCGGATATCCATTTCACATTCAGTTCCTTTTGCAGGGTCCACATGATTGCAATCTCGGTCGGACCACCATTCAAACCTAGGTTGCGATCCTTTAACGGACCCTGGAATGAAAGGCCTATTTAGTATGTGATAGGATAACAGATAGTATTATATACAGAGCAGTTTTATACGTCTTTCTTGTGAAGTACCCGTAAAAAAGAGACTTAAAACTTAAAAAAGAGGCGGTCTAAAATGTTGATAGAGTTCAAGCTCAGGAACTTCAGGTCCATCAGGGACGAGATGACCTTCAGCCTGCTGGCATCGAGCGACAGGACGCATTCCCAGAACTTAATCGTTCACGATGCATTGAAAAAGGACCTTCTGCTTAAGAGCGCCGTGATCTACGGCGCCAACGCTTCGGGTAAGACCAACGTTCTTCTGGGTTTGAACACCCTAAGAGGACTTGTCGTCCATTCTCACAGCAACCAGATAGGTCAGGAGCTTCCTTACGAGCCGTTCAGATTGGACGAAAGGGCCGGGTCCGACGATACCTCCTTCCGGATCGCATACATTCATAAGGACATCAAGTACATCTACGAGCTCTCCTACAACAGGGAAAAGGTTGTTGATGAGGTTCTCTACAGCTATCCGCAGGGAAGAAGGTCGTTGCTCTTTTCAAGGACCGGAACGGATAATTACAGGTTCACCAAAGATGAAAAGGAGCAGACCCTGATCAAAGAAAGGACACCCCCGAACGTCCTCTACCTTTCAAGGGCCGCACAGTTCAACTACCAACCTGCAATAGATGCGTTCGAATGGTTCAAGGAAAAGCTGAAATTTATAGGACCTTCCGACCATATCAATCTGATGAAGTTCACAAGCAAAATGCTGGAGGACCCCAAGAGCAAGGACATGATCCTTCAGGGGCTCAGGACCGCGGACCTCGGGATAGACGATGTCATCCTCAACAATGTCACTATCAGGGCCGAGGAGCTGCCCGGGGACCTCCCTTCGGAGCTAAAGGATAGGTTGGTAGGCTCCGAACGTACTAGGATATTGACATATCATAAGGGTGTTCCGTTTGACCTTTCAGATGATGAGTCCGAAGGCACCAAGAGAATGTTCCATCTGATCGGACCCGTAATAAAAGCTCTCAACGATTCACAGGTCCTCCTGATAGACGAGCTCGATACAAAGCTCCATCACCTTATGAACATCTTTTTGATAGAGCTGTTCCAGAATACCGACAACCCTTCATCCCAGCTCGTGTTCACAACACACAACACAACCCTTCTCGAATCCGAACTCTTCAGAAGGGACCAGATATGGTTCACCGAAAGACGGCCTGATGACGATTCGACCGACCTCTACTCTCTCCTTGAGTTCCACCCCAGAAACGATGCGAACATAAAGATAGGATACCTGTCGGGAAGGTACGGTGCCATACCTCTCATCAAGAGCGAAAGGTTGTGCCCATGACCGAAAGAGGCTATTCCAGGAGAAGGGACCGAACGCGGCGTTCCTTTAACACGGTCCTCGTTGTCTGTGAAGGGCTCAAGACGGAAAGGATATATCTGAAAGGATTGAACGAAAGGTACGGTCGTGTTCATATCCTACCTGTTCATTCCGGTTCGACCGATGTCAGGTCCATGGTAAGATTTGCTGTGGGAAAGAGAAGGGAATACCAGTTCCGGGAAGGGGACGGGAACGAGACCTGGTGCGTCTTCGACGTGGATGAGAAGGACGATGATGAGCTCCTTCAATGGATCCCATATGCAGAAAGGAACGGTGTGATGGTGGCTCTCTCCAATCCTTCTTTTGAGCTCTGGTACCTCCTTCATTTCGATTACAGGCCCGGTCCGACCGACAGGTACAAGGTCCTGGAGGACCTGAAAAGGTCCATACCTGATTACGAGAAGAGCGGTTGTTACAATCATATCCTTTACCCCCTGACCATGAATGCAATAGATAATTCCAAACGATTGAACAAAGAACATTCAAGGATAGGAGTTGACCTTAACTCCAAAAAGGCCAACCCATCGACCCAGGTCTTCAAGCTTATCGAAGCGGTCAAACTTTTAAAAGAAAGGAATGGATAAAAGCGATCGATCATCTCATCATAGTTGTATTACCTTAATAAAAACTCATAAGGCATTCCAGGCTTTTGATGCTGTGTGAAGGATTTATCCTGTGAATGGCTTTATGGAGAGGACGTATTGACCCCGTCCAGTTCCCCGAGGTGAACGACAAGGTATATTCGCCGGCGTTCATACTCATAGTCATCGTTCTGATATTGAACTCCCTGGCCAGATCGATAGCTGAGGTCATCGAGGATGCAGGGAGAATAGAGAACGATCACTGCTTCGGATAGTCGAAGATCTCCGGCGCGTCCTCGGCTATCACGTGCACTCTGGGCTTGACCTTCATGCTCATCTCGATGAGCCTCTTCGTGGAGAGGACCAAAGCAACGAAGATAACCGCGAAGGCGATCCCCGCTATGATGAACGGGATCGTCCTCGCGTTGAAGAGGGTCTCGGAATCGATCCGGATCACCTTAACAACGACGTTGAGCCTGTACTCTCCCTTCCCGGAGATGAGAATGAATATCCTAGCATCCTCCGATCCCTCGTTGATGACATCAACGAATAGCTGCTCGCCCTTGTCGATGGTCTGACGGAACGTCCCGTTGATGGGGTCCCTGTTCTCATCATACACCATGAACTTTATGAAGCCGGAGCTCTGCTGGAATATGCTTATGTTGACCTTCCTGTTCGCCGGGATCGAGTAGCTGAAATAATCGATATCCTCCACATCGCCTAAATTGACATAACCCCTGACGTAGTCGTTGCCGATCATCCTGTTCGCCCTGTCGAAGGAGTCGTTGGGCTCCCTCTCGTTGAAATCGGATCCCGAACAGATCCCCGAAAATAACACCGTCGATAAGATGAACACACTCAGAATGCGGAGGAAACGCAAGGAGATCATTGGGCTCTGCTCCCGGCCATCATCATCAACAAGATAGATGAGAGTTTTGAACTTACTCTATGGATATTATATAAAATACATATTTACCCGGGGCGGGAACCTTTCTCATTCATCACATGAGGCCTTCCCATTTTTCCTTGCACCTGTTGCGATACATCGGAGAATTATTAATCCGTTTCCTAAATAGAAAACGTCCCCAATATAGAGGATATAAATCGATCGGAATTCTCCCTCTCTATATCGCACTCATTACATCTACATAAAGAAAACACTATCGGTTCATCGACTTTATATCCGGCATGGCGTTTTCCCTTTTGTCTGCCCAAAGGGGCAGTCACCATCCGGAGTGTCACGGAAGCGATCCCTGAAAAGGGGATCCCGCCATCAGGGAACGAAAGGTTTTCTCATTAAACCCCCCCAGTAGAAAGATCCGATGGGTAATCCAAACTGAAGGGACTTACCACCAGCGGGATCCCCACTCCATCTATGTAGAGAACATATTCTACATAGACAGTCCTTCTATCCATCTACAGCGATGCCGGTGGCCGTCCATGCAGGAGAACGAGCAGCGAAGGAGCGAACTCATATCGAAGCTCTACGAGCGGGTCTGCCGATCCATTCTGGAGAGGCGCAGGCTGAGGATCATCATGAGGGATCCCCTTAAAAAGAGCATAGAGCTCATTGTGGAGCCCCATTACTCGAACATCGACTGGGAGGGGGACCTGTTCATGATCGCAAAAAGGGTCCGCGGCCCCGCCCCTTATGCCGAGAGAAGGGGTTGGAATATAATATTCCTCAAGGAGATAAGCAGATACACCCTGCTCAAAGACGCGTTCGAACCCGACATCAAAATCCACGATTACATCGAGGAGTTCGCCCATACCGTCATTCGCCCGAGCGAATATGAGCTATACATCGTCTAGCTCGGAGCCTTCACGGAGGAGTGGAAGCCCTTGAGGCCCAGAGCGAGAAGCACTGTGCCGAGAACGAAC
Source organism: Thermoplasmatota archaeon (assembly GCA_029762535.1). Lineage (GTDB taxonomy): Archaea > Thermoplasmatota > Penumbrarchaeia > Penumbrarchaeales > Penumbrarchaeaceae > JARVGK01. Next base: position 74,702 of record JARVGK010000007.1, read on the forward strand.
AGCGTCATCCAGTCGAAGAACAGATCGAACATCACGGGAACGTAGTAGGATCCCGGATGGAAGATGCCCTGATACAGCATCCTCGATCCCTGCCCCATCATCGCGATCCCGCATATCACGATCAATATCATCCTTGCCTTCATGAACGATCATCGATATGCCGTATATATATCAGGTATTGGAATATTATCAATGATGAAAAACGCATTTGCATGCAAAAACTATATGTATCAAGATAACCAATATATACCCAATTCGGGTCACGGGGATCAAGCTTCCCTTTCACCTACTGGAACATCTTTCCCGTGACCCGAAAACCTTTTCCGAAGATGCATCCCTGCATCAGGGATGCCGTATATAACCCGAACCACAATAGATTACGGACCCTTTATAGACTATATCGTCACTTCATGAAGGAAGCGCGGTATGCGATCTCGGCTATCTCGTCGATGTAGGTTATTATCCTGTTGAACGAATCGGCCACTTCCGCCCAAGCGATCGCGTTCTCGGCCCCGTCGTGTACCCGGTCTACCCATCGAAGCTCCCTGCAGGAATGGATCACGCTCTCGGACACCTCGGCATCCTTCTCCAGAAACGCCTTGACGGACCGGTCCAGTATCTCCTGCAGCTGGAAGAACGCCGTATCGGGCGGGATCGGACCCTGCCCCGACGCGACCTTGGCCATATTCAATGCGTGGTCCGCGATCCTCTCGAGATTGTTGCTCACGGTCACGTAATTGCTGCCGTTGTCCCTGTATATTCCAAGCGTCTCCGAGTTCGATGAATCGTATAGAACAAGGTTGTAATGCCTCTTTATGAGCCAGTTGTAAAAGTTTACGCTGTGGTCCATATCCTCCATGTCGGGGATGCGGCCCTTGTCCCCCTCCATGCTCTCCACCGAAAGCCGGAGCATGCTCCGCGTCATCTTGTGCATCCTCTCGAGCGCCCTGACGGTGTCGTACCTGGAATAATCCAGAAGGTCCCTGGCGACGAGGCGGTCGGCCTCCTCCTCGACGATCTCGAACCCGGTGATCCTGGACAGCACCGTTTTGATGTCGGACCTCAGCCTGTTCGGGTCCCTGTCCCCGAACCTGAAGTTTATGGCGGTGAACCCGGATATGTAAAGGCCGATTATCTTTCGGTAGAGGGTGTCGATATCGTCATCGACGACCATGTCATATTCCCTGGGATTGCGCGGCCTTCCGGGGATGTTGAGCACCATGGTCCCGTCCCCCCTCAACGAGAGCTTCATGCTCTCCCCCTTGGACAGGCCGCTCCTGACAACCCAATCCTTCGGAAGGGATATCGTGAAGGTCGAGTGCCCTGTCTTCTGGATCTTTCTCGTATCCATGCGACCATATTCGCTATCAAGGTAGTTTATGATTGTCAATATATAATATATTGGACCATATATACTATGTATTATGCGGGGCCGCGAATTCGCGCGAGAAGAGCTGATTGATGGATATCTCGCATATGTCCTGCATGTAAGATACGATCCTGTCCATCGAATCAAGGACGAAGGCGCAAGCGAGTGATGCCTGGGTCCTGTCGGCAGAAGCGAGAAGGGGGTCCCTTATCGCGCGGATGTTCCTCTCGAGATCGGCGCATTTATTTACAAGGGAATCGGACATGGCCAGATCGCCCCTGTTGAACGCCTCCATGGCATTGTCCAGGATGCGCACCATGGCCGCGTTGATCCGGTTCATCCCTGATAGGTCCATGCCTTCCCCCACCGCGTCCCAGTATTTACCGATCCTCAGGACATGCCGGCTTATCCTCTCCAGACACCTCACAAGAAGAAGGTATCCCAGGGCCCCGTGGACCTTCATCTCCTCCTCGGTCTCGTCCCTGGATATCCTGGTGTAGTTCTTCATGATGAGGAGATGGAACCTCTGTATCTCGGCATATCTCTCCTCGAGCTCTCCGACGTTCGGAGCGTCCCCTCCTTTGCGGTCCGGGATGTACTTCATCATGCCCCTGACGATGAGATGGACCCTTCTCACCGACTGTTCGAAGGAGAATCTGCCCTTGACGGTGAGGTCCCTCACGATAACATGGTCCGAATCCTCCTCGATTATATCCAGACCGGTGAAGCTGGATAATATGGACCTGATCGAGTCACGGGACACTAAATCGTTCTCCTCCATATCGAGCCTTATGGAATCATATCCCGCCAGATAGGCCGCGGTGAAGGCCCGCAGGACGTCCTCCGGATCCTTCCCGCGCATGTCGATCCTGTAAGGAGGGGTCCTGTCGACCGGGACAGAGATATCCAGGAGGGGCTTGAACAGTATCGTTCGGTCGGATACGGGAATTATGTTCATGTTGTCGCCGTTCTTGAGCCCCAATCTCTCGACCCATTTCTTAGGGAGAGTAATGAGGAACGTGGAGTTGCCCGAGCACTGTATCCTTCTCATCTCGGATAATACCTCATCCATACGCATCACCCGAACTTCCCCGATATGTAGTTCCTGGTGTTCTCCGAGCGCGGGTTCTTGAAGACCTGCGCGGTCCTGCCGTACTCTATCAACTTTCCCAGGTGCATATACGCGACGTGATCCGAGACGCGGGCTGCCTGCTCCATGTTGTGGGTCACTATCGCCACGCAGTACTCTTTGGAGAGCTCCCTGATGAGCTTCTCTATCTTCGATGTTGAAATAGGGTCCAGAGCCGAGCAGGGCTCGTCCATGAGCAGGATCTCCGGGTCCATGGCAAGGGCCCTGGCGATGCACAGCCTCTGCTGCTGCCCGCCAGATAGCTCCGTGGCGTCCTCGTCGAGCCTGTCGCCCAGCTCCTCATCGAGGGCGGACCTCTCCAGGGAACTCTTGACGATCGCATCGAGTATGCTCCTCTTCCTGATACCTGCCATCCTGGGTCCATATGCTATGTTGTCATACACCGAGAATGGAAAGGGGTTTGGCTTCTGGAACACCATTCCCACCCTTCTCCTCAGGCTGACCAGGTCCGATCCCTTCGAATAGATGTCCTCGCCGTCAAGGATGATGGAGCCCTTGACCCTGCACCCTTCGATGTGGTCGTTCATCCTGTTCATGCATCTTATGAGCGTGGATTTCCCGCATCCGGAGGGGCCTATGATCGCGGTGACCTTTCTATCAAGAACAGGGAGATCGACATCGTACAGAGCCTGCTTCTTTCCATACCATAGAGAGAGGCCTCTGACCGCCACCTTGCTGCTCATGCGGAAAAGCCATATGGAACACGATATTTGTATATGTTCAATATATTTTATATGCCAAACTATATTCTATATATTCACAAGGGACTGATAGAGGTCCTCCATCCTTGCCGAAAGTCGCTCCATGGACCATTTGCGGGCATGTTCCAAAGCCTCGTTCGATACCCTATCCCAGAGATCAACATCGGTCAGCAGCTGCACCGTTCTCATCGAGAAATCCTCCACATCGTTCTCGACCATGAAACCCCCGTTGTCCCCTCCCATGAAGTATTTCGTCCCCATCTCCCCTACCGCAACAACGGGAGTGCCGCAGCACATCGCCTCCCCTGTGACGAGGCCCTGCGTCTCGGTGAGCGACGGGAACACGAACACGTCAGCTATGGTCAGCACGTTCTTCACAAGCTCCCGTGGAACGTATCCAGTGAAGGTGGCTTTCTTCTCGAGCCCCCTCCCCTTCACATCGGACCTCATCTCCTCGAGGTAAGGGCCGGATCCCGTCACGAGCAGATGGGCCTCGGGGACCTCCCCGACGACCTTCTCGAGCACCCCAACGAGCATGTCCACGTTCTTCTCCAGGCCCACCCTTCCGAGATAGGCCATGACCTTCTTTCCCTTCAGCTCCGGCCATTTCAAAAATAAGGGCGACCCCCTCTTCTCAGCCTCCTTGTCCGCACTCTGGAACTCATCGGCATCGATCCCCGTGGGAACGACGTGGATCTCCCCCTTTATACCGTAACCCTTGAGCACCTCCTTCATCTGAGGGGTGGGGGTTATCAGAAGGTCCGCCCTTTTAGACAGCCCTCTCATTATGGAGCGGGCGATCCCTCTGGAGACGGATGATGGCGCGAACGGCAGGTAGTGGCCGGCGTACTGCTCCCAGTGGGTGTGGAAGGTGACGGCCGTTGGCACCTTCCTCTTTTTGGCCCAGGCCATGGAGAGCCTTCCCATCTCGAACTCGGTCTGAACGTGGACGATGTCCGGACGGATCCCATCCAGCACCTTGAAGACACTTCTCCTCTCCCAGGGTAGGACAAGTCGGTCCTCCTTTGAAAAGAACAGCCCCGTGGATCGGAAGCGATGTGTGTTCCCATCGTCTAGATGATCCCCCGGATAGCGGGGGGCCAGAACGTGGATATCATGCCCTCTCCTGCGGAGGTACTTCCCGAAGCGGTCTATGGATGTGGCCATGCCGCTGACGCGGGGATGATAGTTGTCGGTGGAATATACGATCTTCATTCATCCCCCTCGATTTTCTAAAGTTCATCGCTCTCTTCATCCTCAAAAAAAACTTCAATGGGTCTTATATCGAGCCACTCGTTAATTTTATCTGAAAATCCCTTTCTCACCTGATGGTTATTAATATCCATTCGTATAATGAACTTATCATGATCCATCTCAAGATAATTCTTTAAATGCGATCTCGAAAGATCCGTCATGATCCTTCTAACCTTTTCCCGCAATTGTGCCTTGCTTTTATCGCTAAAAGATTTATCGAGACACCCCAGAAGATTATGGACTATACTTTCATAGCTGATCCATTCCGATTTAACCGAAGCCCATTTCAAAATACCTGCTATTGGTTTTTTTAACTCCTCTGGTGACGATTCCGGAACAGCCAACAATTGAAAGGAAGGTTCTACTGTCCTGAAACCTTGCCAATTTTTTAGTATTATCTCCAGATTTCTATCATTTATCATTTCGATCTCAACATTAATGGGTGTTTCAACCTGGATCAGATTGTACCCTGGATATTTGTTTAATCCGAACTGGTCTGTTATCAAGAATGGATATCCGGCAGGGGACCTATCCCCTTCGATCGATAGCACCCGTTTGATATAATCCCTTGGTTTACAGTCTTTATACTTTTTCATGACGTCTCCCTTCGATTTCGAAGAGGACAGGTCACAGATGCAAAAAAATTCCTGAGAAAACCCGAATATATCAGGCGTCAAACCGTCATCTGTAGAACCCTCACACCAGTAATCCGAATACCCTGCTTGATAGAAAGGTCCCTCTTCCTCGCTGGTCTTGTGAAAAAGAAATATCCCTCTCCTCCATAGGTTTATCCTTCGCTGAGCATCATCAGGCAAATATTTCCACTCCATCATGGTAAAGAGTGGACATCGTGCTGAGATATCTGGAGGATAGAGTTCCGAAACGTGGAGCGATATTCATACAACCTTTTTGCTCTGTCGATATATAGGAGAACTTATCAGCCATGTCTATCTGGACGAAATCTCCGGTATGCAGGTCAACACCACTATATCTCGATAAGTCGTTTTCCATGCCATACTGTTGAAGCCAAAGCTTCATTTCTCCTCTACCTGTCTGTGATATCGAATCAAATCCCTCGCGATCGATTTTTGATGAGAACGTTACTTCAACAAAAGTGGGACGTTCCATGTTCCGTTTCTCCAGGTCTCTGAGGCTGCCACTGTAATGGTCTCCGATCGTGCTGATCAGGAAAAATGTCTCCTCCATGTCATCGGAGGCGGAAATTGTCATATGGCCGTTGTAGAACAGTTCATATAATTGGCCGGGTCGTCCATGCTCGGACTTTCCGAATCTTGTCGAAGATATGGAAAATCGCTCTTTTATCCTTTCCAGAAGGTCATCCTGAACGTTGTTCTTTCCTATCCAAAATTTGGCTGAGAAATCCGTTCTATCGTTCCGTGGGGAAAAAATATCCCTGTACTTTATTCCAAAACCCCGGTTAACGAAACCTGTTCTCTTCTCTATACCCGTCATGAAACGTTGGGTGAACCAAGTCCTGTCCACACCAAGATTATTCGTAAAGTTCCTTTTTATCATTGCATTGGTCGCTTCGGTCGTGGAAAGAGTGAATATCTCCCAGATCCTGCTGTTGCGGGTATCGATCCAGAATAGATCGTTGCGGTACTTGATCTCATATAGGTTGCGGTCAATCAGTTCCATACCCGATAGGTCGACAACATGAGGAAGGACCTTTTCGTCCACTTCCAACCAGAACACCTTTATCTGGGGGTTTGTCCAAGGGCCATATTTAGAATAAAAACTCACGTCCGAATTTCCGATAGAGGTTAGAAGGGAATACAGTTCCTTTCTATCCCTAACTCTTTTCATGGCCACATCCCTTTTTTAGTTATACATCGTTGTATAATCATTGGCCTATTTAAAGGATATCGGGTGGTTTTAGAACCTTCCCCTCGCCCCTCCCCCGCCGGATCGCCCGCCGCCGAAACCGCCCCCGCCCCTCCCCCCGAAGATCCAGAAGGGAAAGAGGAACACCCTGCCTTTGGTGAGGACGCTCACGGCCACGAATATAACGACGACGATAAGGAGCTGCCACCAGAGCAAGGGCAGACAAGGTATGGGATACCACGGTTCCTTGACCTTCGGGGGTTCACCTCCATATTCATCGATTATGATCCGACCTATGGCAAGGGTCAGGTCGTATATGCCCTCGTAGTACATGCTCGCATTAAGGTAAGGAACGAAACCCTCCATTGCCAGCCGGTTCACCCTCGCGTCCGGGAGAACCCCCTCCAGGCCGTACCCCACCTCTACCCTCCACAGACCCTCGGAATAGGATATTAGTATCAGCAATCCATTGTCCTTCCCCTCCTGACCCAGCCCCGTGGCCTCGAACGTTCTCACGGCGAAGAGGTCGATCCCGTCTGGCTGGGTTTCGTTGACTATCAGTATCGCCATCTCCGCCCCCGTCCTTTTATAGACCTCGGAGCAGACGGATTCGATGTCGTATATCTCCTCATCAAAAAGCAGGCCTACCTGGTCGGTGACGTAGTATTCGAGAACCGGATAATCCCCAATGACGGATGGAAGGATGAGGATACTTATCAGGAACAGGGTGAGCGCTCTCATCGCGGACCCTTCATATCCCAGGCTGGTTGGGAGCGGCCCCGGATTCGAAGTACGAACGCTTCTCGAAGCCGAAAGAGTTCGCAACGATAAATGCAGGGAACTGCCGGATCTTGGTGTTGTAGTCCTTGACGGCGTCGTTGTATCTCATCCTCTCGACGGTGATCCTGTTCTCGGTGCCCTCCAATTCCACGATGAGATCGCTGACCGCCTCTATGGATCCAAGGTAGGGGTAGGCCTCATAGGTCAGTATTATCGACCTCAACGCGGCATCCAGTTGGTTCGACGTCTCCACCTGCTCCTCGGTGGATCCCGCTTCCATCCACTGGGTCCTCAACGCCGTGACGTTCTGCAGGGTCCCGGATTCGAACTCCTGATAGCCCTCAACGGTCGCCACAAGATTCGGAATGAGATCGATCTTCCTCTGGTACTGGTTCTCGACCTGCGCCCATTGGTTGTCTATCGATTCCTCCTTGCCCACGAGGTCGTTGTAGGTCCCCGCCGTCCAAACGACGGCGCCGATAAGGAAAAGGAATACGGCCCCCACGACCACGGCAGCGGCTATCAACCCCACTTTCGCGCTCATGATAACCACAATCAATAACTAATATAAAATCCCGAAGGCATAAATGCTAGTTCCGCAGCATTTACACATGTGTACTGAAATGTTCAGGGAAATACCGAAAATTAATTAGCCGTAATGAAAAATCCAATCGGCACATGCAAATATCCGAAAAGGTGATGGAGATATGCAGCTCGAAGCTGACACGATCCCGGACGGTGAAAGGGCGGATGGAGTCCATGACCCATAGGACCGAAACTCGGCATGTTACGGCGATGACCCTCAAGGTCCTCGCCATATCATTCGTAATGCTCTGCCCGATGTTCACCCACGGCAGCGCGGGGATCGATCCTCGACCCTCGTCCAGGATCGAGATCGAACTAGAGCATTACATCTCTCACACCATGATCGAAGGCACCGCCCACAGGGAGATCCTCCTGATGGAAGGAGGGATCTCAAGGGCCGAGGGAGGATACCGGATCCCCTTCTATTCGCGAATGCTGAGCGTTCCCGGAACGATATTCGATATCGATGTCCGATTCGAGGACCCCAGCACCTTCGACATTCCGGCGGCCCCCTGGACCACACCTTCGATAATAGGCCAACGCTCTGAGATCGACCCGGAATGGGATCCGAACTCTCATCTGAAAAATGTGCAAAGCTACGAGCTCATAGACCTCGGACGGAGATCCCCGAACGGGGATAGGCTCTACTCCCTAAGGCTTTACCCGTTGAGATTCCAGGGCGACGGGTCCTCGATCCTTCACAGCAAGGTTTTGATATCCATCGATCACGCCCCCCTTAATCCCGGCGCGTTCAACGCCGAGAGGAAGCCTTTCGGACCGATCGAATACCTCATCATCACCCACGAGGACCTCGAAGATGAGCTCATACCCTTCGCGGAATGGAAGTCGCAGAAAGGGCTGTTCACGAGGATACTCACAACAGAACACATCGGATCGGCATACGAGGGAGCGGACCTCGCCATGAAGATGAGGAACTGTGTGATGGACATGGAACAGAGGTATGACCTCGACTATCTCCTCATCGTCGGGGATTACGATAAGGTGCCGACGAGATACACCTACAACGATTATGCATACACCGCCTACGGAGAGCCTGGCTACTACGCCACGGACGGCTACTTCGCCTGCGTGGATGCGGGCACGACCTGGAACAAGGACAATGATGCGAACTACGCTGAACCCGGAGAGATAGACGACCCGGTGCCGGACATGGCCGTGGCAAGGCTCGCCATAAACAGCCCATCCGTGCTTAGGTCCGTCCTCTCTGACCTGATCCAAAGGGACAAGGAGCTGCCATACTCCTCTCACAACAACGTCCCGATATACATGGTTGGCAATCCCAATCCGAACCCCGGAGACCCGGTCGATGTCATGGACCACTTCTGGGACACCTACGGTGAGGACGTTTTCGACGATAGGGAGACCATGCATTACGACGGCACGGGGACGATGAGCTTCTCCAAGTCCTCGGTGAAGATGGTGATGGACGACCGGCACCAGTTCATGGGATACTTCAGCCACGGAACGCCAACCGGCATCCCGAACCTCTACGACCGCAGCGATGTCTCCGATCTCTCCGGGAACGGCCATGCGGGGGTATTCTTCGCCATGGCCTGCTCCACCGGATGGTTCGATAAGCCAGGCACCGGAGCCAATTACTTCACGGGGGACTGCCTGGCCGAGGCCCTGACGGAAACCCCCGGAAAGGGCGTCGCGGGCTACATCGGGTCCTCAAGGCTGGCCGTGGGCCACATCGACACCGCATATTCGGGGGACGCTCCAGGACTGATGGAGGACTACTGGAGGGGTGTTGGGGAGGCCATGAACGGCAACCTGAACTCAACGTCAGGCGACATATACAGATACGCCATAACGCGGTTCGCCTCCAATTTCCATCCTTTCCCCGGCGGGGCCTCGGACGGGTCCCTTCGCACGTACCTCGAATACAATCTCCTGGGCGAGCCCGACGCCCCGCTCATAATAAAGGAGCCCGAGCAACTCTCCCTCACCTTCGACCTCTCGCCGGACCTGACATACGTCAAGGCAAGGGTCAAGGACTCGGGAGGATCCCCCGTGGAAGGCGTCACCGTCACCATCAGCAGGCTCGGGGAGCTTGGGATCTCCGCATTGACGGACATACAAGGAGATGTCAACATCAGCATTCCGCCCTCGAACGGCGGCAACATATCGATCACGGCATACAGAAGGGGGGACCTCCCCTCCACCTCATATTTCGAGCTGCCAGACGAACTCCCTCCGATCGCGATCCTCGAAATATCCCCGGAAGCCCCGGACGGGCTTAACGGATATTACAAGACCACGCCCGACCTCTTCATTGGGGCCGATGAGGAGGTCGAGGTCGAATACATCCTCGACGGGCAAGGGTCGGTCTTCTGCCCCGGCAACGAGGCGATCCCCCTTCACGACGGGGAACACGAACTCGCATACAGGGTCAAGGACCTAGCAGGCCACAGATCGGACTGGGACACTATCTCTGTAAAGATCGACACCACCCCTCCCGAACTGCGGATCGATACCGACCCGCATCTTCCAGACGGCCAAGACGGCTGGTTCAAAACAACGCCGGCCTTATCCCTTAACGCGAACGAGGAAATATTCGACGTAGGCTTGAGCATCGACGACGGTTTCTGGACCGGATACACACAGGACATATATCTGGACGACGGAGTGACAAAGGTAGCTATCCAGGCCCGGGACGTCGCCGGGAACTGGAACACGACATCGAGGATACTAAAAATCGACAGCACGGCCCCGGTCTCATCCCTTTTCGTATCCCATTCACCTGACGGCCTGAACGGTTACTATGTCACCGCTCCCATGATCGAATTGAGGGCCCACGACCCCAACTCCCCGCAGCTGGAATACCGATGGGACGGCGGCGAGTGGAACGTATATCAAGACCCATTCGAGGCCCCGGAAGGCATACACGCTCTCGGCTACAGAGCAAGGGACGCCCCCGGGAACGTCGAAGAGTGGAGAACGGAGGAGTTCAAGGTCGATACGGTCGGACCTTCCATTGGGATCGACATAGATCCCGAAGATACGAACGGGCTCAATGGATACTACATATCCTCGCCCATGGTAAACGCCACATGGAGCGAAGGCACATTGTTGTACGCCCTGAGGGAGGAGGGCTACGAGGTCTCATGGCCCCTTCACGGCAGGGATTGGACCGGACCTATCAAGATACCCGAGGGCAACTGGACGCTCCTTCTGAAATGCCAGGACGAGGCGGGGAACGAAATAGTGTCCGGCCCGCACTTCTTCAGCGTGGACCTTGCCCCGCCGTCTTTGAACATCAGCTTCTGGCCGGAGATGCCCGATGGCAGGAACGGATGGTATGTCACGATCCCCTCGATAACGGCCAAAGCGGGCGCTGAGGACGATCTTTTCTACCGGACGCTCCCCGAAGAGGATTGGACCAAATATAAGGAGACGCTCTTCATAGAGGCCCAGAATACAAGACTTGAGTTCAAGGCCAGGGACAGGGCGGGCAACGAGAACGTAGTTCAGGCCCCCCCCATAAGATACGATCCGGAACCTCCATGGGTCTCGATAACGAGCCCCTCCTCCGGGGACGTCCTCGGGGGCGGTAGGGTTCTTTTAACTTGGACGGGCGGGGACAACGTTATGAATGGAACTACCTACTGGCTCAGATCGGACGCCGACGAGTTCGTACCCCTGGGATACGCACTCTCGCACAACCTTTCGGGCCTATCCGACGGAAAGCATCACGTCATCCTGAGAGCCATCGACGATGCGGGGAACCATGCGGAATCGTGGGTAATATTCAATGTGGACTCCACGCCCCCTACTGTCTCAGCATACGCCCCTGTGGGGGATGCAGTGGACGAGCTCTCGGACATCAGCGTCACCTTCTCCGAGGCCATGGACAGGGATTCCGTCGTCTTCGAGATCGAAGGGGTATCGGGAACCGTGAGATGGAGTCTGAACGAAGCCGTGTTCACACCGTCCGATCCCCTGTTGAAAGGAACCACATACAACATAACCGTTCGGGGAAGGGACCTCTACGGGAACGAACTCGCCCCGTTCTCATGGGAATTCACCACGTTGGAGGAGCCTGAGGTCCCCGTGGAGGATAAGGACACCCCCCTCGGACTGATAGCTGCGGCAGCCATTTCCTCGATCATGGTCCTGGCCGCTATATCGGCCCTGTTCCTGCTCATCCAGCGAAGAAGGCGCAAGTATGATGAAATGGAATTCTTCGAATGAATCAGATCCACTTCCTCTTCCTGAAGTATATCAGCATCACCAGAGGGATCGCCGCCATGAGCGTCAGGGCCAACGGGTATCCGAAATACCATCTCAGTTCCGGCATGTTGAACGGTGAATAGTCCGGGTCGAAGTTCATTCCGTATATTCCGGCTATGAACGTGAGGGGGATGAATATCGTCGCTATTATGGTCAGGACCTTCATGACCTCGTTCATTCGGTTGCTGACGCTCGAGAGGTATATGTCGAGCATGCTCGATGTTATATCCCGATGGCTCTCGATGGAGTCTATGACCTGTATCGTATGATCGTATAGGTCACGGAAATAGAGTTTTGTCTCATCCTTCACCATTCCTGAGGATTCCCTGTACAGAGATGACACCGACTCCCTCAGTGGCCAGGTCGACCTGCGCATCGTGATCAGCTGCCTCTTGAGCTCGTGTATGGCCTGCACGGTGCCCCTCTCCGGCCTCTCGATCACTTCGTCCTCGATGGACTCCACCTTCTCGCCCAAGTTCTCGATTACCAGGAAGTAGCTGTCAACGATCGAATCCATCAGGCAGTATGCCAGATAGTCCGATCCCAAGCTCCGGACCCGCCCCTTCCCCGTCCGGATCCTGTCCCTTATCGGATCGAAAACGTCCCCTCTTCTCTCCTGGAAGGACAGGATGTAGCCTTCCCCCAGTATTATCGAGACCTGCTCGGATTCCACCTCCCCGCCATCCTTGGACGGGTATATCATCCTCAGGACGATGAAGATGTGGCTCTCATGATGCTCTGTCTTGGGCCTCTGCGAGGTGTTGAGCACGTCCTCTATGACCAGAGGGTGTATCCCGAACTCCCTTCCTATTCGCTCAAGAAGGGACGTGTCGTTGAGCCCGTCGATGTTTATCCATCGAACGCCATCGGCCTTGGCTTCCCTGGCGCATTCTCCAATATCGGCCATCTTCCTCTCGGAATACCCTTCGGGGCCGTATTCGAAAAGGGTGATCACCGGTCTGTCCGACCTGCTCCTGCCCGTATATACGAGGGATCCAGGGGGCATCCCTATCTTATGTTTGGTCCGGGCCTTTTCCATCCTCATTCGTCCACCCCATTCACCAATGGGAATGTTCCTATATAAATCAGGACCGTTCAGCGGACGGCAACGCTCCTCAGCCAATCCACATCGGAGAGGTACAGGTCCCTTATGTCGGATATCCCGAGGACCATCATGGCGAGCCTTTCAAGACCCAGGCCCCATGCCAGGACAGGTTGTTCGACCCCCGTGGGAAGGGTGACCTCCGGTCTGAATATTCCTGAACCCCCAAGCTCCATCCACCTGCCCTCGTAGAACACATCGACCTCCATGGAGGGCTCCGTGTACGGAAAATACCCGGGCCTCATCCGTATCCGCTCGAAACCCATCCTCCTGTAGAATTCCTTCAAGAGGCCCACAAGCATGTCAAAGGACGCGCCCTTCTCGACCAGAACACCCTCTATCTGATAGAACTCGGGCAGGTGATGAGCGTCAATGGACTCGTTCCTGAACACCTTCTCAATGGAGAACACCTTCAAAGGTGGTTCGGGGTGGTCGTACAGGTACCTGATGGTGCTGACCGTGGTGTGTGTCCTCAGGATCGGCTTCATGGCCTTATCCTCCGACCATGCGTACCCCCAACCTTTTGACCCGGTCCCACCACCTCTCTCATGGACCTCTCGGAAAGTACCGATAGGATCCATCTCCTTGCTGTTGAACTCCATGGGAGCGAGAGGTCTTCCCAGCTCCAGGTAGAACGTGTCCTGCATCTCCCTTGCGGGATGGTCCTGAGGGATGAAGAGAGCGTCCATGTTCCACAGTTCAAGCTCGGCGTAGTTGCCGGTGATCTCGGTGAATCCCATGTCCAGGAATATCCTTCTGACCCTCTCGATTATTCTCGTAAGCGGATGCGGCCTTCCCCCGGATGGTATGGGGGCCAACGCGTTCACGTCGTAGCGCCTGAAATCCACCTTGGACCATCTTCCGTCCTTGAGCAATTCCGGAGTGAGCTGGGTCACCTCCCTTTTGAGCTCTATCCCCATCGAGGCCACCTCTTTGCCCAGGTCCGTGAGCTCCAGCCTCCTCTCGACGATCTCCCTCTCGGTTATGACGTCCTTACGCCCCTTGAGGTCCTTCAGCACCGCCGGATCGATCTCCGATCCCTCTATCTCCGAACGCGATAGGGCCTCGATCAATCTTTCGTCCTCACCCTTGACGCCTATCGCCTTCTTTCCGGCCTCCGTGATGACAAGGTATGTCTCCTCCCCCTCCTTCCTGACCTTGGCCCACCGCTTACGGTTCAGCCATCCTATGGCGATGTTGAGTTCAGCCCGGTTGACCTTTCCACTGGACACGATCTCGGATAGGCTCGCCACGCCCTCGGACCTTCCGAGTATCTCGAGCACCCGCCTCTCGGGCAGCCCCTGAACGGCATACGATCTGTGCCCCAGGGCTATCATCCTCCTGACGCTCTCGTGGATCAGGAGAAGGCCCTTCGACCGCAGCCAGGAGGCGGCGTTCATGATCTCCACCTCCTTCGAGAAGCCGCCCTTCCTCATGGCCTTGTCCAGTCTGAGAGATATCTCATCGGATAGGGCCATCACCAGCTTTTTCTCGTTGAGGCTGAGCTCGTCCCCTATGTCCTTTTTCTCCTTGCGGGTCAAATAACTCACCGATCTCGTTACCGGAGGATTGCCGGATGATTTTAATTTAACCCCCGAGGATCAGCTCGAGGTACGACCTTCGCTCGAAGGTCGAATACCCTAAAGACCCCATCAAAGTAATGACCTTACCCTCCGCCTCTTCAAGGGTCTCCGACATGATCTCACCCTCGAGGAACACACCCAGACCCTCGACCGAGTCCACACAAAGTACCACACCGTCCATCTCGAGTATATGTCTGGTCTTATTTATGGTCCTGAGCGAGTCAAATCCCATGGAACCGAACAAATCCACCGCCTGGGCAAGGGAGCATCCTTGAGAGAAGGATAGCTCGATCTCTTTTCTGGATTTGGACCTGCCGGATAGCTTTGGCCCTTTGTATGTCAGCTTCAGGCTCTCCGATCCGTCCTTGACCTCGGACCGGATCCTCAGAGATTCGTCCGTACTTGCCAGATCACGGCAGGGATGAACGAGATAGATATCGCTCTGAACGACACTTCCCTTCGGATCGGCCCCCAGGGTGATGAGGCGCCTCATCAGTGTCGAGCAGATCGCCTCCATCCTAACCGGGTCCTTCGTCATCTCCACGGGGGATTTCATCTCGAC
The DNA here is from genome assembly GCA_029762535.1 of Thermoplasmatota archaeon. GTDB lineage: Archaea > Thermoplasmatota > Penumbrarchaeia > Penumbrarchaeales > Penumbrarchaeaceae > JARVGK01. The sequence continues at coordinate 89,887 of JARVGK010000007.1, forward strand.
CTCGATCATAAGAGTTCATCTCCACACATTGGGGACGGATGATATCCCAGAACCATTATATTGATTTCCGACCCTACACCCCGGAAGGTGCAAACGATGGCCACATCAAAAGCGCGAAAGGACGATCTCTCCTACAGGAGGAGACCGGTCATGGAGACCGCTTCGGCGGATGAGAAAAGGTCCATAGAGGAGATCTGCCGCGAATACATGGCATTCATAAGCAGGGCAAAGACCGAGAGGATGGTCGTGGACGAGATCGTCGCGCTGCTCGGATCGAACGGTTTCAAGAACATCGATACTGTCAAGAAATGGAGGGCCGGAACAAAGCTTTACATGACCAACAGGGGCAAGAACGTTGTCGCCGCCGTTCTGGGAAAGAGGCATCCGGTCGAGGGCGCTAACCTTGTAGCGGCCCATGGCGACGCCCCGAGGCTCGACCTCAAGCAGAAACCGCTCTACGAGGACGGTGAGACAAGGCTCGCGCTGTTCAAGACCCACTATTACGGAGGGATCAAGAAATATCAATGGGTCAACATACCCCTCTCCCTGCACGGAAAGGTCGTCCTCTCCGATGGAAGGGAGATCGATCTTCACATAGGCGAGGACCCATCGGACCCGGTATTCACCATATGTGATCTCCTGCCCCATCTATATCGAAAGAAACAGGCGGAAAGAAAGCTTTCCGAGGGCATTACTGGCGAGGAGCTCAACGTCCTCCTCGCGTCCATGCCCGCCGATGAGAAGGATCCGAAGAAGAAGGTCAAGACATGGGTCCTGGAGCACCTGAACAAGGAGTATGGTATGATAGAGGAGGATTTCGTATCCTCGGAACTGGAGATAGTTCCGGCAGGGCCTGCAAGGGAGATCGGTCTTGACCGCTCCATGATCGGGGCTTACGGACAGGACGACAGGATATGCGCCTATACGTGCATGAGGGCGCTTCTGGAGGTAAAGGGGAACGAGCGAACGGCCATCGGATTCGTTATGGACAAGGAGGAGATAGGCTCCGACGGGCCCACTTCGATCAAGAGCCGCTTCCTCGAGGATTTTTACTCGCGCCTCATGGACCTCAGGGACCCGGACCATCCGGACAGCGCACTTCGCCGGTCGCTGTCCAACACATTGGCCATATCCTCCGATGTGAACGGTGCGGTGAACCCTTCTTTCAAGGACGTGCACGAGCTGCAGAACGCGGCGAGGATGGGTTACGGCATATGCGTGACCAAATACACCGGTTCGGGCGGCAAGGTCGCCTCGAACGACGCATCCGCCGAATTCATGGGCGTCATAAGGAGGATACTCAACAACGGAAAGGTGCCATGGCAGGTAGGAGAACTGGGCAAGGTGGATGAGGGCGGTGGCGGGACAGTGGCCAAGTTCCTCGCCGAGCACAACATGGACGTCGTGGATGCAGGGCCAGCACTAATATCGATGCATTCACCCATGGAGATATCCTCCAAAGGAGACGTATGGGCCACTTACAGGGCCTATAAGGAGTTCTTCGGATACTGTCCGTAGATCTTTCAGAGGGAGAGGGCATTCACCGGGCACACGCCGATGCAGGCACCGCAGTCCACGCAGAGTTCTGCGTCAACCTTCGCCTTGTCGCCTTCCATCGAGAGCGCCTGTACCGGGCAGGTCGCCACGCATGCTCCGCATCCTATGCACGTATCCGTATCCACTTTGACTGCCATGAGTTCATTCCTCCATGATATCATCCCCCACCTGGGCGATGGGCGACATCTACAAGTAAAGGAAGAATGTATTTAACGATTGTTGATGACGACTGACGGAGCAGGTGCTTCAGGCCCTGGCGGGGATCCCATACATATCGATCCAGATAATTGGCTTCCCAGGGACCTGGCCGGGAGATGCGCTCGCTGCGGGACCGGGCCGGAATTGGAGGGATTTTTCAGATCCGTTGTCTTCCCTGAACTGGATATGGGATATTGGATATCCGAAATGATCAGAGGTATCGGACCTGGAGAGGTCACAACCTTCGGAGCCATCGCCAGGGGTCTGGGGGATCCCGCCGCCGCAAGGGCGGTCGGGGCCCTGATATCGGAAGGTGTGATCGAAGGCCCCGTTCACAGGGTGATCTTCTCCGACGGGAGGGTCCCAAGAGGCTCCATGGACCCGTTGTCGTCCGAGATCGGGGATCCGGTCCTGATCAAGCTCGAACGGCCTGTCGAATTCGAGCTGTCCCGCCCGCCTCTGATCGTCCTTTCCGACATACAGAAGGCGCTTGCAATAAGGGCGGAAAGGGGCACACGGAACGTGAACAGCGTTTGCGGCCTCGACGTCTCTTACGGATCGATCAATGTATGCGCCCTCTCCAAGTTCACCCTTTCCGGGAAGCATGAAGGGGATATGACGACGGAGGTGGAACCCGGGCTCCCATACATTCCAGGGTATCTGTTCTACCGTGAGGGGCCCTGCATGATAGAAGCCGTCTCCAAGGCCAGAGAGGAGGGAATGATCGATGGGGAGACCCTTCTAATGATCGATGGGAATGGGATGCTGCATCCGAGGAGAATGGGTATCGCACGCCAGCTTGGCATGGTCCTGGACCTTCCGACATGCGGGGCTTCGAAGAGGCTGATGATGGGCAGGGTCGGGGAGTATCGAAATGCCATAAAAGGGATATCGATAGCGAAAGTGACGGATGACGAAGAGGTTATCGGAGCATCCATCAAAGCGGGGGAAAAAAAAGCGTTCTACCTATCTGCAGGGCATCTTACGGACCTTCGAACCTGCATACCCCTGGTATCGAGGATGTTGTCGGGGCGTCATCCGGCACCGGTCAAGAGAGCTCATGACCTTGCCAACGAGACGCGTAAGCGTTCTCTTAAAAACCCCATCGGGCTATCTTAAGGTCCTTCCTCTTCCTCTCCAGAAAGCTGTATACCGATGAATGCTCAGAACCCTGAAGGATCATGGTGATCGCTTTCTTGGCGACCCTGAGGCCTTCTAAGTCGCCGATTATGGCAACGGTGTTCCCCTTTATCGAGAGGAAGCAGTCCGTCAGCTCCTCCACGAGGGTCCGCGTCTTTCCGCCGCTGCCGATGAGCCGGGCCCTGACCTGCATGACCCTCCTGGGGGATTTTCCCGAGAACTCCCTGATGTCGATCTCCTCGTAGTAAAGATCGTCATCGAGCAGGCTCTGGGCCTTCTCCGGGGAGAACCCGCGCCCGATAGCTCGGATGACATCCCTCATTCTGAAGGCCTTGTAGGTGTCCGCCGTCTCTTCATCGTACAGGGTTGCCTCCCCGTTCTCAGAATCGACCTCGATCCTTGTCCCGCAGATATCCTGCAGTTGACGCAGCGTCTCCCCGTCTTTGCCTATCAAGACGCCTATCCTGTCCTGGGGAACCTTCAACTTGAACGGCATCGGCCATACCTGGACTGCGATTCTGCTGATGATATAAAAGGATGCCCCCATCCCATGCTGGATGCTCATTTCCTTTCCGGGACTCGAACGGGAAAAAGGTTTTATAAACCATGTAGGATATTAATCCGCTGCAGGAGCATTGGGTGCCTGATGGGCTGCGGTCTTTCCTGACAGCGGCGATCGTGGCCGTTCGATCGGGCAGTATCGCAATAGAGGATCGGACATGGAAGGACTTGAGAAGAAGGACGCCGGGAGCGATGACGCCCTATGGCAGGTGGAGATGGCCAAACAGCGCGGGCTGCAGACCACGAAGGGCGTCAACTTCCTCAACCTGTCCAAAGAAGCTAGGACCTACGGTAACGATAAACTTGCCCTGAGCATGCTATCTAGGGCGAGGGATATCCTGTTCAACGATTATCTCTCATCGATCATGCAGGAGGTCGAGGGGCATAGCGAGACCGTGAAGATGAACCGACTCGAGGAGGCGATAAAACGTTCGAAGACCGCTTTCTCTTCGGGAAGGACGCGGGAGGCGTACCAGATCATCCTGGACTCGATGAAGGATGAGGAAAAGACCGCCGAGTCCGCCCAGAAGGAGGCTTTCGAGGATCCCGATCTCTATTCCGAAGCCCTTGGCGACCTTCAGAAGGTCTGGCTGAAGATGAAGCACGAGGAGGGTAAGGGCAAGGACATCTCCAAGGCCAACAAAATGATGAAGCAGGCGAAAACACTCCTCTCCAAGCGAAACTACGGCAGGGTCATCGAGATATGCGATGAGATCACCAGGGAGATACAGACCCCGCAGGAAAGATTGACGGAGGAGGCCGATCAGAACATAGACGACATCACCAAGACCCTCAAGGCCCTGTTCCCCAACGATCCCCGTTCTCCCAAGGAGCGTTTCTTCAAGAGGCAGATCGAGGAGCTCATTGCACAGGCCCGCTCCAGCCTCAAAGCGGGTTCTGTCATAGACGGGATCAACTACTCGAAGAAGGCAAGGGAGATACTGACGCGGCTCGAGCAGGAGACAATAAAAGGAGAGATCCCCCGTCAGATAATAGAATTGAGGGCGTCCCTGGACGAGCTGAGAAGGTTCAACATCGACGTATCGTACGAGGACTTCCTCCTCAAACAGGTCGAGGAGACCTTCTGGAACGGGCATTTCATCGAATCGAGAAAGACCGCGAACAAACTATTGAACATCCTGAACAACGCGAGGATCAACTACAGGATGAACGAGCTCAATACCAAATACAGGTCGCTCAACGACAGGTTGAAGGAGATGGTCGGACGGGAAGGCTATCTCGAGGCGAAGGAATACCTCGAAAAGGCAAGGTCCCTGATGGACCAGAAGGCATTCGACATGGCCGTTTCGTTCCTCGACAAGGCCCACCACGTTCTCGAGCCTTGAGCCCGGGATAAGATAGTAATAGGGATTCGTTTCTCACGCTGCCGTGTTCAAGAGGATAGCCGCCATCCAGATCCTCACGGGAGGGGCGTCCATGGCATCATTTACCTATATCTCCCTCTATGCCAGGGAGATCTCCCTGTCCAACCTCGAGATCACGATAATAGCGGCGCTTTTCGCGACCGCCTCTTTCCTCTCAGCATATCTTTTCGGAAGGGCCGCCGACCGCTACGGCAGGAGGAGGACGCTGATAATTGGCCTCTCATGCGCATCTTTCTTCGTTCTGCTTCAGGCGGTGGGAATGAACTTCCCTGTCCTAGCAGGCGGCAGGTTGCTCGCCGGAATAGGTTTCGGAATGTTCCCTGCAGCCCTTGCTGTCTATGCCTACGAGGCCGACATCAGGATGGGGAAGTTCTCCTCCTTCGCCTCTCTAGGATGGGGCTTGGCCCTTCCTATATCGGGAGCCATAGCCAAGCATGTCTCGATAACGGCGGTGTTCGTATTCGCATCGGCATTGGTACTGGCCTCACTTATCATATCGCTGAACCTACCCAGGATAAGGGAGGCGCGGTTCCTCGCCCCTCTTCTTCCGTTCAAGATGATACTGAAGAATCACAGGGTGCTCCTACCGTTGATCATAAGGCACTCGTCCGCATCGGCGATATGGGTCCTGTGGCCCCTCTTTCTGAGGGATAGGATCGGGCTTGACCTCTTCGAGATAGGCCTGATCCAGGCCACGAACGCGTTCACGCAGTTCACTACCTTTTACCTGATCGGGGACAAAGTTCCCCCCAAACCCTCCATGGTGGGGGGCTTGATCATGACCGCCATCGCTGCCACCTCTTTCATTCTCATCCAGAGCTTTCCACTTTTTCTCATCACGCAGGTATTCCTGGGCATGTCGTGGTCCCTCATGTATATCGGGGCACTTCGCATAATGCTGCGGGAGAACGATGAGAGGGCCACGGCCACAGGCCTTTTGAACTCTTCGATAAGCATTTCAGCTCTTTTCGGTCCGGGGATCTCCCTCATCATCGTTGCGGTCCTACCACATGCGAGCTACGAGGGGCCCATGGTCCTCGCGGCCGTCGCATCGGCCCTGGCCGCACTTTACTTCGCGTCCCTATCCCTTTTACAGGGCAGGGACAAAGCTCAGTCCAATAGATAGCTTTTAAAACAACTTCGTCATTTTGCCGGGCCATGGACGCGTCCGAACGCGGTGTCCCGGTCTATCATCATCCGGACTACGAGGCCAATATCCAGCCGGTCGGCCACCCGGAATCACCGGACCGTATCGCTTCGATCTTGAACCTCCTTAACAAGGTGGGCCTAAAGGTGGATAGAAGAACACCAGAGCCCGTGTCCGAGGAGGACCTTCTTCTGGCCCATACTCCGCGACATGTGGGACTGGTCCGCGATTTCGGCGTGGGTTACATGGACCCCGACACCTTTCACGACGACAGCACATTCAGATACGCCTTGATGGCCTGTGGGGGAACTTACATGGCGGCCAGGGACTGCATATCGGAGGGGGTGCCCACATTCTCCCTTGCCAGGCCGCCCGGACATCATGCCGGATCAGATTTCAACATGGGTTTCTGCTACTTCAACAACGTTGCCATCGCCGCCAGGAAGCTGTTGAAGGAGAACGCTTCGTTGGACAGGATAGCGATAGTCGACATAGACGCTCATCACGGGAACGGGACGCATGACATCTTCTACAAGGACCCAGACGTTCTATATATTTCGACCCATCATTGGGGGATATTCCCGGGAACGGGGTTCACAGACGAGGTCGGGATCGGAGAGGGAGAGGGGAGAACGGTGAACCTTCCCCTTCGTGGAGGGACCGGGGACCACACTTTCGAAGAGATCACCAGGGAGGTCGTCGCACCTATCCTTCGGCAGTTCTCACCCGGAGCGATACTCGTTTCACTGGGCGTTGACTCCCATCAGATGGACCCGCTTGCAGGCCTCTCGCTATCGACCCCCGGATATCTGAGGGTGGTCAAGGAATTGATCGAGGCCTCGAAGGAAATATGCGGGAGAAGGATATGCTTCGAGCTGGAGGGGGGCTATCACATCGGATCATTATCAGAGACGGTGGTCGGATGCATGAACCTTTGCAGCGTCGAACCTATCGATATGAGGGTCCGGTTCGATGAGACCAGGGAAAGCGTCCCGGACATGCTCAAGGTCCGTGAGTTCAAGGACGTACATGCATCCTACTGGAACATCTGATCAGCGTACCCGCTTGTCCTTTGTTTTCTTTACATGCTTCTCCACCGAGGAGAGGGCGGATTCCAGTGAGAAGCCCAGATCATAGTCGTATCCCTCCCTGACGACGATACCTTCCGGCATCGTCACCTTCACGTTCACAGTATATTTGTCCTCGTCGCTGGTGTAATGATGCTGCTTGATCCTGACGGTCACCGCGTTGACGGATGATACCTTGTCTATCTTGGCGATATATCTCTTTATGATATCGTTGAGATCCGATGCGTCCATCAATCGGGATTCCTCCATTCCCGCTATCTGGATGAGAGGGCCCGTCCTGCGGTCCTCCCTGAGTATGAGTTCCATGATGTCCACTTCGCTGACCGATCCCGCTATCTCATCGCCATCCACGATATAGATGACAGGGCTGTTCGATTCGATCATCAACGATCCAGCTTCCTTCACGCTCGAACGTCTCTGAAGGGTCTTTGGCATCGAGGCCATCGAACCCACTTCCCGGTTCCTCGTCACTTTCTGTCCAATGGAGCCCTTCTGCTGCCTGACGGGCGGCAGTTCTTTCATCGTGGCAAGAGTTGTCGAGAGTACCTCCCCTTGGAACCTGCCCTTCTCATCCAGAACGGCCGCGGAGGATTCGCCGGTCATCTCCATCTTGGATATCGCATTGAAAACGCTCTCGGAATAATCCAACGTCAGCGGCGCGAAGTTCATTATCGACTCGACGGGGATCGAATCCATCGAAGGGTCTCTCATCATGCCCTTTATTATGTCCCTTCTGGAAATAACCCCCTTCAGGACTGAATTGACGGTCACGGGCATGGAGCCGTAATCCCTGGTAATGAGCTTCTCGACGGTCTGGTTTATCCTGTCCTTGGGCTTGGCCCTGGGAGGAGATACCATGAAGCTTCTCGTCACCGCGTTCAACGGGATCTTCCTTCTCTTGGCCAGACTTCTCATCTTTATGTAACCTTTGAGCCTGTCACCCTCGACCACCGGTAGTTCCAGCACCTTGTGCTTCTTCATCTTTCCCAATGCCTCGGATATAGGGTCGTTCGGCCTTACCGTCCATTCCACCTTGGACATCACATCCTCAACTCTGATCCTTAAAAGATCCCTGCTCATCAAAGTCCACACCTCCTTATCGACCTATGTGGTGCCTTCACCATGTCATTGGACCGTTTACCCCACATGTCATATATATTTTCTCCCTGCGCCCCCCCATGATAAACCCTTATATCCCACTAGTCATTACGGAATGCATGCCTGACGATAAAGGAAAGAAGAGGGCCCTCATGACGGGTCCGGATCGCGCCCGTGTCCATATACTCATGGGGTCCTCTTCGGACATGCCAGTTGCCTCAAAGTCGATGGACATCCTGAAGAGGCTGGAGATACCTTATGCTGTGACCGTGGCATCGGCCCACCGCACCCCGGACCTGGTCCAGAGAACCGTGGAGGGTTCTGCCGCAGCCGTATTCATCGCGATCGCGGGACTGTCCGCCGCACTGCCTGGAGTTGTCGCATCCCACACGATGAGACCTGTCATCGGAGTACCGGTCTCCGGCAAGCTGAACATGGATTCCATACTTTCGATAGTCCAGATGCCGCCCGGAGTCCCAGTTGGGGGCGTGGGTCTGGACCGAGGCGACAACGCTGCGCTTCTGGCCGCAAGGATGATCGCGATATCCGATCCCGCTCTTCTCTCAAGGCTGAAGGAGCATTGGGAGGATATGAGGAATAAGGTGATCTCCTCACAGGGAGAAGTGCTGTCCGGATGACGGAAGAACATGACACCATATGCATCGTAGACAACGGGGGTCAGTTCGCACATCTGATCGCCTCCAGGATACGGGACCATCTGAAGGTGAAGACCGTTATCATGGACCCGCAGACCGACGCGAACGAGATACTGGGAGCTTTGGGGATCATACTCTCGGGGGGGCCGGATTCCATACACGAGGAGGGAGCGGTCAAGCTGAACCCCGACATCATGGAGATCGAGGCCCCTATACTCGGCCTCTGCTACGGTATGCACCAGATTGCCGTCCATTACGGTGGGAACGTCAGCAGGTCCGATCTGAAGGAGTATGGATATGCAAGGCTCGGATCGGAAGATGATCCCATCTTCGAGGGGATCCCTCAGAACGACCGGGTCTGGATGAGCCATGGGGACAAGGTCACTGAGCTGCCCGTTGGGTTTTCAACGATCGGGAGGACCGACAACTGCCCAATTTCGGCAATGTCGGACCCCGCCAGGAGGAGATGGGGGTTCCAGTTCCACCCCGAGGTCGAGGACACCGCCCACGGGATGGAGATGCTGGGAAACTTCGTGCTCAAGATATGCGGCGCCCGCCCAACGTGGAGGACAGGGGATATCATCTCCGAGATAGTGGATCGGATCAAGGAGGAGGCGGGGAGCCGAAAGGTCCTGACACTGGTCTCCGGAGGCGTTGACTCCTCTGTGGTGGCGGCTCTTCTGAACAGGGCGCTTCCTCCGGAGCAGCTGAGATTCATACATATCGACACGGGTTTGATGAGACATGACGAATCCCGGATGGTAGAGGCCGCATTGAGGGAACAGGGTCTCGAGAACCTCAAAGTTATCAACTCGAAGGAGGCCTATTTCGACGCCCTTGACGGCCTCGTCGATCCAGAGGAGAAGAGAAAGGTCATCGGACGCCTTTTCGTCGAGATAGTGAACAGGGAGGCCGTCTTCGCCCGAGATTCGGACTGGGTACTCGCCCAGGGAACGCTGTACCCGGACACCATCGAGAGCGGAGGGACGAGGAACGCCGACATCATAAAGACCCATCACAACAGAGTGGACCTCATAATGGAGATGATCGACGAGGGCAGGGTCATAGAGCCGGTAAGGGAGCTGTACAAGGCGGAGGTCCGGCAGGTCGGGGAACTACTGGGATTGCCGCCCGAGATGGTGCACAGGCATCCGTTCCCGGGTCCCGGGCTCGGGATAAGGGCGCTCTGTCAGGACGAATCGGTCATCGAGGCCGACCTCAAGGGGATCGGCTCGATCCAGAGGGATGTGGAGATGGCCATAAGAAGGGACGTTTGGGCCTCGGAAAGGCTTTCCGCCCTTGTCCTGCCCATCAGGTCAGTAGGGGTAAAGGGGGATGCCAGGTCCTATGAGCATCCGGTCGCAATGTGGTGCCTCTCGGATTTTGAGTGGGGGGACCTCAAGACCTTCGCCACGCGATTGGTCAACGGGACCAGGGGCATAAACAGATGTATCATCATTCTCCATCCGGAAACGTTCAGAACGCCCGTTCCAGTACCCAGATACCTGACGGAAAAACGGGTGGACCTCCTCAGGGAGGCGGACAGGATCGTCATGGAGGGGCTAGTTAACCACGACCTCTACGACCGCGTCTGGCAATGTCCGACCGTCCTGGTGCCCCTTTCCTTTGGAAGGGGGGAGTTGATCGTCATCCGACCGGTTTGGTCCAGCAGGGCGATGACGGCCGAGGTCGCCGAACTCCCGGACGAATTCTATACGGACGTGATGCACGGTCTGCTATCTCTCACCGGGATCGAGAGCGTAGCGGTGGACGTGACGTCCAAACCCCCTGGAACCATCGAATGGGAGTGATGTTCGTATGATCGTCCTCGCCTCTTCCTCGCCGAGGAGAAGGGACCTGCTCCTCGAGGCGGGGATCGAACATATAGTGAAAGAGCCTTCCGCACCGGAGGCGGCCGAAGGCGATCCCGCCCAGATCGTCGTTGAGAACGCCAGACGAAAGGCCGTATCCGTCGAAGGCCGCCCTGGGGACCTGATCATAGGATGTGATACGCTCGTTCTCTGTTCGAGGAGCATCCTCGGGAAACCTGTGGATAAAAAGGATGCAAAACGAATGGTCCTTCTGCAGATATCGTCCCCGGCCCAGGTATTCTCCGGAATATGCCTGTACGAAGCCGGGAAAAAGAAGGAACTCTACGGATATGAAGTTAGCACCGTGGTCCTTGAAGGAGATGTCGAAAAGGTGGACGAATACCTCGACACTGGAATGTGGACGGGAAAGGCGGGCGCTTTCGGGATACAGGATAGGGGGCCGATAAATGCAAGGTTGATCTCCGGGGAGGAGGACAACGTCATGGGGCTGCCCATGACGCTGCTCCGGAGGCTTCTGGCCCTGGCCGAATGCGAATATCCTGCCGATGCGCCCTCAGTTGTGGGTCGATGACGGTTCACTCGATACTCTTGCCATTTATCTCTATGTCATGATGTATCCTGACGGACGATCTCAGCATCGCCGATACGGCACAGTAGCGGTCCATCGAAAGGGAGACCGCCTTTTTTACCTTTTCCGGATCCACTTCCTCCCCCTCTATCGCGTAGACCAGATGTATGCTCGTGTAGACCTTGGGATGCTCCAGGGACCTCTCGTGCTCCTCCCTGACCTCGAATGAGGTAAAGGTCACCTTCATCTTCTCGAGAATGGACACAACGTCCATGCCCGTGCAGCCCATCAATGCCTGGAGCACCATCTCCATGGGTGCGGGCCCGCCGGTGATCCCGCCCACCTGCTCCGATGTGTCCATCGTCACCCATTTACCGCTGTCCGTCAGGCCTGCAAAGGCCAATCCCTTGACTCTGATCGAGGATGCCATTTTCTTCCCTCCATCGCTACCAGAGGCTCGCTGTTTAAATAACTAACCCTTCAAGGGTTAGGAGCAGGAAGTTTTTAAATAATGGAGGTATAGACCATACCTCCTTCGTGGGGTCCATACCATGCCTCACCCGGAGAGGCGCATCTCGGGACCAGATACCACATGGGGTTGAGAAAATGAGCGAAGAGAACGAGAACGAAAGAACATCCGGCCTCTCATCCTCCGTATCCCTGGAGGAGAGCGTGCTCTGCCACTGGAGGGAACACGAGGTTACCGGAAGGCTTCTGGAGCACAATAAGGGCGGGCAATACTTTCGATTCCTGGAAGGCCCCCCCACCGCGAATGCACCTCCGGGCGTTCATCATATATTCGCGAGGACCGTCAAGGACACCGTTTGCAGGTACAGGAACATGAAGGGGTCCTTCGTACCTCGTATGGGTGGCTGGGACTGCCACGGCCTACCTGTCGAGATCGCGGTCGAGAAACAGCTCGGCATAGAGAACAAGGACCAGATAGAGAAGTATGGCATCGAGCCGTTCATAAAGAAATGCCGGGAATCCGTTTTCTCGTACATAGACGACTGGTCCCGAATGACGGAGCGCCTCGGTTACGTCCTCGATCTGGACCACCCTTACATAACCATGACCGATCAGTATATCGAATCCGTCTGGTGGTCGCTAAAGGAGATCTGGAAGAAGGGGCTTCTGAGCGAGGGGCACACCATCGTCCCATACTGCCCCAGATGCGGAACCTCGCTCTCCTCCCACGAGGTCGCCCAGGGATACCGGGAGGTCGAGGACCCTTCGATATTCATCAAGTTCAAGGTGATGGGGCAGGATAACACGTACATCCTGGCGTGGACCACCACTCCGTGGACGTTGATATCCAATGTCGCCCTGGCGGTCCATCCGGACGAATTCTACCTCGTCATAGAACACAAGGGTGCGAATCTGATACTGGCCGAGCAGCGGGCGAGGGTCCTTTTGAAGGAGGGAGAGTATTCTATCATCCGGAGGCTCATGGGATCGGACCTGGAGGGGACCAGGTACGAGCCTCTGTATTCCTTCGTAAAGCCCGATAGACCGGGACACTTCGTGTGCACGGCGGATTTCGTCACCATGGAGGATGGGACCGGCGTCGTTCACATCGCGCCCGCCTTCGGCGAGGACGATCACAACCTCGGGAAGGCCTATGACCTTCCCATGGTCCAACCGGTCGAGGCCGATGGGACGTTCTCCGAGGCGGTCACCCCATGGAAGGGCATGTTCGTCAAAGACGCTGATCCCCTCATCATCGAGGACCTCACCCAAAGGGGGCTCCTGGAGGGCACGCATCTCTACGCTCACCAGTATCCCTTCTGCTGGAGATGCGACACCCCGCTCCTCTACTATGCCAGGAAAGGGTATTTCATCAGGATGACCCAACTGAGGGAGGGCCTGCAGCGGAACAACCGGTCCATAACATGGTATCCCGACAACATCAAGAACGGCCGGTTCGGGAACTTCCTCGAAGAGGTCAAGGACTGGAACCTCTCCAGGGAGAGGTACTGGGGGACTCCCCTGCCGATCTGGAAGTGCCCGAAAGGGCATGATCATGCCGTCGGGTCGATCGAGGAGCTGAAGGGTCTCTCCGGCATGGAACACATCCCCGAGCTTCATCGGCCATATGTGGATGCAGTGACCTTCCCATGTCCGAAGTGCGGTGAGACCATGAACAGGGTCAGCTACGTCATCGACTGCTGGTACGATTCGGGATCGGCCCCTCACGCCTCATTACACTATCCCTTCGAGAACACGGAAGAGTTCCATAACCAGTTCCCGAGGGATTTCATCGCGGAAGGCATAGACCAGACCAGAGGATGGTTCTATTCTCTGCTTGCCGTGTCCACGGCTGTCTTCGACAAGCCGGCGTACCTCTCCTGCATCTGCCACGCCCACGTCCTTGACGCGGAGGGAAAGAAGATGAGCAAGTCCAAGGGCAACGTCGTGGATCCCTGGTCGATCTTCGCCTCGGACGGCGCCGATGCCATCAGGTGGTATCTTTTGTCGAACTCGGCCCCCTGGAAGCCGAAGCTCTTTTCCGTGGACGGGGTGAAGGAGACCAACAGGGCATTCCTCTCGACGGTCCGCAACGTAACCGGATTCTACAGGACCTACGCGGACCTGGACGGTTATGAGCCTAAGGACAGGACCGAACCGCATTCGCGGCCAACGATAGACAGGTGGCTCCTTTCGAGGCTGAACAGGCTGTTCGCAGAACTCAATTCGTACATGGACGACAACAACCTCTTCCAGGCATCGAACGCGATCCAGGCCTTTGCGGTGGAGGACCTATCCAACTGGTACGTCAGGGTCAACAGGCGCAGGTTCTGGGGAGAGGAGGACACCGCTATCAAGAAGACAGCTTACGACACGCTGGCCGAGTCCTTGCAGGGGATCGCCCTCTCGATGGCGCCTTTTGCCCCGTTCCACGCCGAGAAGGTCTACCTGACGACGGGGATGGAACTCGGCCCCTCCGTGCATCTCCTTCCATATCCTGCCCCCGATATCACCATGGCCGACGAGGATCTGGAGAAGGAGATGGCCAACCTCCGCCGGGCCGTCGAGCTGGGCAGGTCCGCCAGGAACGCCAAGAACGTCAAGGTGAGGCAGCCCCTCAGCCGCTGCGTCATCAAGGGAGCGGGGCCGTTCAATCCCGAGCTGACCTCGATCATTGCCTCCGAGCTCAACGTGAAGGAGGTCATCTACGAGTCTGACCTATCCCATTACTTCGACATGACGGCGGATCCGGACCCGAAAGCGCTCGGGATGAGGTTCAAGGCACAGTCAGCGATCATAAAGGAGCAGCTCCTGGCGATCGATACAAAGGACCTCGCTTCCAGGGTAAAGCAGGGCACGATCTCTGTGAACCTCCCCGAGGGATCTCAGGAACTGGATTCATCCTTCTTCAGGTTCCACGAGATCCTCCCCGAGAGATGGGTCCAGGGGATCGAGGGAGAGATCGAGGTGCTCCTCGACACCGAGATCGACGAACCCCTCCTCCTGGAGGGGATCTCCAGAGAGGTCGTGAGGAGGATCCAGACCATGAGAAAGGATATGGACCTACCCTACGATGCGAGGATCGAACTCAAACTCAGCGGGGATCCGTTGGTGATCCGGGGGATCGAAGCCTACAGGAAGTATATAGTGGACGAGACCCTGGCGGACTCCCTAACGATGGAGGAAACTCCCGAGGCCAAGGATTGGGATCTGGACCAGGGGAAGCTGCGGATCGCGATCCGCGCTTGATCCCCCATAACTGAATTATGCATAACAGTCTTATGCATAACTTTATTATGCAAAACTGAGTTATGTAGTCATGTTCGTCAACCGCCTGAGAGAACTCTCCGAGATGAACACCTACCTGGACATGATCCTCTCGGGTCAGAAGCTCAACCTGGCCCTGTTCGCCCAGAGAAGGTGCGGCAAGACGGAGCTGCTCAAAAGGTTCCGGAGGGAAGCCCGGGACCTGACCATCGCCCCCTACCTCAGCATGGAAAGGATCTCCCCAAGCATAGAACATTTCAGCCTGCATTTCCTAACGGAGCTGGTCAGGACAGCGACGGGTGAAGAACCCGTCCTGACATGGCCCTCACTGATGATCGCCTCACAATCACTGGGCAAGGAGGTCCAGAACGGCATCGCCACGCTCAGCACCATGATGGACCGGGCCGAGAAGGACATCTCGGCCATTTCAGAGATCCTGTTCAGGCTGCCTCAGATGGTTTCGGATGCGAAGAGCCTCCCAGTGATCTATATCCTTGACGAGTTCCAGGAGATAAAGAACATCGACGACAGGATCCTCCATCTGATGAGGGCCAATACCGAGAAGCAAAGATCGGTCAACTACTGGGTGGCAGGTTCGGTATTCACCGCCTTTGACGATCTGTTCCAGGGGGACAGCCCGTTCTACGGGCAATTCACGAGGATGGAACTGTCCCGTTTCGACGAAGGGTCCACTTTCGAGCTGATCGACGGGCTCCTTCCCTTCTTCACCTCCATTGAGAACAAAAAGGCGATCCATAGGTCCACCGGCGGGCACCCGTTCTACACGACAGCCATATGCAGGAGGTTCCACCTGATGCGGGACCTGACCGATCAGGATGACATGGCGACCCTCAGGACCAGCATACTGATGGAGGTATTTGACAAGACGGGGGCGATCAACGCGCATCTGGAATACCTCCTCGACGTGTCCCTTGCAAAGTTCAGGAACATCTCCGTCCACCGGAACATCCTGCTTCATCTCTCGGAAGGGCCGGACAACCTATCCGGGATCTCCACGTTCACGGGGAAGCTCACGGGAGAGGTCTCGAACTACATGAAGGGTCTTTTAAGGACGGACCTTGTCACCAAGGAAGGCGATACCTACACCTTGACGGACCCTCTAATGGGCGCCTGGATAAAGAACAGGGATCGCTATCCAGGAGAGATGCCCCTGATCGACATCTCGGTGAGGGACAAGGTGTTCGCGGACCTGCTCGAAAGATATTCTCAGGTATCGACCGAACTGGGAAAGGCGAAGGAGGTCGAGCTGAGAGAGATACTGGAGTCCATTTATGAGATCAAACTTCGCCCATATTCCACTCCCGACGGCCAGATCGAGTTCGATCTTATCGGAGAGAAAGACCGCATTCACATATTCGAGATCAAGTGGAGGAACCGCCCGTTGGATATCGGAGTGATCAAAAGGTTCCTTTCAAAGGTGGATCGGAGCATTTTCTCCGCCCAGAAACCTTACCTTCACATCATATCCAAAGGCGGCTTCGACACCAAGGCCTTAAAGGAAGCAAAAAAGTACAGAATAGAATGTTTGGATCGATCCTTGAAAGAGGTGACAAAATAACGTGATAGTAGTCTTTCCACTAGGTCCCCCCGATACATCAGAGCGAGACTCTGACCTCCGATCAGGGTCTATGGACGATCCCTCCGCCAAGGATCGGGATCTGGACCAGGGGAAGCTGAAAGTAGCGATCGAACGGGTCTGATTTTAGCTGCCCTGATTTTTTTTAGCTTCATGCCTGTCGTGGTAGGAACAGCGATCGGGATCGGACAAATCATCATTCTCGAATGGCTCAGTACTTTTCAAATTATATCCTTCATTCTTCACGAAGGTTCTCTATTTAGGTTATCAGTGAAACATAATGACGGCTCGAGTATAGAACCCGTAGTTAAGCATTGGAATTAATTAACTTCTCTATCTCCTCTGACCCGATCCCTTCGAAGGGATCGCCCACGGCTTCCGCCGGGGCTTGTTCTTCCTCATTGTCCTCTTCCATGATAGGAGGCGACTGAGTGAATTCGGAGAGGGTGGGATCCATCGGAGGTACGATCGGTGGAGAGTCCTCATTGATCTCCTTGACAGCGAACTCGTCCTTCTCCTCAGACACCGCTTGGGGTTCAGACTCTGGCTTCTTCTTCCTGAGAACGAAGAACAGTATAAGACCGATGACCAAGACGAGAACGATCACGACGGGGACGATGAACATGATAGGACCGATCCCCGCATCCTCTTTCTTCTCCATGGCTGGGATCTCCAGATTGCTATCGGAGAGTAGTCCGACGGTCCCTGAACCTTCCAGTTCTTTATATCCGTCGTAAAGGATCCTCCACGTGAACGATCCATGCGGGATCTCGATGTAGAACGATCCGTTCGCCAGGGTCTCGGCCGTGTATCTGTTCCCATCGGAGGCGACAATCTCGACTATGGCTCCTTTTACAGGGGTGCCTTTGGTGTCCAGGACGATCCCTCGGACATATCCGTAGTTCACAACTTTGATCTCGACTTCATCCGATCCGATGTTGTTGGACTGATCGAAAACCTTCAGGGTCACGATATAGGTCCCGAGAACGTCGAAGGTGAAGATCGATACCATCCCTTCGAGTTTCTTTTCCTTACCCTGATATTCGAAGATCCACTCGTATCGGACCATCCTACCATCGTCAGTGGAACCGGATCCGTCCAGGGTAACTTGACGGCCTACTCCGACGATCATGTCCGGACCCGCATCAGCTAAAGGTGATGCGATATCCAAGACATCGATCGTGACATTGGTCGAAGCGTAGTTGTTCCATTCGTCAAACACGGTCAGGGTGACTTCGTGGAAGCCCTTGAGCGAGAATCGATGGTTGATCGTAGGTCCTTCATACTCCACGGGAGCTCCATCCTCGAATGTCCATAGATACTTGGCTATCCTCCCGTTGTCTGTCGATTGGAGACCGTTGAGGATCATGCTCTCACCTTCCAGGATCTGGGTATTGCCAGATATTCTCGGCACAGGTGGGATCGTGTCAATTACGGTCACTATCAGAGTATCCTCGGCATTATTCCCGAACTCGTCCTCGATCCGAAGCGTCACCTGGTAGATCCCGGGGACCATAAACTTATGGATTACGGACTGTCCCTGGAGTAATACCTGGGTCTCGTTGTATTCGAATGTCCAATTGTAGTACTTGATCATTCCGTTGTCTGAACAAAGGGATCCGTCGAATACTGCTTCTTGACCGTTCTCTATAGTCAGGTCCAGTCCAGCATCTGCGATCGGATCGGTCAGATCCACGATGGTCACGTTGAAAATGCTCTCTCCAACGTGACCTGCATTATC
>JARVGK010000080.1 GCA_029762535.1 Thermoplasmatota archaeon
TGTATCATTCAATGGAAGCGGTAGTAATGACAACGTTGGGATAATTAATTTTACCTGGAGCTTCATCGATGTGTTACAGATAACGTTATACGGATCCCAAGCGAAATATCAGTTCAACAATCCTGGGATCTTCATCGTCACTCTTAACGTGACGGATGCTGCAGGAAACTGGGCCACAGCGACAATGACCGTAACGGTTAGAGATATTACCTCTCCTTTTGCAAAAGCTGGATCGGATCAGATCGTAGATGAAGGAACTACCGTTATGTTTGTGGGGATCGGAAGTTACGACAACGTCGGGATCGTGAATTATACGTGGACATTCGTTGATGGGATCTTGATAACGCTGTATGGATTCCAAGCGGAATATCAGTTCAACGATTTGGGAGTCTTCATAGTCACACTGAACGTATCGGATGCCGCAGGCAACTGGGCAACTGCAACTGTGAATGTTACAGTAAGAGATATCACTTCTCCTGTGGCGAACGCGGGATCTGATCAGAGGGTTGCAGTTGGATCCACCGTCGTCCTCAACGGTTCGATGTCCACAGACAATGTGGGTATTGTCCGATATATATGGACATTCAATTATGATGGAGTGCTGAGAACTCTTGAGGGAGCTGAAGTCGAGTTCAAGTTTGAAAAGACTGGAACATACGAGATAATGCTGAAGGTATTTGACGAGTATGATAATATTGGAATGGACACGCTG
>JARVGK010000081.1 GCA_029762535.1 Thermoplasmatota archaeon
ACAGGTCGGTTACTATCTATCAGGAGTGTTCGGAGTCTGAGGGCAAGAAAGAAATAGTACGAGAGGAACTTTCTTTCGTCGCCTCTGGTGTATCGGTTGTCCGACAGGGCAGCGCCGAGCAGCTACGCGGCAAGAGATAAAAGCTGAAAGCATCTAAGCTTGAAACTCAGCCTGAAAAGAGACTCCGTTATAGGGCACGGGTAAAAGACCCGGTTAATAGGCCCGGGATGTACGCACGAAGGCAACGACGTGTTCAGTCCGGCGGGTACTAACGCCCAAATCCAGGAACTTTTACTAAGCTAATGTTGAACCCAGACGAAATCCAGATGCAATACCTTAACTATCTGCAGAGTACATACTAATACTCCGCAGAATACACAGCGCCAAGGTGGCGGAGCGGCCACGCGGCTGACTGCAGATCAGCTACACCCCAGTTCAAATCTGGGCCTTGGCTTGTGGTTATGGCGGCCATAGCGGTGGGGATACACCCGGACTCATTCCGAACCCGGCAGTTAAGCCCACCTGCGTCGAATATTGTACTGAGGTACGAGAGTCCTCGGGAACTATTCAACGCTGCCAATACCACCCCCCTATTATGGAAAAAACAACTCTTCTCAGATTACGATACACATGACGCCTGCGTCTATTTCTTCTTCGCTCTCATGATATCAGTCATGTATGATTCCTGATACAGTAT
>JARVGK010000082.1 GCA_029762535.1 Thermoplasmatota archaeon
CAATAATGAAAATAATCATAACTATTTGTTGAGCCAACTTCTTTCGTTAAATAGTATAAATTTTTAAACCTTGTGTTATTGTCATGAGAATTATTTGTAATATATATGGTATCGATATAATTTATTAATTCACCTCCTCGCCCCATAAAACCAGTATCAAAATGAATAGCAATATTATGGTTAATGAAAGGAATTGATATCAAATTTTGGCATTTTTCAAAAAAATCATATTCTTCATTCATATAATCAATTTCTATAAAAATATCTTTTACAAATGGATTTGCTCCGAAATTAAAGAATTTGAATTCTTTTTCAAATGGGATCCCATCATTGTCTGGATCCTCATCTCTATAGATCCAATCATAAATATTATGTTTTATCATTACGTTAATGCCATCTTGATAGATGGAGAGATTTGATATACTGTAGTTATATTTTGATTGATAATATTTAAATTCAGAAAAGGATGTTAATCGATCATGATCGTAATCTCCGGGAAGATATTTGTATTCCTCTTCCAGGTAATTTGACCATCGTTTCTTTGACATGTTCCACTCGCCATTTGAGGTTATTGGATGGGGCCAGAGATTCAGATCGAGAGGAATGATATCGTATGATATTGCCGCATCCATGCTGTGCCTGTTCGTCAGGTCTCCGTCCTCGTTGCCTGAGCAGAAACCCATACCACT
>JARVGK010000083.1 GCA_029762535.1 Thermoplasmatota archaeon
TGACGATCCGAACAATCCGATCCGATCCACGCCCAATTGTTTGATCCTGTTCCGGTTATCTCTGATACGTGAGAGGATTATACTCGATGTGAGCATGAGCGATCACCTTTGAATGGACTACAACCTATGTACCTTTATAAGCAATTTCGTATGGTACTATCCCATTTGGGAAGGGGAGCGTTTTATCTATCTCCTTCTCCAATGGGATCACCCTTCATCCAGATGCCCGGGAGATCCCTTTCTAAAATAATGGAAGCCTAACTTTCGAAAATGAACACCCCCTCAAACATCGATAGCGTTCGCTGGGACCGACAGGCTATCTTCACCGGATCCTTCATGGGGATCCTCCGTTCACACGATCGGTCGGTCGCATATCTGGGGGGTAGTTTTTTCAGTATCGGGCCCCAGCCTGGCCCCACCATGTTCCACAGAAACATGTACATATATAAGATATACCCAAGGGTTGCCAAAAGAAAAAATGCGACCAGTACGGCTGGGTTCGTTAAACCATCATAATAAAGATGATATCAATCATACTTCAAAGTGGATCACGGCCTTGCAACCGGCAAGAAGGGGCGAGAGGTTGGGGCATCGCTATCTGAAGTCGTATCCATGCTCAAGAGGATCGAGAGAATCCCTCAGATATTT
>JARVGK010000084.1 GCA_029762535.1 Thermoplasmatota archaeon
GTTCGTATTCGCAAGGAATTTCAACTTGGAATCACTCGTCTTATAGACATAATAGATGTTCGATCCGTATGACTCAACCAGGCTGAGGGTTTCATGGGTTGGAGACGTGTTTGAGATATTCTTTTGGTTCGAAAGAGCATTCACGATTCCAGGCATGAATATAGCTATGCTAATAAGCATGGCAGTTCCTATTATGATTCCAGCTTTCCTTCTCATTTTCATTCCTCCATATCTTGTCCAATGATCTATGTACCTTCAAACAAAACGGAATCCTGTCCTGTTCCCGAAAGATTATCTACCTCCTTCCAGTAGGCTTCCACAAAGCTGACCTTGCCGTCATTGTTCGTATCCGCAGTGGGATCCTCAAGGCTCCGGGTGATGTTGAATTGGTCCGGATTCATAGTCTGATTCGATCCCATGGAACAAATGATGTCGCGGGAAGGACCGGTAAGATCAGGACCGGCAAGACCGGATCGCTCACCGTTAAGGATCACCGTCACGGAGGAGCATTCTATCAGGTCCAGCCAGGAATCGATCTGGGTGGTGGAGATGTTGCCATCGTCGAAGATCAGGAAGATATCGTTCATTATACCCTGAGCATGATCGGAGATGTAGATCACA
>JARVGK010000085.1 GCA_029762535.1 Thermoplasmatota archaeon
TGGACCCAGCCGCCGTTCCTTATCTCCCTGCCGCGGGGATCCTCCACAAGCATCGATCCCGCCATGCGTACACGGCTCTCTACATAGAATGCGCCTTCTGCCATCCGCCGAGTCGCGGCAACTCCTGCTCCGGTAAGATCGAATTGGACGTTCACAGGGTCGTAATTGGACCACCACAGGTTGAAATCGAACTCGATATGAATGGACATGTTAGTATTTGGATCCTCCTCATCCAATTTGATATTGCTTCGATCCTCGGATATGACCATGAGCCTGCCCGGGTCGTTCAGCTTGCTGAACCTTCCGGTCCCAAAATTATATCTCAGAACGATGTTCTCCCCATCAGGCTTAGCTCCAACGGTCATATCGAAATATGATAGACTCCCCAAACCTCTCTCGCTATAAAGTTTGGCATCAACACTATGATATTTTGGAGCCATGCCTGCGGTAGCAGGATATATGTTCCCGCTCGAACCGTAACCCTCGGAGAATGAAATATCAGAGATGTCTGTCTTGAACTGCTTTATCAATACTGAGGTCCGATCTTGCAAGCTCTGTTGTGTATTATACACATATGTCAGACCGATATTCCTATCCCTATTC
>JARVGK010000086.1 GCA_029762535.1 Thermoplasmatota archaeon
TGCTTGTCAAAGATCCATATCAAGGATCAAAAGGAAAAAGAAAGGCCGATTAAAAAAGGATATCTGGAATGTCCTAAGTGTAAAACAGAAATCTCTCTATCACTCGGAGAGAATGACCGACTAATTTGTCCAGAATGCGGAGTAAAAATAAAATTCGTTGATACGTGAATCTATATCCTAACAATTAACCTTGATAAAACAGGTCAACCATCTCTTAATAAAGGATCCCTCCCTAATCCTCAGGGAGATCCCCCGCCTCAACGTCGATAATGATCGATCCAGATACACTGTCGGGAAAGCCCCCCAAAAACCGATCCTCCTTCTGGATCTGATCGTCCTTCACAAGAACCGGAATATCCACCTCTCCGACATCAAACCCACGCTGGATCTTCGCCAGACAAGGGAGGATCTATGGGGATCGCTCTCCTATGATCGGATCGGTCCCATACATCTTCCCATGTATCACATGAAGAGTGACGGTTTTTGGAAGATCCAGATGAAGGATGGCTTCCAACCCCACAAACCCAATAGCCTCTCTGAGTTGATGGGTATGACCCAGAGGATCTCCCTGGATCCGGATAGAGGTAGAGGATCCC
>JARVGK010000087.1 GCA_029762535.1 Thermoplasmatota archaeon
GTCGGATTGCGTGCTTTGTATGCGGATACCGGAAAGATATCGAACGGATCGGTCCAGGAACTTGAAGATTCCATGTTCGTGAGAATGGATGCGGATTACGGATTACTATTCAGCGAAGAGACTGCGAAAATGATGGTCGAAAATGCGGAAAGGTTTCATGATGAATGTAAAAGGATAATTTCCATTCGATAGCGGATAGCTTCGTATCGCTTCGAAGTGGTGTGTGAACCATCTTGAAATTCGGGAGATCCCCGCCGTGGAGATCCCCCACGAGAAGAAGGAGGCACGACCTTGAAAGAAGGGGATCCCATCCCCGAAGGGGAGATTCTCCCACTTTAGAAGGAGGCATCTTTTAGAGAAAAGGAGAGATACATCTCGATCTCCATCCATGTTACCAGGGAGATCACTGCAGGATCGCTCATGTTTTACCTTGAGATGGGATCATCCTCTGAACAATTCATTATCCATGAGATACTTTAGATCGAAGAACATGGTCCTGGTTCCCCTGGCCTTGAACCTGTTCCTTTCCCTGCGGGTTTCGTTAACATAATCGAATCCTGCCTTTCTATAGAATTCAAATGCTTTC
>JARVGK010000088.1 GCA_029762535.1 Thermoplasmatota archaeon
GATGATGAGGGCATACTCGTACGATGCCTCGGACCCATCAACCTGACAGGGAAGATGACTCAGAAGCAGTATTATGGCGAGCGATGATATGATGGCATGCTCAAATCCTTTTTCGAACATGCCCGATATACAATGGTCTTCTCTATATCAAGACTTTGCCCGAAAACAACGTTTTTTTTTCAGCGTAAAAAGCTTTCGGTGGATATATCGATGCCGTATCCCTTCGCCCTTTCCGCGAAGACCTCCTTCCATCTCATTAAATGATGCAGCTCTCATTGTTCTTTCGCTAACTACTCAATCTTCAGAGGATATATTGGATCGGTATCCCCTCCTCCACGCTATGAGGAGGATCCCTGCGATCAGAAGAACAATGATCGATCCCTAATTGGAGTGGATCGCCTCTGATGTTACCTCGTATCATCCACAAGGATGTGGTGATATCACGGATCCATTGCCTTCCCATCGGTATTTTTTCGCCTGATCCTCCATACCAAAATGGACACTGCAACCAATAACAACAATAACACAGATGATATTATTGCGGTCCTGACAAGACCGTAAGGGAACGGATCATAGACCTC
>JARVGK010000089.1 GCA_029762535.1 Thermoplasmatota archaeon
GATGGTTACAAACCTATATCAGGGACAGGTTCGGTTAACGCTCTTGAGGAGACGGAGATCGACCTATCAAGATCCCCATTGACCAGGGAAGTAGAGGCTAAGATGATTCTCTATCTTATTCTATTTGTAATTATGATCCTGATAGTCATCGGGATCGCAATTTTCTTGTTTACAAGAAAAAAGAAGGAAGAACCAGAAGAAGAAAAAGAGAATACGGAGGATCCTTCCGTTGAAGATAAGGAGGCGGATCCCTCCTCAGAGAGATCGATGCCCCTGGGATCTCCTGAATTAACCCCTCCTCCTCCCGTTTTGGATGAGGAAAAACCGGAGGATGGCCCCGCTCTCGAAGAAGAGGGTTCAGAATCCATTGATGATCTATTAAAGGATTTTTATCCCGATCCGGAACAAATTGAGGAGGAGAGATGATGATATCAAAACGATTAACTGCGATGTATACTGTTTTAATTTTGATAGGTGCTGTATTTCCCGGGATCTGGGGATCCGGCGGGATCCCATTGGCTGAAGCATCTGACTTGAGCCCATCCTTTAGAGGAGGAAATGGAACCGCTATC
>JARVGK010000008.1 GCA_029762535.1 Thermoplasmatota archaeon
AATCCAGATGAGAGTGATCCAATCGTATGGGCGATCCCCCCATCCAATGGATATGGCATACCTTCGGCATTCTCCCTTTCCGGATCCATATTCACATTGACCATAAGTAACATAATGATGATAGGGAGGATCAGCGATCTGTAATTCATCATTGAGTACTCAATCGAAAGACCGAGATATAAAGGTTTCACACTCATGTGATATGTTACGACAATTTAATAATAAAAAAACCGAAAGGATCATGATACAGTAAGGCTAAGCGGTTTTGGCATCGATGAGGTGAATCCATTTTCATTTGAACCTCTGCAAGATCAGTGAAAATACTCCCTGACCGATCAGGGGCGGATGATGCTTCAGATCTTCGGGTGAGGAGGGGATCGATCATCCGTTCGCACCATCACATGTAGGGAGAATTATCCTCATCATAGCGACCCTGATCATCGCATTCTTGTGGAAGAGGGCCAGGAAACGGAAATGATCCGGATCCGGGCTTGATCCATTCTTTGATCGGACCATAAGGCAAATATGGCCCTTCAAGGCATATCAAGGGCAGAGGCTTGGATGAGCAGTGTTGATCCCAGCAGTCTCTT
This sequence comes from Thermoplasmatota archaeon, assembly GCA_029762535.1. Lineage (GTDB taxonomy): Archaea > Thermoplasmatota > Penumbrarchaeia > Penumbrarchaeales > Penumbrarchaeaceae > JARVGK01. The sequence continues at coordinate 591 of JARVGK010000008.1, forward strand.
TATGAGGTCCTCATAAGATTCTTCTGGCTTCTTCTGACGGGAGAGAGCCGATATGGACCCCTCATCCAAATGAAGAATTATGCTGAGAGGCTCGTTGAGGGGGATCCCCTCATCGGCTCTGATCTCCTTTTCAATGTGGCCTATGGTCAACAGGCTCTCTAAATATCCGAGATTGCGCGATCTGACATCGTTCGGATTGAGGAGGTAATGATCGCATTTCCCGACCCTTCTACCTTTTACCAGGATTCCCTCAGACAGTAACGCCTCCAGTATTAGGTAGACATTCCTGCGGGAGATCCCGGTCATCTCCATGATCTGGGGTGCCGATAGGTGGTCCTCCGGGTTCTCAGAGAATACCTCCAGTATCCTTACCCTTGCGGATCCTCCGAAGGTCCTCGTGAACGATCCCATGGTATCATATGATGCATACCTTTCTAAGTATAAAAAATTATACTTTCAAACCTTTAACACTTTCGGCACTCCCCCCTCATGGGAGATTGAATCTACATTATCCAGATATGATTATGATGATTAATTCATAAAAACCCTCAGCATTCTTTAATGTCAATATCCCACGGAACGCTTAATTAATGACCGTCACATTGTCCATCGATGGGGCATACCACCTCGAGATCCTATCTCCGGCTCCAGGAGAGACTGGATCGCAATCCCCAGGGAGCACCTCCTTCTGAGGCCCTATTCCAGATCCTCCAGGTATTGTTCACCGAGAGGGAGGCCGAACTGGTCTCGAAACTGCCCTTGAGGCCATTCACCACAGAGGATGCCGCAAGGATCTGGAAATGCTCCAAGGAGGAGGCGTTCCCTATCCTCGACGAGCTTGCCGACAAGGGGATCCTCTTCGATTCCGAGCACAGGGACACAAGGGTGTACTACCTCGCTCCCACCATGGCAGGTTTCTTCGAGTTCTCTCTGATGAGGACCGACGGGAGGTTCGACAGGAAGGTCCTCTCGGAGCTTTACTATCAGTACATCAACGTGGAGGATAGGTTCGCAAAGAACATACTCGGGATCACCCCACCCATCGACAGGGTCTTCGTCCACGAGGACATGATCCCCGACGATCCCGAACTAGTCATTCTCGACTACGAGAGGGCCTCCAAGGTCATAGAGACGGCTACCTGCATCACCGTCGGGACCTGCTACTGCAGGCACAAGATGGAGCATCTGGGAAAGGCCTGCGACAATCCCCAGGAGGTCTGCCTCACCTTCAATGGGGCCGCGAAGACCCTATCCAAGCACGGCATAGCAAGGGAGATCTCCAAGGAGGAGGCGTTCGAGATCCTCCATATGGTAATGGAACTGGGCCTTGTCCAGATCGGGGACAACGTCCAGGAAGGAGTGAACTGGATCTGCAACTGCTGCTCCTGCTGCTGCGAGGCGATCAACGCCTACACCCGTTTCGGGCATGCCCCCAAGATCAACTCCAACTTCCTGGCGAAGGTGGAGAAAGGATGCAACGCATGCGGGATCTGCGCGAAGAGATGCCCGGTGAACGCGATCACCATCGAGGGATCGAAGCCAAAGGGCAAGGCCGTGGTCGATCCTGACATATGCATCGGATGCGGGGTATGCGCCAGGTTCTGCCCGACAGGAGCATCGGTCATGGAGAGGAGGGAGAGCACCATGTTCGTCCCAAAGGACTCCTTCGAGAGGATCGTCCTCTCGGCGATAGGCACAGGCAAGCTGCAGAACTTCCTCTTCGACAACAGGGACCTCTGGACCCACAGGACCCTGAATCGTTTCGTCGGGTTCTTCCTGAAGCTCGAACCGACCAAGAGGATCCTGGTACAGGAACAGATCCGATCCTCGTTCCTCAACGCCGCCGCGGGGATCCAGTACAGGCGCGATCCCGCCCTCTTCGGGGGGAAGAGGCCGGATTACTCCCATCCTGAGATGAAAAGCTTATGACCCCTTTCGGACCCGATAGACCGACTGGATCACCCCTCCGGGGTGGGTCATCGTCCTTTCCAGATCAAGCTTTATAATATCCGGGATCCCCAGGCTGCGGAAAAGGGTCGGACCCTCCCCGCCCACGATGACCGGGACCGTCAACAGGCTGATCATATCGACCAGTCCCTTCTCCAGCAAGATGGAATTGAGTATATCCCCGCTGTCGGTCCTCACCCTTTTTATTCCGTATTTTTCGTGTAAGATCCCCAATGCCTCCTCGAGATCGACCTTGTCCACCCCGGAGATGACATATTCGTATTCCCTCTCCCTCAACCATTCCAGATATTCCTTCGTAGTGGATCGGGAAACGAGGACGATGATCTCCCTTATGTAGGGCTGCTGTCTGAAGACATGTTGGGACCTCACCCTTCCTCCGGAATCCACGAGGACCAGATAGGGAGCCTCCGGGCTTCCTGTCTTCTTCACCTTGTCCTTCTCCTCCTCCGGAGGGATCTCCGGGATCGCTGAAAGGACGGTATTGGATCCCACGAGGGCCGCATCGTAACCGAGTTCCGCTGCTGTCCCGTAATAGAGGTCCATATCGACATCGAACCCCGTCAATCTGTTATCGAGGCTTATCATGCTGTGGATGATGACTTGAGGTCTCATTTGGATCCCCCAGGGAGGGATACGATCCCGGGATAAAGTATTGATGGGGAGGGATGACCGGATCCATTTTATTAAGCTGTTCCTTCATTCATCGAAAAGCGTGTCGATCCGAAGGTTAACTATAAATATTTACATCACTTTGTCAACTTTAAAAGGTTGACATGTATGGGGCGGAGATCGGAGTCGCAGTTCCATTACTGGGACCTGAGGCGGAGAGGGTCCTCCCAATCCGAAATATCGAAGGTTTATTCCGTATCCAGGCAGGCTGTCTCTAAATCCATACAGGCCCAGGAGAACAATGTGGAATACAGGCTTCTGGAGTTCGCCGAATCCAGCGGGATCCTGGTGGAATGGTATGATCGATCCCGAGGGATACTCATAGGGATCATCCCTCCTCTTGACGATATGCTTTGTATCATCATGATCGACAGGAAGAACCGGATTCGCGTCCATTACGATCCGGAATCGATCAAAGGGAGATCGAAGCGAGAGAAGGCCTGGGACAGATTAAGATCCGATCTAAGGTCCTTTCTCGGCAGTGATCTGGACTTAAAAAGGGATACAAGATCGATAGTGGATATGATCATATCTCTGGGAGGGATCCGTAAATGAAGCTGAGTTTTTCGAACAAATTATTGATCTTGATATTATTGATGACGATCATTTCGAACACTGGATCTTCCTATCAATCGCCAGATCTTTTTTCCAAATGGGGAGAGGAGGATTCCTTTAATTCGAATTATCATATCGATAGAGATCTTGTAGAGGCAAATATTTCCAATGCCATTCATGCAAGCGAGGGAACCTACAACGGTTCCGTGAAGTATGGCGATATTGATATCTCCATCGATATCTATCGGTTGGACATCCCCGAGAAAAGATTCCTGCAAGACCAATTCATACTTTTGATTTTGAACAGGACGTCAAATGATGATGATATCATAAACATGTTGGTATTATTCCCAGATTATTCCAGTTCTGATGATATCGATCATCTCTCGATAATAGATGAGGGACAGATCGAAATCAATACAGCTGATAAAAAAACTGATCATATGAATATTGTCATATATGGAAATGGCAATTATACGATCGACATCATTTTTTTCGCCAACAACGATGATATCAGAACGATCTATGGTCTGATGTTCATGATCGCTTTACTTATACTGTCATTATCAGTGCTACTTACTGCATCCACATGGATCATATTCTTATTAATCGAATATATCAAGAGGACGAATAAGAATAAGGATACCTCCTATGGAAGAAGGATCCACGATGATGAGATCGAGAATTATTTAATCAAAAACAGGAAGAAGAAGAAGATTATGATTGTATTAAAGCTTGTATTATTGACATTTCTGTATGCATTCTATTTTTTATATATGATTTTTTATTCTCTCTCAACAACTGATCTAGTGGGATATTACAAATTATTTCAACCTTTTATATTTATTATTTTGGCAATTATCTCATTTCCGGCATTTATGTTCTTTTTATATATGATATATGAAGAAAAGAGGGCTTATGATATTATGTCCCGCAAGCCCTTTGTACATAAAAAACCTTCTTCATATGTCAATGATTTCAAGGAAAGGATATTTCTCTTGGGCGATCTGCCATGGTATATCGCCCCATATACCTCTGTTATTTTCCTTGCAGCTCTCACAACAATTATTATGATGAAAATATCGACAGTTTGCATTATTATTAACTTATTATATTATGTAATTATAATTTTTATAATGATTTTACTATGTCATCGATTGAATCCGATTATTATTTGCAATAGGGATTCCTTTACCTATTCTACAGGGCCTAAATGGATCCCATATAGTATGAAAATTCATAAAAGAAGTGATATATTCACTATAAGACCTATGACTAAATCAGGTAACCTATTCGTAAATCCGGGAATGATAAAGGTTAACGGAAAATGGCAATTGGTCCGAACATGTGTGGCAATAGTTCTAAATGATGGGACTGTAAATACCTATCTAACATCACGTCCAATGGATGTGATCGCACTTTTAGGAGAGGACAGGGGGGATATCAATGAATGACTTGAGAAAGTTATTGTTATTATGCATGATCATATGCCTAATTATCCCTTTCGAAGCTGATGGATCCCGCGCTGATGATATGCGGTGGGAATTGGATATATCCATTGTAGAGATGAATTTGAAGAACGCCACAGACCTTTCCTACGGTCGAAGGGTGAACGGGTCAGTAGTGATGAACGAAAGTGATACTACATTAAGAATATTCAAGGTCCATATTCCGCATAAAGGACTTGATCGTTATACGGAATTGTACATCAATCTCGAGATGATCTCAATTTCAGGAGAGATATACCTTGTAAATTACTATCCCGATCTTACAAAAGCGGACAATAACCTATATTCTCATCTGAAAGATAATGATCAAAAATCTTTTTGGATAGATTATGAAGATGTCCGAACTGATCATCTATACCTTGTGATCTATGGAAATGGTGATTTTGAACTCTCCGTGCACCAGGTGACAAGACCTTCATTCTCAGGTACTTTCCTACTCATAAGCATCTTTATCGGATCCTTTATCTTCCTGTTATTGATGATGATCCTATTGATTTATTATAATTACTACAAGCCCAAGATATTGAAGAAGGAGGCGGGTCATATTGAAAAACACCTTGATGAGGGAAAGGAACGATCCGGGATATCAGATTATTCTTCGAAACAAAAGGCCAAAAATTTGTTCGATAAGATCATAAAATATTTTTACAATATATTTTCTTTTTTCAGTATTCCAATTATCATTCTTTTTTTCTTTATTACAAATGAGATGACAATAACTAAACCATGGGAGACCATACTATTAGGATCATTCATTATGATCGGTATATCATATTTTGGCGTATTTATCTTCCTTCTTTCTTTTTGGTATGACAGGAAATATGAATTGGAAGAATATTTGAAAAATAAAAAGACCTTAAAGACGCCCATCCCAAATTTTCAAATGTTCAAAGAAAAGATAATTCTAACAGGAAGATTGAGATTATCCATACCGATCATCTTAATTAATATCTATGCAATTTACCACATTATCCATTTTTATATAATAGAACCATATTCCATTGATAGCATATTTGAGGTTTTTATTTTTTATATTCTCTTTGGATTTATGGTAATCATTTTTTGTCTACTTGTATTACTTTTCCACACTTCAATATACAAGGTCGAATGTAAAAAGGGAGTTCTGATATGTTCCAATGGAATATTTTCAAGGACCATTTACCGTTCGAAGGATATAGTTCGGATCCATCCAGTTACCACCTCGATATGGTTCGACCTCTTCCCTGGAAGATGCAAGGTCGATGGAACATGGGTCCGGGTCAAGACAGCTGTGGTGTTTGTGATGAAGAATGGCAAGATAGAGACCGTTCTAACATCTAGACCAATGAATGTTATAGCTCTCATGGAGAGGTGAATATATGGAAGAACATGTTATAAGTGTGAGATCAAAGAGAAAGACTATCAATTTTCTCTATCTTGGTTTGTTGTCGCTGTTCTTCATATTAACGATCATAATGGCCATTTCACTAATTAGTTTGATAATAATCGATCGGCTTTCTTTAGATAAGTTGACCGAAGGTATTGTATTGGGGATCCTCGGAATTATACTTTTGATATGTTTAGTAACGATATTATTCATGTTAATAATAGCAATTATATTGATTCTAAAAATACCCAACATGCCCGAAGGGATTTTTAACAAAAAGAAGATAATAACCAAGGGAAAATTTAAGCCATTCGAAGAACGGTTTTATTCTCTCTCATCATTACTTTATTTTCCCGGTGGGATCTTTATATCACTCATATTTATATCATTTATTATTCAATTATCTGATGTTATATTGTCGGATTATATTAACATATGTTTCATCATCCCCGTCATTTACATGGTCGTTCATATATATTTACATTTATACTTGTTCAGTGTTCAAGTGAAATGTAATAGAGAGGAATTATTCTTTGTGGATAGGCCCCGGTTTATTTATAAGATTTTATATAAAAAACATACTTTTAAACCTGGGGAAATTCGATCGATACGGCCGATCACAGCCTCTATATTCAATGGGTTATTCCCAGGATTCAATTTCGAAAATGGAAGGATAAATTTGATCAGGACAGGTGTCAGAATAGTCGACAATGAGAATAATCAATACAATATCATAACATCACGTCCAATGGATGTGATTAGACTTCTGGGAAAATGAACTACCGTCTATTGAGATCCTCCCTCATCCTCTCCGGATCCCCCGCCGGAACGGAGCAACTTCCCCCGCTGCACAGGTATGCCGGGGTGATCCCTTCCAGGGAAACCTTCTCCTCGATATCCTTGATGACCCCTCCGGACCAGGAAACGATCAGGAACCTGAGGATCTGGATCGAGTCGACGGGAAAGGCTGGGACACGGTACACCCGGGAGGTCATGTCATCCCTGGAGACCTCCGGCCTCCTGGATGGCTTATACATGGACGACCCCAGGACGAGGATCTCCCAGGGTGCTTTGATGAGGTTCCGAAGGAACTTACTTGAGAAATGGGAGGATCAGGGCCTAGTCGAGAGGGGGTCAAAGGGGAGGTATTCCCTGACCGATCAGGGATATATGATGCTTCAGATCTTCGGTTAGAATACTATAAGTTTATCTATAATACGATCCGATCGTGTTCCATGGGATCGCCTGAGAGAAAAAGGGGGAAGGTGAACTCTTTCTTCGACAGGATCGCCCTAAGGAACTCCGCTCGGTTCGTCCGGATCGTCCGGTGGCTGAACAGGAAGTTCCCTGAGAGGAACATCAAAACGGCGGTGGGGATCGCCGTCTCTCTGATCCTCACTCCTCCCCTTTTTCTCCTGGTGACCTTGCTTTTACTGCCCTTTTTGATCTGGGACATCTTCGATCCCTTCGGGCTCGACGTACCATGGCTGGTATATCTGCTGTTCTTGTTCCTCTATGCATGCGTGGGTTATCTCGTGTACATGTTCGTGGAGGACGCCCTGCACATACTGGACGTGATCTATCATCCGATAAAGTATCTGAGGGGGAAACCGGCATCGGTCCTCACCAGGCCTTTGAGGAGGATCCTCCGCAAAGGAGGGATCTATCTAGGCATCGTGCTCGTGGCGATCGAGTTGATCCTCGCGATAGCCATGGTCGTATTCGGTCCGACCGCGATCCTGGTCTTCCTGATGGTGATCATCGCTTTATTGTTCGTGACGATGATCCTTATCGGAAAGTTCGTGATGTGGCTGACCAAAGCCATCGTCAACTTCCTGGGCAATACCATACTCAGAAGCGTGGACAGCAGACTGAGGATCAAGGAGAGGCTCGAAAGATATGGATCCAGGGTCGATGACGAGATAAAGAGGAACCGCCTCGAGAAGAAGAGGAAGGAGTCCCACCATCCCCCTAAGCCATGACCCTGTATCGAAGATGGACCACCCCTCCGGGGTGTATCCTCTGCTCCATCAGGTCCAATTTGAGAGGCTTTTCCAGTTTCAGGCTCTCGAAGAGCGTGGGGTGGGGATCCCCCACGAGAACGGGAAGGACTATGATGCTCATCTCGTCTACCAGCCCTTGACGGATCGTTTCTGATATCAGGATGTCCCCGGTATCTGTCAACGCCGATCCAACAAAGGCTGCGTCGTATCCGTTCTCCACGGCAGTGCCTTAGTAGAGCCCGAGATCCGCCTCGAACCCCGTTATCCTCCCATCGAGCGAGGTCATTATATGGACCCATACCTCCGGTCGCATGAGCGACCGGAGGCGATCTGGATCGAGACATGGGATCATGTATGTAAAGTATGAAAAGTATGATATATCATATCGACATGGAGAGGATCGAGGCGATCCCATGGAAGATCATGTCATAGGCAGCGCGAAGGTCGGGGCAAGAGGACAGATAGTCCTCCCCGTGGAGATCCGGAAGAAATGCGGGTTCGATCCCGGGGACACGGTCATAATGATGTCAAGACCGGGTCCCGGAGGACAATCCGTAGTCCTGATGAAGGCATCCTCCATGGCCGATTTTCTCGATCACATGGAAGGGGCGACAAGCAGGATCCGAAACATAATCTCCAAGGGGAAGGAAGAATGAGGATCATCCAGACGGATAAACTGACCAAGAAATTCAATTCCTTCACTGCCGTAGACAAGGTAACGATGGACGTGGAGGAAGGAGAGGTCTACGGCCTTCTCGGCCCCAACGGGGCCGGGAAATCGACATTGATCAGGATGCTGACCACCCTCTCGGTCCCTTCGGAAGGGACGGCGAAGGTCGCTGGATACGATATAAGGAGGGATCCCGACAAGGTCAGGCAGGCGGTGGGGATGGTATCCGAGAAGATGATAATGTACGAGAGGCTCACAGCCTATGAGAACCTCAGACTGTTCTCAAAACTCTACAATGTTCCCAAGAGAGATATGGAAGAAAGGATAGCGGACCTGTTGAAGATTGTCAATATGACGAAATGGGCCGATACTCAGATAGGCAAGTTCTCAACTGGAATGAAGCAGAGGATAAACGTCATCAGGGCCTTGGTGAGCATGCCCAGGATAGTTTTCATGGACGAGCCCACGCTGGGTCTGGATCCCCAGAGCACGACGGAGATCAGAAAGTTGATCAAAAAGCTCAACGACGAGCAGGGGCTCACGATCGTGCTCACGACCCACATCATGAACGAGGCGGACGTCCTCTGCGACAGGATCGGGCTCATAGACAAGGGGAATATAGCAGCGGTCGGATCCCCCAACGACCTTAAGTCGATGATCACCGAGAGGGGAAATACCATCGTGGACCTGGACCTCATCGATCCTCCGGCAAATGCGTGGGAGATGTTCAGGGACCTCAAAATCGTTAAAAGCGCATCCCAGACGGAGAACATGGTCAAAGTCATTGTCTCCAGGGAGGATGCGTTCCAGGAGATCGTAACAGCATCGACAGGTCTTGGTCTGAGGTTGAGGAACGCCAATATCAACCAGCCTTCTCTGGAGGACGTGTTCCTTCATTTCACCGGCAGGGCTATGGTCGATGAGGTCAAAGGTAAGGTCTCATCCGGCATGAAGCATGGCCCGTTCAGAAGGTCCGCCGGAAGGGGGAGATGACATGAGCTTTTCCACTGCCATCAGGCATTCCCTGTGGATCGCTCACAAGGATCTTCTGGAGTTCTCCCGTAACCGGATCCTCCTCGTGATGCTGTTCGTGTTCCCTCTATTCATGATGGCCATGTTCGGGTACATCTTCCCGTCCGGGAATTCCATAAAGGACATGCCAGTCGCCATCGTCAATCTTGATGTGGATGACGGATCTCCCGGGAACGAGAGCCTGTTGTTCATCAAGGATTTCGAGGCCATTAACGATCGGGGGGGGTATTTCAAGATAAGACATGCCGGAACCGAAAAAGAAGCTATGGATGAGATAACAAGGGGCGACCGAAGCGGCGCTGTCATAATTGGGAGGAATTTCACCAGCAAAATCGCATCTGGCCAACAAGGTGAGGTCACCGTCATGTACGACCAATCCAAACCACAGATCTCCTCTCAGATGATGGCCCTCCTCGACTCCGTGATCGCCAGGATGGGAACGGTGAAGGCTGTTTCCACTGTCAATTCAACGACCGGGCTCGACATGAACACATCCGCCGCGATCGTCACACCATACCTCATTCAGAACAAAGGTACGGTGTCCGGGGATCCCAGCTATTTCCAGTTCCTTGCCCCGGGAATGATGATGATGGTGGTGATGTTCTCCGTTATGCTCGGCCTTCCCCGGGCGATCTCCCACGAGAAGGAGGCTGGGACCTTCGACGGGATACTCGCCGCCCCTACCTCAAGGTTCTCGATAATAATGGGAAAGACCATGGCTCAAAGCGTGAGAGGCATCGTTCAGGGATCCGTCGTTCTCATCTTGGCGATCATCCTCTTCGGTGTGGTGATACACGGGTCGATCCTTCTGGTGTTTGCCCTCTTGCTGTTGGGGATATTCTCCTTCATTGGGATCGGTATTGCGATAACGGCCGGGGCCAAGGACGAAGAGACGGCCCAGACCTTCATGATGATCCTGCAGTTCCCGATGATGTTCCTGTCAGGGATATTCTTCCCGGTGGAGCAGATGCCAGTATTCCTGCAGTATGCCTCGAAAGTCCTGCCGCTGACCTACGCGGCCCAGGCGATGAGAAAGGTCGTAGTTCTAGGAGCGGGAGTGGATGACATTCTCTTAGAGATCGGGGTCATGACGATCTTCGGGATCGTCATGCTCGCAGTGGCGATCCCGCTGTTCAAGCGGGCGATGACACGATGATCAGCCATCACAAAGAGTAAAAGGTTTTTTATCATTGAATAGATTTATTGGACATGGTGGACTATTATGAAGTCGCTTATTGGGATTGTAGGGGTTATTTCATTAATCATTTTTGGTATTATTTGGACATACCCGAATACGGTTCTCCGTTCAGCTGAAGGGGATCATTACTATCGAACCGAGTCCATCGTTGTTCATTACATATTCAATGATGTAACCGGAGATGTGATCAGAGATATGTCATCGAATTGCAACAACGCAACTATAGTTGACGCGGAATGGGCAGAAGGGATCCAGGGGTACGGGTTGAAATTCAACGGCAATGGCGCTCATATCAAAGCTCCTGATGCTGCATCTCTTGATATCAGTTCCCAGATAACGATCAGTCTCTGGGTAAATGCGTCCTCTTTTTCCGGAAACGGTGCTCAATCCGGCAACTCATTGGTGAGAAAATGGTATTCATCTCCCAATGGCCAATATGCGATCGCATCCTATTCGGACGGCGGATTGAAATTCTGGCTGAGTGACGGCAATGTCGTCAATTATCTGGATGTCGGACCGGTATTGACAACCGGAATATGGCACCAAATTTCGGGAACCTGGAACGGTTCGACAATGGCCCTCTATGTCGATGGCAGGGAGGTAGGAAGTCGGGATACTACCATCGGATCATTGAAAGCGGACGAATATTCTAACGATGACCTGTACGTGGGAGGTGACGGAGTTGTCGGCAGCCCGTGGGATTTTTCCGGGGTCATCGATGAAGTCATGATCAGAGATGTATGCTTTTCCCCGGAGGAGATAAACAGCAGTTATCATGAAGTTTGGCCAATAAGACTATCACGTCTAAACGATACATATGAAATTGATCAGGGATCATCCTTTAAACTCGCCCTGGTGAACCTGGGCTCTTCATCGGAACCGATCTGGACCGTTAATACCACGAGGAAATGGCTCGATTTCGATGTTGGAACAACAACACTATCGGGAACACCGGATAATGGGGATGTCGGTTTCACGAGGGTAACTGTAAAGGTCAGTGACGGCAACATCTATTCAGAAAGATGCTCATTCACGATCATCGTGAACAACCTCCCGCCAAAGATCATCACCGAGGATGTGAAGACGGTCTTTCAGGATGAATACTATCACGTGGATTATGACTCTGACGAAGAAGGAGAGCCGAAATTCACCTGGATATTCACTTCCGATGCCCGGTGGTTGAGTTTCAATTATACTTCAGGGGTTCTCAATGGGACTCCCACAAATGACGACGTTGGAACTTACGATATCTTGATAAAATGTGATGATAGGAACGGAGGTACGGATTCCCGTTCCTTCGAACTTCAAGTGATCAACGTCAACGATCCCCCAAAGATCATCACCGAGGATCTGACGATGATATACCAGGATGTGAATTATAAAAGGACATATCAGGCGGTCGATCCGGACCCTGGCGACACACTGCGTTGGAGTATGACCACCAACGCATCATGGTTGAAACTCTCAGGAAGCACGATCGAAGGCCGACCTTCAAAATTCGATATCGGAATATACTCGGTCAATATATCCGTGATGGACCAATGGAATCTATCTGATCATCGTCTATTCGATCTCGTTGTCGTTAACGTGAACGACCCACCGGAATTCATCTCTGTTCCGGCAGACGTCGTTTTGAATTCCGGGGATTCGTATACTTTTGACGTGGTCGCACATGATTTTGATCCGGATGATACGGTGACGTACAGTATCCGCTCAAATCCCTCGTCGGATATCAGAATAGATGACCGAACAGGAACCATCACATGGACAGCAAATACGAATTTTTTTCAAAGTAAACCTTACATCATGATGATCGTGGTTTCCGCTTCCGATGGAGAGGAATCCACGAATCATCAATTCAAGATAACAGTGAATGATACTTTAACCAAAGATAATACGGTCGATCTTATCTCACCTCGGAATGATAGGGTCATTCCATCCCGCAAATCCATACTGGCGTGGTCCTTCCATGGCGGAGAGGATCACAATATCTCATATGACATCTACATGCACCAGACCCTGGTCTATCTATTATCCTTGAACGAGGAGGCACTGTATCTCTCAGGATACAACGGCACCTCTCTCGAGATAACGAATATGGAATTGGGAAAGAAGTACTTCTGGACCATCATACCGCTGGACGGTAAGCATGAAGGGATATGTAATGATGGTGTATGGTGTTTCACCATCAACAATCCGCCTACCTTCGTCGATATCGATATTGAACCGGCCTATACAGGGAAAAAAATGCAGATGAGGATGCAGGCCAGGGATAAGGATCCGAATGACGTTTCAAAATTATTCTATACTTTGGAAAAAGCACCGCAAGGTATGACTTTAGGTAACCGGACGGGATCCCTGAGTTGGACTCCAACGAAGGATCAAGTAGGAATACATGATGTTGGGGTGAACGTCAGTGATGGTGTAGAGGAGTCCAGTTATTATTTCATTATCGAGGTGCTCTCCTCCCAGGAGAGCGGAACTAACGACCCCCTTATACTGGCCATAGTTGTCGGTATTATCGTATTCATCATTGTTGCTATGGCGATGGGATTCATTATGCTGAGAAAAAGAGGTCCGAAGGACGATGTCATGGAGGAGGAGACGATCATAGGCTCCTCCGGGGAAGAAGAGGAATCAACCAAGGTAGATTGCGCGGTCGCGACCACTCTTGGCGAAGCTCATGCCAACCTCGGGGAACAAAAGGTGAGGTCATATTCGGATCTTTACGGGGAACCGTCACCAGAAGAGGAGGAAGTATCGACATTGAGCGAATTGAAGGATTTTATCAATGAAGGAATAAAAGAGATCGAGGAAGGAAAATCTGAAATTTGAACAAAAAACCTCTATCCTCCAGAGCCTCTTAATACCATCTTGAATGATTCCAGATCCCTCGCCGGAACGGAGCAACTTCCCCCGCTGCACAGGTATGCGGTGGGGATCCCATCAATTGGGACATTGTCCCTGAGATCCCTGACGATCCCGTCGAGAAGCGATCCATCATTGAGGATCAGAGAGTGGTTCGGGAAATAGATGGAGTTCACCATCTCCACCATGGCCCGGGTCTTGGGATCCTCCCTCGATCCCGCGATCACGATCTCCTTTGACGGGCCTACGGCCATGTCGAGGGCGCAGAGCAGATATGCGAAGGACGAAGGCGATCTCCCGATCTCCTCGGAGAATGCCCTCCCCGTCATCCTAGCGATCCCCTCGAGGGAGTGGTCCCCAGTCATCCTAGCGATCCTGACCAGGTTCAGCATCTGCACGGAATTTCCGGAAGGGATAGCCCCATCGTAAGCCTCCTTGTTCCTCATCATCAGGGCCTCATGGCCCGGAGATATCTGAAAGAAACCGCCCCTATCTTCGTCCTGGAACCTCTCGATCGTTAACCGGTTCAGGGATAGTGCCTCTTTCAGATGTTCCTCCTTCAACGTCGCCTCGTATAGGTCCAGTAGGGCCTGGACCATGAACGAGTGGTCCTCGAGGAAGCCGTCGATCGTCGATTCAACATCTCTGTATCTATGGAACAGGGTTCCGTCATCCTTCCTCATCCTGCCAAGTATGAAGGATGCGGCCCTCTCGGCCCTCTCGGCATACGACGGCTCCTTCAATGACCTGGAGGCCCTGGCAAGGGCCGATATCATAAGCGCGTTCCAATCGGTCAGGACCTTGTCGTCCTTCTGGGGGCGGATCCTTCGATCTCTGACCTTTCTCAACTTAATTAGGACATCCTCGATCAAAGGGGGATCCCCCCCGCCTGAAAGCGAATCGGCTGGGATCCCTCTCTTAAGGAAAAGGATGTTGCCCCCGGTCCTGACACCCGTAGCCTCATCCTTGAAATTTCCTTCGGAGCGAAGGTCGTATGTCCGATCGAGCGTTCTGAACTCATCCTTGTCAAGGACCGATCCCAATTCATCATAAGACCAGACGTAGAACTTACCCTCCTCGCCCTCGGAATCGGCATCCTCGGCAGAATGAAAACCGCCTTCAGGATCGGATAGATCCCTCATGACGTATTCCAGCGTTGACCTCAACGTTCTGGAATATCGTGCCTCGTTCGTCGCCAGATACGCCTCCGACAGCAGTATGGACATCATGGCCTGATCGTAGAGCATCTTCTCGAAGTGCGGCACCCTCCATCCTCTATCGGTGGAATACCTGTGGAACCCGCCTCCGATGTGATCGTGTATGCCTCCGGATATCATGGCATCCAGAGTGCCCTTGACCATGTCGAGGGCCTCCGCATCGCCTGTCCTCTTCCAGTAACGGAGCATCAACATGCCCTGATGAGGGGAAGGGAACTTCGGGGAATTACCAAAGCCTCCATTATCTCTGTCATATGCCATCTTTAGCCTGGTTACTGCCTTCCCGATATGGGACCTGTGCAGGTCCTCCCCCTCCCCCTCTTGGCTGAAGGAGGACAATGTCCTTCCGATCTCGGATGCCGCGGAAAAGGCGTCATCCCTGCGATCCCTCCAGAGTTCGCTCACCTCTCGTATCAGGTCCAGAAGGCCCATCATCCCCCATCTACTGGACTTGGGTATATATGTCCCCAAAAAGAAAGGCTCCTTCTCGGGGGTCATGATGACGGTCAGCGGCCATCCTCCCTTCCCCGTCGCCAGCTGACATGCCTTCATGTAGACCGCATCAATATCCGGTCTCTCCTCCCTGTCGACCTTGATCGAGACGAAGGACCGGTTCATGGCCTCCGCGACCTCCGGGTCCTCAAAGGATTCTCTCTCCATAACGTGGCACCAATGGCAGGTGGAATACCCTATGGACAGGAATATCGGCCTGTCCATCTCCCTGGCCCTTTCGAAGGCCTCTTCGGACCATGGATACCAATCCACGGGGTTCCTTGAATGCTGGAGTAGATACGGGCTCTTCTCATTAACGAGCCTGTTGACATATTCTCTATTATCTTTCATGACACCATTGATTTTGATATTATATCCTATAATACAATTGACCCCTAAATGGTTCCATTTCGATCCTAAAGGACGTTGTGCCCCCTCTGTATTATGCGCTCGTTGATACGCCGTCCGCTGACGAAAACGGCCTCGGAACCATCGATCGCCTCCAACGTATAATCGGCATTGTCCGCCAGTATGACGCCTTTTCCACCTTCCACATCAAGACCAGAAAGGTCCAGATGTCCGTCGGAGAGGTAGACGAAGGAGTTGAAGCCCTCCTCGATGGAGATCTCGAATCCCGATCCCTTCGTCATCGTCAAGTGCTGCATCCTTACAGGGGTGATGGAAGGGAGCGCGGTTCCCTCTCCGAGAACGGTCGATATCATTACGCCATCCTTGAAACTCCTCTCTATCCTCTCAGGGGACGCCTGCTGATAGTTCGGCGCCATACCCTTGTTGGCCCTGGGCAGGTTGATCCAGAGCAGATAACCTCTGGTCATCGCCTCCGACCTTGGCTCCTCGAGATGCTCGAAACCCAGACCCGTCAGGAACCTTCTTGCCCCTCCCGCGACGATGGTGCCCTCGTTCCCCAGGCTGTCCCTGTAGTAGGTGGATCCCTCGATTAGGTACTGGATGCCCTCGAACCCGGTATGGGGGTGCATGGGGAACCTGGCCCCGGGCTCGATCATATACTCATCGAAAAGGACGAACGGGTCCAGATGTCCAATGCCCTCCCCGGGAAAGAGCCTCCTCGCGACCGCTCCTATTCCTTCCTCCACTGTCGACGGCTCTATCACTTTGACCAGACGGCTCATGATTACCCGAAGTTACACCCTCCCTATAACGATGATGATTGGATCTCCGTCTAGAACTTCTTCCTGACCATCGTTCCCCAGGACCTCTTCCTCTTCATCAGGTCGATCAGGCCCCTCAGCCTCCAGTAGGTTATGAGCTGCCTGAATCCAAGGTTCTCCACCACCGCAAGGGCTATCATCCGCGTGATGTCGTTCTCGTCGATGTACTTCTTCACACTGATCTCCTCGAGTATCAGGGCGAACATGGACAGTATTATCCCCAATACCACAGCGAGGAACAGGAACACCAGAAAGAAACCTATGTTTATCCATCCCATCAGGACCGATACTATTACCATGAAGTATCCGAAGACCTCAAAGAGCGGCCCGATCCCCTCGAAAATGAGGAAGAACGGATAGGAGAGCATGCCAGCGGCGCCGTATCGAGGGTTAAAGGCCATCTCCCTGTTCATGAGCAGGCTCTCGATGAGCCCCCTCTGCCACCTGTTACGCTGCCTGCTGAGGATCTTGAGCTCGTCCGGCGCCTGCGTCCAGCAAACAGGGTCCGGGACGAAAATGATCTTGTACGGCCGCTTCTTCTTTCTCATGTAGCGGTGCATCCTGACCACTAGCTCCATGTCCTCGCCCACGGTCTTGTGATTGTAACCACCGGCCTCGATCACTATTCTGCGGTCGAAGAGGCCGAACGCTCCGGATATTATCAACAGGGCGTTGATGAGGTTGAACCCCGACCTGCCACAGAGAAATGCCCGTATATACTCCACCACCTGGAGCGCAGGCAGCATCTTCCTGGGCATCCTTATCTCCGTTACCTCCCCGTCCTTTATCGTGCAGCCGTTCGCTATCCTTATCATGCCGCCGAGGGCGATGACCTCCTTACCCTCGGTCAGATATTCCTCCACCATCCTCTGCAATGCGTTCTTCTCGAGGAGCGAATCAGCGTCTATAGCACATACCAACTTTGATCGTGAGAAGTTGATGCCCACGTTCAAGGCGTCGGCCTTTCCACCGTTCTCCTTGTCAACGACCAGAAGGTTCGTATGGGTCCTGGAGCGATAGACGTCCCTGATCTCCTTTGTCTCCAGGCGCCCGGAGGGCTTCCGCTTCGCCAGTTTGAGCTTGAATCCCTTTTTCAGGGCGTCGAGGGTCCCGTCCTTGGACCCGTCGTTTATCACGATTATCTCGAGCTTCGGATAGTCGACCTTCAACAGGGAATTCACGCTCTCGACTATGGTCACCTCCTCGTTGTATGCCGGGGAGAGTATGGACACGCTCGGCAGGATGGGGGATCCCTTGACGTTCCTGTGCCGGCTCATGCGCCTCTTCCTGAAGTTGATGAGCTGTATGGTCGAAAGCGCCGACAGGAAAATATAATACAGGTTCAGGCACAGGAAATAGAATAGTATCATCAGGTTGAAGACGAAGAGAACAAGTTCCAGGTAGTGCCAGAAGCTTGCCATCCGCACTACCCCTTCATGAGATCAACCCATTATACTATCGCTGTCCCAGCATTCGGGCCCCATCGTGTTGCCTAATGAGATATCATCGACGATCGATGGCGACTCCAGAGGCTGGTCCCATATCGAAGAACGATGCTTTCGGACCGGTACGTTCTCCATTGACTCCTCGACGGCGTCCCCGACGATCTCGTCCGTATCCCATACCATATCCTCCAGCACCTTCGCCGCGGACGGAGTGCCTATCCTCGAAAGTGACTTGGCCGCATGCGCCCTTACATTAGCATCAGGATCCCTTGAAAGCGGCCTGAGCAACCGGGCACCCCTGTTTAGCCCTTTCCTCCCTACAAGGATCGCGGCTGCCATCCTGCAACGGGCATCGGCCGACCCGGCCAGCTCCTGGATGTGCTTCATATCGATATCCGATCCGAGCAGCTCGTACATCAGCTCCCTGAAATGAGAATCCGTGCAGGACGATATCAACTCTGGGAGCCTGGTGGAGAGGAACCTGCTGTGGATGGAGGTCAGATATGATATGCAGGATATCACGAGATCGTTATTGTCGTCATCCAGCAGATCGACGGCATGGTCCTCGGCATCGTTTAGCTCTAGCCTCGACAGCCTTCCGAGGGCAATGGCCTTCTCCCATGCGCTGCCGTTCTCGATTATAGCCATGTCATCGATGACATACCCGATCTCCCTGTAGAGGAGCCTCAGCCTTCTCCTGTCCGATTCGCTCAGGCTCTTCTCTATGACGATCTCCGGGTTCGAAGGGTCCTGGGAGGATCCGCTGTATAGAGCGATAAGGAGGTCCCTGAAAAGGGTCCTCTCCCGATCGTCCAGCTCGATGATGCCGGCCCTCTTTCCTCTGCGCAGGTAGGAATCTATGTAACGGGACCATGAAGGCATAGCCTTTTTCAGGCTCCTCGACCTCTTGTATTTGCTCACGGTGATCGTGGAATATATCAGAAGCTGCAGGAACAGGAACACGACAGCGCCGGCTATCAGGTATGCTACCAGCTGATAGAGCATCTGCTCGAAACCGTGTCCTACCTGCACGAAGGCCTCAAGGCCGATGATTTCGTATTTAATGTTTCCTTATTATTCTCCCTGCCAGAGAATCATATTCGGTGACGATGAACCGATTAGTATCGATACCGTCTATAAGATCAGGAGCACTCGTCCTCGGGACGCTTTTCCAGGCAGTCCACATGCTTTCTGCGCATTATATACCTGGTCCATAGCGATCCGGCGACCCTGACGAGCATTTTCCTCGTCAATATCCTAGACGATCCAGCGATCGCTCTGAAGAACGATCCCGGGACGAACGAGGGCGTCCTTCCCAGCTTCCTGAGCGCCTTTGAAACCACCTTCTCCGGTTCCATCAGCCCGAAACCGCTGCCCACCTCAGCCACCTTCCCGAACTCGGTCTTGACCGCCCCCGGCGCCAGGGAAAGTACGTCCACCCCCCTACCCTTCAATTCGTACCATAGGGCCTCACCCAGCATGAGATCGTATGCCTTGGTCGCGGCGTAGTTCGCCATGTAAGGCAGGCTTATCATGCCCGCCATCGAGGCCAGGAAAATGATCCCGCCCCTGCCCCTCCCAACCATCGCAGGGGCAAGGGCCTTTGTCAGGACGAGCGGAGCTCTGGCGTTCACGTGCAGCATCTCGAGCTCCTTCTCCGCATCCGTCTCCAGGAATGGTCCGGACGTAGCGAATCCCGCGTTGTTCACGAGAAGTCCGATCTCGAGGTCATTTATCACAGGATCCAGCTCGAGCATGAAATCCTCGAGCGAGAGATCGACCGGGGCGACCCTGACATCCACATGGTATCTCGTTCGCAGTTCCTTTGCGATCCTATCGAGCCGGCCTTTTCTCCTGGCAACCAGGACCAGGTCAAGGCCCTCTGCCGCAAGTTGACGGGCGAACTCCTCTCCGATCCCAGAGGATGCGCCAGTGATCAGAGCATATCTACCGTATCTCCCCTTCATGTCCTTCATCGATTAGACCTCGAATGTTCTACCTTATCATTGTCAATTCCATACTATAACTATTCCCTAACAGTTCACGGCCTTACCCGACTTCATCACATCAGCGGTATGACGAAGAAGAATATCCCGAAGAATTGAAGGACCGTCCCGCCCAGAACGAAGACGTGCCAGATGCTGTGGAAATATTCCCGGTCGTGCATGGCGTAGAAAGGCACGCCCAGAGTGTACACGATCCCGCCCTGGGCGATGAGGACCAGTGCGCCAAGTGGGACTTTGGAGATCACCCAGGGGAGGGCTATGATGATACACCATCCCATGGCAACGTAAAGGACCAGAGAGAGCACCTTGAAGCGGTCCACCCATATCGATTTCACAACGGTCCCCACGATCACGCAGAGCCATACGAAACCGAACAGAGGCCAGCCCCAGCCCTCCCTGAGGAACACGAGCGTTATGGGGGTGTAGCTGCCGGCTATCAGGAAGTATATGGATGAGTGGTCCAGGACCTTGAACAATCTCTTCGCTGTCTTGTTGGTCAGGGAATGGTACATGGTGGAGGAGGCGTAGAGAAGGATGATGGTCGCACCGTATATCGAGCATGATACTATGTGCCATGCGTTCCCATACAGGCTCGCGAACACGACGAGAAGGGAAAGGCAGGCGATACCCATGACCCAGCCGATCCCGTGTATCACGGAGTTGGCGATCTCCTCGCCGACACCGTACTTGCGAGTTCCCTTGATCATCGGCAGGGGAGATGCACGAGGGCCTTTTTAAGTTTCCACGGCTCATATCCGGTCCTTGAGCCATTTCCACAGTGAATCCTGCAGCTCGATCCTCTTTCCTATGAAAGAATGGTCCGCATCTATCCTGACCTCCTCCACATTCCGGGCTCCGGCCTCACGAAGGGCGGTGAGGATCAGATCGTGATGGAAAGCGGGGTGCGATGTCTCGTCCAGGTTTCCGCAGATCATAAGAATGGACCTGTAGGCCAATACCGATGCGATGTTGAGGAGATCGAACCTTTTGGAATTCTCCCTGATCTCCCTCATGAGCCCCTCGGGCGAACAACCGGAGAGAGGGGGCATGGAGGATGATAATGTCTCCAGCATCCTGTTCTCGTTCTCCTCGGAAAGGGAAACATACCGATCGGTGAGGCCCAGATTGAATCCAGCTATGAAGGCGATATTCCTGATCGCCGGGTCATCTGATGCCGCCATCATCGCGGCCCATCCTCCCATCGAATAGCCCACGAGGGAGATCCTATCGGGATCGATCCCGTATTCGGCATGTTCCTTCCTGAGATGGGATATGACATCCCTCACGCTCTCGACCATTCCCGAGAAGGAAAAACGGCCTCCGGAGCCCCAGGATCCCTTGTAGTGGAACACGGCAGAGGCCATGCCGCCCCTTGTCAGCATATGGGCGATGTCCATATTGTCATCGTGCCCGGGAAAGCCATGGCACAGGACGACCGCGGGGCAGGGAGCATCACCCCCTGGGATCAAAAGCGTTCCGAGGATCGGCCCATCCACTATCGATAGGTGTTCCAGCCGTCCGGGATCGGACCCCTCCCCGACGACCGGGTCCATCGCGACCGGATCATGTTCCATCGCACGTCTCCTTGTTCGTGATCATGTTCTCATTCATCGTCCGGATCCAGTATTCCTGATGCGTAAAGTAGCTCGAGGGCGCCCTTCCAGTGGTCCCGCTTCGCTACGATGTCGGCTATCTCCTTGAGCTCAGGGGTCGCGTTCCCTACGACGCAAACCATCCCCCCATTGTTCTTTACTGCCCGGGCACCGGGGACATCGTTTCGGGAATCACAAAAGAACATTATATCCTCCAACCCGATATCGGAGAGCTCGCAGTACCTGCTGACCCCCGTTCCCTTGTCAACGCCTAATGGGACCACCTCTACCGATGCCGATGTGAGAATGATCTGACATTCCATCTCCCGGACCGAGGCGGTGACGGCATCGTAGAGGGCCGCGAGCTGTTCGACGGTATAGGGCTTCCCCTCCATGTAACCCGGGACGTAGATGGATAGAATGTATCTCTTGGCCGGGTCCATTTCAGCGTTCTCGAAGACCCCGTCGTCCTTTAGCCGATCTATGATGCCCTGTCTGTCCATCAGGCATGCGTTCGGGTCCACCTCGGCCCCTGATGGTCCGACGGGGAAGGGAATGACCACAGAACCGTTCTCGGCGATCCCTCCTCTCATGGGTCCGAGCCCCCATCTCTTCCTGAACTCGTTCATGTAGTCGATATCCCTTCCCGAGCAGAGTATCACTGGTGTGCCCTCGCCCTGGACCCTACGCAGGGCCACCTGCAGGGGATAGCCCATATCCCTGCCCGAGGCATCGGTTATCGTACCTTCGATATCGAGAAGCAGATGCATCATCTGGTAATGGCCCTACTGATATATGTGCTTCCCCATAATTGATATATAACACGGTCCTTTCCAGAAGCAGTATGATAGAATCCGATAGGCCCATGGTCCACATCGAAAGGGCGAAGGAGGAACGTGGTCTTCCCGCCCTGCGCAGCACGATGGAAGCACTGGATTGGACGCGGAATATCAGGGCCAATAGCAGGGTCGCGATCAAACCCAACGGATGCCATATCCGCTATCTCCCCGGCCTGATAACCACGCCTCACCTTCTGGGCGAGCTGGTCCGCATCGTTAAGACCCGGGCCTCGGAGGTCATCGTTGTTGAATCCGATCTCCAGCGGTTCAACGCGATGGATGTCTTCGAGGGCACAGGTTACCTGGAGGAGGTGGAAAAGGCAGATGGGAGATGCTCCAATCTGACCGAGGAGGAGCAGATAAAGGTAAAGGTCCCCGGCGGTCAGATGTGGAAGGAACGCACCATGCCCAGATCGCTCGTGGAATGCGACCACTTCATCTCCATGCCGGTGATGAAGACGCACAAGCTATGGCTCGTCTCTTTGGGGATCAAGAACCAGTTCGGGAACGTCCCGGAATCGGACCGGGTGAAGTATCAGAAATACCTCCCTCAGGTGGTCGGAGACTTCAACGCCTACAGGCCAGCGGATCTGGTCATTGCCGATGGGTTGATCGGCCTCGAGGCCGATGGACCGATAGCGGGGATCCCGAAAAGATTGGACCTGATCGTCGGCGGGACCAACCTCGTCGCGACCGATGCCGTGATGTGCAATATCATGGGCTTCGACCCTCTTGCAAGCGGATTGATCAAGAACATGTACGAGAGAAGGCTTGGCCCTATCGAACTCGATAGGATCGATCTCTCAGGTCTGCCTCTTGATAAGGCCAGGAGCAAGTTCAGGGGACCATCGCAGGACATCATCTCGAAGATGGAGCGACAGGTCAGGCGCCACCCCAAGCTGTCCAATTTCATCTACCGGTCCTGGTTCTTCACCTTCGCCAAGAGGACGGCCTGGGCCGTCAGATCGATCTCTGGATACAAGGGAGGATACGAGTCGGAGGTGGAGAGGACGGGTCTCTGGAAGGACTACGACTGGAAGAGCCTGATGGAAGTGTATACCCCCATTGCTTGATGGTTCATTGAAGGAGGTATCTCCAAAGAGGTATGATATCGATCCCTTCCGGAACGGATTCTTCCCCGGTCCAGGTTATCAAGGTCCTTCTACAATCATCATCTATCGACCTCGCAAAGCTCTTGAATCCTTTTATCTCGCGAGCGATGCTGTTATCATCCAAAGCGTAGGATACCTGGACCAGATCGGTGATCCTATCTCCCTTGACGATCACGAAATCTACCTCTCTGTCATGGTCCTTCCAGTAGAACAATCTGATCCCTCCATAGAAGGATTGTTCCCTTAAAAGATGGAGGAATACGGCGTTCTCCATCGACCTTCCGATCTGCTTCCCTCCGATCGTACTTCCCATAGCCGGGTCTGGCAAATAGACCTTCGGGGTTGACAGATCGGATGACCGGTCGGAAGGATGGTACCTATACAATGGTAATGCGAACATCGCTTCCTCGAGATGACCGAAATATTCGTAGAAGGTCTTCTTGCTAGCCTCGAACCTCATCGATCGCCAGGTGTTGAAGAGTCTATTTATGGAGAATTCCTTCGATCTCGAGCCGATAACGGCCTTTTGAATGAACCGCAGGATCCCTGTGTTGCTTATGCCATGCCTCTCGACCAGATCTCGGTAGAGGACGAGGTCCATGTACTCCTCATAGAACTTTGAAAGCGGACCTGGATATGTTAAAATGCCTGGAAAGGACCCATTGTAAAGATAGTCCTCCAGATGGGATCTCAATTCAGCCTTCTGGCGGGTGGATGAGGGATCCTCATAGGTCACACCTATGAAATCAAGGTATTCTTTGAAGGAAAGTGGGAGCACGAGATGGTTGATGGTCCTTCCTCTGAGGGTTGTTGCTATCTCCCGGGCTAGCATTTTTGATGAGGACCCGGTGATCATGATCCTGTAGCGTTTCCTTTCGTAAAGTGTGATGACCGCCTTCTCCCAACCATTGACCCTTTGCACCTCATCCAGCAGGACCATTTCCGGTTCCTTACGATAAATCTCTTGGTATATGGTCACGGATCTGACGATATCCTGGGGCGTCCATCCGTCCAATTGAATATCGTCGAAGTTAAGGTACAGGATGTTGTTATTGTTCATGAGCATTGAGTAGAAAAGAAAGGATTTGCCAGACCTCCTCGGACCATAGATCGAAGTGATGAAATCGAGGCTCCCTTCCAAATGGATGCGCCTCTGTCTGACATCGATCCTTTCCATGTCCTCTCGCTTATCGGACATGTAAGTTCGAAGTGTTTCGATATCTACCATATTATCCCATTAATAACACCATAATATATAAAAAGTTTCCTCGTTGAGGGGGAAATATGGTTATTATGCTATTACATGCCGCCCTACCGTTATTCGGGTAAACGAGGTGCCACGAGTTTGAATTGGAGACTATGGACCTCTATAGGGACCACGACCAGGGTGGCCTAAAGAAAGTCAATATTCCGATCGCGAAAAAATTGCTAGGAATCGCGCAAACTTTAAACAATGTATGAAAAACACCGGGAATCCCGGAAAGACCGCTACTTCAAACCCGTTTCAATACCTTGACCTCCAGGTCGGAATATACCAGTTCCAGACCGGGGATCCCCTCCCCCTTCCAGATCCTGTGGATTACAGTACTCTTTCCAAGATCCGTCAAAGTATTCGTTTCCCAGTTGATGTATTCACTTGGGTCCTTTCCGGCACCAAGAATGAGAGCATACAGAATCGAGTATTGTTGTCTAGCGGTCGTGAGGAGATAGGTTGCATTATTCTGGCCCATCAAGTTCAAGGTAACCGAAGGATCTGTTGTGATCAATCCCAGAGAAACATCCCTTAATCTGATCTCATCTTCTTCCCATTCCTCGACTGAAGAGGGATCCCATAAAGTTTGTTCGATATACCTTGAAGGTTTATCGATCACAACATCCAATCCAGTATAGCCTTCAATGCTATAACCAAGGTCCCACCACGCGAATACAACCTCGCCTGGGTTTGAATTATTCAGCAACCATTGAGCAGCACCTTGTATACTCGGATTAAAGAAGTGTGTTACCTCCTCACCATTCTCTTTGTAGATGATCTTGTAAGCTGTATCCATGTAAGGTCCGTGACCATTCCAGACTTCTATCCTGACTCCTGGCCTTACATGGATCGTCTCAAGTAGTTCGTTCTGTTCGAAGGTCCTATCCTCCCTGTTCATGTCATGATCGAAGAGTCCTATTGAAAGAAGTCCAATTAGGATAAGGAACACGATGCCTGTACTCAAAGCGAGCGTTTGCCCTCTCTTTCGGTACCTGATAATCCTACCCGGGTCTTCCTCCTTTACCTCAAGTATCCTCCTGAACCTGTCGAAGAGGGGGGGGAAAACTAAGAAGGCCAAGATCGGGACGATGGAGATCGCCCCTACCACAAGGTTGTTCGGGTATGACCAGAGATCGTAGCCGAGTTCCCATTCTATAACCTGCTGGAGGATCCCTCCCAATATAGCTGCCACGATTGAGAAAACAGATATTATTAACGTCAAGTGACCGAGGTATGATATTTTTGTCGTACTGCGAAGTTGCATGATCGAGAGCGTGCCCAATGTTATTCCTAACACGCCGTAAACCGCGCCTATTGAGAGTGCTCCCCAGAAATAACCATGATCGGTGTATTGCCAAATTGCCTCCCAGTAAGCATCCCTGAAGTAGAATGCCATTATGAGAATATCGAGTACGGCTATGAAGATACAGTATGAGAGAATGGCTTTGATTGTTAAAGGGGTCTTGATCTTCATATCCTTCCGGTACTCACCAGCCACTTCGAAGGGATTTCCGAAGTCTTTCAGGGCCTCCCGGACCGTCCTCTCGTCGGGTCTGTCCAGACCCCGATCCTTCGCAGCATCCATGGTTCTATCCTTGATATGGGCGCGGATCTCGTCAAGGGCAGTTTTTCTCGCTTTGGGATCCAGCCCGAACAGCTCCGAGTCGATCCTCTTCAGATAATCATCTACGATATTTTCTATTCTCATAATTCAACCCCCGCATTCTTCAACATATCTGATACCAGTTCGTTTATGAATTTCCACTCCTTAAGACAGATCTCAAAGGCTTTCCTGCCCTGGGGAGTGATCTCGTAATATTTCCTTCTGGGACCGGTCTTCGAGTCTCCCCAATAGGTTTTCAGAAACCCTCTTTCTGAGAGCTGGTTCAAGATAGGATAGACCGTTCCCTCGGGAAGGGAATATCTTCCCCCGCTGTAGGACGCCAGATTATTGATGATCCTGTAGCCGTAGGTTGGATCTTTCTCTGAGCCGATGGTTGCGAGAAGGAGAAATGAGAGCAGTCCCGACTTCATCTCCTTCTCGAACTTGTTCTTGAAGACTTCAAGGTCTCGATCCATATAATTACCTCGATGAACAAGGTATGTAGAGGTTCGAGGTAGTATTTTTAGGTTTCTCTCTCGTGTAATTGAAACAATACAATGACACCAAGAAGCATGGTGAAGGGATCACCTCGCACCCGATCAAGGCTATGGCCCCCGTCCATTATCAGAGAAAAACTGTCCTAAAAGACACATCAAACGTGAATTGGAGGAGAAAAGAATATTAACTATATTTTATTATAGTTGGCTATGGTAGTGCCTTTGACCACGACGATCCAGATCTCCGAAGAACTGCAACAGGAGCTTGTCAATAAGAAACTCTATCAGAAAGAGACCTACGAAGAGGTCATATGGAGCCTTCTGGAGGACACCAGGGAGCTGTCCGAAGAGACAAAAAGAGAGATAGCAGAGGCCAGAGAGGAGATCAGAAAGGGTAAGTTCCACACGCTCTCCGACGTCAAGAAAGAGCTGGGACTATGACATATCAGATCATTTTCTCCGATCGAGCCTTCAAACAGTTGAAGAAGTTGGACCGAAACACCCAAGAGAGGATCATATCCTCTCTGGAGCGCATCAGGATCCGTCCTGAGCATTTCATCACCAAACTGGTTGGGGATCCAGGTTATAAATTGAGGGTCGGGGACCACAGGATAATTCTCGATCTGGATAACCATATGTTGCTGATATTGATCATCAAGGTGGGGCATCGAAAGAACATCTACGATAGATAGATATTTACTATTCGATCCCTCACTAGAAAGGATCCACCTAGTGCTCTTCGCTCTCGCAGTGGGCCTTGTATGGATCCACGTCCATGAGCTTTGAGGTCTCCGAGGGGTCTCCTATCTTCATCTTGTATATCCAGTTCTCGTAAGGGTCCTCGTTCAGCTTTTCCGGCGCGTTGATGACGTCCTCGTTGACCTCGAGGATCTCCCCGGAGAGGGGGGAATATATCGGAGTGGATGCCTTCACGGACTCCACTGCCCCCTCGGGCGACAGCTCCTTGAACTGTTCGCAGTTCTCCCCGACGATGGGGGATTCGACGTACACGATATCGGTGAGATGATGCGTCGCATAGGCTGTGATCCCCACGACGGCGATATCGCCCTCTATCCTGGCCCACTCGTGGGTGGGTGTATACTTCAGACCCTCTATGAATTTTAGATCGCTTATCTCCGACATGTCCTTGCCTCCTTTGTTCCTTATCTTGTACCTCTATTTTAATCTTCATGGGGGTTCAGGCCCTGGGGTTCACTACCTCTATGGGGACCATCCTTTCCTTTATCCTGACATCGAGCTTTGTTCCGAACTCGTGCAGATCGTATTTGACGTAACCCAATCCGAAACCGATCTTCCTTGCGGGTATCATCGTACCCGATGTGACGTCCCCGACCTTCTCATTGTCCTTGAAGATCTCCATGCCGGTTCGAGGGATCCCGCGGTCCTTAAGCTGGAAAGCGACGAACTTCTGGGGGATGCCGTTCCTCTGCTGCTCTTCGAGCACGCTCTTCCCGACGAAATCATGGTCCATCTTGACGCACCATGCGACGTTGGTCTCGAGAGATGTATGGTTGAAATCGAAATCCTGGCCGGACAGAAGCAGGGCCTTCTCCATCCTCAACGTGTCCCTTGCTCCCAGTCCTATAGGTTTGATGCCGAACTCCTCCCCGTGCTTGAAGATCGACTTCCAGACTGCAACAGCGTCCTCGTTGGGGATCATAAGCTCGAAACCGTCCTCACCGGTGTATCCGGACCTCCATACCAGATAGGTCCGGTCGAGGTCCTTGAAATGCATATAGTCGCAGTTGAAGAACTTCATCTCGCAGGGATGGGTGGTCGCCTTCCTCATCACTTCCACCGCTTTCGGACCCTGGACTGCCAGTATCGCGTAGTCATCGGAGATGTTCTCCATGACGGTCCCGGGCTTCCTGTACTTGTTGAAATGGTCCCAATCCAGCTTGATCTTTGCGGCGTTGGGGACGGAGAAGTAATGATCCTCGGACAATCTCGCGATTATCATATCATCGACGATCATCCCTTCCTCGTTGAGGAAGTGGGTGTACTTCAACTGCTTCATCCTCATGCCGCGTATGTCCTGGGTGAGGATATTGTCCATCGTATCTGTTGCCGTGTCGCCGTATATCCTGAAATTGCCCATGTGCGACACGTCGAATACACCCACACCGGTCCTTACCGTTACATGCTCATCCGTTATGTTCGTGTAATGGGTGGGAAGGTAGAAACCGAAGAAATCCACCATGTTCCCGCCCATCTGAACGTGGACCTCTGCAAGAGGAGTCTTTTTTAAGGTCATTTTATCATCCCAGCGTCCCCCGGGGGACGGATGTGCATAAGGGAAATGTGTATTTTAATATTGGGTCACAAGCCGTATTCGAAAGAGACGTAAAGGGGTCTTTTCACCCCACGTTGGGGACATACCCTAACCATTCCATGGAAAAGAATTAAGAAAAGGACCATGATTACCCACGGCCCCAAGGGCGAAGGACGGTCGGTCGTATTGCATTACCTGCCTAATCACAACAACGAGAAAGAGATGCTTGAAAGGATAGGGATCAAGGCCATTGGAGACCTGTTCTCGGACGTCCCCGAACACCTGAGGTCCAAGGAACTGGGACTCCCTCCGGCAGTGTCGGAGGTCGAACTCCTGAGAGAGACCGATGAACTGATGGGAAGGTCAAGGAGCGGGAACGACATGCTGATGTTCCTGGGAGGCGGCTTCTATGATCATTTCATACCAACGGTCGTGGACAACGTCACGTCCAGATCCGAGCTGTACACATCATACACCCCCTACCAGCCCGAGATGTCCCAGGGCATACTGCAGGCGCTCTTCGAATACCAATCCCTCATGTCCGACCTCCTGGGCATTGACGTCGTCAACACATCGATGTACGACCAGCAGACCGCGATAGGCGAGGCCATACTGATGGCGAACCGAATAAACCATAGGAACACCTTCCTCATCCCCGAACACATATCCCGGGACAAGGAATGCGTCATCGCCAACTATATCCTTGGGTCCGGGATAGAGCTCGTGAAGGTTCCCTTTCAAAACGGGGTCATGGACCTGGGGGCGCTCGAAGGCCTGCTCGGCCCGGAGGTGTCCGGCCTCTACGTCGAGAACCCCAACATCCTCGGCATGTTCGATCCAGGGGCACTGAAGGTCCGATCGATCCTGGACCCGAAAATGGTCCTCGTCGTCGGGATCAACCCGATGACGCTCGGCATAGCCGCACCTCCCGGCTCCTACGGTGCCGACATAGTCGTAGGGGACGTTCAGCCCTTGGGGGTCCCTATGAGCTACGGAGGACCATCGGCCGGAATATTCGGAACAACGATGCAGCATGTCAGAAAGATGCCCGGAAGGCTCATAGGAGCCACCAAGGACGATATGGGCAGGCGCGCCTTCTGCATGACCCTCTCCACAAGAGAGCAGCACATAAGGAGGGATAGGGCGACTTCGAACATATGCACCAACGAGGCCCTAACTTCGATCCGCGCCGCCGCTTATCTCGCATCCCTGGGCAAGGAGGGATTCAGGTCGCTCGGGATCCAGCTCGCCTCCAGGGGAAAACACCTCTCCGAGAGGATCGACTCCCTCGAGGGTTTCACTGCCCCGGCCTTCCCGGGTCATTTCTTCAACGAGTTCCCGGTAAGATCCGACGTTGACGCTTGCGCCCTACTCGATGAGTGTGAGAGCCGTGGGGTCCTGGCAGGAATCAACATCAACAACGACATCCCGTCGCTTGAGAACATCTTCACGGTGGCCACCACGGAGATGCACACCTCGAAGGATTACGACAAACTGCTAAGAGTCCTCAAAGCCTCCAGGGAGGCGATCCTATGAGGTTCGAATTCCAGCAGGCCAGATGGGATGAGCCTCTTCTGAACGAAAAGAGCAGAAAGGGGCGTGTGGGCGCATCGATCCCGCCTTGGGACGACGTGAGGGAGGTCTCAACACTGCTCCCCGAGGGAATGCTGCGCGAGGAACTCAATCTGCCCGAGCTATCGGAGCCAGAGGTGGTAAGGCACTATGTCAGGCTCTCGCAGATGAACTTCGGAACCGATTCGGGCATATACCCCTTGGGGTCCTGCACCATGAAGTACAATCCAAAGATCAACGATCGGATCGCTTCACACTCCACCCTGACCAGAATGCACCCACTTCAGCCAGAGGACACCATACAGGGTGTCCTCGCCATGATGTACGAGCTTCAAGAGGCACTCTGCGAGATAGGCGGCATGTGCGCTTGCACGCTTCAGCCTGCCGCCGGTGCCGCCGGAGAGTTCACCGGACTCCTTATTGCCAGAAAATACCACGGATCCAGAGGTGATCATCGAGATGAGATCATCATCCCCGACTCGGCCCACGGAACCAACCCGGCTTCGGCAGTGATGGCCGGGTTCAAGGTCATCGAGATCAAGTCCGCCCCCGACGGTTCGGTGGACCTGGACGCATTGAAAGGCGCCCTCTCCGAGAGGACTGCTGCGTTCATGATAACCAACCCCTCTACCCTGGGCATATTCGAGAAGAACATATGTGAGATACAGCAGGCATGCCACGATGCGGGAGCGCTTCTGTATTACGACGGGGCGAACTTAAACGCGTTGATGGGGATCTCAAGGCCGGGGGACATGGGCTTTGACATCATGCACTACAACCTGCACAAGACCTTCTCAACCCCACACGGCGGCGGTGGGCCAGGGGCCGGACCCGTCGCGGTAACGGCCGAACTGGCAAAATTCCTACCCGTCCCGGTGGTGGTGAAGGAGGGCAACACCTACAAGCTAGATCACGACAGGCCTGATTCGATCGGCAAGGTCAAGGGCTTCTACGGGAACGTGGGGGTCCTTATCAGGGCATGGGCCTACATCAAGACCCTTGGGGCGGAGGGGTTGAAAAGGACCTCGGAACTGGCGGTCCTCAATGCATCCTACATAAGATCGAGAATAGAGTCCGTATATCCCGTGCCGTTCAACGCACCGTCGAAGCACGAGTTCGTTGCCTCCGCGGATTTCCTCAAGGAGAATGGGGGTTCCGCCAAGGATGTCGCAAAGATGCTGGCAGAGAGAGGCCTGCATCCGCCTACGAACTACTTCCCCCTTATCGTAAGCGAGGCGCTGATGATCGAACCGACCGAGAGCGAGACGATGGAGGAACTGGACAGGTTCTGCGATGCTCTTCTCGATATAGCCAAGTCGGATCCGGAAGAGTGGAAGAAGGCCCCGCGAACCACGACCGTCTCAAGGGTCGATGACATAACCGCCGCCAAGAACCTGATCCTCAACTGGAACCAGTTACCCAGGGAATGAAAATTGAATAGCTCAAAAATCACCCATCATGAACAGGGTCGCTATGACCTTGCAGTCGCTTATCATATTATCCACGAGGATGTGCTCGTTCGGCGCATGGGCCTGGTTCAAAACCGTCTCCCAGACAGCCACCTCGAACCCGGCGTTCCGGAGCATTGCAGCGCAGGTGCCACCTCCTATCCCCCCTGTATAGGCCTTCTTCCCGGTCGCCATCTCGATAGCGCGTGAGAGATTTCTTACGATCATGGCATCCGGCCCGGTGGGATGGATGGTTCTCTCGTTGAGGACCACCTCGAGATCGATCCTTACTCCAGTCCTTGATTCTATATCATCCGCGACCCCTCTCATCACCGATAGGACATCCTCAGCATCATACAGAGGTAAAAGCCGGCAGTCCATGTAAAAGACATCCTCACCAGGCAGCACGTTGATCCCCGACACACCTGGTTCCCTTTTGGTAGGTTCGAAACTGGAAAGAGGGTGATCGAACGAATCGTCCCTCTGGTCAAAGCGCTCATGGAGCGCCCGATCCGCTTCGGATCCGAACATCATGGACGCCCTGAAGGCGTTGTTGCCCAGGTGGGGCATGCTTGCGTGACATTGCTTTCCCTTGACCTTTACCCTGACCCAGAGAAGGGATTTCTCACCGATCTCGATCATTCTCCCTTCAGGCTCTCCGTGATCGGGGACGAGGATGAGGTCGCTATCTCGAAAAACGCCCTCTTTGAGAAGATGGCCGATACCTTTCTCGTTCGTCTCCTCCTCGTCGGAGACGAAGAACAGGGCAATATCAAAGGCTGGTTCCGCTCCGGTATCGAGAAGCGCCCTGGCCGCGAATATGGAGGCGGTAAGGGCCTGTCCGTTGTCCTCGGCGCCCCTGCCCGTGACCTGGCCATCCCGGACCTGAGCGTCGAAGGGATCGGACTCCCATGCGCCCGGATCGCCGGGCGGGACGACGTCCATGTGGGTGATCACGACGATCCTCCTATCGGAACTCCGACCCTTTATATCGACCATGATATTGGGCCTGAAACCGGAACTCATATCACTGTCGGGAGCATCGAACCGCAGTATTTTCCCGAATCCGCGGTCCCGAAGGTATTTCTGGATGAACGCGGCCTTGTGCTCCTCTCCGCTGCCTCCCGATCCAGGACCTACGGCGGGTATCGAGATGATGTCGGTAAGGAAGCGAACCATCTCATCCTTATGTCCATCTATATGTTCAAACCACTCTTTATCGGCCATATCAGTCCTCATTCGATGGGTCAATTGACTGCATTTCGCGTTTGCGGGACGTGTATTCCCTGAGAGAGTCCTCCTTGTAATCCAATACGTCCTGTATGACCTGCTGGACATTATCCGCCTGAAGGACCACCACATCGCCCTTACGTGCCATGTCAAGGGCATACCTTGTCGCTTCCCTGCCGTCGAACACCATCGATATGTCCTCTTCTTTCAAACCGCCTTCGACAAGGCCTTGCTTGACGAGGCCCGCCACCTCCCCCAGGGGGCGGCCCCGCGGGTCCGTATCGGCGATGACAACATGGTCGTAGTATCTGGAGAGGGTGAGGCCGTACTCCTTGATGTCCTCATCCCTGCGGTTTCCAGTTCCTGCCGCCATGCGGATCCTCCTGCCCGGTGCCAGATGGGGTAGCAGCTCTCCAGTTGCCTTGATCGCGCCCATGTTATGTCCGAAATCTATTATCGCCTTGAAATCCCGGACCTCGATTATGTTCATCCTGCCGGGAGATAGGCCCAATGACGGGCTGAAGCTGACCAGCCCCGCCCTTATCTGCTTCTCGTTCAGGCCCAGGGCGGATGCGGCTGCCGCCGCGGCCATTGCGTTAAGGATGTTGAAGGTCGCTTTGCCCCCAAGGGTTATCGGCACCTCGACCACCTTGGCGACATTGGATGTCCACCCACCTTTCTGAATGATGATGGTCTCGTCTTTGACGGTAACGTTCATGCTGCCTTTGTTCAGATTCTCTTTAAGGGCAGGGTTCTCGGGGTCCAATGAGAATAATATCGGCATACCGCCTGCCTTGTCCCTGAGTTTGAGAACGATCGGATCGTCCGCGTTCAGGACGGAGTATCCTGTCTCCTTAACGGTCTCCACCACGATACCCTTCAGGTTCGCCAGGTCCTCCAAGGTATCGATGCCCCCTTCCCCGAGGTGATCGGAGGTCACGTTCAAGAGGACACCAACATCGCTCTCGTAAAAACCAAGCCCCCTTCTGAGGATCCCGCCCCTGGCCACCTCAAGGACCGCATGGTCTATGGTGGAATCCATAAGTACTACCTTTGCCCCGCCCGGGCCGCTGTAATCACCGACCAGTATGGGATCGTTGTTAACGACCACCGCATCCGTGGAGGTCATACCCACCCTGGCGCCGTTAAGTTCCAGAATGTGGGAGATCAGGCGGACGGTGGTCGTCTTGCCGTTGGTCCCGGTAACGGCAATTATCGGCACCTTGAACTCCTTTCCCGGAGGGAAGAGCATGTCAAGCACTTTTGCCGAGACGTTCCTGGGCTTTCCCTCCGAAGGGCTCAGGTGCATCCTGAACCCCGGGGCTGCATTGACCTCGATAACGGCCCCGCAGCCTTCGCATATCGGTTGGCTGAGATCGTTGGCGATCATATCGATCCCCATCACGTTGAGGCCCACGATCTTGGATATCCTCTCGGCCATGGCCCTGTTGACCGGGTGCACATCATCCGTGACGTCGATCGCCTTCCCTCCTGCGCTCAGATTGGCCGTCGATTTGATGTAGACCTTCTCGCCCTCCCTCAACACCGTTTCGAGCGTCATCTGTTTGAACTTGAGCAGCCTCTCCGTCATGTAGTCTATCTTGATCCTTGTCAGGTTCTTTTCGTGTCCGAAACCCCTCGCTGGGTCGCTGTTGATCGCTTCGATGAGCTCCCTGATCGTTGAGGTGCCATCTCCAACAACGTAGGCTGGCTCTCTTAATGCAGCCGCGGTGAACTTCCCGTCTATGACGAGTATCCTGAAATCGAAACCCGCGATGAATCTCTCGATGAGCACCGTTCGGTTGTACTTCCTGGCCACCTCGTAGGCGATCTCGAGTTCCTCTCGTGTCCTGATATCGGTGGTTATCCCCTTTCCATGGTTGCCGGAGAGAGGTTTCACCACAACGGGATAACCGATCCTGTCCGCAATTCGGCATGCCTCATCGAGCTCCCAGGCCGAATAACCCTTTGGTACCGGAATACCCATACGATCGAGCATCTCTTTGGCCCTCTCCTTGTCATCGGCGATCTCCACGCCTATGGATGAGGTGTTGTCCATCATCGTCGCCTGTATCCTTCTCTGGTGGACGCCGTATCCCAGCTGGACATAGCTCTCGTCGTTGAGCCTTATGACCGGTATATCCCTCTTCTTGGCCTCATCGACGATGGACTGCGTCGAGGGGCCGTAGAGGTTCTTTTCCCTTATCTCCTTGAGTTCGTAGACGACCTTCCTGATGTCCACATCCTCTCCCTTGAAAAGGCTCTCAACGATACGTACGGCGGCCCTGCCCGCCTCGATCCCGACCTGCTCATCACGGTAGCGGAAGACCACATGATAGATGCCCTTCCTTTTTGTGTCGAAGGTCTTGCCGAAACCCACCTCGGTCCTCGCCAGACACTGCAGTTCTATTGAGACATGTTCGACCACGTGCCCGGCCCAGGTCCCGTCTTCGATCCTCTTGAAGAAACCTCCCTCCGTACCAACTGAACAACGATGTTCTCTAAGCGAAGGGATCGCCTCTTCGATCCTCTTCCTGAACCCCGGGACCTTGTCCGTGGGCGTTTCCTCCAGATCGCCGATGTCCAGTTCCATGAACACTGTCGGATATCGGCTGTAGTAATTCGGACCTCTGAGAGCGCGTATCTCCAATATTTCCATATTCATACCCCCCGTCATCTGCAAACCAGTTCCAAGCATTCCATGTCCTCTGGCTTGAGGTACTTCATTTCCTTTAAATTATAACCATAACCCCGGACCAGAGTATGAAGATGTACGTTCTCCACAGCGATCGCATCACCTTGTTTGATAGTTGTGATGTTCGAATACCTGATGTGGCGCCCGTCGAATATCACAACAAGACCCGATCCTATGGCCTTTATTATATGCCCCCTCTCTATGACGACACCGGTGTTCTCCCCGAGGCCCAAGCCTATATGTCCTGGGTTGGTGCTCGCTATCTGCATCAAGCGGCTGAACCTTCCCCTTTTTATGAAATGACTGTCGATAATCACGTTGTTTATGAGTCCGATCCCGGCGGTCACATTGACGGTTCCTTTAAGGATCGCTTCCGAGGCCTCCCCGCCGTAGATCATGGTCTCCGACATCGCGCTCGCTCCCGCGCTAGTTCCGGCGATGATCGCTCCGTCGTTGAAATACCTGGACCTGACCTCTTTGAGGATCCCGGTCCCTCCGAGAATGCTTGTTATGCGGAGTTGGTCTCCGCCTGTGAAGAATATGATGTCCGCCTCATGGACCCTGGCTATTAACGACCCATCATTCCCCTTATCACGACTATCAACATGCATCAGATCTATATCGTTCCCGCCTATCTTCCCGAAGGCTTTGAGATACTGTTTCCCAACCTCGTTTGGGATCTCGCTCGCGGTCGTGATGACCTCGATCCTGACGACATCCTTCCTCGCCAGGGATATGATCGTCCTCAGGATCGAAAGATCGTGCTTCTTGTCCTCGTTGCCTCCGACGGCGACCAGGATCCCTTTCGGTTCCTGAAAGGACGACGGCCCTCTTTCCGAGAAATGGGTCATGGAAGCATGACTTGAGTTTCAGAAGATATTTAAACCCACGCTCCAACCGGCCTATAACCGCTCACGGCGATGTATGTTCCAGAATACCGGGGTATATACATTAATAAAGCAAGAATCGATGCGGTATGGGCCGGATCACTTAACGGTAAAGGATGTGCGGATATGACGGATAGCGACAACACGATGGAGATCATCGTCGTCGGACTGGGTGCGAGCGGCCTCTACGCGGCAAAGAGCGCACTCAGCCAGAACAGACAGGGCCATGTGACCATCATCGAGAAAAGGGATTTCGACCAGTTCTCACCCTGTGGCCTACCGTTCGTCATAGAGGGTATCGTTCCTGACTTCGAACACCTCAAACACGTCGTCCCCGAGGTAAAAGGGAAGCTATCCAAGCTCCTGAGGCACGAGGTCCTCTCGGTGGATCATGATAACAGGACCTTGAAGGTAAGGGACCTCTCCACGAATGAAGATAAGGATATCGGGTACGACGCATTGATACTTTCGAACGGGTCGATCCCAGTGAACCTTCCCATCCCGGGAGCGAAAGAACTGCTGGGAAAAGGGGTATTCTTCTGCTCGAGCATCGACGATTCATCGGACATACTTGAAACCGCACTCAACGCTCCAGGAAAAAGGGCCGTTGTGGTCGGAGGAGGTGCCATAGGCCTCGAGGTCGCAGTGGCCTTGAAGGAAAGAGGGTTGGACGTATGCGTGACGAAGAGAACCCCTCCCCCGTTCCCGAGGAACCTCGACCCCGAAATGGGGAAACTGATAACCGACCATCTCATAGAGCTGGGCATCGATGTGAGGTTCGGCAAGGGAATCGACGCCATAAACGGGAGCGACATTGTGACCTCCGTCACCATTCAGGGGGAGGAGGTCCCCTGCGACCTCGTCG
Source organism: Thermoplasmatota archaeon (assembly GCA_029762535.1). GTDB lineage: Archaea > Thermoplasmatota > Penumbrarchaeia > Penumbrarchaeales > Penumbrarchaeaceae > JARVGK01. Next base: position 38,663 of record JARVGK010000008.1, read on the forward strand.
TGATGGCGGTAGGTACACGACCCAACACCTCACTGGCCGAAAGCACAGGCTGCTTGACGGTCAGGGACGGTATAGTGGTCGATAACAGGATGGAGACGACCGTCAAAGGGATCTTCGCCACGGGGGACTGCGTCAGGACATATTCCCGCATCGACGGCACGTCGGCCACCATGCAGCTTGCCACATCCGCTTTCAGGCAGGGCATGGTAGCCGGGACCAATGCCGCAGGAGGCAATGTGGGATATGATGGTGTGCTCAACACGTTCCTCACCAAGATAGGGAGGTTGGAGATCGCATCCACCGGATACACGCTCGAGCAGGCGAAGGCCTTGGGATATGATGCGATCGGGATATCGACCAGGAAGGAGATCAAGCCCCATTACATGCCCGACTGCCCCGATATCAACCTCAGGGTCGTATGCGAGAAGATTGACGGCAGGATACTAGGCTTCCAGGCCGTCGGCGAACAGGGCGCCGGGTGGAGGGCAAATATATTCGCCCTTGCGATACAGGCAAGGATGACCTTGCAGGATATCATGGATGCTGAGCTGTCCTACAATCCTCCGGTATCCCAGATGTACGATCCGATCTACCAGCTTGTCGAGATAGCCCTCAAGAGGCTGAGGCTGGAATTCCCTTCCCCGAAGGAGGTCTTCATTCCGGATGAGCAGAAGAGGTGGTAGTCACGCCAGAGGAAGTTATCGCATCGAAATGGCATCTGCTCAAGGATGGGACCTTCGAGATCGATGGCGGATTCCTGGTATACGGCGTCCAGAAATACTACGGGAAGAAATTGACCGCGCATCTCAAACCACTATATGTCGAATCGGGGGATGAAAGGATACTGATAGACACCGGGATCGGCGATCCCCCGGAGAGGTATTCCTCGACCTACAAGGTGAGGAAGGATGAGGACCTGATGGGATCTCTCAAAGGGATCGGCCTCTCTCCCGAGGACATAACGATGGTGATCAACACCCACCTTCACTTCGACCATACGGGCTACAACACGTCTTTCACCAACGCGAGATTCCTCTCCCAGGTCGATGAGATAAGGTACAGCGCACAGCCAGACAGGTTCCAAAAAGGGGCTTATCTCAAGGACAATATCAAGGACATCGATTTCTTGGCGCTCGATGGGGAATGCGAGGTGGCGCCAGGCGTGACCGTTATACCCACACCAGGTCATACGCCCGGACATCAATCGGTCATAGTCGAGCTTGAGCAAGAGGTCCTTATCTATACGGGCGATGTCTCTCCCTTGAGGATCAACCTGGAAAAGGACCTGATCGTAGGGGTCCTCCACGACCCTGTGGCGGCGCAGAGGTCCCTATCGATTTTATGCGCCCTCTCGGACTGGTTCCCTGAAAAGCTCAAGAGATACATATTCAGCCATGACATGGAGTGATCCATACGCTTACCGAGAAGGAGATGAAACAGAGGGTAAAGGAGGAGGCCTCGAGGGACCCTGACCGCTTCTTCCCCACCGGGAAGATGAAGGAAATGGGGCTGATGAGAAGGACATGCCCTAAATGCGGGACCTTCTTCTGGAGCGCTGATGCGGAACGGACCCTCTGCGGTGAACCAGCATGCCTTGGGGGCTACTCCTTCATAGGAAGGAAGAGCTGCAAGCATAGAATGGATTTCATCGGCGTCTGGAAGAGGTTCTCCGAACTGTTCTCCAGTAGGGGTTACACCCCCATCAAGAGATATCCATCTATCTCACGATGGAACTCGACATCGGAGTTCACCCTGGCCTCGATCACCGACTTTCAGCCCTACGTCGTCCGCGGAGCGGTCAAACCACCGGCCAACCCCCTGGTGGTACCTCAGACATGCCTGAGGTTCAACGATGTGGACAACGTTGGAATAACGGGCAGGCACAACACGGGTTTCATAATGATAGGGCAGCATGCCTTCGAGCCGGAGCGGAGTTTCGATCAGGACAGGTATTTCGAAGATATCCATGCCTGGCTGGTTGAGGGCATGGGGATCCCTCTCACGGAGATCGTCTATCATGAGGACGCATGGGCAGGGGGTGGGAACTTCGGATGCTCCCTGGAGTTCTTCTCCGGGGGGCTCGAGATCGGGAACCAGGTCTATACTATGTACGAGCGGGATGGAGATTCCCTTAAAGGACTTGATATTCGGGTACTTGACATGGGAATGGGGCAGGAGAGGCCAGCATGGTTCTCGCACGGCACCCCTACGTCCTACGAGCCCAACTTCCCGACCGTTATGGAGAGGCTGTTCAAGATCGCCGGGATCGGTCCTGAAGGTGAGGAGAAGGAGCTGATGATGAGATTCCTGCCCTATTCCGGCCTCCTGAACCTTGAGGAAGTGGATGACATCGACAAAGTATGGGCTGATATAGCCGAAAGGATAGGAGCCGAAGAGGGGCTGCTGCGGCGCAGCGTTATGATCAACGCGGCCCTCTATTCGATAGCGGACCATGCCAGAGGGCTTCTGTTCGCCCTTACGGACGGGGGGCTGCCATCGAACTCCGGCGGAGGATACAATCTCAGGCTCATCTACCGCAGGGCCATGAACTTCATAGAGAAGTACGGCTGGAACCTGGACATGGGCGATGTCTGCCACTGGCATGCGGAATACCTTAAACCCCAGTTCCCAGAGATGCTGGATTCCTTATCCGAGGTGCGTGAGATCATTGACCATGAGAGGGGGAAATTCCTCCAGACCAGAGAGAAAGCCAGGTCTACCGTCATAAAGCTCAAGGAAAAGGAGATGCGCGGGCAGAGGGTCTCAGTGGATGATCTTATAATGCTCTACGATTCGCAGGGTATTACCCCTGATCTTATGCTGGACTCGGGCCTCGACGTATCGGTCCCGCCGGACTTCTACGCCAGGGTCTCGGCCCTGCACGAAGCAACGGAGCCATCGGCACGAACCGGGAAGGAGTTCCAATACGAACTTTCCACCATACCCGAGACGAAGATACTTTATTACGACGACTACCTCATGGTCGAGTTCGAGAGCGAGGTCATGGCTGTGATCGAAGATAACGTGATATTGAAGGCTACCGCCTTCTACCCGACCTCGGGGGGGCAGCTCCATGACATCGGTTCCCTCCATGGGCCATCCGATCTCCGGGTAACGGAGGTCTTCAAGCAGGACAGGGTCATCCTCCACAAGGTCAGCGGAGATCTCTCAAAATGGAGCGCTGGCACAAAGGCCAGAGGGCATATAGATGAGGAGCGCAGGAGACAGCTTGCCCAGCACCACACATCGACCCACATCATAAACGGAGTGGCCAAATCCATACTGGGAGGCCATATCTGGCAGGCCGGCGCTGAGAAGACCGAGGAGAAGGGCAGGCTCGACATCACCCATTACGAGTCTCTGAGCCCATCTCAGCTCGAGTCGATAGAGGAGAGGGCCAACGAGATAATTTCCTCATCCCTGCCAGTCAGATCGATGGTACTTGCCAAGGACGAGGCCGAGAGAAGGTTCGGATTTCGGCTTTATCAGGGTGGTGCCGTCCCCGGCGAGACGCTGAGGATCATCGACATCGACGGGCTGGATACTGAGGCTTGCGGCGGAACACACCTGAAGAACACGTCCGAAGCGGTTCGCATAATACTTCTCGGTACCAAGAAGATCCAGGACGGCATCGTCAGGATAGAATACGTGGCGGGCAAAAGAGCGAGGGATATATACGAGTCCGATCTGGACCATCTCCTTCGGGCCATGGCCGTGCTTTCGATAGATGATCCGCACGACCTCGTTAGTGCCTGCGAGCGCGTCTTCAACCTCTGGAAAACGGCCAGAAAGCTACGCGCTAGGATCAGGTCAGCAAATCCCGATAGTGCGAATGGGGAGAAGGAAGATGCCCTTGTAATTCTGAGAGGGGATCCTGCCTACCCTTATCTTGAGTCCTATCGGAAATTGGGCCGGCCTACGGACATCGGAGGGGTCGATCCCAACTCGGTGAAGAAAATAATGAGGCCGCACGAGTATGTGACCAGGGCCGCACAATCCTTCAAAGTGCAGAAAGAGCATCTGGGAAAGACCATCTTAAGGTTTCTATCAGAGACAGATTCGTTCGAGGAGGACATACAGAGGTGATGAAGGGCTCAGGTTCATGATTTTTTTTCATAATGGCGGAACAAACGTTATATTGAGAAAACTCCAATTCCATTTGGATGGTAGGACCCCCTTCAGACAGCACATGCCATATTGATGATATCATCGACCGATCCAGTAAATTCTCGGAGATGGTATCCTGAAGGGCACGGTGATGATCGTGGATGACGAGGATTTCATCCACCAGCTGTACAATGACATTCTGGAAATGCACGGTTACAAGGTGATCGCGAGCGCGTTCGATGGGGATGATGCGGTGGACATGTTCTTGGCCATGGAAGATAGGCCTGACATCATAATCATGGACCACCGCATGCCTCGAAAGGACGGTGTGGACGCCATGGTCGATATCAGGCTTGTGGACAGGAAGACACGTATAATTTTCGCCTCAGCTGATGGGACGGTCCGGGACAAGGCAATGGGGGCGGGAGCGGATGGTTTCCTACTCAAGCCTTTCAAGATATCGGAGCTTTTGGGATCGCTCGACCCCGATGCGGACCGATGAGTCCCACCATACGGTTTTATAGCAGGGCCCCCTCTACAGGTCTCCGGGCCGAGAGAAGGCGGATGGCCGACGGTGGCCCATGAGGCCGCTGGGGAAAGTCCTCCCTCGTCGGGATGCCCGGGCCGGGCGCAAGCCCGGGGCGCGAGAGCGTCGGCAATGGAGCAGAAACGACACCACCGCGTATAATGGGATGATGGGATATGTCCCGGACGTCTGCGCGGATAGGATGAAACGGCCAACCCCCCGGGGAGCAAGCCCAAATGTCCGATACGACCCCATCCCGGGATCGGAAGGTAGGGCGCTCAGATAGATGCCATCTACCCGCTTCCGCGGGAAAACAGAAGGAGGCTTATGTCCTTGACTCGACCCGCACTATCCCATCAGCGAACAGTTTAATTACATGCATCCTTTTCCAATGAAAAAACCCGACAATGGGATCGGATCTTCGAAGTGGTGCTGTATCATGGAACAGGACGATATCAATAAGGTCGCCCGGCAGATAGAGATGGGATTGGCCAGGATGGATTCCCTCAGGGGACAGATGGACTCATTGAAGGGACAGATGGAGGCTTTGAGAGCGGTCATAATCGACCATGGGTCATCGATGGACTCCCTGAAAGAGCTAAAGACCGGGTCCTCTGACAGGTCCCTGATCGGGCTGGGATCCCAGGTCTTCATCAATGTCAGGATAGAGGATACGGACCATTGCATCCTGAGCGAAGGAGCTGGAATATACATCAAAAGGGATATCGACACCGCTATCTCTGCCATCGAGGATAGGAAGAAGGTCCTCGAGGACGTGATAGAGAGGCTAGGATCCCAGCTCAACGAAATGGCCGAGGCCTACAACTCCCTCGCTGCACAGACACAGGAGCTTTACGGTCAGCAGATGCTGATGGCGCAAGGTACGCAAGGTAATTTCTGATCATGGGGTGTGGAGATGTTCTCGGCTCTCAAGGAGAAGCTCAGGTCCTTCAAGAAGAAGGCGAAGGACGACCTTGAACAGGAGAGGGCCGCAGGACCTGTTAAAGTTAATGAGCAGGATACCAGGGCCAGAAAGGAATCTAAGTTCCTGGGAAAGATCTTCTCAAAGAAAACCAAGAAGGATGGAATCGACCAGAACGCCGGTCCGGCCTCGGATGGACACATCGAGGTGAAGGAAGCAGGGGCCTTTGCCCTTCAAGGCCGTGATTCTCTCATAGAGGAAGGAGGGGGGATCTTCGCCAAGAAGATTACCCAGGACAAGCTTGAAGATATCATGTTCGATCTCGAGATGGCTCTGCTTGAATCCGATGTGGCCCAGGGTGTCGTCGAGAGGATCAAGAACTACATCATAAAGGAGCTTGAGGGCGCTAAAGTGAAAAGGAGCAGCGAATTGGAAGATGTCATAGAGGGCGCCTTGAAAAAAGCGATCAGACAGGTTCTTGACATAAAGAGCATCGATCTCATCGACAGTATACGGGCCAGCGAGAAACCCTACGTTGTGATGTTCGTAGGTGTGAACGGAACGGGTAAGACCACCGCTATAGGCAGGATCGCTCATCGGCTGCAGAGAGAAGGCATCTCATGCGTTCTCGCTGCAGGGGATACGTTCAGGGCCGGGGCCATAGAACAGCTCACAAAGCATGCCGAGAACCTGGGGTTAAAGATCATAAAGCACTCGGCAGGCGCGGACCCGGCTGCCGTCGCATACGATGCGATAGAACATGCCAAGGCAAGGAAGAAGGACGTGGTGCTTCTGGATACGGCCGGTAGGATGCAGACCAACATAAATCTCATGGACGAGATGAAGAAGATCAGAAGGATCGCAAGACCAAATCTCATCGTGTTCGTAGGCGACGCGCTTGCCGGCAACGACGCCGTGATCCAGGCCAGCGAGTTCGACAAGGCCGTCGGCGTCGACGGGGCCATTCTTACGAAGATCGACGCTGACGCCAAGGGCGGCGCAGCGCTGTCCATTGCTTACACGATCGGCAAGCCCATCCTGTACGTAGGGACCGGGCAGGGATACGAGGACCTCGAACCGTTCGATGCGAACTGGATGATCGAGAGGCTCTTCGAGGAGTAGCTGTATGGTCTCCATTGCCGAAGGGCTCATGTCGGCCCTTGAGAACCTCCCATGGTGGGGGAAATACATCTCCACCATTCTCATATCCATGCTGCCTATCATCGAACTTCGCGGGGCCCTGCCCGCCGCAGTGAAGGTCTTCGGCCTTTCGTGGGGGGTCTCATACGTCCTTTCGGTCTTCGGGAACATGATCCCTGTCCCATTCCTTTTGAGGTTCTATCCACAGGTCGAAAGGTTCCTAAAGAGGTTCGGCTTCATGAGGACCTTCTTCGAATGGCTCAATGCGAGGACGATCCGTAAAGGAAAGCGAAAGGTCCAGCTCTGGGGGGAGATGGGGCTCATACTCTTCGTAGCGATCCCCCTCCCTGTGACAGGAGCATGGACCGGCACCCTTGCCGCATATCTTTTCGATCTAAACCGCCCGAAGGCCTTCATGGCGATCCTGGCGGGGGTCCTGATAGCCGGATTGATCATGATGGCCGTGACCTTTTTTCATATTGTGGTCGGGATCATCATAATCCTGTTCCTCGCCCTTGTATTGGTCCTCATCGGCTGGATGGAGAACAGGAACCCGGCGGAATAGTTTCGGAATGGACCACACCGAAGGTGTGGGATACAACGTCATAGCGGTTTCTGACGGCCACCCCTTCGGATATCCTTCTAATAATACCACTTTAATGGCGGTTATGCCCTTCATCCGTTTGGGAGGGCAACGAAAAAAAAATGAAACGGAGGAAAAGAGATGTCGATAATGGCAGTTGGCGACGAAGAGTTGCTGGATTATGTGATAGAGAAGGACATGGAAGACGCGGTGTCGAGGATCATACTCGGATGCCTGAAATGCTTCGAAAGGGGGACCGGAAGGAAGCGTCTGAGCAGGGTCCTGAGAGGAAAGGACCCCGGATATCTGATAGACGGAAGGGAGGAGGTCACGCCCTTCTTCGGAAGGCTGTCCCAGCTGGACGAGGACCAGGTTCTCGACTTCATCGAATCCCTGACCAGACTGGGCCTCGTCCAGAGCACGCCCGGGGACCTACCCATGATAGAGATATCCGAAAGAGGGAGAAAAGCTCTCTTAATGAGGGATGCCATCCCGGCGATGATCCCATGGCCCCTCCCCGCAAGAACGATACCCCTCCCGCGTGATCAGGGAATATACAAACAGCTCAAAGAAGTGAGGAACCGCATTGCAAGGGATCATGATCTGCCCCCTTATTGTGTGGCGAACAACGTCACTCTCGTTGAGATCGTGAACAGCGGTGCGAGGGATATCTCCGACCTCGAAGGGATCAAAGGGTTAGGGACGATGAGGTTGGAGCGGTTCGGCGATCGATTTATCGAGGCGATCTCATCGCTCAAGGAATGACCGCTGTTATCCCGCTGGAGGGTTGAGATTTCACATGTGTAAAAACCTATTATATACTGTGAAAAAACATATCAGCGAACGTTGGTTCCATCCATAGAGTGGCGACGCTCATCTCATAGGGTTTCAGGTTGTTGCCACCGGGGGCGCAAGACATTGCGCCCCGAATTTCCTTTTCATGTTCCCAGCATGAGCCGGATCAGATCCCTCATACCAGGTCCGAATCCGAGAACCAGTATCGCCAATTTGACGAGCGTTATCAGATAACGGTTGGATCTGGCGTCCTCCTCCATCGAAACATCGATGAGATAGAGGGCTGGCAGTAGGAACACGAGCTTTAGTGGGAACATCACCAGGGCGGTCCCGGTCGCCTCCATGAGTATCGCTGGCAGGCGATGCTTCTCTACATATCCGAGATAGTCGACCCCAATGAAGGTGGCGGAGGCGTCGAGCATATGACCCACAACTATTGCCATGTTCACCGGTGAGACCATCATGCCTAGTTTGGGCCATTTTTTTGATGATAGCCGAAGGGAAACATACACAAGGAATGCGGCCAGCGCGACCAGTGCGACCGCGCCAAGGCCGTGGAGGAGATAACCGGAGGAGGGCGACGAACCGGTGATCGCCGTATAATTGGACCTCCAGGTATCGTCCGTGAACCATAGCGTGTACGAGTAAATGACATGAAGAAGTGAAGTCCCCCAGGTCCACCCGAGAAGGGCCAGATAACCGCCCTTCCGGAATATAACGGGATACATCAGGGACATGGCCAAGGATATGCCAAGTATCGCGACTATGGACACGTTAGCGTTCAAGGCTTCGGGGAAGGCCTTGACGACCAATGCCGTAATGAGGCCGGGGATCAGGACCAAAAGGGATGATGATGTCCTCCTTTCCCTGTCCTTAAGGTAGCTTATTCTGATGGATGTGTAGAGAAGACCAAAGGTGCTCAAACCCAGGAATATGTATATCAGAGGGGAAATAAAGACATATTGCAGAGGGGTGTTGAAGAGGTACATGTCCTCCAATACCCTCAGTGAAGGCCCGATCAAGATCGCTGGAGCCAGGGCGAAGAAGAAGGGATCGACGTTCACATCCCATCTTTTCATGGCGCGTTGGATGAGGAAAACGGCCCATGCCAGTATCAATCCGTAGGATATCGTGTCAATCCAGTTGTAATCGGATGTGATCCCTCCCGCATCCCCTCCAGCATCGGCGACGATCGGACCCCAAAAATACTTCCAGATGAACTCTTCATAAAATATATGAGGTAACAGGATCGATAGCAATACTATGATGGATATCAGAAGTACGGGTAACAACAATAGCGTTCTTTCCACTATCGGCCTTAACTGCACGTCGGGGGATGTTCATCATCGATATAACTATATACGTATCCTCACGAGTTTTTCCCCGATACTAAACGCGATAGCTATATCTATTAGTTGTATCATTTTCGAATCGGTCCTGAACTGGACTCGATCACATGGTTTCGGCGGGTGTTGATATGTTCCAGAATACCATCAAGGGTATAGACAAGATTTTCCGAACGAACAACTATCAGAACATGATCATCATGGTCTCGGGCTATACCGGCACGCTGAAATCGACCTTCACGTATTCGCTCATATCCAAATATATCGAGAAGAACCCGGATGCGATAGGACTATATGCCACGATTGAGGAGCCAAAGGAATCGCTCTTGAGGAACCTCAGATCGGTGGGTATCGACATCAATGAGAGGATATTCATCGCCGATTACAACAGGACCAGGGAGATGTACCGGGAGGAGGCGGAGAACACGGACTTCCTCGAGCTCACCGAGAAGCTTATCCTTTCGACGAAGGAGGAGAAAGGGGACGCGTTCTGCGTTTTCGCTCTCGACTCCCTCAACGCCCTCTACACCCTGACGAAGATGGACAACGAGCACCTCATAAGAAAGAGGATATACTACTTCTTCAAGCTGCTGAGGGACTCCAATCTGACCTCCTTCATCCTTCACGAGCTGCCAAGGAACCAGCAGTTCAACTCAAGGGATAACGAGAACTTCCTCGCCGATGGCGTGATCGAGCTTGGTGTTAGAAGGACCCTCGAAGGTAAGAAACGCTACATCGAGGTCATCAAGATGAGACAGAACAACCATTCCATGAAACAGTACGTAATAGACCTCGATCATGAAGGGCTCTCCATACTGGGGCCCTCTGTCGATGATATGGGACTCTGAGGCCTTTTTCATCCCCATATGTTGGCTTAGGATGAGGGAAATTATTCTCAATCCCCGGACATCTCATTCAGGAGGTCCTGAAGCGATTTTTCCCTGTCGGTGGAGACGGTCCTGTCCGAATCTATTGTATCTGACGTGCTTACCTCCTGAATGGTCTCGGAGGCCACAAGGTTCATCCATGCATCCTCCGATGTCTCATCGACGAGCGTCGGGGCCTCCTGTTGGGCCTTTTCTGCCGGCTCGGTCTCCGAAGGCTGTCCAGATGCAGCGATACCGGCCGATGGGACCGATCTTCCCAGTCCCTTCGGCTGAGGCGCCGTCCTCGCCCCGTTCGAACTCGCCATCCCGTACTCGGACTCGAGCTCCGAGAGCTCGGATTCGATATCGCGATGTTTCTCTTCGGTCTTTCTCTTCACCAGGAAGTAATATAGGCCTCCCAGGACCATCATGATCAGGACGATGACTATGATCCCGATGATGATATACAAGCCAATGGGGTCCTCCTCAGGCGGGGCGACCTGAACCGGTCTCTGCGTTATCTCAAGAGGGACCGAGACGTTCCTGATTATGCCCCAGTTCGACTCGAAAGTGAAGTTCAGGGTATAATTGCCTACCGTTGCGTTGGGAAGGATCTCGACATCGAGGTTGATCACCAGCTCCTGCTGGATATCCAGGCGGTAAATGCCGTTCCTGATCAGGAGCCACTCGTATCTGATGAGGGAACCCATCGGTCCGTCGTGGCCTTCTAGATCAATGATCGGAGTGATGTTCATGGGCTTCTGCCCGATGTTCGCGATGTCGAAGGATAGGATCGAAGTTGGGGTCCCCTGCTGCAGTTTAATCCTCTCGACATGGGAGGATACCGTAAAGGCATAGTTCTCCTCGTTGGAGACGGAGAACGAGAAGACACCGTTCGTGCAGTTTCCGACGAACTTGTTCTGGGCCACGGGGACAACGGTCCAGTAATAGGTTCCGAAATCCAGACCGATCGGGTCGTATGTAGTCCCCTTGAAGACCTCCGTCCAGAGTGATGAGGACTTGAGCTCGAGGACGTCGAGCTTCCTGTTCGACATGTATATCTTATAGGATACGTCCTCTGGATCGAAGAACGTCACGTTCCATTCCAGTTTAACGTCGTCCGGATCCGCGAAATCCGTTCCGTCAGGCGGCCATACCAGGGTCGCGATGGGATATCTCAGCGAGGTGTCGACCAGAATATTATAGACTGTGGATGTGAAGACCGTGCCCGCTCCATCCTGGCATTTGAACTGAATGAAATTATCATATGTGTCGCTGAGGCCCTTGAGCTCCAGGACGAATTGATAATTGTCCTGGTGGAAGGATGTCCATATGTCCTGAACGTATTTCCACGAGGCGATCCCCAGCCATTGAACGGGATCATTTAGCCCATTGTTGCTGAAACGATACATCACCGACTGGGATATTATCGTGGATCCGCCCAGGTCCGTCATGTTTATCTCGAAATCGATGGCGGTATAGGGGACGATCTCATCCAGGTCCGGTCTTATCACCGTGAAGGTGGTCGGGTCCATGTCGATCATTATCCGAGCGCTCTCCGCTGGACCTATGTTGCCGACGAGGTCCTCCGCCCATACGTATATCGTATGCGCTCCCTTGCCTGGAAGCTCAACGACCGCGTCGAGGCCCGATTCCACCCGAGTTCCGTTCCTCGTTCCTCCGTTATCTTCGAATGACCAATAGTAGAACAGGACGCCTGAAGCGGTCTCCGGAGCGCTCTGCCAGCTCAGGAACACCTCCGTATCGTTGTCGTACCTGGTCCTCTGGTCGTTAAGGTCATCCGCATGCAGTATCACCGTTGGGGGCTTTCCCGGCGGATCCGCATCCGTGGAAAGACGGAATGAAAGATCGGATGTGTCCGTATCGGGAGGGACCCCGGAAATGTTGATCCTGTACCTGTATTCCGTTTTCGTGGTGTTCGGTGAGACCAGGGTGATATTGAGGGGCTCCCCGGGCATATGGGAGCTTGTGAACATCTCATCATCCTCGTCCCACAGCGTCAGCATGTAGCTGTCCAATGGCGGATACAGGTCCGCTCCGACGTAGGCCACAACGGGACCCAAGAAGTTCACCCATTCCCCTGCCCGGATCCAGCTCTGGTTCTGGATCGGCCCCTGGACCTCCGAGCTGACAGAAAGAACGCCCCTCAGCTCCAGCTGATTACGAACTGTCAGGAAGTTCCTGACGATCAGCTCATCGGGGGCCACGTCATATCCCATGATCCTCACGGTCACGCTGCGGTCGATTATGTTCGGCCTGTTGGTCCAGGTCCAGTTGAACTTGATCCACATGTCCAGGTTCAGGAAGACCCCATCGACGGATACGCTCCGATCCACTAGGAAGCCCCTGTTTCCCGGATCATGCTCGACCCAAGTCCCCTGGGTGTGATTGTAAACGACCGAGAATGCACCGTCCCTGTGGTTGAATATGTATCTTACCTCGCTGATCTCGGACACATCCTCGACCGCTTTGACCATGGATGTGAAATGGTATGGCTTGAGCATGGAATATGCAACGTTCGCACCTTCCGAAGGGTCGTCGAAGGAGACCCTCTGTATGGCCAGCCTGTATGGGATGCCGAACCTCCATATCCCATGCCTTCCCGAACCATATATCCAGAGGTCCCTCGTCTCGGGGATGAATATGGAAGCGTGATTGTCCAGGTCCCCCGGGTGCACCAGATAGTATTCCGGATACCATTTCCCCTCCAGTATCCTGTACTTCGACATGTCGTTGTTCTGGCTTCCCCCCGTCATGATTATCTCCCTGGTCAGGGGATCGTAGCTCATCTTGGAATACGCCCTGCTCGATGGTTTGAACTGCGCGTCGATCTCGGTCCAGGTCTGGGTGGAGAAATCGTAGGTCCAGAGGTCGTTCTCCTCCTGGGCGTTGGCCCCTCCTTCTTTAAGGTACCATCCCCCGAAGAGATACAGCAGATGGTCGTCCGGCTCGTACATTAGCGCGGCGCCGTAACGCATCCCTGGCGTGGTCCCTGCGGGGTTCAGCTTGCTGAAGGCCGTGCTCGCCGGGTCGAAGCTGTAGAAATCGTCGTATATTATCCGGTCGGAGGAGGTCGTTGGATGGTAGTAGCCTCCGTAGAAGTATATCTTGCCGTCCTTGGTGTTGAGGACCATATCGAAGCCCTGCCTGGGACCGGGACCTGCCGGAGCCCAGACCACAGACCATTCGAACGTATCGAGATCTATCTTCCACATGTCGTCGCGGTTGTAGTAATACGTGGTCTGGCCCTGTCGCGTGGTGTACCCGCCGCCGTATATGAACACCTCGTTCCTGTCGGGAACGTAGCAGATCCCGGCATTGCTTCTCGATCCAGGATTGCTCGATCCGCTGTTATAAATCGGACCTTTCCAATCCCTGGTCATCAGGTCGAAATAATAGATATAGCCAGATCCGTTGCCTCCCCATCCCGATACCAGGTTCGGACCGATATAATACAGCCTCTGCTGCACCTCGTTGTGTGCGAAGATGCCCCCGTTCACCGAACTCACAGATGTGTTGAGCGGGAACCGGGTCCACTCCTTTGTCGTCATGGTCATGTAGTTCATATCCCTGTATCTGTACGGATATGAGTACGGCTCGGAGGAGTACCACCTGCCCTGAAAAACGAAGAAGAGATCGGCGGCGGATGAATAATGGGTCGTGTAGAACATCCTGCCGCTGGGGCTGTCCCCCGCAGAGAAATGCTTCCATGACCATGACTGCATATCGGCGTTATATGTCCACAGCGTCCTGTTCATCGTGGTCTGCTGCATGGTCTGGCGGCCGCCCCATATGTTTACAGTGAGATCGGTCCCCGTTCTCCTGAAGAACATCTTCGAGCCGTGGAGGACCATGGACTGCATGCTGATGTCCGTTGAGAGCTGGGTCCACTGATCGGACGGGATGTTGTACACCCAGAAATCGTTGAGATAGACATTATTATCAGTCCCTATCCTGTGTCTCCCTCCGTAGAGGTAGATGTTCTTGTTGACGGTATCTATGCACATGTCGTGATCGTAACGCTCGATGAGGCCTGAACCGGAGCCGTCGTTCAATGATACCGGGGCCTGCATGGGCTTGCTGATATCGATCTTGTAAAAACCGGTCAGGTTGTCGTAGTCGTTCTGGGCCTTGCCCATGTGTATATAGAGCATGCCCATATCCCCGTCCATGGGATCGATGACCATGGGCGCCCCGGCCCTCCTTGTGGTGAACACAGAGGATGAGAGCCTTGTCCAGGCCTCGGTGTCCATGTCGAATACCCAGAGATCGTTGACCATGGACCCGTCCATGTATCCGCCGTAGATGTATATCTTCCCGCGTATCTCGTCCACGGCGTAGGATGAAAGGTATCTGCCGCCAGGGCTCGTCGCTTTTTCGACAGATACCCATCTCTGGGTGTTGATGTCGAAGTAGAACATGTCGTTGATCGTGTTGTGTGTTATCTGACCCCCGAAACCCGTGCTCTGATAGCCGCCGCCGTATGTGTATACCCTTCCCGAGCTCGCGTTATATCCCATAACCCCGGACTCCCCGGACTGATGATAGCTGAACCTCTCCCACAGCCCCCATGGCTCGCTCCTTACCGCATCGGGAGGCAGCGGGATCCCCATCTCGAGGACCTCCTCTTCTTTGATAAGGTTGTCCGACATCTCCTCGATCTGAACAATGACATCCACATCGTCGGCCCCTGCGACATCCTGGCTCCCTTCGCTAAGGAGCGGGATCGGCAGTGCCATGATAAAGGTCAAAAACAGCGCAGCTAACATCTTCCACGAGGGATTGGATGGCCTGAACACGTGCATCACCCCGTTACCGGGTCCGCGAATGCTATCCTATCAAACATCCAGAGGTACCGGCCGGTCATAAGGATGATTCACATCTTCTAATATCAAGGTTTTGATACGCTGTTTTCATGCCCGGTGGCCGGGCGGACCTTCGTTGAGATAATATGGGCCAGCATTCTTTCGGCCAGATCGGATGGCAGAGAACACCTCCTGGCGACCTCCGCGGGGCCCGCCTCCAATAGAGCATCCAGGGAATCGAACTCCCTGGATATGGCAAGGTACCTCTTCTTTCCGATCCCTTGGACCTCCATCAATATGCTCTCATCGATCCTTCGTGTGCTGCGCTGATAGGTCACCGCGAACCTATGCGCCTCGTCCCTGATGCGCTGGAGCAGTTTCAAGGCGGGGTCGTCCCGCCTCAGGACCAAGGGCAGAGCCGATCCACTCCTGTATATCGTTTCCTCCTTTTTCGCCAGCGCTGCGACCGGGATCGTATCCGCCACGCCCACATCGCTCAATGCGTCCAAGGCGGAACCAAGCTGTCCCTTCCCTCCATCTATCAGGATAAGGTCCGGAAGGGGGTCGCCATGGTCCAGAAGCCTCCGATAACGCCTTGTGACGGCCTCTTTCATGGAGAGATGATCGTCGTTGACCTCCCTCGATATCCTGAAGCGCCTGTAGCCCGACTTCGCGGGGCGGCCAGATCTGAACTGCGCCATGGCGGCGACGGTGTTCGTCCCTCCGAGATGCGATATGTCGAAGCACTCTATCACTTGAGGCAACACCTCGAGGTCCAAGGCCTCCTTCAGCCTGACGAGGGAATTGGGGCCCTCCAAAGCCCTGACCACGGACCTTGCCTTCTCCTCGGCATTGCTACGAGAGACCGCGAGCAGATGCCTCTGGTCATCTCCTCGGGGCCTCCTTATCCTGACCGGTCTTCCCCTCTTGGCCGATAGGAACTGCTCCATGTCCTCCCTCCATGACCCCTCGAGGTCCGTTCGGTCCAATACGATCCTTTCCGGAAGCGACCCCGCTATAGAATAATACGATGTCAGAAAATCCTCGGAGGGTCCGCCGATGGGCTCGGACCCCTCCAAGGTGAACTTCACTGCGTCCATCATCCTTCCCCCTCTAACGATCAGAACGGAGGCGGCCGTTCTATCTTTGGAGAAGGATATTAGATCGACGTCCGAGGAACCCTGAAGGACGGCCTTCTGTCCCTCTAGCATCCTCTCAAGCCCTTTTATGATATCCCTCATCAGTGCAGCCCTCTCGTAGGCTCCCTCCGAGGAGGCTCTCCACATCAGATCGTTCAATTCCCCGAGCAATGACTCGCCCCTGCCGGAGAGGAACTCACGGATGCCCCTCACGGCCATCGTATAAGCATCTTTATCGACAATGCCCGCGCAGGGTGCGAGACAACGGCCAATGTGGTGCTCCAGGCAGGGCCTGGATCGCCTGGACATGTCCCTCGAACAGGAGCGTACCGGAAATACCTTCCTCAGCCATCTCATGGACCTCCTCACGGCTAGCGGGTCCCCGTGAGGTCCGAAATGGTCCCCTGAACCCGGATGCAGTCCCCGAACATGCCTTACAGAGGGGTATTCTTCCCTGGTCACGAGAATATACGGGTAGGACTTGTCGTCCTTCAACCTGATGTTGTACCTGGGCTGATGCTTCTTGATCAACGTGTCCTCCAGTACCAGCGCCTCCAGCTCGTTCGAGGTCAGTATCCAGTCCACAGTAAGGGCGTGCTCCCTGAGCATCGCCTCCTTGGGATCGTCCCTGTTCTGAAGATGGGACCTGATCCTCGATCTTATATCGATCGCCTTGCCGACGTAGAGCACCGATCCTGAAGCGTCCTTGAACAGATAGACGCCGCATGCTGAGGGCAGAGTAGATGTATCGATGTCCATCCTTTCATCCATAGACATACCAATTATTTATCGGATTTGATGGCTTGTATAGAGGAGCCGGGTCCGGGGTTTCAGCGTGATCCAGGGGCTGGATGTTTCCTAGGCCTGCCTGGCCCCTTCTTCGCTTTGATGGGTTCGGGCGAGAGACCCGACACCTTTGCCAGGTATCTTCCAGTATGGCTTTGCGGATGATAGGCAACTTCCTCCGGGGTGCCCTCGCAGACGATCCCCCCACCTTCGTCCCCTCCCTCCGGACCCATGTCGATGACCCAGTCGCCGGTCTTTATCACATCCAGATTATGTTCTATGACAACGACCGAATTCCCTTTGCATCTGAGCCTCAAGAGAACGTCTATGAGCTTTCTCACATCGTCGAAATGCAGCCCGGTGGTGGGCTCGTCGAGGAGGTATATGGTCTTGCCGGTCGCCCGCTTGGACAGCTCGGTGGACAGTTTCACCCTCTGGGCCTCGCCTCCGGAGAGGGTCGTGGCGCTCTGACCGAGCTTTATATATCCCAATCCTACGTCCATCAGGGTCTGGAGCTTGCTCCTTATCGAATTCACGTTGGTGAAGAACTCCAGTCCCTCCTCGACGGACATGTTCAGGACATCCGAGATCGTCCTTCCCTTGTATCTTATGTCGAGCGTCTCCCGGGTGTACCTCTTCCCCTTGCAGACCTCGCAGGGTATGTAGACGTCGGGGAGGAAGTGCATCTCGAGCTTGATTATGCCCCCGCCCTCGCAGTTCTCGCACCTTCCCCCCTTCACATTGAAGGAGAACTGTCCCGGTTTGTAACCCCTCGCCCTGGCCAAAGGTGTTCTGGCGAACAGGTCCCGTATGGGGGTGAAGGCCCCCGTGTATGTCGCAGGGTTGGATCTGGGGGTCCTGCCTATGGGGGACTGGTCTATGACTATGACCTTGTCGAGGTGTTCCAGTCCGTCTATGCCCTCATGCCTGCCGGGCGATTCCCTGGAGCCGTGCAGGCTGCGCATCAGGGCTTTGTGCAGAATATCAAAGACCAGCGTGGACTTTCCCGAACCCGAGACCCCCGTTACACATGTGAGCACGCCGAGGGGGATCCTCACGTCGATCCCTTTGAGATTGTGCTCTGATGCTCCCTTAATAAGAATATGCTCGCCATTCCCCTTCGGGCGCTTTGCGGGGACGGGGATGCTCCTGCGGCCGCAGAGGTAGTCCCCTGTAAGCGAGCGCTCCGACGCGCACATGTCCTCGACCGTTCCCTGAGCGACCACCTCTCCCCCGTGTATTCCGGCTCCCGGACCCAGATCGACCACATGGTCGGCGCTCCTTATCACCTGTTCGTCATGCTCGACGACTATGATCGTGTTCCCGAGGTCCCGTAGGCGGAAGAGGGTGTCTATTAGCCTCGAATTGTCCCTCTGATGCAGGCCGATGGAGGGCTCGTCAAGGACGTAGAGGACGCCCATGAGCGCGGACCCGATCTGGGTTGCGAGCTGTATCCTTTGGGCCTCACCGCCCGAGAGGGTCCCCATGGTGCGGTCGAGGGATATGTAGTCAAGGCCCACGTCCCTCAGGAAGGCCATTCGGGACCGGACCTCCTTCAATACGTCCTTGGCTATCGAGATATCCTTCTCCGAAAGGGATGCTTCGAGCTGCTCCAGATAGGGTAGCGCATCCCTTATGGACATCTCCAGCAGCTCGTTGATGTTGAGTTCCCCTACCGTCACCGCCAGGGATGCGGGGTTCAATCTCGCCCCGCCGCAGGCGGGGCATGGCTGGGCGCTCATGAACTGCCTGTAGAATTCCCTTGCACCCTCCGACTGGGTCTGCCTGTACCTTCTCTGTATTGTGGGGATCACACCCTCGTATCTGCGGTCCATGCTCCACTCGTACTTCGGGGAGGTTATGTGGAGCTTGTAGCTCCTCTCGGTCCCGTAGAGTATGGCCTCCCTCACCCCCTCGGGAAGGGACTGCCAGGGTGTCGCGACCGAGAATCCCATTTGTTTTCCCAGCCCCTCGAGTATCCTTAGGTTGTAGGAACCGTCCGGATCGCTCCTGAACAACCCGATGGCTCCCTGCGATATGCTCTTCTTCGGGTCCGTGATGATAAGAGTGGGGTCCACCTCGAGCTTGAAGCCCAATCCAGAGCATTCCTTGCACGCCCCGAACGGGGAGTTGAAGGAGAACATCCTCGGCTCCAGGGCCGGGATCGAGATCTTGTGTATTGGACACGCCATCCTCTCCGAGTAGAACGAGTCCGCCCCCTTCCTCCTCCCGGATAGCTCCCTGACGATGAGCGATCCGTCCGAGAGCTGCATGGCCTGATGAACATCGTCCGCCAGCTGATCGCGGTGCTCCTCGTCGCATACCAGCTCGTCCACGATGACCTGCACGTCGTGCTTGACGTTCCTGTCAAGTTCCGGAAATGATGAGACGTCGCATTCCTCATCGTCGATGATGAGCCTCCTGTAACCGCCCCTTTTCAGCTCGGCGGCCCTGTCCTTGTGGGTTCCTTTCTTTCCGGAAACGATAGGGGACAGGACCGCGATCCTCCTATTGCCTCCCTCGAACACGGAATCCAATATCTGATCGATGGACTGCTTCTCGATCTCCCGGCCGCAGACGGGGCAGTGGGGGATCCCTACTCTGGCATAGAGCAGCCTCAGATGATCGTGTATCTCGGTCGCCGTGGCCACCGTGGACCGGGGATTCCTCGTGGGAGAATGCTGCTCTATCGATATCGCGGGGGACAGCCCCTCTATCGAATCCACGTCCGGCTTGTCCATAACTCCGAGGAACTGCCTTGCATACGATGAAAGCGATTCTATGAACCTTCTCTGGCCCTCGGCGTATATGGTATCGAATGCGAGGGAGGATTTTCCCGATCCCGACAGCCCCGTGATGACCACAAGGCGGTCCCTGGGGATCGTGACGTCGATGTTGCGGAGGTTGTGCTGCCTGGCACCCTTAATTATCAGATCCGAGCTTGCCATGAACGAATCCTCGCATGAGGAGGCCGTTTATAAATATATTGGGCGGGGCCGGACATATGTGAAAGTGAGAGGGTTCCCGTTTCGGACCACCTTGATCTTCCACGGGTTCGATACAACGATGGACCGAAATTTCTTTATATGCCCCTTGGTGGTTAACCGAACTTGAGGGATCGAAATGAGGGGGAGCTCGATCGCTTTCATCACGCTGTTCATGCTAATGCTCTCCGCCGCGGTCCAGATCGGCATGGCAGAAGACGATGCGCATGCTGGACCGACATCTACCCCATCTTGTGATCTCGATCATGTGAAGGCTGCCCCAACGAGGGATGTCCATGAGGCGATAATCGGATCGAGACTTATAGGAGGGTCCGGGAAGGAGTTCATCTCCTCTTGCTGCGATGACGGTGGCGATCTGATCGTCGCCGGGTGGACGACCTCCGACGATCTCGATGCGGAGGGAGCTCCCCTCCACGGAAGCTACGCGGGGGATAAGGACATCTTCATCGCAAGGATGGGAATGAACCTCAGCATCTCATCCCTGGCCCTCATCGGCGGAAGCATGGCCGAGGAGCCTACGGGCATCGGCGTTCTCCCTGACGGCAGCGTTTACGTCGCGGGATGGACGGCATCCTCCGACCTGCCTGCCGGGGAACGATCCCTCTTCAACGCTTCGGCCGGAGGCGAGGACGGTCTCCTGATGGTCCTGAGCTCCGACCTGTCCCGGATCGTCTTCTCCACATATTTCGGGGGATCGCAGAACGACAGGATCAACGCCGCAGATGCCGGTCCCGATGGAACGATATACATCACCGGCATCACGTTCTCGGGGGATCTGCCCACGACGGAGGGATCCTACAGGAACGCATCCGAAGCTACCGTTCCATACGGACCTGACGCTTTCGTGGCCAGGATCGACACGGATGGTCGCGACATCGTCTATTCCACCTTCCTCGGGGGGATAAGAGCCGACTCGGGGACGGCCATCGCCATCGATGGGTCAGGAGCCGCATACGTTTCAGGTGAGACATCCTCCAAGGATTTTCCGATAACCCCTGGGGTTTATTCCAATGAAAACATCTATTACAATTACCCGGACATTTTCATCGCCCATCTATCGAGCAACGGTGGGACGCTGATATCCTCGACGGTAATCGGGGGCCTATACACGGACCAGGCCTTGAGCGTTCGGATCGGGAGCGACGGCCTCTTCGTGACCGGAAGGTCGATGTCATACGACTTTCCCTTAACGAATGATGCTTTCGACAGCAGCAACCCCGTGGGCAACAGAAGGTCCTACGACGGATTGCTCTTGAAGATGCCCCTCGATCTGACGGAGCTCGATTTCTCATCATACCTGGGATCTACGGAAAATGACTGGATATCTGGCCTTGACCTTGACGAAGTGGGCAACATCTACATCACGGGTCTTGTCTCGAACGCGAGGCAATTCGTCACTTCCCATGCATCCAGCCCTTTATACAACGGCGGCGATGATGCCTTCCTCGCGATCACCGACCTGTCGAACAACCTACAGTACTTCACTTTCATCGGTGGAGGCGGCAGCGATCAGGGGACCCGGGTGCTGCATACCAGTCCCGGGAGATGTACGATCGTTGGACAGACATGCTCAGTGAATTTTCCCATAAGGCACGATACGGGTCAAGATCTCCGCGGTATCTCGGACGCATTCATCATGGTCCATGCCACTCCGACGCCCCCTTCAGCCCCAAAGATCGTAACATCCAGGGCAGGGGACTCCCGTATTGAGATCGAGTGGGCGGCTCCAAAGGACGACGGCCTCTGCTCCATATCGGGCTACAACCTTCAGCGCATCTGCGTCGATGGGAATATCACGATATCGCTTCCCATCCAATTCTCCTACATCGATACGGAGGTGAAGAACGGTATCGAACACGAGTACAGGGTCTCGGCGGTGAACCGCCTGGGCGAGGGCGAGCGTTCCGAACCGGTCATCGTTCGCCCGGGGACGATCCCATCTGAGCCCACGAACTTCAGCATTATGACCGGCAAAGGTTTCGCTTCGTTGGAGTGGGATCCGCCGAGCCACGACGGCTGGGTCGGGATCGAGGGATACATCATCCAGAAGAAGGACAGCGGCAGCGATCCGATCGAGGTCCTGACCTCGAATGGGAGTTATGAGGATAGCGATGTGAAGGCTGGATCCTATTACAGCTACAACGTCAGGGCCTACAACGCGATGGGGATCGGGCCAAAATCCCCCACGATAGCGGTGAGGATACCGACGCTTCCTGACAGGGTCAGGGACCTCAAGGCGATCCCCCAGCCCGGCGCGGTCCTTCTGAGCTGGGTCCCGCCTACCGATGACGGCGGAGCCCCGATAGAAGAATACGTCATCCACCGAAGGACGGCAGGCTCGGGGAATGAGACCTCGATCCGATGGCCTGGACTCGAGTTCCTGGACGAGGGCCTAACCCCCGGGGTGGAGATGGAGTACAGGGTTGCCGCGTCGAACCTGTTCGGAGAGGGCGAGCCTACATATTGGACCAGGGTCGAGCCTTACGGCCCTCCCGGACCACCTACCCTCCTCAAGGCCGATGCGGGCGACGGTGTCATCGTCATCGAATGGGATCCTCCGTCCTGCGACGGGGGAAGATCGCTTTCGGGGTTCCGGATATACAAAAGTGTGGATGGATCGGATTTCGAACTCGCCGCTGACCTCTCTTTATGTTCGATATTCTTCGATCGGGACGTCGTTAACGGTGTCCTGTACTCTTACAGGATCACCGCAAGGAGCAGGGCGGGTGAAAGCGAGCCCTCATCGGTCATGAACGCCAGGCCGGTCGGCCCGCCCTCCACTCCTTTGGGACTCACCGCCTCTAAGTTCGACGGATACGTCGAGCTGCGGTGGTCGGCGCCGATGCGCGATGGAGGATCCGAGCTTCTGGGATACCGTCTATTGCGATCGGCCCACGGAAACCCGTTGCGGCATTACAGGGATCTGCCCCCCTCCACCCGCTTCTCCGACAGCGATGTGATGAACGGGATAGAGTACTCGTACGCCTTGACCGCCTTCAACGAGGTCTACGAAGGGGATATGTCCGGGAAGGTCAGGGCCATGCCGATAGGTCTGCCCGAGGCACCCTTCGATGTCCGCATAGACGAGCTGGACCAGACCCTGGTCCTGAGATGGTCCGTGCCAAAAGATGACGGCGGGTCCGCGATAACGACCTTCATCATCTTGAGAGGGGGAGGACCGGATGATCTGTCGTTCCTGGCAAGGATCCCCGCTGTGACGTATTACAGCGATCACAATCTCGACAACGGTAAAAGGTACTTCTACAGGATCTCATCCGAGACAAGATACGTCTCGGGAGAACCCTCCGATATCGTGAGCGGATCCCCATGCGGGCTGCCCTTCCCCCCCTCAGGTCTGCGGGGGAAGGTGGAACGCGGAAGGGTCGAGTTGAGCTGGGACCTGCCTTACAGCGACGGCGGAAGGTCCATTGTGGGCTACAACATCTACAGGATAGACCAAGAGGGGGTTGAGACCGTTCTTGCCAGGAACTCGAGCATGAGATCGTTCGCAGATCATCCGTCCCAGGGTAGGTATCGTTACGCGGTTAGCGCAACCACGGAAGCGGGAGAAGGAGCCAGGACCGTATCCAGGCCCGTCACGCTCGATATTCGGAGGCAGATGATCGCGGGAACCGCCATCATTTCACTGGTACTGATCGCGATATGCGTTTTCGTCGGCATAAGGATATATTCCTTCCGTAGAGCGAGGGCGAGCGCCGATCGGGCCTGGAAGACGTTCGAGATGGACACGCTCAAGCTAGGACGCGCCCGATCGCTCCCGCCGCCGAATCGAGGACGTCGGCTCCTACCACCAGGGGAGGGGCGAACCTGATGGTCTGAGCGTGAGTGTCCTTCGCAAGGATCCCCTCCTCTATCAACTTGTAACAGTAAGGCCTTGCGGGGCCGGCCTCCTCCTTCAGCTCGAGGGCCACCAGAAGGCCCTTGCCCCTGACCTCCTTGACCTTCGGTGAGCCTATCGCCCTCAGCGCATCCATGAAGCGTTCCCCCAGTCGTTCCGCCCTCTCGTCGAGGCGCTCATCCTCCAGCACCTGTATGGAGGCGAGGCCTACAGCGGATGCCATTGGATTGCCCCCGAAAGTGGACCCGTGGGATCCAGGGGTGAAAACGTCCATGATCTCCCGGTCGGCAAGGACGCCGGAGACGGGATAGAGGCCGCCGCCAAGGGCCTTGCCCACCACAAGGACATCCGGTCGGGCGTCCTCATGCATCCATGCAAAGCGCTTTCCCGTCCTGCAGAATCCCGTCTGGACCTCATCGAACATGAGGAGGACGTTCTTCTCAGAGCAGACGCGCCTAACACAGGAGAGATATCCGGGATCAGGGACCTTGACCCCTGCCTCGCCCTGTATTGGCTCGACGAGGAAGGCGGCGGTGTTATCCGTGATCGCTTCGTCGAGGGCCCTGGCATCGTTGAAGGGTACGATCTTGAAGCCGGGGGTGAAGGGGCCGAAATCCGAATATGCGTCGGGATCAGTGGACATACCCACGATCGTCGTCGTCCTGCCGTGGAAGTTCTCGCAGCATACGATGATCTCCGCCTTATCCTTGGGGACTCCCTTCTTGCGGTATGCCCATCTTCGGGCGAGCTTTATGGAGGTCTCCACGGCCTCCGCTCCTGTGTTCATGGGGAGCGCGGATCCGAATCCAGTGTATTCGCACAGCTTGTTGAGGAACTCTCCCATCCTGTCGTTGTGGAAGGCCCTGCTGGTGAGGTCCAGGACATCCAGCTGGTCCTTGAGCGCCTGGACGATCCTGGGATGCCTGTGGCCCTGGTTCACGGCGGAGTACGCGCTGAGGCAGTCTAAATAGCGCTTCCCCTCCACGTCCCATACCCATGGGCCTTCGGCCCTGGAGAGAACTACCGGCAGCGGATGGTAGTTGTGGGCCCCGTATCTCTCGTCCAGCTCTATGATCTCCTTCGTCCTTGACATACATCTTCCTCCTTTTCCGTTTCTCCGAGTATATCGCCTGGGGCCGTTATGAGCTGGTCCTAATTATTCTTTGTTGCGGGCAGGATCCCCTGTTTATTTGGATCCACCTGGCGATCATTTCCCTCCCTCTTTGGGTCCCCACCATAGCGGAAAATGAACGAATGGTCTTGGCGATCCGAGTTATGATCGAAAGACCCCAGGGGGGATGAGGATCATCTCATCCTGGCCTTCTTGAGCTCCGTGATCCTGTCGCGGATCACCGCTGCCTCCTCGAAGCGCAATGAGGATGCCGCCAGATGCATCTCGTTCTCGAGATAGGCGATCAGCTCCTCGATATCCCCTTCCTCGGCCTCGTCAAAGCGATGGTCCTCCTCGCTGCGGCGGATCCCCTCCGTTATATCCCGGATCTCCTTGACTATGGTCCTGGGCGTTATCCCGTGCTCCTCGTTGAAGGCGATCTGACGCTGTCTCCTCCTGTTGGTCTCTTCGATGGCCCTGGCCATCGATCCCGTGATGCCATCGGCGTACATTATAACCTTCCCTGCCACGTTCCTCGCCGCCCTGCCTATGGTCTGGACCAGGGACGTCTCGCTCCTGAGAAAACCCTCCTTGTCGGCATCCAGTATCGCAACCAGGGACACCTCCGGCAGGTCCAGTCCCTCCCTCAGGAGGTTGATCCCGACGATCACATCGTGCTTTCCCTGCCTCAGGTCCCTGAGTATGTCTATGCGGTCCAGGGTCTTGACGTCGGAATGCAGGTAATTGACCTTGATCCCCAGTTCCTTTAGATGATCGGAGAGCATCTCCGCCATCCTCTTCGTGAGCGTGGTCACGAGCGTCCTCTCGCCGGATCTGACCCTGGCCTTTATCTCGGCCAGGAGATCGTCCATCTGCCCCCTGATCGGCCTCACTTCGATCACGGGGTCCACCAGTCCGGTGGGACGGATTATCTGCTCTATCACGGTATCCGAGACCTCTCTCTCGTAAGGTCCGGGGGTCGCCGATGTGAAGAGGACCTTTGATAGCCTCTTCTCAAGCTCACTGAACTTCAAAGGCCTGTTGTCGACGGCGGCCGGCAGCCGGAAACCGAACTCCACAAGGGTCTCCTTCCTTGAACGGTCCCCGTTGTACATACCTCTCAGCTGGGGGATCGTCACGTGGGATTCGTCTATGACCATGAGGTACTCTTCGGGAAAGAAATCCAGGAGGGTGTAGGGCGGCTCGCCTGGCCTCCTACCGTCGAAGTATCTGGAATAGTTCTCTATGCCGTTGCAGTAGCCGGTCTCCCTGATCATCTCGAGGTCGTAGCGCGTCCTCTGCTCGAGCCTCTGGGCCTCCAGGTATTTCCCGCTCCTTCGGAACCATTCCACCCTGGCCTTCATGTCAGCCTCGATCGTGCCCATTATCTCCTCGATCCTTTCCGAGGGCAGATTGTAATGTGTCGCGGGGAATACCAGGACCTTGTCGAGGCCTTCCGTCACGTCACCGGTAGCGGGATGGATCAGATCGACCCTCTCGATAGTGTCATCTGAAAGGGCTATCCTCATGACCGTCTCGTCTATGGAGCAGATCTCAACGTTTGACCCCCTGACCCTGAACTCACCTCTCTGGAGACCCTCCCCCCTTTCGTACTGCATCTCCACCAACTTGGATAGCAGGTCCTTTCTGGGTATCCTCTGCCCGATCGAAAGGGGCATGGAGTTCTTCATGTATTCCTCCGGGGACCCAAGGCCGAATATGCAGGACACGGAGGCGACGATGATGACATCCTTCCTGGTCATGAGCGCCTGTGTGGCCCTGTGCCTGAGCCTGTCGATCTCCTCGTTGATGGAAGCGTCCTTCTCGATGTACAGGTCCTTTTGCGGAACGTAGGCCTCCGGCTGGTAGTAATCGTAGTATGAAACGAAATACTCCACGGCGTTATCCGGAAAGAACTGCCTGTACTCGGATGCGAGCTGGGCCGCCAGTGTCTTGTTGTGGCTTATTACGAGGGTCGGGAGCTGCAGTCTCTCGATCACATTGGCCACAGTGAACGTCTTGCCTGAGCCCGTCACCCCCAGAAGTGTGATCCTCTCACCTCCTCCTTTGATGGCATCGACGAGACCCTCTATCGCCTGAGGCTGGTCCCCGGAAGGGTAGAATTGGCTTCTGAGAGATAATGGCCCGGGCATCATCGTTCACCTGAACGCGAACCCCGAAAGCACGGATAGCATATATCTCATTTGTTTACCCGCGCGATGCGACCCTCGACAGATACCTTCCCATCGAGGAGCCATCCTATCACCCTGGGGTACCAGATATGCTCCTGGATCAGTACGCGGCCGGAGAGGGTCTCCTCCGAATCGTCCTCATGGACCTCGACCGGATACTGGAATGTGATCGGGCCTCCGTCCACGCTCTCATCTACCAGATGAATGGTAAGTCCCGTGACCTTTACTCCGTGGGCCAAAGCGTCCCTGTGAGCGTGGGAGCCGGGAAAGGACGGAAGCAGGGATGGGTGTATATTGACTATCCGCCATCTCCATCCACCAACGAAGCTCGGCGAGAGCACCTTCATGAAACCTGCGAGCACGACGAGGTCCACCTCGAATTCGACCAATGCCGCATCGATGGCTTCCATGAACCCCTCCTTCGTGAAGGACCTGTGGTCGATGACCCGCCACGGGATCCCGTGCTCCTTGGCCCTATCGATGGCCAATGCCCCGGGGTTGTTGCAGATCACGACGGCTATGCTGGCATCGAGCTCCCCTCTGTCTATCGAATCGATGATGGACTGAAGGTTGGATCCCCTGCCTGATGCCAGGACGCCCAAGTTGCGGCCCTGGAACCGATCGTTCGATATCGCATCGGCCTCGCCTTTTACAGTGGGTATATCCACAACAGCTTCCGTGAGGATCCCTCCCTGCGACCTTGTTGTCTGGCGGTCGAACATCCTCCTGACAATTAAAACATGTTGTCGTTTCAATGCTTGAAGAGCCTTACGCCAGTGAACAACATGGCCATCCCGTGCTGGTTCGCGGCATCGATGACCTCCTTGTCCCTGATGGATCCCCCCGGCTGACATATTGCCGCCACGCCGGTTGCGGCCAGAGTATCGATGCCGTCCCGAAAGGGGAAGAATGCATCAGATGCTAGGACGGACCCCTCTGCCCTATCACCCGCCTTGTGGGCCGCCATAAAGCATGAGTCCACTCTGCTCATCTGCCCGGACCCGATCCCGGTGGTGACCTGGTCCTTTGCCAGGACCACGCAGTTGGATTTCACATGCTTGACCACCTTGGAGGCGAACACCATGTCCTTTATCTGACCATCCGTTGGAGCCTTTTCCGTTACCTGGACCCAACCGGACGGATCGAAAGGCGGCCATTCCATCGTCTGCGCGAGGAGGCCGCCCCTTATCTTGACCCATTTCTCCTCCCTCCTCTCCTCCTCAACGATTGGCCTGTCCGTCGATATTATCCTGAGGTTCTTCCTGGACCTAAGGATGTCCAGTGCAGCTTCATCGAATGCGGGGGCGATCACCACCTCGAAGAACCTCTCCATTATCGACGATGCCGTCTCGACATCGCATCCGCGGTTCAGACCCACGACGCCGCCGAAAGCGCTCAGCGGGTCGCAATCCAGGGCTCTCAGGAACGCATCCTTCAACTGGTTGTGCTCCGAGGGGCGTCCCAGAGAGACGCCGGAAGGGTTGTTGTGCTTTATTATAACGCAGCATGGTTCTTCCGGAAATTCCATCAATATGTCAAGGGCAGCGTCCACATCGAATATGTTATTGTACGAGAGTTCCTTACCTCCAAGTATCCTGGAATTGTGGATGCTCGTTCCAGTGAAAGAGGGCGAACTGTAACACGATCCCCTCTGATGCGGGTTCTCACCGTATCTGAGGTCCATGGCCTTCTCGAACCTCATCCTGAGATGTTCAGGAAGAACGTCCTCTCCCATTTTATGGACCAGGTATTCAGAAATGGATATGTCGTATGCGCTCACGTGCCTGAAGGCCTTCAATGCCAGGCGGAGCCTGTCATCTTTGGTGAGAGAGCCCTTTTCGATCCTTTCCATGAGAAACGGGTAATCCCCGGGATCGACAAGGACCGTTACATGCTCATGGTTCTTGGCCGCTGCCCTTATCAGCGAGGGACCGCCAATATCTATCATTTCTATGCATCCCTTCATATCGGACCCTGGCCTGCGGACCGTCTCCTCGAAGGGATACAGGTTCACGACGACGATGTCCAGAATGGGCAGGTCCATTTCTGCGATGCGCTGCATATCCTCATCGTTCTCTCGTCTGCACAGGATACCGCCGTAGATTGCAGGATGCAATGTCTTTACACGTCCACCTAGCATCTCCGGATACCCGGTAAGCTCCTCGACCGCAACGGATACGATCCCACGGTCCTTGAGATAGCGATGGGTACCGCCCGAGGATACGATAGTGTAGCCCATTTCGATGAGGGCTCCAGCAAGGCTTTCCAGGGAACGCTTGTCATATACCGATATCAACGCATAACGCGATTTAGCTGTCACGTTTCCCAGGTACCGCGGGTCACAATAAATAAGCCTTTCCCAGGGGTATATGTGATTAAACGATCACGCGTTCAGATGTTCTTCATTCCCTCATTTATGAACTTCATCTCCCGAAGCTTGGATGATGTGCGGTTATGGTAATACAGGGATCGGACCTCCTTGAATATTTGATTCGCCCTGGTAACGCTCTCGATCGCCCCCGCCATGTCAAGGGCCTGGAACCTTAGAAGACCGAACTCGAACAGAGACCTGGCCAGTTCGTATCTCACCTGTAATGATTCAGCTATCTCCACGGACCTCATCATGCTTTCCGTGGCCCTGTCGGGATCCCTTATCTTGGAGTAGAGCGACCCGGACACTCGGTGGTAGATCGCCTCGATCAATCCGTCATCGAACTTCCATTCTCCCCCCTCTGGGTTGAGAACGGCGGTCGCCTCCTTGACGTTCCCTATCTCGAGCATTAATTCCGCATAATTGACGCTTATCCTGTTCCTCAATTGTGGAAGGTTCATATCCCTGGCGAGGCTGAGCGACATTTCTGCGAAATTCTCAGCTTCGGCGTACTCGTCCAGCTTCACAAGGACCTTGGCCATGTTCATGTATGCGATCGGCATTGCCTCCTGGACATCGTTCTCCTCCGCCGTTCGTATCCCCAGTCTGAAATATACCAGGGCCTGGTTGAAGTCGCCCATTTCCAGGTATATGCTGCCCAGGTTCATTATGCCGTCCAGATGCTGGCGGCCTATCGATCGCATGGGGTTCTCTATATGTAGAAGATGACATTCGATGGCGCGTTTGTAATCACCTTTAAGGTAGTACATCCTCCCCAATCCCATGAAGCACATGGACCTCTCCAGGGAATCCTCTCCTTTTTGAGCGAGATGAAGCGCTTTCATGTAATGATCGATGGACAAGTCCCATTTGTAGAACTTGAGGGTGAGATCGCCCAATCTCCTGTTGCAGGTCACGATGTGGGCATCGAGGTCCATGGCCTCGCTGTAGTTCAAGGCCTCCTGATAGGTAATGATCGCCTCGGAGAGCATCTCCAGGGACTCCTCAATATCCCCTATACGCATCAACGCCCTCACTCGGAATTCGACCGTTATATCCTCACGGCCCTTCAGGTCCAGGGTCTTCAAGGCGGTGCTCATGTTCTCAAGGAGCTCCTCTCTGGACATGGCGACGTTAGGCCCCTCGGCTATCTTCATCAGATATTCAAGGGCGCGCATCGGTTCCCCGCCTCGTATGTAATGATACGAAAGAACGCTGGCGAAGAGGGGAGAATCACGAGGGATTTGGTCCTCAAGGACCCTGGCGCAGGATAGGTGCATGGCATCCCTTTCCCTTTCTCCGATAAGGTCATATATCGATTCCCGAACCTTCGAATGTTCGAAATTGATATGATCATCGCCTTCTTTAAAGAAGCGCAATGAGATCAAACGGTCCATGATGTCAAGAA
This sequence comes from Thermoplasmatota archaeon, assembly GCA_029762535.1. Taxonomy (GTDB): domain Archaea; phylum Thermoplasmatota; class Penumbrarchaeia; order Penumbrarchaeales; family Penumbrarchaeaceae; genus JARVGK01. Next base: position 69,645 of record JARVGK010000008.1, read on the forward strand.
GAACGTCCAACTCGAGATCGAGGGCCCTGCCCAATATCTCTATCGATGCCTGTTTATCCAGGATGGAAGCCATCTCCAGGACCCTGCGGTCCTCTGCCTCCAAAGACGCCAGTCTCCGTTCCACCAATGATATTGCCGAACGAGGGGTCACTTCCATCATTGGCGGATGAGGGCCGGAGCTATCGGACCTGACCTTTAACAGTTCGGTCACGAATAACGGGTTCCCATCCGTCTGAAGCATTACCTCATCAAGGAAATCCTCCCCGGGTCGCTCTCCTGTCAATTCGAGCAGCATGGAGAGGGTTGCTTTCCTGTCCATCCTCTTCAGGCAGAGCTCCTCGAAGAGATGCTCGCGTGTGAACCGCTTAAGGGCCTCAGCGAGATGGGAAGGATTGTTACCCTCCTCTTCAAGCAGGTTCTCGTCCCTGAACGTCCCGATCATAAGATGACCCTGATCGACGATGTTCCTGGCCAGATACTGTAACAGGTTGAATGTGGCCTTGTCACCCCAGTGTAGGTCCTCGACGATGGTCAACTGGGGCGCCGTCTTACCCATCTCCCGGAAAAGCTTTGAGAGCACTTCGATGATCGATATTGATGGTCTCTGATCCTTTTGCACACCCGCATCGTCGGATCTGGATCCCTCCTCGGCATCGAAGAAGTCGGAAAGGGTCCTCGACCCTTGACCTATACCGGATATGTTCGGGACTAGAACGAACGCCACTAGACCCCCGTTCTCCCGGCTTATCGAACTGCATATCCCCATAAGGTCGCTTACTCTCTCTTCGCCGTTCGCGGATATCAATGTGTCCATGTCCCCGAGTATGATGGCCGAGTGATTGAAGGACCTTAGACAGTCCTGGATATACTTCGCTATCCTCTGAAGCCGGCGGGGGTCCAATCTATCCTTGGGACCGCTTCCCATCCCGACCACCTCGATCCCATCCTCATGTATCATTCTGGACGCGAGCCTGGACTGATCACCGATGTAGATCACCCGATATCCTTTCCTGCGAAGGTATTTGATGGACCTGTAAAGCTCCGATACCTGGATTATGTATCCTCCTACGGGCTCATCCTGCGGGTAGAAGAAGTCCATGAGAATGTCCTTCTCCTCCCCCAAAGCCGGGATCTCCCTGGAGAACTTATCATGTATCCGGGCCATATTCTCAGGATGGCCCTGTTTCAGGTCCACGCCGAAGAGCTCGACGAGCATTTCCCTGAATGGCTGGTACGGGGCCCTCCTGTATTCCATGCAGCTTGCCCTCAGTATGTGAAAACCCTTTTTTCTGGCTATGGAACTGACCTCATTGACGAGCCTGCTCTTTCCGATGCCCGCCTCCCCCCTGATGAATACCATCCCTCCTTTCTGTACCAGTGCCATGTCTATGGCCTTTAGAAGAACGGCCATCTCCCGATCCCTCGAGATGAGACCGGCGGACCCTTGGGTCTTGTCTAACGGGGCTCCCTGGGACATCTATCGTTCTTCATGATGGCGATGGATAAAAAGATATCCCAGTCAATTTGATCGTTTGAGGTCGGGCGTGTTCGAACACTTCAACCTTTAAATACGAGAACCCTTTAAACCCTGAAAGCTTGGAAAAAAACCCGGCTTGGCTCAGTCTGGCTAGAGCGGGGGACTGTAGTTGGATACCGAGATCATCGATCCCGGCACCCCGCCGATATCCCTAGATCCCCGGTTCAAATCCGGGAGCCGGGACCATTTTAACTATAAGCAATGTCAATTTAACAACGATAAAAGCTCACGAACAAATAAAAAAAGAGTACAATGGCTGGGAAAATCTATGATTTTTCGACAGTCCGGGAGCCGGGACCATTCAAATTAGTGTGGAACCACATATGACCTTGTCTCAGGACCTGGTCAATGTGATGTTCCCAGCAGGCATGTTGAACGTCTTGTAATATATCTCGAACGACGATCCTTCAAGCACAGGTTGGATGTCCTTGATGAGGACCACATCTCCCGCTGATACATCCTGATAACGCGGATTCGAATCCACATATCTTATGGTCGCGTTCGGCGGGGCGGCCATGAGGGGGAAAACCCCACCCTCGAGTATAACATCCCCGTCTGGCGATCTTAAAACATATGAGAAATTCAGTATGTTCTCCTGAGAGGAGACGCTCTCGATCGTAACAGTGTAGTAAGGATCGCCAGGAAGGGGAGGAGGAATTATCGTGTAGCTGCAGGACATGTTGATATCAACGGGATCCTCCGAGGATCCAACATATATGGTCACGAGAAGTGTGTCCTTATCATACTTTTTCCCATCCGACACGTTGAGTGTGACTCGATATGTCATTGTCATCTCCGTCAATGGATATGTGTGCTCGACGACCACACCGATGTGGTCCGCGTCGTTGTCGTATATGCCGTCCCCGTTCGAGTCAACGGAATCGTCCACGTCCCATGAATAGCTAAGACTATCCCCGTCAGGATCGTTCGAGAGCGAGCCATCCAATACCACGGTCTCACCAGGGGAGATCACCCTGTCAAGCCCGGCACGGGCCGTCGGCCCTCTGTTCATATCATCGTCTTGAGCATCATCGTTATTGATCTCGGTTCCCTTTCGCAGGAAGAACCATGCTCCTGATGCTATCGCTATGATGACCAGAATAACAACGATGACCACGATCGGGTTTATCCGAGTCTGTACCATGATCGGTAAGGAGGTAAGGACGTACATAAATGTTCTTTTATTTCGAAGGTAAAAATTTGTATTATGAAAAATAAACCGATGATCAAAACTTGCCCGCCCTGCAGGGCGGGCCCGGCAAAGAATTAACGGATCACTTCTTCTTCATTATCTTCATCCAGCCGTTGGATTCGTATATAGCGAGTCCCTTCTGCTTCAGAGCATGGTCGAAATCCGACCAGTCGATGACCTGAAGCCTCTTGTTGTTACCCTTCGTGAACTGGACACCGGTCGTTCCGGTGACCTTTCCGGGTTTCAGTCCCTTGGTCCTTGCGATGTTCTTCGCCTTTTCCACATCAATCATGGTCATAGCCATTTTCATCCCTCGATGCAGGTCCCCATCGACCCACTCTCTAACATAATGCCACCACTATATAAATAATTTATTGCCTGGCTCTTCATTTTTACCGCGAAAGGAGGTTTTTTATGGAATATTTTAGAGTCGGAATATCGATGGGAAGTGGAGAGTAACATCACCTACACGAACACATATGGATAGTAGACAACCTTCCCAATATTCCCAGTCTCGTTCGCCTATTCCATGCTGATGTATCCAATAACATTTTACCATAATTATAATTAATCAATCAAAGAAATGTGATGCCAATAGCTTCGTATCAAAAAAATTAGTAAATTGCATGGTCCAACCTGTTACTCTTGAGCGATAACTCTTAGGTAAGTTATTTGAAATGAATCGGCGATACCAGGCAAGGTGAACGACATGAAAGCATTGATATTAGCGGCCGGTCAGGGTACCAGAATGGGGCCCCTGACCGAGAACAGGCCCAAACCCATGCTCCCGGTCGCAGGGAAGTGCTTCCTGGAGCACACCCTTGTCGCTTTGAGGGATTCGGGAGTTCGTGAGGTATACATCTTGACAGGTTATCACGGTGCAACTATAAAGGACCATTTCGGGAACGGAACATCCCTTTCCCTAGATATCGAATATCTTGTGCAGCCAAAGAGACTTGGAACGGCCCATGCCGTGAGCATGGCCAAGGATGTGATGAACGAGCCTTTCTTGTGCATAAACGCCGACGTGATAGTTTCGGAGGGGCTCGTCAAAGGTCTGATGGGCTCGTACGAGGACGGGGGATTCGACGCGATGACCCTTGTCAAAGTGGACGACTGCTCGCGTTTCGGTCTTGTCGAGTCCAAAGGGGGCTTCGTTGAACGGATAATCGAGAAACCCGGCAACAAGATGGAAGGTCTGATCAACGGTGGGATCTACCTTTTCAACGAACATATATTCGATGCGATCGAGAGAACACCGCTATCTTCGAGAGGTGAGTATGAGCTCACCCGCTCCATCGAGATCCTGATGTGTTCCAACAAGGTCAGGGCGTTCATCCCGGAGGTAGAGTGGGTGGACATCGGATCGCCCTGGGACCTGCTGGATGCGAACGGGATCTATATGGCGATGATGGAACCCAGTGTATCCGGCATCGTCGAGGAAAATGTCCATATACGGGGCAGGCTCCATCTCGGGAAGGATGCTCTGGTCAGATCCGGCACCTATATCGAGGGAGACGTGTTCATCGATGAGGGAGCGATCATAGGGCCGAACTCCTACATAAGAGGTAGCACCTATATCGGAAAAAGATGCAAGGTCGGTGCCGGTTCCGAGGTGAAGAACTCGATAATAATGGAGGGCACTAGCGTCCCGCATCATAACTACGTCGGTGATTCTGTGATCGGGTCAGGGTGTAATCTCGGTTCAGGGACGAAGATAGCCAACCTCAGGTTCGATCACGCCAGCGTTAAGGTCATACTCAACGATTCACGCATCGACACGGGCAGAAAGAAGCTTGGGGCGATAATCGGTGACGGTGTCAACACCGGTATCAACTCCTCTTTGGGGCCCGGTACGGTCATATGTGGAGGGGCGAGCATAGGACCAGGAAAATATGTTAAGGGGACCATAGGCAGGAATGCGCTCGTTTTGTGACGGGTGATCGAATGAGAGCAATACTCGCCTGCACGGGGGACCCCGCATCATTGAACATACGCGATTGCCTTCTTTCTCTGGGTTCCTGGGATAGGGCTGGAAAAATCTGGAATAATGATTCATACATAAGTGGAGAGGACCTGCTGTGCCTCAAAGATGGGTCCCATCTGGATTTTGACCTCGTCGACAGCGAACTACTTGAGCAGTTAATGAGGGCCCTCGAACCGGAAAAATTCGAGGGCCGTAAACTCGGGATTGACAACTTGGTATTCCTGAGCAAACACAGGTCGGAGAAGGGGGTTGATTCTCTTACCGTCCATGCGCCTGGAAACTATTCAGAGGCCAGATACGGAGGCAGGCCCCATACCCTGCCTCCAAGCTCCCCTAGGGAGATGAGCGCTGCTTTGAGGTGCTTGCGATCATCTGTCCTGAACGCGGGATTGGACGAAAATGTGAGCTTCGAGGTCACACATCATGGCCCCTATCTTTCGACGCCCTCTTTCTTCATTGAGATCGGGTCCGTCGAGGATAGATGGGTATCAAGAGAGCTTGGAGAGGTGATCGCTAGTTCGTTGCTTCAAAATGGAGATCGAGGTTGGGAATTGCCCATAGCGATAGGCATAGGCGGAGGCCATTACTCCCCCAGGTTCTCGGAGGCCGCCCTGCGGTCGATCGCGAATATGGGCCATATGATACCGGACCATCATATGACCGGATCGACCAGTGACAGGGAGTTAGCAGGAATGGCCGTTTTATCCACGCCCGGATGCGAAGCGTACATCCTGCATGAGACCTCCAGGAACAGGGATGTCCTAAAGGGGATCGAACCCTATTTGAGGGAGTTGGGCCTTTCAAAGATAACATGCTGAGATCAGGATGACCTGATCATGAACGGGCCCTTTAGCGCATGACCAAGCTTCCTGTAATAGTCCCTCACTCCGATCCCGGAGTTGACGGCGAGCCTATCGCACCCCCACTCATTGGTAGCGATCTCCCAGGCCTCTTCCAGAAGACGTATGCCAAATCCTCTATGCTGCCAAAGGTCCTCTGACCTGCTACCTATCGGAACCATCGGTCCGAAGACCTTCAACTCGCGCACGAGTGCGGTCTCCCCGGCAAGCTCCGGCCTGTGAGGGGATCCGGGTCTTCTCAGCCTGAGAAAGGCTATAAGAGCTTCCCTTCCCGTTGTTTCGATCGAAAGGAACACCTCCTTCCCTCCCGAAGCCTCGTACTCCGTTCTTGAGACCTCATCGGAGTGCTTGATATGGGCCTCGTCCAATTTATCGAACATGTGTCCTATCTCGCGGCACCTTATACATCGGCATTTCGCATGCCTTTCGACGAGCCTGCTAGAGGCGATCTGTCTGAGATTGCTCTTCTTCACGCCAGCTTCGACAAGGGGTCCGGGAATATCCCGCTGGACCCTTTGGATTCGGACCCACTCCGGTACGCTCTCCTTTATTCGGGATACCACCTCAGATGCCTCCTCCGTTGTGTAAGGTTCGTAATCCCCCCGCTTCCACATATCGTACAGTTCGGTCCCCTTGATTACCAGAGTCGGATATATCTTCAGCATATCGGGGCGGAAGAGTTCGTTCTCGAACAAGGCCCTACCCGTTGCAACATCCATCCGTGGGGTCGAACCTGGCATCCCTGGCATGATATGATAGCACACCTTCATTGCGGAATCCTTCAGCCTTCTTGTAGCATCCACGCTGTCCTTTACCGTATGGCCTCTCCTCGAGGCTCTGAGAGCGGCATCGTGGGCGCTCTGGAATCCCAGTTCCACCCTGGTACCACCGAGTTCGAGCAGCAGGTCAATGTCCTTCTCATGGCAGCGGTCCGGCCTGGTCTCGAAGGTTATCCCAACACATCTGCTAGGAGCTGACTCGTTCATTCTTTGAGCTTCTTCTACATTCGTGGATATGTGACCGTTCATTGCGTCCAGGCATCCCTTGACGAACGATCGCTGATAGTCCGGGTCCCTGCTGGTGAAGGTCCCTCCCATTACTATGAGCTCGACCTTGTCCGTGGAGTGGCCTATATAGGACAGTTGCTCCAGCCTGTTCATCGTCTGAAGCAGGGGGTCGTAATCGTTCTGAGCGCCCCTCATCGCGGCTGGTTCCCTCCCTGTGTATGATTGTGGACTGGGAGATCCTCCATCCGGGCCTCCGGGGCAGAATATACATTTTCCATGCGGGCAACCCTCAGGAGAGGTCATGGCAGCCACAACCGCGACCCCCGAGATCGTCCTGGATGGCTTCTTTAAAAGCAGGGACAGCGAGGACCGCCTCTGTTCCGGGAATTCCATCGATATCAGGTCGAGCAACATGGAGTTCCTGGGGATCTCCTTTAAGGCGTTCACCTTCACAACCTCAAGCTTTCTCCTCTGCAGTGCGTCCTGGTCCATTATCTCTCCTGATATTATCTCCTTGACGAGGTCCCGGACCGCCCTGAAAAGCACAGGATCGGACCTCCACATGTCCCTTTTCATCCCGTGATGCTCCTCTTTAAGTTGGGGTTCGCCCATTATGATCGAACGGGCTTATGAACGCTATGCTATTATTGATTTCCCGAAAGGGCTGCCCGTTAATCTTACCCGGCAAAACGTATTTGTCCTAATAGGACTTCACCCCCTCGGTGATAACGTGCCCCTTGATATGCCGCAGAACGAGGATGTCAGGTTCATATATGATAACGTGAAGAAGCACACGGATTGGTTCAGGGATTCCCTCTGCCTCATCGCATCGGAGAACCTCGTATCTCCACTGGCAAGGCAGCTGCAGGTGTCGGATCTGACGGACAGGTATGCCGAAGGCCTTCCTGGAAAACGCTACTACCAGGGCAACATCTATGTGGATGAGATCGAGACCAGGGTGGAGGCGATCGCCAAGAGGCTGTTCAGGTCCCCTGAAGCAGACGTCAGGCCCATATCCGGGACGAATGCGAACATTGCAGCCTTCTACGCGCTGACCGAACCTGGTGACCTCTACGCTGCCCCTCATCTGAACGATGGCGCGCACATATCGTCCGCCAAGTTCGGAGCGGGCGGACTGCGCGGTGCCAACGAGATCACATACCTATGGGACAAGGAGAATATGAACATCGACGTGGATGGGACCAAGAAGATGCTGCTCGAGAAAAGGCCCAAGATGTGCCTGTTCGGGAGGTCCGTCTTCCTATTTCCCACGCCCTTGAAGGAGCTGAGCGATACGCTGCAGGAGCTGGGATGTCACGTATGGTATGATGGTGCCCATGTTCTGGGCCTTATAGCCGGAGGAAGATTCCAAGACCCTCTTCGCGAAGGGGCCCACATAATCACCGGATCCACCCACAAGACCCTACCCGGTCCACAAGGAGGGGTCATATTAGGGAACCCCCGTGACGATGAGCAGTGGAAGAACATACGCAGAAGGGTATTTCCCGGAACCCATTCATCCCATCATCTAATGACCATGGCCGCGAAGGGAATAGCCTTCGCCGAGCACATCGAGTTCGGCAGCCAGTATGCCGACCGGATATTGAAGAACGCCAGAGCCCTTGCCCAGGCCCTCCATGAGAGAGGGTTCACGGTGTTGGGTGAGAGGCTGGGATTCACAAGGTCGCATGTAATGGTCCTCGACGTAAGGGAACAGGGAGGGGGTGCTTCGTGCGCCCTTGACCTTGAGAACGCCAATATCATATCGAACAAGAACCTCATACCGGACGATCCAGGGACCTCGATGAGGCCGTCCGGACTAAGGCTGGGTGTTCAGGAACTCACCAGAATAGGCATGGTGGAATCCAACATGTCCGAGGTCGCCCAGCTTATGAAGAGGGTGCTGATCGATAAAGAGGATCCCTACAAGGTCAAGGAGGACGTGATTGCGCTCAAATCCAACTTCCAGCACATACATTTTTGCCTCTCGAAAGGGATCGAGGCCTACCGAAACTGGATGATAGAATAGGCATAGGGACGTGGCTCGTATGGATTACTTGATAATATCTCTGGCTAAGGACAAGGGAGCGGCTCTTGGAAAACTCGTACAGGACGACCTTGTATCAAGGCAGACCCTCAATATAAGGGAGGCAAAAGGCCTGGGCATCGAAAAGGACGAGACATATATACTGATCGAGGGATCTGACGAGGCGCTCAGGAAGGCAGTGGAACTTATTTCCGAAGAGGGTACCGTCCTTTCATCTCCGGAGAAGGAGAGGATCAGGGACCTTCTAAGAAAGGCCGATGAGGAGGTCGCCGAGGGATTGGGACTGATGTTCGGATGAAACTCGACCGTTAAGGATCGGATCCCTTTTGGCATGATCAATTCGAGCGGTTCAATCTTCCCTCGCAGTAACTCATACCCTCGATGGCCGCTACGTTGTCAGGGTCGATCTGGACGACTTTGCTGTAGCATTCGAGTGCCGTCCCGTAATCGCCCATCCTCTCCAGAATGACCGCGGTGTTGTGCCAGGCGGTCGGAGATCCCTCGTTAATCCTGATGGATTCGTCCAGGCAGTTCAGCGCATCCCTGAGCCTGCCCATCTTCGTCAATATGACGGCCTTGTTGTTCCATGCCTCTTCGTTATATGGGTCCTTATCAATGGCCCTATCGAGATGCTTTATGGAAGCATCGACATCGCCGATCCCTGACAGCGCGATCGAATAATTGATGTTCAGCTCGGGAGAATCGGGTTCTATGGCAAGGGCATCGCGGTAGCATTCCACTGATTCCGATAACCTGTCCATGTTGTATAGTATGACCCCTTTCTCGTTGAGCAGAGTGGTCGATCGTGGATCCTCTTCAAGGAGCTTCTGGACCATATCCATCGCGCCTATCATGTCCCCGGCCTCCATAAGGGACCTCAGGTCCAATACCGTACCTTGGGACGCTTTTATCGTTACAGGTGGAGGTTCTAACTGAGCTTCCTCGGTCATCCGGGCAGTTTCCGGATTGACACCTTCTATGCCTTCTTCGATGTCCTCGATGACCTCATCCAGCTCCGGCAGGTCCTCAACCGAGAATTCATCTTCGGCCTCATCCTTTGTAGTCTGATCCGCTTTCGGTCCTGTCAAATCACCGGTCGCATCCTGATCGCTCCGATCATGAGGTGGTACGGTGATCACTTCGTCCCCGCCCTCGAGGACGACGGTCGGGTTCCTCTCCATGAGAGCGATGGCGCCCGGTCCTTCTATGACATCCATATCAGAAGTTCTTCTCGAGGGAGACGTTTCGGATCCGGAGACATAGCTCTTGAACATGTCCTTCAGCTCGTTCTGGAGGCCTCCATGTTCCTTCTCCCAGTCCTCCTTATCCGTCCAGACCTGTCTTGCCTCTTCCCTTTTACGAAGGGTTTCCATCATATGCATATGTTCTTCCGGAGATATTCCGAGATGCTCCCGTATCTCCTCGAGCATCTGGGCGATCATCGGGTCCTTGCTTCCCGATTGGATATATTTCTTCATTAGCGATCCGTAGAACTCGAAATTGCTGCCCTCAGGCTCGACCTCTGTGGTCCTTTCTTCCCTTTTCTCTTTTTTGAAGAGTGCACTGATGCCCCTTCCCAGTGCTTTGTTGTTCTTTTCGGCCATCTCCTCACCGGTCGACTCCCTGAAATCCGTTGGCTCAACCGTATATACATTAATAATGATTTTGATTGCGGTCAGCCTTTTCATGGATCGGATCGACCCTCTACCCGAATTATCGACACTTTCGGCCATCCCCCGGCTAGACAGTTTATTAAAACCGTTATCACAATAGGCCCATGGAGGGATCTCCACGACAGGCGAAGACAAGAAAGCGCCAGAAGACGAAACAGATGTGGCGCATACGGAAAATGATGAATTGGACGAGGAAATGTTGAGAGAGAGCGCTTTTAGGATGTCAAAGGAATTGGGAATATCCCTGGACGAGGCCGAAAGGGCGGTCATGGCCCGCTCAGGTATCAGGCCGCAAAATAATGTCCGAAGCATTGGCTCGATCTCAGAGCTAACACCCGATCTCAGGGGTATCGCGCTGAAGGTCAGAGTGATATCCGTGAGCGAGGGGGTCCGAAGCGAGGGTAAAGGGATCTATCATTACGGATCACTGGGTGATTCCACAGGCGACATACCCTTCATCTCATGGAAGGATTTCCCCTTCCAACCGGGAGATGGCGTTCTAATCAGTAATTGCTCGACCAGGCAATACGCCGGAAGGGTAGAGGTCGTGATCGGTGAGACCACGGATCTTAACAGTATCGACGATACGACGGGACTAATGCCCCCTGTTGACGATGTCGTCCCGATGAGGATCTCAGAGCTCACCGATGGATTGAGGAACGTCGATGTACTTGGCAGGGCCGATGAACTCCACGAGGTCAGTGTAAATGTGAAAGGTAACCCGAGGATGATAGTCAACGGGATCCTCCTTGATGGAAGCGGACGTATCGGCTTTACATGCTGGGGCCCCATTGAAATGACCCAAGGCGGATGTTACAGGATAGTTGGAGGCAACATACGAACCTATCGCGGAAGCCTGAAGCTGAACTTCGATCCTGGAGCGATAGTCAAACGACTTCCGGACGATGTTATACCCCCTATGGAGGAACTGACAAGACCGGTCCCTTTCAGGGTCCATCTGATCGATGAGGGCTTCATACCCGGACCGGTGATCCTTCGTGGGATCGTTATCGATGTAAGACCAGGGTCCGGACTCGTCAGGAAATGCGTAGAATGCGGCCGCAGGTTGCACAAGGGTCAGTGCTCCGTCCACGGAACGGTCGAGGGCGAGGACGATCTCCGTCTAAGGGCCGTCCTGGATGATGGTTCTGGCACGATCATGGCAAGGGCTGGAAGGGATATCGTCGAATCGATCATGGGCCGCTCCATGTCATCCATACTGGAAGAGGCCAGGAATAACATGTCCTCCGATCTCGTAATTGAGGAGCTAAGAGAGATCCTCGTGGGTCACTGCTGGACCATCTCCGGCGATCCCGGGTCGGACGACTATGGACCCAGTCTGTACATATCCAGCATAAAGCCCGGCCTGGACGGCTCGCTCCTTACCGATGAGATAATGGCCATGGCGGAGGTGCTGCTATGAGGCGAAGGGAGACAGCGCATCCACTGTTAATAGCGGACCTGCTTTCCGCCCGGGAAGTGAGGTCCGGGGAGGATGAAGGAGGGATGACCCGATATGAGACCCCTTCCGGGGCCTCTATCTTCCGTGCATGGATATCCGGTGTTCTGATGGAAAGGGAGAACATTGGCACTGAGGACTCCCCCCTATACAGAATGCGAGTTGCTGACCCGACAGGAGGGATCACGCTCATATCTGGAAAGTTCAATCAGGACCTTTTGAACGTATCCGGCTCCATACCATGCCCCTCCTTCATTTCGGTGATCGGAAAGGTAAAGACGTTCAAAGGAAGAGGGGGGGAATCGGTGATCTCGATCAACCCGGAGATCATCACGGCCATCGACCGACAGGAGAGACAGGACATACTGCTCCTTTCCATCAGGGAGGCGCTCTCAAGGATCTGGAGCATCACCGAGAGAGGGCCCAATCCGATGCGTTCGGCATCGGTACCGCAACCACAAAAAGATATCAGCGATGTGGAATTGGAGGATAAGCTCAGGGACATGCTCTTGAGGTCCATGGAGGCCTATGACAAAGGTTTCTATTCAGCTCTGATCGAGAGGGGAAGGTCCGAGGGCCTTGCCACGGCCCATGAGGATGATATCGACCCACTGGAAGGTTACGAGGATGATGTCCTGGATATGATAAGGAGCCTGGATTCCGGAAAGGGGGCCAGATGGGATTCCGTCATCGACCTGATAGACAAAAAGAGGCTGTCCAGAGATATCATCGAGGAGGTCATCTCCAATCTTCTGGACAAAGGTCTCCTATACGAACCAATGCTCGGATACCTGAAAGCAATATGATATGTTCGTATACATATGAATGTTTGATATACCTAAATCCTTTTCTCCACCCGATGTCGGAGAACAGATGCATATTCATAGGAGCTGCGTGGCCCTACGCCAATGGGGACCTTCACCTAGGCCATATAGCGGGATGCCTTCTTCCCGCCGATATCTTCGCCAGATACTGCAGGCTAAGAGGATACGATGTCCTTTTCGTATCGGGGTCGGATATGCATGGAACCCCTATCACGGTCACCGCAGACAAGGAGCGGATCTCCCCGGAGGAGGTCGCAATGAGGAGCCATCGATCGATAGAGCGCACAATATCCCAGTTGGACATCACCTACGATCTTTACACGATGACCCATTCCGAGCATCACTTCAAAGTAGTTCAGGAAATTTTCAAGACCCTTCTCTCCAAGGGGTGGATCGATAAAAGGGTCGAACAGGCTCCTTTCTGTCCAACCTGTTCCAAGTTCATGCCGGACAGGTATATCGAAGGAACCTGCCCACACTGCGGTTCCAAGGATGCAAGAGGCGATCAATGCGACGGCTGCGGTACGGTCTTGGACCCAAAGGAGCTTATAATGCCCAGGTGCAAGCTATGCTCCGATACACCGATTTTCAAGGATACCGAGCATTTCTACCTTCTTCTGAGCAAAATGGAACCATCCATCAGGGCATTCGTTGAGGAGAACAAGCACCGATGGAGGCCGAACACGCGCAACAACACCGAGAACTTCCTATCCAAGGGTCTGAAGGACAGGGCGATAACCCGCGACCTCAAATGGGGAGTTCCCATACCACTGTATGGATACGGTGATAAATGCATTTACGTATGGTTCGAGGCCGTATGCGGTTACCTTTCCGCCTCAATTGAACACTCGATAAGTAAAGGGGACCCAAACGGATACGAGCGCTTCTGGAAGATGGAAAAATGCAGGCATTACTATTTCCTCGCGAAGGACAACATACCATTCCACACGATCATCTGGCCCGCCATTCTTCTCGGTGTTGGGGGCCTCGATCTGCCGTATGACGTCCCATCCAACGAATACCTGCAGTGGGACGGGTCGCAGTTCTCCAAATCCAGAGGACATGGGGTTACCGTCAACGATTTCCTCGAGGAATACGATGTGGACCCTCTCAGATTCTATCTCTCAACGAACATGCCGGAAAGATCGGATTCCAACTTCGACCTTGATGAGTTCATTCAGAAGAACAATACGGAGTTGCTCGGCGCGGTCGGCAATTACCTTCACAGAGTGACCTCCTTCATACATTCGAACTATGGATGTGTCCCGCCTTTGAGCGCTCCTTCGCCAGAGGACAAGAGGATCCTTAATATTGCCAGGGAAAGGTACGTTGAGGCCCTTGATTCCATGGAGGAGGTGCGTCTTAAGGACGGAATTAGATCAATGATGGCCCTTGTGAACGAGGCGAACAGGTACTTCAACGACATGGCGCCTTGGAAGCTCATCAAGACCGATAAGGGGAGGTGCGGGACAGTGATGGCCACTGCCCTATGTGTGGGCAGGACCATCTCTTTCGGGCTGTATCCCTATATACCCCATTCGATGAAAGCCTGGTGCAGGATGATCGGGATTAAAGAGCCATCGGGATCCCTATGGAGCGAAGGCCTTGAGCCAATACCTGCTGGCCTTGAAATCGTCAAGCCTTCTCCATTGTTCAAGAGGATCGAGAAGAGGACGGTCGAAGAAAGTATGGACGAGAAGGAGGAAGAACGAATGGAACAGGAAACGAAGCACGTATCTTTCGAGGACTTCATGAAAATGGAACTGAGAGTAGGATTCGTCAGGGAGATCAGCGAACATCCCAACGCGGACAAACTCTACGTCCTGAAGGTCGATATTGGAGAGGGCAGTCCGAGACAGATAGTGGCCGGTCTCAAAGAGCATTACGAAGCGAAGGACATACTCGGGAAGTGGATCATCATTGTCTCCAACCTGAAGCCAGCGATGATGCGTGGGATCGAGTCCAATGGAATGCTTCTCGCCGCTGAAGGTGATGGAACGGTATCCCTGCTTACCGTTGACAGGGACGTGAGACCAGGTTCTCGGATACATTAAGCGAACATTCCGAGGACGCCCTTGCCTTTCTCATTGAACATCCCGCTCGGGCTCGATGCGCCTTCTATCACCTTTCTAACAGCCCTTTTCAGATCATCCATGTTCACCGCCCTCCTATGAGCGCGTATCGCGAACATTCCAGCCTCCGTACAGCAGGATTTTATCTGAGCGCCGTTGAATCCATCGGTGATCAGGGAAACGGCCTCAAGGGAAACCTCTGGATCGAGGTTCATACGCCTCGTATGGACCTTGAATATCTCGATACGCGAGGTAAGGTCCGGCAAGGGGATCTCTACTATCCGATCTATACGGCCGGGTCTTAGTATGGCCGGATCCAATATGTCAGGCCTGTTCGTGGCCGCTATTATCCTCACATCACCTAGTGGGTCGAATCCGTCGAGCTCCGCCAGAAGCTGTATCAACGTTCGATAGACCTCTCTATCCGCTGATGTGGACGAATCCGTTCTGCTTCCGGCTATCGAATCGATCTCGTCTAGGAAAATTATACTGGGGGACCTCTCCCTGGCGAACTGAAAAAGCTCCCTTACCATACGACTCCCTTCACCGATGTACTTCTGTACCAGTTCGCTCCCCACCATTCTGAGGAATGTCGCCCTTGTGGCATTGGCTATTGCCTTGGCTATCAGGGTCTTTCCGCATCCCGGGGGCCCTATCAGAAGAACTCCTTTTGGCGGGTCTATGCCCACCACCCTGAAAGATTCGGGATCCAATAGTGGAAGTTCTATGACCTCCCTCAGCTCATCTATCTGCGGCTCCAGACCTCCAATATCATCAAAGGTCACCTCGGGCCTCGTCTCGAGTTCGGACGCACCGACGAGGGGGTCCCTAGAGGAGGGTAGGATGGAAATGATGGACATGGTGTCCTTGTTCATTGACACCTTAACCCCTGGTTTGAGGGCCTCCTTGGATATAGATGAGGATGATCTGACCAGGAAAGAAGGCCCAGCTGTCGTGGAAACAATGGCCTGATCCTCCCCGTAAGCTTCGATAATGGTTCCAACGATGAGGGGGGGGGACTTCATCCTGTTTAGCTCAGCGTTCAGAGACATTATCTTCGAGTCCATTCGCATTACCTTGTTCTGCAGGTATCTTCTCTCCTCATCTATTCGGAGGGCCTCCCTCTTCCAGGGATTGTTATCATCCTCCCAGGCAAGCTGCTTCATCTCGCCCTCCCAGCTCCTGTATCCGGGGCGGTCCTGAGGAAGATCACCATGAGCCAGCGCATTATCCCTCCAAACTTCATCCTCCGATATGGGAACATCGGATGGTTCGGTATCCTCGGTTGATCCTTCATTTGCTTTCCTGGCCTTTTCGGTCATTTTCCATTCTCCAGCATAGAGGCATGATTTACAGGTTATCTTAAGTTTTTCCCGAGATTTGGCATATGGAACTCGCATGACAGATAACTTTAATAAATCATAACTTTTTGCCCGAATGGGTGAGATCCTGTACGAGGCCGTCCTTTCCGTCAATCTGAGTGAGAGTTGGATAGGTAAAACGATGAGGATGCTGCCGGTTTCTATCAGCGTACTCGACAGCATACCCCTCGACGAGAAAGGTGTCGAGGACCTGGTCGAGGTCAAGCTAAATTCCACATCGATAGACATTCTCGAGTCCACTGTCAAGGATATCAAGGGAGTCGATTTCGTCAAGGTGAGCAAGGTGGACCTGGACAAGGTGATAATGATCGTCGGGGTCCAGGGCTGCGTAGGATGCCGGACCATAATTGAATCCGGATGCTTTCTCATATCAGCTAACTCCACTACCGACGGTTGGATAGAATGGAAACTTATAATGAACGAGAAACTTCAGCTGCAGAATCTGGTCTCTCATCTCAACGACCATGGAGTGGACAACAGGCTGATTCTGATCCAGCCCGTGGACGACAAGGAATCCCTGACCGCGAGGCAGGAGAGGATCATCAAGACGGCCCTTGAACGGGGTTATTACGATTTCCCGAAAAGGATAGGCATCCGAGAGCTTGCCAGACTGTTCAATATATCCACGGCATCGGTCTCAGAGACCCTAAGGAGAGGGCAGAAGAAGATAATCGAACAGTATTTCAAAGGTAAAGGGGAAAAGCTCAACTGAATAATTCGGTGTGAGATACTTATACTATGGGCGTTCTGATTATAGATACCATTGAAAAAGGGGTCGTTCATTTGAGATCCGTTTACCTCGATTCGAACTCCGGCATGCCAATGTGGCCCGAGGTAATATCCTCGATGCTGCCGTACATGTCAGAACATTACGGCAACACTTCATCCATTCACGCCATGGGCAACGAGCCAAAGAAGGCGATGGAGATGGCGAGGTCACATGTCGCCGAACTGATCGGGGCGGATCCGACCGAGGTCATCTTCACTTCAGGAGCCACCGAGGCTGTGAATCTGGCACTGCGCGGAAGCACGGAAACCGCCTCAGAGGGGAAAAAAGGCATCATATATTCACAGGCGGATCACAGAACGGTCACGGCCACGGCTGAGGACCTATCCCGAAAAGGTGTAAGAACCGCCATGATGCCCCTCGATCACCTGGGAGCTATCAAGCTGAAGGAGGCCGTTTCCATAATGGACCAAGGGGGATTTCACCTACTGAGCATGCCTTTCGCCAGCCAGGAGGTGGGAACGTTCCAGCCCGTCGAGGACCTTGTCAAGGAGGCGGCCGAGAGAGAGGTTCTGGTACACCTGGACCTTACCAGGTCAGCCTTCCAGGTACCCATCGATGTTAAGAAGCAAGGTATCGACCTTGCAACCATATCCTCGAACGATCTACTCGGACCAAAAGGGGTCGGGGCCCTTTACATCAAGAAGGGCGTCAGGCTCAAACCCATCCTGACCGGGGGAGGTCATGAAAGGGCCCTAAGGAGCGGGTCCGAGAACATACCAGGGATCTATGGCATGGGAAAGGCCGCCTCGATCGTAAAGAAGAGGATGGGAGATTATGTCCCCCAAATGGAGCGGGTGAGGGATGCCCTCATCGATGGGCTTCTAAGGATCGAGAACACGCATCTGAACGGAAACATGAAAATGAGGCTACCAAATAATGCCAACGTACGATTCGATTTCATCGAAGGTGAATCCATACTATTGATGTTGG
The DNA here is from genome assembly GCA_029762535.1 of Thermoplasmatota archaeon. GTDB lineage: Archaea > Thermoplasmatota > Penumbrarchaeia > Penumbrarchaeales > Penumbrarchaeaceae > JARVGK01. The sequence goes on from JARVGK010000008.1 coordinate 87,405, forward strand.
ACCTGAACGGCATACAGGCCGCATCCGGCTCCGCATGCTCCTCCAAAACGCTGGAGCCTTCCCCGACCCTAATGGCCATGGGGCTCAAGCACGAAGAGGCCCACGGATCGATACAGATGACATTGAATCCCAATACCACCATTGATGATATCCAATACGTTCTCGAGGTGGTACCCGGGATAGTAGAGAACCTCAGGGAGATGTCGCCCTTGTACAATAGAATAGGTGATTGAATGTCCAGGATCGAGTATTCGAAGAAAGTTATGGAGCATTTCACAAATCCGAGAAATGTGGGAACCGTAGACGACGCCGACGGGATAGGGACCGTTGGAAATCCAGTATGCGGCGACATGATGGAGATCTCTTTGAAGGTCGAGGACGGCAGGATAGAGGACATCAAGTTCAGGACCTTTGGTTGCGCATCGGCCATCGCGACCACATCCATGCTGACGGAGATCATCAAGGGGAAGACGATCGAGGAGGCTGAAAATATCAGCTGGGACGATGTGGTCAAGTCCCTTGACGGCCTACCCCCTGTCAAGGTCCACTGCTCGCATCTGGCCATCGACGGATTGAGAAAGGCGCTGTACGAATACTACAGGAAACGCCAGATATACAGGCCCGATCTCATTCCAAAGGATGAGGAGAGCCATCACGAAAGCAGCCCCGAATGCGAATAACGACCATTCCTCCTGGGCAAATATATTATCCTCGCTTAACCATGACACCAACGATGTCCATAGGCAGGTCTCCCCAGTTCAAGGATGAAGAGGTTGCGCGAACCACGAAAAAAAGCGTCAAACTACCTCTCGATCTTTTCAGGCGTATCCTCTCCGGTGTGTTGATCACTCTATGCCTTGTCCTTACACTCATCGGGCTCTCAGAAATCATAGTATTCCTTCTGGACCGGATCAATGGTGTGGACAATTACGTATCATGGGAGAAGAGCTTCATAATCCCATGGGTACTCTCCGCCTTTACCCTTGCCATCTTTTTCCTGCTCAATATCAAAAGGTTCTTGGGTTCAAGATATGAAAGGGGATCGAAGCCCAGTACAGGCAGGATCGAGATCCCTGAACTCGATTGATAGATGAGCGTAATCAAGCACTCTCTATCCTCGGGGCCAACAGGTATCTCACCTTTCCCAGCCCATCAGAGAACTCGAACTCGATCTTGAGTGGATAACTGTTACCTATGTGCAACATTATGTCGCGGTTGGTGCCAACGCCCTTCATCAATTGGGAGAAATAATCCAGGGAAAATGAGCTCTTCGCAGTGCCCTCGAACTTCTCCTCGATGTATTCGGACCCTTTCTTCAGTTCAAGGGTCATGGATGAGAGGTCCTCGGTCGAGGTTATGACCAGCTTGTCCTCCGTGCAGTTGAACGTCAGATAGTCCGAGATCGACTGCGAGGCCTTCAAACCCTTCTGAAGCTCCGCTGAATTGAGTTTAAGGGATACGGGTAGGGAAAGGTTCGGCACTTTGGGGTCCGAGAATCCAGAGGAATCCACAAGAGGGAACTTCAACGTGAGGTTGGACATGCTCACGATCATCCGGTTGTCCTGGTCCAATTTCATCATTATCTCCTCATCGGCCTTTGCCGATTTGAGATGATCGAGCAATCTCTCGACGTTCAATCCTAGCTCGAGCGGTTCCACGTTGTAATCCTCAAAGGCTCCGTAGCTCAGTTCGAGGTCGACCATGGCAACATGGGCGGGGTCCACGGCTCTGACCCTCCAGCCGTCCTTGTCGGCCACGAGCTTGATCTCCCCTGTTATGGGGGTCAGAATCGAGAAAACGTTCCTGAGAACTTCCGATTTCACTGTTATTTCGAACATGGTATGACCCGTTCCCTTCGGAAACATCCGGTGCTCCTAATTCAAGAGGGCTGTTATATATTTTATCATGGGGGGACCAAATCCACTCTAAGGCTATCACTCCTCCCGACCTTCGTTCAAGGGACCGTTCTTTCTATCATTCTTTTTTGACCTTTCCCGAAAAAGTGATACGGAAATGGATAACGCCAAGGCCGAAATCAGGACCACGATGACCGGGAACAACGGCTCCCTGTAGAATGGATATCCTGGACCACCCAGGTCCTCCTCCCCGAAAGACACGATGATTACTTCGAACATATATGCCGTTCGTTCACCATCCCTGGCGAACAGATAGAGGCATCCGTCTCGAGGGAGCTGTCCTTTATACTCCACGCATGTCACATTGCCATCATGAGCCATATCGGACCAATCCGTATCATTGAGAACGGGTCCGAACGAGTGTTCCCCCGTTAGCGCTAGCTGTACACCATCGGACAAATGCCCCATATCTCTGAGATAAAGGACCACTCGGGATCCCTCATCATTCAAGGGAACTACCCTTACGCCCTCTCTGTACAGGACGATGTCGTTCTGAAGGGTCAGGCCCCAATCGTGATCGAGGACCTCCATGACCAGGGCCCCGAGCTCTTCCGACTCCATCAGGAACCCCATCTCCCGGTTCTCAAGGGCCGATGTCGGGCCCCAATTGAGCGATGAGATCCAGCAGAACCTGGAATCTATCACCACTCCCTTATTATGCACAAGGCCCAAACCCCTTCCGGGAAGCCTGGAGAGAGAGGGCATGACCTTTACGCTCAGTGATCGGTCCAGGCCTCTCATTGCCGCCTCGGAAGCAATCCAATCGGCCACCTCCTCATTGTCAGGCCTACCATCCATGTCGAAATCGGTTCCGTCAAGCATGATCCTCACACGGACCCCCCTGCTTGCGGCATAGAAGAGCGAGGCGAGATATGGGTTCTCACTGTTCGAACTTCCATGGAGGATGGCATCGGGTCCGGGCTCAGGGACCATTGAGCTTCTCTGGGAAGGGGTATCGAACGACGGTGAGAGGCTCATCAACTGGACGACTATCTCCTCCTTGGCGGACCTGATGGTCTCAATCAATGGATTGTCCATCCTACCAAGGTGATCGGGCGATATCAGGACCGTGACCGAATCAAGATCCACTCTTCGAGTCGGTTCCATGGTATTCAGGCTATCGACCGATGCGGTTTCCGCATTGAAGAGACTTGTAAGGTCCCTTTGTTCCAAGGATGAATCATAGCTCACCATGTCAGGGCCGGACCAGTCCTCCTCGAATACGGCCTTGACGGTCTCGGCCGTAACCGTCGAATCAACGAGAGCGGCCCATCCCCTGGTACCCGTCAAAGGGATATGGCCAGGAGGAGGAAATGAAGTGTCCTTGAAATTATCAGAGGATATCAGCACCCTCTCCCCGTCGGCCACTATGTATTTCGCATGGTCGAAGCGGTATCTGTCCCTTATCCCCGAAGGGTCGTTGTTCATGACCCTGACATCCACTCCACCGGCCATGAGATAGCCGAGGCTGATGGCCTGCTCCCAGCCCATACCTCCAACGGGCTGTCCCTCGACAAGGACCCTCACCTCGACCCCCCTCTCCCTCGCGCCGATAAGGGAAGTGGTTATCCATGCGGAGTTCATCTCATATATGTTCACCAGTAGCTCGGATCGCGAACCCTCCAAGATATCCCTCATAAGATCGCTCGAGGTATCAGGACATACACCGAACCTGACCGATGCATCTTTTGAAGTGGTAAAAGGTCCAAAGCTGGATTGGCCAGGATACTTTGGCCTCATCGTCAGCCAATCCTCCTTACGGTCCGTGTCGGTCAGGGACATATCCCCATACTTCCTCTCCCTATGGAGAACATGTCCTTTTCCGGGCACTGGAACAGCCGGTCCTTCCCAGGATCCTCCCGAGGAGCTGGGCCAATGATCAAATTCCCATATACATCGGCCGTAAGGAACGACATCCATGACAACTCCCATCGGATCCCGCAGGCATACGCTGTCGTTCTCGTTCGCAAGCCTTGGAGAACCAACGACAATGAGACCTGAATTCTTTTGCGCACCTTCTATGGCCAGGTCCGGCAGGAATCCGTTCTGTGACACGAAGTCGTCCCCGTTATGGGCTATGTACAATCTCTCTCCTGGATACAGGTCAATATCGGAATTTATGATGATCATCCCATCACCAAATAACCCAAGCCCCTCATCGTCAGAGATCGAGCAGCCCTTCATTGGAACCGGTCGTAGGCCTGAGTTGAAAATGGTTACGAACTCATCTGTATCCCCCGGAATATAGGTATCAAGATATATCTCTTCGATCATGAGCTCGGAATGTTCGGAGATTATCGTCCCGGCCTGCTTCTTTCCCAATAGACCCCATGGAAGTGGGAGCGATCCTGACCATAACGGTTCGATCATAGAATCCATATATGATCTTCCCGTCCGTACGTGGCCCATCCAGAACGGATTGGTCATGCCGTCGTTCATATCCAACATGATGAACTCGTGAGAGCGTGAGCTTATGAATCCTCCGAAGCCGATAAACGAGGGATCGATATTTGAGATCCTAATCTCGATTTCCGATATGCTCTCGCTGGCTAATGACCGTATCGCCAAAGCATCGAGGAGATGGTTCCTTTCCGAAGGATACGATGGGTCCGAACCACTATTTTCAATAAGCTCAATCGCTTCAGCGACCAGATCATATTCTTTATTGAACACGGGTCGGACAGAACCCGTTCCAATGAGCAGCCTTACACTAGCCTTGGTCTCGAACGATCTCAAGATGGACCGCAGGTCCATATTTCCCCGTGCATCGTAGATGAACACCTCATCCTCATCGAACAATACATCGGGTAGGGCAGATGCATGATGTAAATAGAGAATATCCGTCTCGATGGATGAAAGGATCCCATTATCCTCCATGGCTCGGACCTGGTCGCCCTCATGGTCCTTGGCCTCAATGTCAAAGATCAATTCATCTCCCGCCGATGGTATCCAGTCATTCTCTCTTCCCGCTATTACTCGGAACAGGTCAATGGCATCGTTCGGGTCGATAATTTCAAATCCCAATACCGGAGCCTTTACCCTCATTCCTTCCACCGTATCTTCCTTGGAAATACCGGCAGATGACAGCAGTATCCTGGACCCGCGAAAGTAGAAGTTAACGGGTATGTCGGACCCGCTTCTGAGTAGAAGCTTCCCACCGAGTTCAATGAAGTTCTCTATTTGAGCGGCATCACCGTCCGAACGTCCTGTGCCATTGCCATCGTCCAACGAGGATAGTCCGCTGTCATACACCAGATGGACCGTGGCGTTGTGACCCATTGATAGGGTGGTCTCGGCAAGACGGGCTAGCTTTGGATCGAACGTTGATGTGAGAACGAGAAGGTCGCCACCTCCACCTAACCAATCCAGGCCGTAAGAGGCATCAGAGAGAATGGTCACAGCCTCGATCCGGACCCCCGAGTCCAAATAAGGGTCCACGATGGGAAATGACCCCTTCCCGGCAACGCTCCAGCGGGACAGGTCTCCAGAGGACTTTGTCGATCTGAGCACCATATCGTTCTTAACGGACCCTATGCCTTCGGGGCCCCACTTCAACGAATCTACGGGCCTTCCCGAAGGATCGATTACAATTAGTTCGGCTCCCGCGTTCGGAAGGACCAGGGAAGCGTACCCCGGTACTCTGGTCCCTTTTATGATCTCTCCCCCCTCGGCAATGTCCCCTTCACCGAAGAGGAGATCGGGCAGATCCCCCTGCGAGATCAGATAATCGTTCGCATTTCCCGCGATGGTGATGGAGCCTTTTCGAGAGGGGATGGTCCCGTTGGGGATCACAGCGATCCTGTTGTTGCATACGAGCATGAACCCGGAAGGATCGACACCCTCCTCGAACCTCATCGATACGAACTCTCCCGATGATCCGGAGGAGGGGGACGGAGATAATGAATACAGGTTCGATCGTCCATTATTCGTATGCCAATCCATTGATGTGTTTGTATCGATGTATCTTCCCTCCCTGGAAGCTCGGAAGGTCATCGTTCCATACGTGCTCTCAACCATATGTTCGGCGATGGTCGACCATCCTTGACGATCGAGCCGTGTCCTTCTCAGCTGGACCATATCGATGTTCTTTCTGAACCTCGTATCGAGCTTCACGAATCCGGTGGATGCGGGATCGGGAAGCGCCCCCTCCACGATCATCCTCATGTCCACATCACCCAACCCATCACAACGAAAGGTCCTGTTCGCCCCTCTTGAACGATCGATAGCTGCCTCCCCCCATACTATGGCGATCTCCTCTCGTGGGCATATGGTCGAGCCCTCCGGAAAACGTATGGACCTGATGCCGTCACTAATATGCATCAATGAAATATCGATCGGAGGATCTCCCGGGTTCGCCAAGGTTACAAATCTCGATGAGGAGGTCGTGTTCCATAAAACCCTCGCGATGACGAGCGAGGCCTCGCCATCAAGGATAGGTGTGGGAATTACCGAGATATTCACGATCATCACGTTGTTGGACCGATCGAACTCAGGGATCTCTTCGTCCCTGTCGATGCTCAGCTTGATAGTATGGTTCCCCTCCAGATCGATGGTGTCTACGATGGCTTTGAAGGCCTTTCTCCTATCCGGGGAAACACCATCGATCGATATTCGATCCACGATCTCCTCCTCCGACCCCTGACCAGATATCAAGATGTCCAGACTGAACGAAGCGCTCCTCAATTCCCCCTGGTTATTGACATATCCATGTATATCGATCAAAAGACCTTGAGGTACGATGGCTGAAGATGAACCCTCCGATAGGACACTCACATCCTCGAAAAAGAGATCGATGGAGGGTACGATCAAGTGCAAGATTAGCTCAACGAAATACCACTCCATTCCCTGCCAGGTCGCAGTTATACTCAGATCCGATTCGTGTTCGTAGATGTCCTTGGGCGCCTTTATATACACTTCAAAACTGGTTGAGTTCTCCCCAGTGACCGAAAGGATATTCGGGAAGACGTTCGTCACTGTCCAACTTTGGGACGATGGGGTTATGTTCAATATGATATCCCCACGGTTCTCGCCGGGTATGGCAACAAAGATATCGACCATCAGCTCCTCATCCACATCGAATTCGAATATCCCAATGGGGCTGGAGAGGACCATTGATATGTCCCTGTCGTTCGACCAACCAGGAGTTCCCTCCATATATGATGGGGATGAAGTCCAATCCAAGGGCGAATCTGAATCCGACCCGTCCGGGACCCTCATCAACGAGAGACCCTCCCTGACGGTAGGATTGTCCAATCCATCAGTTGTCATGTTGTATGAGTCCCTGTCATATACCTTGCCCTTCCAGCAGGTACCGTTAAAGATGCCGATAGGGGCTCCAACATGGCTCGAGGATCCCCAAGCCACGTAGTCCATCGCATAGCCCTCAGGGTCGATGAGTTGAAGCTCATCGCCAACGACGTAGAGAGTTGAGGAGGATCCCATCTGAACCACCTGAACGTCCGGCGGTCTGGGTCCGAGCCTGTCCGCATTCCCGATACATACGACCCCTCTCTCGTTCGGACACAGAACCATAGAGGGTAGAATGACGTCAACGCCCTCGGTGTTGGTCAGTCGGGAACCTTTGAGATCCTCAGTATCGCCGATGTTCAGCAATTCCACCCATTGTCCATAAGCGTTCTTTCCGACAGGATCGGGCATGACCTCGTTGATTAGGAATGCAGGTGGCAGATGGTTCCTTGAACCTGGAGTTGGATCCTTGAGGGCCCTTATCCTATCGGATCCGTCGGGGGCTCGATGGTAGGACATCCCTTTTTTCGCGCTCTCGAAGGCGAGATGGTCGACATAGTTGCCCATTTCATCAAATAACGAGATGTTCTCGTTCGCGCCCAATACTATCCCGGTCAATGTCCTGGGAAGGTAGAGATACCCACGACCCGATATGTTGACCTTATTGATAGTGTAGGACCCGCCATTATCCGTTACGGTCCATCCATCCAGGTCAACGCTTTGATCACCAGAGTTGAACAGCTCTATGAATTCATCGTTCTGATCGGCATATCCATCCCCGTTGATATCCATTTCCGGATCGGGATATGCCTCGTTCACTCGAACGATGGGGGGCGAGAAGGTTACCATCGAGTCGGTGAAAGAACAATATCGGCCAGATCCTTTTGGGGGATCGGTATTATCGTTCAACGACAACATAGGAAAGCACGACAGCAATAACAGTACCATGCACAATGAACAGGCGGATGGTTTCATCTTGAACGGCATCTCAATATCCTCCGAAGCCTTTCACAGGGCATCTTCAAAGGGATAGTCCTTGCATCGACCTCTACCTCTACCTAATAATCGTTTGCTTGAGAGTTTCCTCGACGGAAAATCTTGACCTCGATCGCTCGAAGTAGGGCATGTGAGAACATGTATATGTCTCTACAAACTATCCCCTCATTATACAAAGCGATGGTTTTCAACCAAATCTTTATATAAAGCGGCCAGTCATTCAATCAGGGCCACAGATACAGTGACCTATATAGGAAATACGGTGTTCAATGGGTCCCTGAGAGGGCAGGTGATGACCGTGGTAGATAACGGGAAAAAAGGATACAGAAAGATATTGATTGCGATGATCATACTAACGCTGACGCTAACCGTTGGTATCGGCATGTTCCACAGGGATGACGAAGGTGCCCTGGGAGCAACAACGGTTGGAAATATCAGTGTTACGGGAGGCACCGAAAAGACGTATGATGATGTGGATTATCTGCTCGATGGGGATATCGAAGTTTCGGGCACGGGGTCCAAACTGGTATTCAAGGATTCCAGGATAACCATGTCCCAGGACGTGGGGAACGATGGGGTGCTCGGAGGCGGGGACGATCACATCTATCATATCATCGTGGAGAACGGCGGTGAACTGGTCTTCGAGAACAGCCACCTGACCTCCAGGACGGATCAGCTCCATCCATATTTCGCAATGGAGATCATCGTTCGCGACAGCGGATCGAAACTGGTCCTTGAAAATTCTCTATTGGAGGGGCCGGGAACCCTCGCCATAAGCAGCTCGGCCGAGTTCCATATGATTTCTTCCTCCATAACCGCCTTTTCGAACCAGGACGATCTCGCCTATGACATCGACGGCGATGGTTCCACGGACGACGATAGGGACTACAACGATGATTCGGTCGAGATCTCCTTCACAACGGGGGCGAAGGCCGTTATAATCGATTCGCAGATAAGGGACACGTTCTCCTTCGATGTTCCCAGCAGAGATGGTAGGACCGGAGGTAATATCGAGGTGACCGGATCGGGAACGAACATTACCGTGATCAACTCCTTCCTGGACATAGACTTCGAAAGCAGGACACAGACGGGGACACACAATACACTTAGTATATCCGGGGGAGCGGTCGCCCATCTCGTTGGCGTGTCGATAAATAAAACGGCGACAACCGCAAGTTCCGCAATAGATATAACCGGTGTGGCATCCAGAGCATACTATTACAGATGGATAGGCGCCACTGCCTCTGATGGTGTCAATATCCCAATATCCGGAGCGGATTTCGGGATCTACAGGGTCGAGGGTTCACAGGACCGACAGCTGAGCTCCGCTTATCTCACCCAGGAGATATTGGATTACATGGGCAGGACATCCGTGACATGGTCAAGGACGGATGCCATGGGAATGGCAATGATACCTGTAGTCACCGATGTGTTCTCCGCGGATACCATGCCCAACTCCGAGGCCTATCCTGACTTCAGGATATCGATGACGGTAGATGGTGATACCATCTCGTCCAGAGCGAGCTTCGACTCTTACCCCTCGATAGCCGGTCAGGACGATGAATACGGCCTCATTGAACGCTTCACGGGAGGGGAATCCGTTTCCACATACCTTGTGGATGACCTGAGGGGATATTTCTCTTTCAAGGACTCGATAACCAATCCTGTCCTGTCCAGTACCTTCTCTGGGATAAGTGTGGATACGAACGTCGGAACAATCATGACATTGAAAGGCACATCCGCAGCGATCAATGGGACGGTCTATCCCTCCTACTACGCCTTCGGGGGTCATCTGATCATCGGTTCCGGGGGAAGCCTGACAATCACCGACACCTACGTGAGCTTCCTGACCGATGAGGGGCCGCTATACATACTCGTCCAGAACGGAGGGACGGTCCTATTGAACAACGTGACCCTCTCCGCTACAGGACCGCATGGTCTATACGTCTACGTCATGGGAACAGGGACCCCCACCATGAAGATGACCAGTGGAAAGTTCACGACCAGTGCACTGGCCGTAAGGCAGGCCGGCTCTGTTGATATCGTATCCGATTCCTTCTCCAGCACCCTGAATTCCGTGGGTTCTTCCACTTCAATCAAGGTGAGGTCCTTGGAATCGACATTTGGTTCAGTATACGCCCGGGATGGTTCCATCGATATCGGAGGGGGAAATCTGTCCCTTCCTGTCACTGAGCTTAGCGGTGTTCGCCTGACCATCGAAGACGCGCTCGTCAAGAACACATTAGATCTGGATAATGATTCCGACATCATAAACAGCAGGTTCAACGGAACCCTGCCCTCCGGCAGGACACACTGGATCAAGGCCACGGGAAGTGGGGTTATCAGCCTTTCGAACAGGGTGAAAGCCAGGGTCGTTGACTCGGTATCGAATCCCATACCCGGGTCCATTCTGCGAGCATACAGGATCTCCCCCGGGGGGTCCACCCTATTCTCTTCAGTTCAAACGGACGACATGGCCGAAGGGGCACTGGTCCTCGTCCAGGAAGAGATCGGAATCAGCGGCAGGACCTATCTTGGGAATTATATTATCAACGCATCCTATACCGGTTACGAATCCAGCCCCTACACGGCGAATATCGTGGGAAAGGACATCGATCTCATCGTCACCATCCAGGGAAGCCCTGACATAGCCGTTGAATACGTGAACTTCATCGGATCCATGATAGACGGTAACGAGGTCCATGTATCTGCCAGCATCATAAATCAAGGCAGGTTCTCCGCGGATCCTTTCAGGGCGACCTTCTTCGTCAACGGAATGATAGAAGGAGAGTCGGACATAGAACCTCTATTCCCCGGTGAGACGAAAATGGCATTTTTCAACTGGACGCCAGTATCCGGAATGGCGGATCTGATCATACAGCTTGACAGGGACCAGAACGTCAGAGAGATCGACAGGTCGAACAATATGTGGAACTCAGTTAAACTGATAGGTTTCGGACCCGACTACGCTATAGACATAGAAACAGGGGATGACCAATGGGTCTACGCGACGGAAAGGGAGATCACAATTGTAATAAGAAACGTTGGAGAGGAGGACCCGGAGGAGAACAATTTCACTGTCAACGTCATGTGGAGGAAGGGGCTCGAGTTCGGATATATAGCTCAGGATATCGTATTCGATTACATCCCTCCGGGAGGGATCGCACGCATGACCCTGAACTGGACCCCTCCTATAAGTGGTGACGTTATATTGACGGGGGAGGTTTTCGCAAAATTCGATTCAACTCCCATGAACTCATACTACTCCGTGCCTCTGGATATCAGAACCCTGCCCGATCTCATGATAAGGGATGCGTCGTTCGGGATCGACAAGGCGCTTCCTCTAACGATCAATTCGGAGGCCATCATTTCCTTCACGGTCGATAATCAGGGGGATCTGCCTTCAGGGCCTTTCGTTATCACCTTGTATGACGGGGAGGAGCTGGAAGGCAGGATCATCGGAGGAAACATCGCAGTTCCCAATATCGGACCCAGGGATTCCAAGCTGATCGAAGCATCGTGGAGGCCGTCCCTACCGGTAGGAACAAGGGATCTCATCATCGTTCTCGACAGATTGGATCAGGTCAAGGAACAGAACGAGGACAACAACAACATGACTATACCCGTTCCCATCGATACCGAACCTGACCTCTATCTAGCATCCCCTATAGGCTTCTCATCCTCACCCATCACGGACGGACAGAACCTTACCATATGGGCCCATGTCGGCAACAGAGGGAACACCAAGGCCTACGATGTGGATGTCAGATTCGCCCTGGACAGCTACGACAAGCTACTGGACAGGTTAGAGTTCGACCTTATGCCTGGCCAGACCATCAACGTTTCCGTGAACTGGGAGGCTGAGGATCCCGGAGAACACACGATATACGTGGTCCTGGACTTCCTCAACATGATATTCGAGACCAACGAGAACAATAATCTCGGGTCCAGGATATTGTATGTCAGGACCAAGGCTGACCTATCCATGAGGGATATCGATTTCCAAGTGTCCCCCGCCGGACCTCTGCCTCTGGGAGAGGTGGCTTACCTAAACGCGACGATATGGAACACAGGCGAGACCTATGCTCCCAACGTTATCGTGACCTTCTATGATGGGGATCCCGCAGAAGGAGGCAGAATAATATCTTGGAGGGATACACAACCTTCGGTCAATCTCGAGGATATCGGTTCCGGAGCATGGAAAAAGGCCTCTGTATCCTGGATACCGACCACGGGAGGATGGCATAGCATATACGTTGTTATGGACCCCTTGGACCTGATAATCGAGTCCGACAAGGAGAACAATGTCAGAATATGGGAAGTCTACGTGAAGACACTGCCAGATATCACCATCTCATCGTTGAAACTGATTCAGGGCGGCTTCGTCATATCCTCATCCGGCGTTGGCAAGAACCTGAGGATCAATGCTACCATCGTCAACAACGGGGATATGCCCGCGGGCGAATTCGCATTGACGTTCTACAACGGCAATCCGCTCTACGGCGAGGACAGCTACGTCATTGGACAGGAGAACAGATTCCCATCGGGAAGGCTGAAGGGGATGTCCTCGGTGAACATAGAGGTTCCCTGGAAGGTCGAATACCCCAAAGGAATAAGGGAGATCTTCGCAGAGGTCCATATGATCGACGGTGTTGAATCGGACAAGACCAACAATCAGATATCCGCGGTCCTTGAGGTGTTCGATATCGAGGATGTTCCGGAACTGCAAACGGTGGAGGAGTCCATCTTCATCGGCTCGAGATATTCAGGGATAGATCCGATAGAGAGCGGGATGGCATTCTCCGGAATGAACCTTACCGTATATGCGAACATCAGCAATACCGGTGGCAAAGCGGTGGTGAACGCCACTATAGCCTTCATCGTTTCAAATGATACCGACGAGTGGACGACCTTCACAAAGGTGATAGACTACATCGAGAGCGGGGACAACGTCTCGATAATGGGCTGGTGGCATCTGAAGGACCTTGGACCCAGCAAATTGACGATAGTGATCGATCCCGACAACGATATTAGGGAGTTCGATGAGGGAAATAACATTCATACGATCGAGCTGGATGTGATATCTGCTCCTGACCTCACCGTTGATCTCGTGAGGGAGGGGGATGCTTACGATCCTGAGAACGGACAATTCGAGATCATAAGTGGATCGGATTATTCAGTCAGCTTCGATGTGATCAACAACGGGAATTTCACCTATAACGGTTTAGGAGTGTCATTCACCGGAAAGGCGCTCGTCAACGAACAGAGGATCTCCGTCGATCCCTATTCGACCACCAGGGTGACCTTCATCGTTAGGTCCGATATCGCATACGACGTGCCGGTAAGCTGGAAATGCCAGATAAATACCAACCAGGAGCATTTCGAGTTGGATTTCGATAACAACGAGGCCGCGGCGATATTCTCGATCTCAGAACCCGAGGAAACGACCTTCCCGTGGTTCATCCTGATCCTGGTCGTGTTGATCATAGCAGCCGCTGTGTTCGCAGCTGTTTATTTCCTCGTCATAAGGACACAAAAAGGACAGATGGCAAAGTGTTCCAACTGCGGAGGCCTGGTGGAGATCGAGGCTACGTCATGCAAGCACTGCGGTGTGGAGTTCTCCGAAGAGATCGAATGCGAATGCGGCACCATAATTCCCCAGGGTGCCAAGGAATGCCCCAACTGCAAGAAGCCTGTTATCACCCCCGCACCCATCGAGGAGGAGGGAGAGCCAAAAACTCCGTCCGAGGAAGAGGATAACGCCAAGGAGGAGGACGGGAAGGCCGACGACAAGGAGAGATCGGAAGAGGATGCCGAGAAGATCGAAGATGAGGAGATGCTATCAGAGGAATCGCTCGTCACACCTCCCTCGACCGAATCCGAGATGGCGGAATGCTATGAATGCGGGGCGGTGATACCGATCTCCGCACCCATATGCCCCCACTGCGGAGCGGTCTTCGAATAGGACGAAAATATAATATCGACCTGCCTCCTTCAGGAGATATGGTATCGCAGGATATTTCCAAGTTGCTGGATGAGTATGATAAAGATGATCTCACAGTAGTCACCGTATGCTCTCATTCGAGTTTACAGATATTTCACGGGGCAAAGCGTGAAGGCCTCAGAACGCTTGGGATCGCCATCGGTTCGGAGCCAAAGCTTCACCGCGCCTTCCCTGCCGCACGCCCGGACGAATACCTCATACTCGACTCGTACGAGGAGATGCTCGACCATATGGACGACATCATATCTAGGAACGGTGTAATAATCCCGCACGGGTCCTTCGTCGAATACCTCGGTGCCAGGAGGTTCCTCGAGATTAAGGCCCCCACTTTCGGCAACAGACGGGTCCTGGAATGGGAATCCGACCGCAGCATGGAGCGAGTATGGCTCGAGAAGGCGGGAATAAGGATGCCCAGGGAGATAGTCGACCCGAAGAAGATAGACCGACCGGTCATGGTCAAATACCAAGGGGCCCGTGGCGGCCGGGGTTTCTTCATCGCCAAGGATTACAACCAGTTCAAGATGGGGATCGAACCCGATCAGAAGTTCAACATTCAGGAGTACATACTCGGGACCAGGTACTATCTTCATTTCTTCCACTCTCCGTTGAGGACCGAGGGATATTCAGTTGATGGTGCCAAGGGTATCCTGGAACTGATGTCCATGGACAGAAGGGATGAGTCCAACATCGATGAGATGTACAAGCTGGGATCCCAGGAGGAGCTTAAGGAGCACGGGATATACCCCACCTTCGTAGTAACCGGAAACGTTCCAGTGGTCCTGCGCGAATCATTGCTTCCAAGAGCCTTTAAGCTTGCTGAGAGCGCTGTGAGGACCTCTTATGAGCTCTTTGGAGGGATGATCGGACCGTTCTGCCTTGAGAGCGTTGTAACGGACAAACTGGAGATCGTCGTTTTCGAGATCTCGGCGCGAATAGTTGCCGGGACCAATCCATTCATCACCGGATCCCCATATGCCGACCTTATTGAGCCTGGCCTGTCCACGGGAAGAAGGATCTCTCAGGAGATCAAACTGGGAGTGGAAACGAACAAGCTGGGAGAGATACTATCTTGACATATCCACATCGAGTGGGATCCTGATGAGGACTTTCATCTTCGATTTCGACGATACGTTGGCGGGTTATTCCTTGTTCAACACCTGGGCGATCCATCTGGACATTCCTCTTATAAAACCTATCGGTGGATTGCTTCCTGGAGCCGAACGGGTCCTTGACCACCTATCTTCAAAGGGCGACCGCCTCTACATGCTAACACTCAACATCGTTCTTGACGAGAGGAGGAAATGGAAAAAGCTCGACCGGCTTGGAATGCGGCGATGGTTCCATGAGGGCAATACGATCATGGTCCGCAAGAAGACACCTGAGATTTTTCTGAGTATATGCGGGGATACGGACCTTTCAGAATGCTATATGGTAGGGAATTCGTTCAGGAACGACATCGCCCCGGCACTCGAAGCGAGTATCAAGGCAATATACATACCCAGACCATTCTTCAAACGCCCCCTTTCATGGAGGCATCCGATGTCCAAAGGCCTGATCAAGCTATCAAAAATCGAACAGATAATCAGCGAATACGACAGGATATGACACGAACAATTTAATACGAGGACCTTTAATCAGCCGCCTGTCGTGCTAGAGATGAAACTTATAGTATGCGAAAAGGATGACGCCGCAAAAAGGATCGCCGGGATCCTCTCGGGTGATACCGCCAGCAAGGAAAGGAGAGGAAAGGTCAGCATCTATAAATTTCGCTGGAAGAACGCTCCAGCATGCGCGATCGGTCTGAGAGGACATATCCTCAATCTCGACTACCCGAAAAAATTCAAGGACTGGTCCGGAACGGACCCTGCGGACCTGACGGAGGTCGAACCAATAAAGGTGGTCTCGGAGAGGTCCATTGCCAGCACACTTAAGTCTCTGGTCAGCGAGGCGGACGTCATATACATGGCTACGGATTACGATAGGGAAGGGGAGCTTATAGGACTCGAGGCGATCACTCATGCGATATCCGGAGAGGGGGAAAAGAAGCTCATCCGGGTAAAGTTCTCTTCTCTCACCAAGGAGGAGGTTATGGCATCGTTCTCGAAGATGCACGATATCGACCGAAACCTTGCCAATTCAGCTGAGGCTAGGCAGATCATAGATCTGACATGGGGGGCTTCACTTACCAGATTCATATCCCTCGCATCCAATCGGGTAGGTCACGAGTTCCTATCCGTTGGACGGGTCCAAAGCCCCACACTCGCTCTTATAGTCGATAAGGAGAAGGACATCAAATCCTTCGTTCCTGAGCCTTACTGGAACATAGAGGCGGACCTTCACAGGGAGATGACCTTCACATCCGCACATGGGGCGAGGGACATCCATGATGAACAGCTTGCCCTGGATGTACATTCAAGGATCGCTGACGCGCGATCCGCCCTCATCGTGGACGTTTCAGAGAGGGAGCGAATAGACAAGGTCCCGCCTCCGTTCAATACGACTTCCTTCATAAAGGCGGCCAATAACCTCGGCCTTTCCGCGGCAAGGATAATGTCCATCGCCGAGGACCTCTACACCAACGGTTACATATCATATCCCAGGACAGATAACACTGTATATCCACCAACGCTCGACCTCAGGGACTGCGTACGAACGCTGAACCGCGGACCTTATTCAAAGGAAGCGGAATATATACTCAGCAAGGTGAGATTGGTCCCATCAAGGGGAGATAAGGAGACCACTGACCATCCTCCAATATACCCAACGGAATACGCTGAATTGGGCCAGCTCTCGGGGGATCGATTCAAGGTCTACGACCTCATCGTCAGAAGGTTCCTGGCCACGCTCCACGATCCGGCAAGGGTCCTGGTCAGGTCCCTGAAGATAGATATCCGTTCCGAACCGTTCACCGCCTCCGGGATCACTGTCATATACCCCGGGTGGAGGAACATCTATCACTACTCGAAAGTGAATGAGACAGCGCTTCCTGATCTTGGACCGGGGGATAAAGTGGACGTGGTCGAGGTGAGGCTGCTCTCCAAGGAGACGAAGCCTCCAAAAAGATACAGCCAAGGCTCACTGATCCAGGAGATGGAGAGGCTTGGCCTCGGAACCAAATCCACCAGGCATGAGATAATTCAAAAGCTCTACGACCGCAGGTTCATCGAGGACTCGCCTCCCAGACCAACTCTTTCCGGCGAAGCCTTGATACTCTCCCTCGAAAGGCATGCATCGACCATAACGAAACCTGATATGACTGCCCGGCTCGAATCTGATATGGACCTGATAGCGAGCGGGAACAGAGAGTTCCAGGATGTGGTCGAGGAATCCAGGTCGATGCTCAGGGACCTGATGCCTCAACTAAAGCGCAACAGGGAGGCGATCGGCAAGGAGATAAACGATGCGCTTATGGAGCAGAACATCGCGGGGAAGTGCCCAAGATGCGATAATAACATGCATCTTGTCAAATCCCGTTGGGGAAAGAGATACGTCCGCTGCTCCAAATATCCCGGCTGCTCCAGAAGCTTTCCCCTACCGCAGAGGGGAAAGGTGACGTTCACCATGGACAGATGCGAGATATGCAGGTCCCCCATCATAACCCTGTACAGAAGGAAGGGTCCGCCATACAACAAGTGTATCAACCCCAAATGTCCCAACGGGAGGTATGGTAGCAATGAAAATGAACATATCGACGCTGCCTCTAAAGAACTCGGGCCTTGAGAAACCCAAGAGAAGGTTCGAGGACCTGGGCCCTCCCCTGATCATGGGCATATTGAACGTGACACCCGACTCGTTCTACGATGGAGGCATGTTCACTACAGCGGAGGATGCAATATCCAGAGCGCGAGAGATGGTCGAACATGGAGCCGATATCATCGATGTGGGAGGAGAATCCACAAGGCCATTCGCCAGGCCTGTCACCCGGGAGGAGGAGTTGGCAAGGGTCTTTCCTGTAGTTGAGGAACTCGCCTCATCCCTTGAGGTCCCGATATCCATCGATACCAGACATGAGAAGATAGCTCGCGCATGTGTGGAAGCAGGCGCCTGTATCGTAAACGACGTCAACGGCCTCAAGGGTTCTGGAATGGCCCGGCTTGTAGCGGAACTGGGACCAAGCGCCGTCGTGATGCACATGAAAGGGACACCGCAGGACATGCAGGTGGATCCCTATTATGACAATGTTGTTCAGGAGGTTGGCGATTATCTTTCTCAACGCGTTTTGGACCTATGCGATCATGGAATCGAAAAGGAGCGCTTGATCATTGATCCCGGCATAGGCTTCGGTAAGAGAACGGAAGACAACCTCGCAATCTTAAGGGATCTATCACAAATGAAACGATTGGGCTTACCCATAATGATCGGTGCGTCCAGGAAATCCTTCATCGGGCAGGTCCTGGACCTGGATGTCCATAATAGGCTCGAAGGCTCCATTGCCGCCGCTGTCATTGCGGTCATGAACGGGGCGAGCATAGTCAGGGTCCATGATGTCCTTGAAACGAGAAGGGCGCTCAAGATCGTGAAGGCTGTAATGAAGATATAGCTTATCGCATACGTTCGAATAAAAGATAAACATCCCCCGGGTCTGATCCCGGGGGATGCACTGCCCGATACCTACACTGGCCGGCACATCACAGGGACTTCCTCTCACCGCAGAGAGGACACTCCACCTGAGACGCGCCCGAAGGAACGTCGATAGACGAGCCGCAAAGATCACACGTCGTCATGCTATCTCCAGAGGACTCGGAACCAGGAAGGGACTCCGTCCTCATCAGCTCCTCCGGGGTCGGAACAGCACCGGGAGAGGACACGGATGAACCGCGCCTCACTCGCTTGGGGGCGGGGGCTCGTGGCTCGGGTGCCTTGGGGGAAGGAGCACGAGGCTCCTCCTTGACCTCGGGAGAAGGAGCAGGCCTGGGCTCCTCGGATGGAGGAGGGGATACCTTGACACCCGCCTTCTTTAT
>JARVGK010000090.1 GCA_029762535.1 Thermoplasmatota archaeon
ATCATAGTGCTTCTAATTTTTCAAAGAATACAAGTGATCCGATCAAATCATCACTTCAGTGTTCTATACATTCCATTCCTATAACAACAAAAGATAATTTATTTATAGTAAATGACAAGAGTAGGTATAACATTCTGGTGGGACTTCATGAGGCTTAGTAAAAGAACAGTAACCATTCAAATGACATTGATATTGTTGATCTCCCTACCCATAGTGACCGTAGCCGGAGAGAATGAAGATCATTTCACGACATTCGCCGATCTATCGATATCTTTTGATATGAGAAGTGTACCTTTCATAGAGAACAAGGGCCAGTGGGATCCATCGATCCTGTTCGTTGCCGAAACCAGCTACGGGAAGATGGCAATTGCAAGGGACGGCATATACCATCTGATAGTCCTGAGGGAGATGGTGGAGAACAATGACAGGTATGATCCCTTCCCAAGGCCCGAGGTCATAGTGAAGGATTCATGTCTTGTCAAGGTACTCTTCGAGGGCGGATCCGGAGAGAGGGTTGAAGGCGTGGATCCGGTGGATACGAGGTACAATTTCTTCCTTGGCAACGATCCTT
>JARVGK010000091.1 GCA_029762535.1 Thermoplasmatota archaeon
TTACCGATGTGGCAGAGAACTGGTTTACCGATACAATGAACGTCACCGTTTTGGACATTACCTCTCCGGTGGCGGATGCAGGTCCAGATCAAATGATTGATGAGGGAAATAATGTTGTATTTGACGGAAGTGGGAGTACAGATAATGTAGGGATCGCGAACTGGACATGGACATTCAACGACGGTATCGAGAATAATAACATATTCGGCCAAACGCCTACCTACATATTCACTGTTCCTGGAATATATAACGTAAGGTTAAATGTATCGGATGCCGCAGGCAATTGGGCAACGGATACGATGACTGTTACTGTTAAGGATATCACCAGACCGATAGCTTATGCGGGATCTGATCAGATCGTAGATGAAGGGAGCACTGTCATATTCGATGGGATCGGAAGTTACGACAACGTAGGGATCGTCAATTTTACGTGGACATTCATAGACGGGAAATCGATAACTCTATACGGACCAACACCGGAATATATTTTCAACAATCCTGGGTTGTTCATAGTCGCACTGACCGTAGTGGATGTCGCAGGCAACTGGGCAACTGCAACAGTGGAAGTT
>JARVGK010000092.1 GCA_029762535.1 Thermoplasmatota archaeon
TCGATGGTTCCCTCTCTTCGGACAATAATGGCATCGCCTCCTATACATGGACGGTCGAATACGACTGGGGGAACCAAACCATCAAAGGGGAGGTGGTCGAGTTCATCTTCCCCAATGCCGGGACCTACGTGGTGGTTTTGACCGTGGTCGATGCTTCCGCGAACGCAGCGTTCGATAACTTTACGATAACGGTGATCGATACCGGGATCGTCAAGGGGATCGTCCTTGACGAGAATGGGGATCCCGTTGAAGGGGCGGGGGTGGAGATCACCGCATCGGATGCGGGGAGATATGATGTGACCACAGGTTCCGATGGAACGTTCTTTATCGAGATCCCTCATGGCGCTTTCAGCTGGAGGATCTCCAAGGAAGGGTATCGGACCATCATCGGGAAAGGTACGGTATCAGCGATGGACGAGACCAACCTTGATTTGGAGGAGACACCGATGAGAAGAGAGGAAGGGCCTGTATCGATCCTGTTCGTTGTCCTTCCAATCCTGTTGTTGATACTTTTGATCGTGGGGGTCTCCATATTATTTTTTCTCGGAAAGAGGAAGGCGGAT
>JARVGK010000093.1:0-291 GCA_029762535.1 Thermoplasmatota archaeon
ATATTGGGAATCGTACAGGTATTCAATAGCAAGCCCAAAATTTTCATCCGTAGTCGGGGTCGGTGGATCAATAGTTGCACCCAATGTGAGAGTAGATTTCCCTACTGGTGCAACAATGAAGCAGACTGCTATTCCTATTACGGCCAGATAGATCGTTGCTTTTTTCATTTTCCATACCTCCATGTTTTCTATACTTTATTGACCTTCAAACAAAACGGGATCCTGTCCCGTTCCCGAAAGATTGTCTACCTCTTTCCAGTAGGCTTCCACAAAGCTGACCTTGCCGTCATT
>JARVGK010000093.1:301-558 GCA_029762535.1 Thermoplasmatota archaeon
AGATCGTTGCTTTTTTCATTATCCATACCTCCATTTTTTTTGACCTTATTGATCTTGAAACAAAACGGGATACTGTCCCGTTCCTGAAAGGTTCTCCACTTCCTTGTTGTATGCTTCGATGTAATCTACTATGCCGTCCGAATCCAGATCCGCCGTGGGATCCTCCAGGCTCCGGGTGATGTTGAAATTGTCAGGATCGAATGTCTGGTTCCATCCCATCGAGCATATAACGCCTCGGGAGGGATCCGCAAGATCCT
>JARVGK010000094.1 GCA_029762535.1 Thermoplasmatota archaeon
GGATATCTGTCAAGATCGATGATTTTCACATGGGTCAGATCGGCAGGAGCGCTATCAACCACACCACGATATTTGCGAACTCGTCCGAGGACCCATTTATAACTACGGTTTTTCGATACTTCATTGGGATAATTAAACCCACCGATGCGCAGATATCAAGGTTCATCAAGGTCATCGATATTGATGAAGACGGCATAGACGATCTGATCGGCGGCGGCCTTCTGGACATGGTGCAATTGTCATGCAACGTTCGGATTCTTTGGGGTGGAAAACGACATTTCGATGCCAGGGGGCTCTATGTCCCTGGTATGAAATTGACCAGCATAGTCTATTAGTATTCGATCCCGCCTTTCCCGTCATTGACCATGACAACAACGCTCATGAATTGGACGGATGGAGAAAAATCATAGATAATGCTCGACTTTACCCTTCTATATATGATCTCGTTGATCAGGGATCAGTAATGCGCACATGGACAACGCTATCCTAACATTCTTCATTCCTTCACCTCCCAAAGATCATCTTCATCATCA
>JARVGK010000095.1 GCA_029762535.1 Thermoplasmatota archaeon
GAGGGATCCTCCCCACCGTTAGAGGAGGGGATCCCTCCTGTGACAGGTTCTGAAGGAACGATCGAGATGGTTATCAATTCTGATGGGGGTGAACAAGGATGAATAAAAAAGGTATAGCAACGTTCTTTTTCATTTTGGCCATGGTCCTATCAGCGATCCCATTGAAAGGATCTATCGTTGCGGATGCGATGAACGGATCCTTCGGTGGGGGATCGGGGACCGTGAGCGATCCCTATATAATTGAAGATGTGTGGGATCTCCAGAACATGAGCGCGAACCTGAGCGCTCACTATAAATTGAGAAACGTCATTGACGCCTCCGATACGATCAATTGGAACTCAGGGGCGGGGTTCGATCCGGTGGGGACGTTTGTAAAAAGTTTCACCGGCACCTTTGACGGGTGCAAATTCACTATAACCGGATTGTGCATCAACAGACCTTCCACAGATCACGTGGGATTGTTTGGTATTATCGGTAGCGGGGGTGTGGTGAAAAACGTTGGTCTTATTGATAACGATGTGGATGGGGCCG
>JARVGK010000096.1 GCA_029762535.1 Thermoplasmatota archaeon
CCACCTATCGGGGTCCTCCTCTCGGAGTTAGGGCCGTAATTTCAGAAGGGTAGTGTCCCAACGGCGACTCCATCGATGCTGGCGCACCGACTTCGATGTCTCCTACCTACACTGTACATCCAAAATCACAACCCAACGACAGGCTGCAGTAAAGCTCCACGGGGTCTTCACTTCCCCCTAGAGGTCTCTAGACTGTGCACTAGAAAGTAAGCTTCACCGGACTCTGGCTAGGGACAGTAGAGCTCTCATTGATCCATTCATGCAAGTCGCCAATTAAGCGACAAGGTACTACGCTACCTTAAGAGGGTCATAGTTACCCCCGCTGTTTACAGGCCCTTCGTCCCGTTGAACCGGGGTTTCAGGTACCTGCACTGAGCAGGATTCAGAGATCGTACTAGCCCTTACGGGTTTGCGATCTCCTATGTTGATATTAGACAGTTAGAGCTCTCTTGTCACTGCGACCTGCTGTCTTCACAGCAGGCACTCCTTCTCCCGAAGTTACGGAGCTAATTTAA
>JARVGK010000097.1 GCA_029762535.1 Thermoplasmatota archaeon
CATTCCGGGAATTATGAAAAGATCGAATGTCTTGAACGAAGGTTGTTACCTGGACTTTACGATGCTCACACGCATATGATGGAATATGGCAATGAAAGATACATGGTCGATCTATCAAAAGCTCGATCGGTCGAAGAACTGATGTTGTCATTGGATCATATATATTCTGGAGAATCATTCAATGAGCTATTTTACTGGACCGGAACGATCTGGGGCATTGGTTATGATGATTCGAATTATTCAAAACCTTTCAAATCATGCCTGAATGAGTTGGTGTAGAACCTAAGGAGATATGTCACCCTTTCAGACAATAAGCACGTTCTCAAGTTTTAAAGCTTTCACCAACTTTGCATACCAGTTACCATCAACCTGTCCAGAATACCGATCTTCTGGAACACAACCTATCACAGAATGATACTTTCCGTTGTTATACCAATCATTGTAAACACCTATCCAATGATTGATCCGGGATCTGTCCCGAGAACCTCTCAACTGATGCCTCAGAAATCTTTTC
>JARVGK010000098.1 GCA_029762535.1 Thermoplasmatota archaeon
GGTTACTATCTATAAGGAGTGTCAGAGGTCTGAGGGTAAGACGGAAATAGTACGAGAGGAACTTTCCGTCGTCGCCACTGGTCGACCGGTTGTCTGACAAGGCAATGCCGGGCAGCTACGCGATAAGGGATAAAAGCTGAAAGCATCTAAGCTTGAAACCTGACCTAAAAAGAGACCTCGCCTGAGGACACGGATAGAAGATCCGTTTGATAGGCTCGGGATGTACGCACGAAGGTAACGACGTGTTCAGTCCGCGAGTACTAACGTCCGATACCGGCACTTTCAAACCGCATGAACCCAGACGAAATCCAGAGTGCACACCTTTATATCGCTCTCATGCCAACCATACGAGAGCCACACGGCATGCCAAGGTGGCGGAGCGGTCACGCGGTCGCCTGCAGAGCGACTACACTCCGGTTCAAATCCGGACCTTGGCTTTCAGGGAGGCATCCGTCAGGATGGCTTCCTGAGGAGAAAATCGTCAGATTTTCGACCAGACTCGGGCTCGATAA
>JARVGK010000099.1 GCA_029762535.1 Thermoplasmatota archaeon
TTATTTTGGGTCTAAACCAAGCTAAAACCTAATGATTTGGGGCTTTAAGCCCCAACTGTCAAATGGAAAAATCCCACTTTGTTCAGTGGACGCTAACTGTCAAACTTAGGTTCTATATCTCTCTCCTTCAAACATCGGAGGAGCCCGGGACCGCTTGAAAGATACCCCTCCAGATGTGGGACAGATCGATCGTGTGAACGGAGGATCCATATGAAGGATCCGGTGAAGAAAGCCTGTCGATCCCAGCGAAAGCTATTGTTCATTATGGGATGTTTCTATGATCATGTCTATGTCCAAATATGGGATCTCCCGCGTCATGAATGCATTCATCTCACCGACATAGGGATGAAAAGGCCTTCGGGGGTGGGGAAGGATCAGATCCCACGGGCATCTGCATTTACTCCCGGAATAAGAGAGGGATCCACCCTTTATAACAAAATGTCCTATTAAAGGATCAGGGGATCGACGGAAACGTTCAAGAGAGAACAGGTCCTTAGGGAGGTAGGTCCTCT
>JARVGK010000009.1 GCA_029762535.1 Thermoplasmatota archaeon
GGACCTGAATCCAGAGCCTCTATCTTGTTTCGCTCCTGGAGTTCCAGGGACCACGTATAGAATCCCGGGATATCCCTGCTCCTTCCCCGCCTGTAGTAGCTGATCTCCCCACGCACCCGCAAACGATGGAGGATGGATTTGGCCGTGGTCCTCTTGATCTCGAGGATCCTTGCGATCTCCCACGGGCTCCAGGGTTCTCCTTCCGAACGGTGGAGGAGCTCCCGGATCCTATCGGTTATAGAGGGCCCTTTGGATAACATGGGATCCCTCTATTTTCGTAGGCGATTCGCTGTAACTAAGATGTCCTTCTGATAGCTCAATGCCTCGAAATCTTCAGGGGCCAGACCTTCTCTGGCGTTTATATCCCAGTGCCCCCACTTCTCTTTTTTATTTAAGTCCAGGGGGCACGGATTTGAACCCTTGGGTTCCCGAAGAACGAGGTATTGCCGAGTTCAAGGGATGGGGAAAATCATGAAATGATTTTTCGAACATCAAATCCCAGTGCCCCCACTTCTCTTTTTTATTTAAGTCCAGGGGGCACGGATTTGAACCCTTGGGTTCCCGAAGAACGAGGTATTGCCGAGTTCAAGGGATGGGGAAAATCATGAAATGATTTTTCGAACATCAAATCCCAATACCCGCACCCATTTTCTCTCGTCAAATGAAAATGCTACGAAAATCGGTGCTCGAAGATAATTCTATACGAAAAATGAGAATTATTCATTGTTTTAGCCTCATTTTCCTGGACCTTTGGACTTGGTTCATCGTTGTTCTTTGGACAGTCCAAAGGTCCCAGCGCCCCCACCTATCCTCTATCGTTCTGATCAACGGGCGCTTACGTCCAACAAGGATTATATACAACACTCCACCCTTAACCCTTCAACAGGGGGCTATGACCTTGAGACAGGACCGGGAAGGATCTCGTTCGAGAGATGGAAAGATCAGGGGGTCTGATAGAAGAAGGGAGAGTTACGACAGGTCCTTCGAAAGGAAGGGGCGCCGGGATCGAGAGCGACCCGGCGATGTTGCTCCAGGGAACAAGGGCATCCCGAAGGCCTTCATAGTCCCCATAGCGGTGATGATCGTCCTCATCCTACTCATCGCCTCGGTCCTTCTGCTGATCAACTCAGGGTCATCTTTGGATTCCGCCCTGGTGGGCAATATCGAGAGAAGGAGCATGGATGGGGACCTGTACCAGGACAATTATCCCGAGACCCTCTACATCCCGTTCTATGCCTCCTCCTCCGGTTTCGGAAAGCCGAAAGGGACGCTGACCCTCGAGATACGATATTCAGTGGATCAGACGCTTCTCCACACCGAAAAGGTGGAGATCGACGGTGAGATCGGACACACTTACGTCCACATGAACCGATTCGTCAAGGGAAACGGGGATTACACCTTCACGGCCAGGGTAGGGGGTTCCTCCAATTCCGTGACCTTCACCATATATGAGGTCGTCGAAAAGCTCTCGGTCGTTTGGGAGCATGGCATCAACGACACCCCCTTCTCCACCCATTCTTACAGTGTAGATTATACCGTGACCCCATTGAACAAGGACGGGCAATCACTCTTGAGGGCACCAATGCCTTACGACCTGAAGGGGGCCCTCTCCAAGCCTCAAGGGGATGCCGACATTATAGAAAGGGACTGGCCACAGACGGGCTCGTATATCATTACGGGTGGGACAGAGCATACTATCAAGGGCAACTACGACCTGGACCTCCAATGGACCAACCTTATGTGCCGGGCGGACTCTCCATACTACAAGGTCTCACTCTCCGAGGGAAGCTCAATACCGGTTGATTCGCCTCCGTATGCCGATGCCGGAGAGGACCAGGAGGTCGCACTAACCGGTGGCGCGGCCACAGTGAGCTTCGACGGGTCCGGATCCGAGGATGACTGGTCCATCGTCGAGTATCGTTGGGACTTCGGTGACGGACAGAACTTCACATCCGCGACACCATATGCGTCACACACCTACAATGCAACGGGTGATTACTTCGTGACCTTGGTCGTCGTGGACGATTCTGGCCAGACATCCACATCACGATGGGGCGGCGACATGATGGTAACCGTCATCGAGTGATCCTACCCCCAAAGGGTTCGAGGATCAAGCATTGTTCCCCTTTGAACAGGTGCACCTTCTTATCCCCGTTCAAGCCCGACTCCAGTTCAAGCCTGCGCTCCCAATATTCGCTCGGATCGACGTTGTAGCGCAGAGTGACCTTTCCTGCTCCAGCATCCTTCAACTCCCTTGATAGGGCATCCTCCGAACATATCGAAACCACCTTATACGCCATCCCCAAGAAACCTGCTTCTATCGGTTCACGGGAAAAAAGCAGGCACCTCCTCCCGTCAAGACATAGCGCCTTGATATCCATCCCGGTCTCTTCGAGAGCATCCCTTAATAGACCGGACCTGACCAGCGCGGGGTCCGCTTCGTATGCATATTCACCTGAAACGATCTTCTCTTCCATTAAAGGCAATTGCCGCGAAACGCCTGTTATGGAATACCCTCCAGGAAGGACCACAGCCGATACGGCGCCCTTCATCAGGTCTCCCGTGTAGAGGTTGAGGCGATTAAGCCTCCGATCGAGAGAGAGATATTCCGCCTCGCATGGGAATTCCACCTGGTCGAGGGACATGTACGGGGGCACTTCGAAGCAGAACCCGGGAGATATGTCCGAATAAACCGATAGGATCCTCCGGGGATCGGGGACTATATCATCAAGGGACCTCTCCAGAGCGCCTTGCGGCCTGGCAGGGTCCGAGAACACGTATGAGCCGGGTTCGACCTTTCCGGCAATGCCAGGATCCATGCAGTCCCCGCGAACGAGTGAGACGTTATCCAGAGAGAGCTCCTCGATGTTCAGGGACGCGATGAAGGCGTTAAGAGGGTCGATCTCCACGGCAAGAACCCTATCGCAGTGGCGGGCGAGGGATAGCACCTGGCCCCCTTGACCGCATGTGACATCGGCAGCGGAAGGCCCGGACAATCTGCTTGCACAATGCTCTGCGGCTACCTCGGGAGTACCCCACCTAAGGCCTTCGGCCGTGAAGAACAAGCGCTTCCCATCAGAGTATTTGCCTCCGGACCGCTTCCTTGTCTTGGCAATATCGAGGAGCACCCTGGATGCAGGGTCGTCAGGGGTCCGCGGTCCGATCCTCTCCAATACATTGCGGTCCGTGATCCCTGATCGCTTCCAGCCCTCTATCCTGGAAACTGCGGCCCTCACACCCTCATATCCCATCTCCATAAGTGGATCCAGGGCGGGACCCGATAAGTGATCTTCGCCATTCATCATCGGTATAACCAAGGTAAAGTTTTTAAAGGATGTGGATTTAATGGGCCTCTCCCTCGATATCGAGGGATTTCGACGATGTCGGAGGAGTCAGAATGAACAGGGCAAAAAAAACCGACCCGGGCGTCATACTCCTCATCGAGGACCTGAAGAAATGGTCCCGTGAGAACGATGCCCCCATCTGGCGAGACATCGCGCGAAGGCTCGAGAAGCCGCGCAGGGTCTGGGCGGAGGTCAATCTCTCCCGGATCGCCCTTCACGTCAAGAAGGGCGATACCCTCATAATCCCCGGCAAGCTTCTCGGCTCGGGCGATCTCGATATGCCAGTCACAGTGGCCACTTTCAAGGCCTCCAAGCAAGCCAGGGATAAGATCACCGCGGCCGGCGGATCCGTCCTTACCATACCGGAGCTCGTGAGCGCTAACCCAAAAGGGACCGGTGTGAGGATAATCGGGTGATGATATGCCCCAGGTAATAGATGCAACAGGCCTCATATTGGGGCGCCTATCCTCGAGCGTCGCGAGAACCCTGCTCAATGACGAGAAGCGGGAGATCGCCATCGTGAACGCCGAGAAATGTATCGTCTCGGGATCCAGGAAGAGGCTGATGACCCAGTTTCTGGACAGAATGGAGCTCAACCATCCAAGGAAAGGACCACATTACCCAAGGATGCCCGATAAGATCATCAAGAGGACCATACGTGGCATGCTCCCCTATCAGCAGCAACGGGGTCGCGATGCCTTGAAAAGGGTCAAGGTCTATATCGGCGTCCCTTCGGAGTTCAAGTCCTCAAAGATGGACACATGCGAGGACGCAAAGAACAAGGGACTTGAGTACTACTTGGAGCTCGGTGAGATCTCCCGCATACTCGGGGTCAATCTCAAGGGGGTGTGAACATGGCCAAGGTCGTCAATACCAGCGGAAAGAGGAAGACCGCCATCGCCAGAGCGACGGTCCGGTCCGGAAAGGGCAGGATCAGGATCAACAGGAAACCTATCGAGCTCGTAACGCCAGAGATCGCCAAGCTGAAGATCATGGAACCCCTGATCCTTGCCAGGGACCGAGCCGAGACCGTAGATATAGATGTCTCCGTATCGGGAGGCGGTTTCATGGGACAGGCGGACGCGTCCCGCACCGCCATAGCAAGAGGGCTTGTCCAGTTCTTCGCGGACGATGATCTCAAGCAGAGCTATCTCCATTACGATAGGGCTCTGCTGGTCAACGATCCACGTAGACACATACCAAAGAAACCTCTGGGACGCGGAGCCCGCAAGATGCGCCAGAAATCCTACAGGTGATCATATCACAGTTCCGGCCCGATGGCCGGATAACGTATCGACGATGCTCTTCGCATCGATAGGCACGGAGGATGGTTCGGATGTACGTGTTCGACCTTGAACACCCCCTGAGGAGGGTCATGGAAAGGAAGGTCCTATCCAGATTGGCAGCCCTCACCGAACAGGAGGTGATAGCTTGGAGGACAGGCATCTGGAGGATCGCCGAGGAGATCATCGAGAGATATGATGAAAGGCTGAGGAGGAACAGGCGCCTTATAATTGGGGTCACCGAAAGGTTCTCCCCCGAGGCGATCTCCCGTGAGCTGATCGTTCGCAGACCGGACCTATCCGAATATTGGGACGACGAGGTCTTCTTCAGGAGGCTTAGGGAGGAGACACAGACCCTTTTAGCCCATCTCCGCCATTCTCCGGGAGAAAACCCGCAAAAAGAAGGAAAAGATTGATTATCCCACAGCGCTTAGTACAAGTAAGCAAAAAGGAGATGATACCTCTTGAACAGGAATTTGATAATAATGATCGCGATCGCAGCGGCGGTCGTCATCGTCGCGGGGGGCTTGGCACTCGCATTGTCCGGAAAGGGCGAGAAGGGTGGGCCCGAGATTCCCAGGATAGATACGTTCCCCGACCAGTCCTATACCCTTGAAACGGACGGGCCGGTCATGGTCAACGATGGCCAGACGATGTTCTGGCCTATCGCCAACAACGGCAGCGAGGTAATGCTGGTCTATTCGGTCAGCGTGTTCGTCACCTGGTCCGATGATGAGGAGCCGCCGGCATGGAGGGTGACGTACGTAAACGAACCGGACACCTTCGATGCTTTCATCGATCTGAACAGCTCTGCTGTGAACGTCAGCGCAAGGACCCAGGCAACCTCAAGCACGGGAAGCTTAACGACCACCATGAACCTGCAAGCGAATCCGGGCGTCGTCCTTGGAAATGGTCAGCCTAACTGGACCTTCCCCGCATCCGGCCAAGCCGATCCCGGCCAGAACGATACCCTATATTTATCGATAAGATGCACCGCAGGGCACATAAGGTCCACGATGCCTGGTCATGTGATCATGTATACTGACAGGGGCGATGAGATCGAGGTCCAGTTGACGATCAAGTACAAGCTCATCCCCCAGGATGTCTTCGAATACTGGTTCATAGGCGAAGGAAAGGGGATGTGAAAGACATGATCCACAGGCGGACCGAGGATGTTCCATACGTCAAAGTGGCCATGGAAGGGGTCGAAGGGACATCCATGCAGTGGTTGTTCTCCCGCCTGGAGGGAGCTCCCAACTTCTCCATGAGGCGTTTCATTATATCCCCCGGAGGTAGGATCGGGCTGCACGCTCATCCTTGGGAGCACGAGATCCTCATATTAAGCGGGCGGGGCGAGGCCTTCACACCTGACCAGAGGGCGTCTGTAGGGCCCGGAGAGGCCATTTACATACCTTCCGACGAGCCTCACGGATACGAGAACGTCTCTGATGAGGATCTGGTCTTCCTCTGCATGATACCGAACTCGGGCGATACACGACCCCCTTCCGATGGTTAATATTATATTGCTCAAGAAGCTTCGACTATCAGAGGTGGTTCCAGTTGGCAGTCCATACCGAGGAGATCCCCATCAGCACCAAGAACGAAGGGGATATGATAGATCTCAAGGAGGGCCTCAGGTCTGTTGCCAGGAGATCGGGGATCACCATCGGGACGCTCCACTGCTTCGTCCCGGGGGCCACTGGAGCCCTCACCTTCATCGAATTTGAGCCAGGGCTCCTCGGGGATTTTCCCACAATGCTCGAAAGGATCATCCCAAAAGGCATCGAGTACGGTCACGATCTTGCCTGGAAGGACGGGAATGGACACTCTCATGTCAGGGCTGCTTTGATCGGCGCGGACATCACCATACCCGTAAGGGACAAGGACCTCTACTTGGGGAGATGGCAAACGCCCACGTTCCTCGAGCTGGATGTCCGTCCAAGGGATCGAAAGTTGCTCGTTACCGTTATTGGAGAATGATTGTCCCCGGCACATAACAAGGAGCTTCATGTGCGGCCTGCGCCAGATCGGTCCTCTGACCCGCGCCGGGGGTTGTGTACGATGCCTGGGTTGTCCATCCTATCATCCGATGACGTCACGTCTGAAGTGTCAAGGAGGGACCCTTTAAGACACCGATCGTCATGTTCCCCTGACATTGCCAAGGCGGATCATCGATCACCGCCGTCTTCGAAGCTCAGGGGAGGCTCATATGGGCCTGCATGTAGAAAAATGTTGGCCCCGAAATAGATAAACAATAAATACCAAGTTGGAATGGAGGTATGGGGTCACGATGAACTTCGCGGATTTCAAGAGAAAGCTCAAGATGTTCTGGAGACGCAACAAGAGATCGCTCTCCTTCGCCATCGGCCTGATCGGGTCGATCTTCACAGTACTTGGCGTTTGGGAGCTATTGGTCATCTTCGAGACCCTGGAAGGGAAATACGGCTTCCCGCTGATGGATAAAGTGGGCTTCGGTTCCTGGTTCTTCGCCATCATCGGCTCCCTCGTCGCACTTGGCGGATTCATTTACTTCTACGATTACAACAAGAAACACAAGGAGTTCCAGGAGCTGATAGACACCGACTCAAAGGCCGCTTTCGTCAGGAACCTAGTGGAGCTCGAAGAGCTGGCAATATCGCTCGGACCCGATTACGAGAAGCGCGTCATGGAGCAGAGGGAAAAATATAAGGTCAAGACGCTCTAATTCCCCAATAACGAAAGTAAGCGAATACCTTATGAATATATAGGGGCGTGAAGATTTGGTTGCCTACTGCAACGATTGCAAGAGATACGTGAACCAGTACTGCGAGGTATGCTCGGGCAATTTCGGGGTAAGGACGTGCGACAGGTTCGGCTGCGGCGGCCGGATGCTATGCCCTGTTTGCGGGGGAAACAACCTGTCGTCGAAAAGGGAGGACCCTGGCTCGTCCCACGATTTCTCGAAGGAAAGGACCGCTTACAACACCAAGAAGAAGGCCGCGTCCGAATTGGAGGCCAGGTACTTCGCCCGGGAGAGGGAGAAGGCCGTATGCGGATCCCAAACATC
Organism: Thermoplasmatota archaeon; assembly: GCA_029762535.1. Lineage (GTDB taxonomy): Archaea > Thermoplasmatota > Penumbrarchaeia > Penumbrarchaeales > Penumbrarchaeaceae > JARVGK01. The sequence goes on from JARVGK010000009.1 coordinate 7,674, forward strand.
GACCGATAGACACTGTCCTTTATGCGGCTACCGGCTGGATCCCAGCTGGAAGTTCTGCCCGGAGTGCGGCGTATCCTTGTTGAAGAAGTGATACCCCTCATTTCTCGGGGGCATCCTCCCCCTCTATTGGGACCTCGCATTCCACCATTTCCAGTTGGTCGCCCATAGGTTCCCGGAAGAGGGATGCCGCGGATATCCTGTCAATCTCCTTCAAGCGCATCACCTTGACGCCCTTGCCCACCCTGTTGACGAGCCTGATGCAGGAGGTGGAGGTCCTGATGACCATTCCCTCCTGGGAACCCAGGAGGATCTCCGATCCGGGGTCGTCCCTCATGGTCTTGACCACCTCTCCGGTCTCCTCGAGATAATCCTTTGGGATATTTATGACGCCGGCCGATCCCCTTCTCGTGAGCCTGTACCTGTAGGCATACGCGCGCTTTCCGAATCCCTTGCTCGTGATGGTCAGCAGGATCGGACCGAGGGATACATCGCCTTCCTCATAGACTTCGGACTCCTCGGAGCCGTCCTCCGACCCCTCCTCGTCCACAGCCTCCTCGCCCTCGGACCCGGGGATTATCGCCATGGAGACGACCCGGTCCCCTTCGTGCTTCATCCTCATACCTATGACGCCGTAAGCGCTCCTTCCCATGGACCTTACGTCCGGGACCTTGAAGCGATTGGACATCCCGAGGGCCGTCGAGAGGACGATCTCATCATCTTCCCGGCATACTGCCGTGTCCACTAGCTCGTCATCCTCCTCAAGGAGTAGGGCCCTGATACCCTTCGACCGGGGCCTGGAGTAGCTGACGAGTGAGGTCCTCTTTATGGTGCCGTTCCTCGTTACGAACACCAGATAGAGGGATGCATCGAACTCGGACACCGTTATCCTCGACCTTATGGTCTCTCCGGGTTCCAGATGCGGAAGCATGTTCACAAGGGCCTTGCCCTTGGACTGCCTCGAGCCAGAGGGTATATTGTAACCCTTCATCCAGAAGACGCGCCCCCCCGAAGTGAAGAAGAGTATATGGTCGTGTGAAGAGCAGATGAAGAGGTCCACGACGTAATCCTCATCCTTCGTGGCCATGCCCTTGAGGCCCTTTCCTCCTCTGTGTTGCGTCTGGTAGGTGTCGAGGTCCATCCTTTTTATGTATCCGGTGTTGGTCGTCAGGATGACCACGTCCCTCTTCTTTATCAGGTCCTCGAGGTCTATCTCCTCGGCATCAGCCTCTATGTCCGTCCTTCTCTCATCCCCGTACTTATCGGAGAGGTATCTAAGCTCGTCTATGATGATAGCGCTGACCCTCTCTGGATTGGACAGTATATCGAGGAAATCGACGATCGTCACTCGAAGACACTCCCCCTCGGCCCTTAGCGCCTCGGACTCCATGGAGGTCAGCTTCTGAAGCTTCATATCGAGTATGGCCTTCGCCTGGACCTCGGTGAGGGCGAACTCCTCCATCAAACGATTCCTGGCCGTCTCCGGGTCCTGCGAGGCCCTGATCGCGGCGATCACCTCATCTATTCGATCCAAGGCTATGATCAGACCTTCGACGATGTGAAGGCGCTCCCTGGCCTTCTTCAGATCATGGCTCACCTTTCTGCGTGTGACGACCCTTCTGTGATCGATGAACACCTCCATCAATCCCTTCAGGGAAAGTACCACGGGCTGCCCGTTGACGAGGGCCAGATTGATGATCCCGAAAGTGGACTGCATGTCAGTGTTGGCATAGAGCTGGTTCAGCACGACCTCAGGTACGGCATCCCTTCGCAGTTCGAATACCACCCTCAAACCGTCCTTGTCGCTCTCGTCCCTCATGTCAGAGATGCCCTCTATGACCCTGGCCTTGATCAGCTCCGCGATCTTCTCGAGCATAGTGGATTTATTCACCTGATAGGGGATCTCGCTGACCACTATCCTCTGCCTTTCCCCCTCCATCCCCTCGATGTCCGCCTTTGCCCGTATGGTGATCTTTCCCCTTCCCGTCTCGTATGCCTCATATATCCCCCGGTTTCCGTAGATGATCCCTCCGGTGGGAAAATCCGGACCCTTGACGTGTTCCATTAGAGAGAGGATGTCCGTCTCCGGATCTCCAATAAGGGCGATCATGCCTTCTACTATCTCGCTAAGATTATGGGGGGCCATGTTCGTTGCCATACCCACCGCTATGCCTGAGGACCCGTTGATCAGAAGGTTTGGCACCTTCGAGGGCAGAACTGTGGGCTCCTGCATCGACCCGTCGTAATTGGGAACGAAATCCACGGTGTCCCTCTCTATGTCCTCTATGATCTCCTGAGCGAGCCTGGTGGTCCTAGACTCGGTGTACCTCATGGCCGCCGCAGGATCTCCGTCAACTGAGCCGAAGTTGCCCTGGCCATCTATGAGAGGATATCTAAGCGAAAAGGGCTGGGCCATCCTGACAAGGGAGTCGTAGATGGCGGAATCACCGTGGGGATGGTATTTACCGAGGACATCTCCCACTATCCTTCCGGATTTCTTGTAGGGCTTGCCCGCGGTCATGCCTCCCTCGTTCATAGCGTAAAGGATCCGCCTGTGTACCGGTTTGAGACCGTCCCTCGCGTCCGGAAGCGCCCTGCCCACTATGACCGACATCGAATAGGTCAGATAAGAGACCTTCATCTCCTGGACTATATCCCTGTTTATTACCCCCATGTACTCCACTTTCTTGGGGGCCTCGGCAGCGCCATCCGTTAAATCCCCTTCCTCAGACGTCAAGTTCGGTCACCTCCAGGGCATGTTCCTCTATGAACTCCTTCCTCGGCTGGACCTGATCGCCCATTAGTATCGTGAACATCTCATCGGCCAGAATTGCATCCTCCACGGTCACCTTGACCAGGGTCCTCGAGTCCGGGTCCATGGTCGTCTCCCATAACTGCTCCGGATTCATCTCGCCCAGGCCCTTGTATCTCTGGACGTACACGCCCTGGCCCAGTTCGGCCACCAGCTCGTCCTTCCTCCTGTCCGTGAAGCAGTAGAACTCCTGCTTACCCTTCTTCAGCTTGTACAGTGGCGGCTGGGCGACGAACAAAAAGCCGCCGAGGACAATGTCCGACATGTATCGGTAGAAGAACGTAAGGAGCAGGGTCCGAATGTGGGCCCCGTCCACGTCGGCATCGGTCATTATGATGATCTTGTGGTACCTCAGCTGCTTTTGATCGTACTCGTCCCCTATTCCACAACCGAGCGCCGTTATCATCGAGCGGATCTCGTTGTTGGAGAGTATCTTGTCCAACCTCGCTTTCTCCACGTTCAGGATCTTCCCTCTCAGGGGAAGTATCGCCTGGAACGCCCGATCCCTGCCCTGCTTGGCGGAACCGCCGGCGGAATCACCCTCGACAAGGTACAGCTCGGATATCGCCGGGTCCTTGCTCTGGCAGTCGGCCAGCTTCCCCGGCAGTCCAGAGCTTTCGAGCAGACCTTTTCTCCTGGTGAGCTCCCTGGCCTTTCTAGCCGCCTCCCTTGCTTGGGCGGCCTGTCGAGATTTCAATATGATCTTCTCGGCCTCGCGTGGATGCTCCTCCAGATACTCCTTGAGGCCCTCTGACACGATGGTCTCGACGTAACCCTTCACCTCGGAGTTTCCGAGCTTGGTCTTTGTCTGACCCTCGAACTGCGGCTCGGGGATCTTTACCGAGATGACGCAGGTCAGGCCCTCCCTTACGTCCTCCCCGCTGAGGATCTCGTCCTTCTTCAGGACGTCCTCCTTCTTGCCGTAATCGTTGAGGACCCGGGTGAGGGCGCTCTTGAGACCGCTCATATGCGTCCCACCATCGATAGTGTTGATGTTGTTGGCGTAGCTGTGAATGTTCTCAACGTATCCGTCGGTCCATTCCATCGCCAGCTCGAGCGAGGTCCCCTCTTTCTGTCCAGACAGAGATATAGGTTCCGAATGTATCGGGGTCCTGTTCTTATCCAGCCATTTGATGAAGGATACGAGGCCCCCTTCGAAGAAGAACTCCTCTTTTTTCGATGTCGACGTTTCCGTCAATCCGATCCTCAGGCCGGAGTTGAGGAATGCCATCTCCCTCAGCCTGGTGGACAGGGTCGTGAACTTGAACTCCGTCGTAGTGAATATCTTCGGGTCAGGCATGAACCTCACGGCCGTACCCCTGCTGCCAGACGGGGAACCCCCTACGACGGATACCGGTGCGACGGGTTTGCCCCTCTCATACCTCTGCATGTAACGCTTCTGTCCTCTATCGACGAACACCTCGAGCCAGAGTGATAAGGCGTTGACGACGGAAACTCCCACGCCATGAAGCCCGCCTGAGACCTTGTACGCGTCCTTCTTGAACTTGCCGCCGGCGTGAAGCTTGGTCATAACGACCTCAAGGGCGGATACCTTCAGAACGCTGTGGGGGTCCGTGGGGATCCCTCTGCCGTCATCTTTCACCTCGACGGAACCGTCCTCTCGCAGAATGACCTCGATGTTGCTGCAGTATCCGGCCATTGCCTCGTCGATAGCATTGTCCACGACCTCGTAAACGAGATGATGCAATCCGTGCTCATCGATGGAACCGATGTACATGGCCGGGCGCATCCTGACCCCATCAAGTCCTTCCAGTACCTCGATGGAAGCGGAATCATAGTCCGAACCGTCATGCTTGCTTTGATTATCATCATATGCCATGGACCTTCACTCCGACGACAGGCCTCTCAGGAGATACACCTCGAGGTGCACCCCATCCGCATGCCTGAGGGGCATAACATCTTCGACTATTTATATATCGCGCACGCGCGTACGCGCGCGGGGGCCTCCTCTCACCCTGCATGGAATGGCGAATGGGTCCGATCCCGGTTGGCGATCCCCGTATGATCATATATTTTAAGACGTTTCATAATAGAAACGCCGGAAAGTGTCACGTCCGGTCCTTATTTTGTCATTCAGGCGACCAGTAATGTAATATATGGCCTCCTCTTCACCTCATAAGGAGGTCGCTGTATGCGATACCTGAAGCTTCCCCATGAAAAAAGAAGGGAATTCCTAATTGAATTGAAGGGATACGGCATCCTGTATGCTCCTGTGAGTATCTCCGAGAAGAATTTCGACTACAAGAAGGTGGACGATGTCGATACCATCAGGTTCGATTACAACAGGACCGTTCTCCCTCCAAGGAAGTATTTCTTCCCCCCGAACGAGACCCTCTTCAAGTTCGACAAGAAGGACTGCCGACTCATCGATGCCTATGAGGATCCCGGCACCTTCGTCATATTCGGAATGCATCCTTGCGACATCATAGGTCTGAGGGTATTGGACTCCCGCTTCATAGACGATCAGCCTGACACCTACTACAAGCGAAGGCGGGAAAAGGGGATAATAATCGGCATAGACTGCCTGCCGGATGAATACTGCTTCTGTAACATAAGGGACGCGGATTTCGCGGACCGGGGCTTCGATCTATTCCTTCATGAGCTGGATGACGGATACCTCATCCGGGTTGGAAGCGTCATGGGCCACAAGATCGTTGATGCGTGCGATCATCTGTTCGAGGCCATAAAGGCCGAGGACATATCGGTGATGACACGCAAGGAGAGAGAGAAACAGGCCATGTTCCAGCATTACGAGAACTGGGATAATCTCCGCTACCTGCTTGAGCTGCAGGACTCCCACCCCCTGTGGGAGAGGGAAAGTGAAAAATGCATCAGCTGCGGCAACTGCACATTGACATGCCCCACATGCAGGTGTTACGATGTCCAGGACGTGCCCGAGCTTGATGGGAACGGGGGCAAGAGGATCCGGTTCTGGGACTCATGCCAGTACCGGGAGCACGGGCTCGTGGCCGGAGGGCATAATTTCAGGGATACAAAGCTCGATCGGTTCAAGAACCGCTACCAGTGCAAGAACGCATACTGCGAGACCATGACGATCTCCTACTGCGTCGGCTGTGGGAGATGCACCCAATTCTGCCCAACTGGGATCAATTACAGGAAGAACCTGATGGAGATAAGGGGGGATGAGTGATGATGCAGTCCCGGAACATCTACGACACGCATGTATGCAGGGTATTGAGGGTATATCCTCTGACCGATACGGAAAAGCTTTTCCTCTTTAGGTTCGAGGATCCCTCGATAGGAATGAACTGGCGTTTCAAACCCGGCACCTTCGTCGAGCTATCACAACCCGGGGTCGGTGAGGTCCCCATATCGATATGCTCCTCATCGATGAGGATAGGCTTCTTCGAGCTGTGCATAAGAAACGCTGGCAGGGTCACACAGAAGATACACTCCCTCAAGCCCGGAGATACCGTTGGTATACGAGGGCCATACGGGAACGGGTTCCCCATGGAGAAGTTCGAGGGCAGGGACCTGCTGCTCGTGGCGGCCGGCCTTGGCATGGCCCCGCTTCGTTCAGTATTCCTCTACGCCCTTGACAACCGGTGGCAGTTCGGCAATATCACAATAATCAACGCCGCCAAGACCGGCCCTGAGCTTCTGTTCATGCACGAGCTCGATGCGATGCGGGACATCGCCGAGGCCGAGAACATCACCATTCTTCAAACCACCACTAGGGACGAGAGATGGGGTGGGCTCAAAGGAAGGGCCGCAACACATCTGGACAAGGTGAACGTCGATCCGAACAATACAGCCGTCGCCCTCTGTGGGCCGCCGCACATGTACAAGTCGATGTTCGAGGAGCTAATGAGAAGGGGGTTCGACCCCAGGCGAATATTCGTGACGGTCGAGAGACGGATGAAGTGCGGGGTCGGTAAATGCGGCCACTGCAATATCGGCACGGCGGCCAACTGGATGTACGTGTGCAAGGATGGCCCGGTATTCGATTACTACGACATGATATCCACTCCGGGGTTGATATGAATGGTCGAAACATGCAGCGTCTGTGAAACCAGGAAGCCTGTGGTGGGCGTATATGCCCTGACGTCGTGTTACGGCTGCCAGCTCATGATAGCAACGGTCGAGAAGATACTTCAGATATCCGAAGCCGTCACTTTCAAGAGCTTCCATATGCTGACCTCCGCAAGCTCTCATGGAAAGGTCGACATCGCCTTCGTCGAGGGATCCGTTTCCACGGAGAAGGACCTGATCGAGCTCAAGCAGATAAGGGAGGACGCTACCGTTCTCGTTGCCATCGGCGCGTGTTCAATACACGGGGGCGTTCAGAGCTGGGATCAGGGACTAAGGGATTATCCTGAGATGTACGAGAAGGTCTACGGCAATGGGGAGATCGCTTACGAGGGCCTTGCGGCGAAACCCATCGACCACTATGTGAAAGTGGACCATTACCTCCCGGGATGCCCTCCGGACGAACGGGAGATCGTCTACTTCCTCTCGACCTTCCTCTTCGGAACCTACCCGGAACGGAAGGAGCGACCCGTATGCCATGAATGCCGCCTGGCCGGGAATCCCTGCATACTAATCGAGAAGGGGGAGATGTGTCTGGGTTCCGTCACCACATCCGGCTGCAACGCGCTCTGCATTGGCTTCGGGATCCCCTGCATAGGATGCCGGGGGCCGACCCCTTACGATACCGCGTCGTTCGATGCCCTTGCGAAGGAGTTCAAGCGCCTTGGCAAGACCCGCGAGGAGGTCCTTGACCGCCTTTCCATCTTCGGATCCCACGATCGCAGGATGCGACAGATGGTCGAGAAGGCTTACGGAGGTGAGAAATAATGAAACAGGTGAAGATCAGCAGACCGATACTGGTTGATCATGTTGCAAGGATAGAGGGCAAGGCCGGGATAGAGGTCATGGTCTCGAACAAACAAGTGTCCTCCGTCCAGATGAACATATTCGAGGGACCGAGGTTCTTCGAGGCCATAACCGTCGGAAAGAAGGTCGAGGATGCGGTGGCGGTATTCCCTAGGATATGCTCTTTCTGCGCCGCCGCTCACAAGATCACAGCCGTCGAGGCGGCCGAAGCAGCGCTGGGAGTCGAGCCCTCCGATCAGACCAAAAGGCTCAGGGAGCTCCTTTACATCGGCGATTATATAGAGAGCCACGCGCTGCATCTATTCTTCCTGGCCTTCCCCGATCTTCTCGGCTATCACGATGCCCTTTCCATGGCAGGCGATTACAGCGATACGGTGAAGGCCGGGATCGCACTCAAGGACGTGGGAGCGAGGATACAGAGCGTTATAGGGGCGAGATACATCCATCAGGAGAACCTCCTCATCGGAGGGTTCGGAAAGATCCCCGGCAAAGCACAGATGGGTGCGTTGAAAGATGAGCTCGCGAGCCTCAAGAGCGCATCCGAGCTCGCGTCCGATATTCTCATCAACTTCTCCAACTGGAAGGAGCTCGATTCACCTAGACTTCATCTCGCGATCGCTCCGGACGATGGAAGGTACACCATGTACGGCAGCCATATCCATGCATCATCGGACACCTCCTTCCCCATGAAGGATTACAGGAAGCACATCCTGGAACATGTCGTCGAGCACTCGTTCGCCAAGCACTGCAGGTACGATCCCGGCGGATCCAAAAAGAAGAACGAACCTTCGATATTCACTACAGGGGCGCTGTCCAGATATACCTTGAACAAGAGATCGCTTACGAACAGGGCAAAGGAGAGATCGATTATGAACAAGGACCATCTCGACCCGTCCAATCCTCTCTCAAACAATTTCGCCCAGGCGGTAGAGCTCATCCACTACATCGATCTGGCCCACAATCTTGCTTCCGAGCTGGCAGAAACGATCGATGAGAATGAGAGGCCCGTTAAATACGATCCCCAAAAGGGGGGCATCGGTGCCGTGGCCACGGAGGCCCCGAGAGGCCTCCTGACCTACCTTCTCGATATCGACGGTACGGGACGGATCAAGAACGCAGACGTCATCACTCCGACAGCGATGTTCCTTCCGATGATGGAGAAGGACGTCGGCAGGATGGCGCAGTCCCTAGTCGACGGCGGGATCTCCGATCCGAGCATAATCGCCCCGAAGCTAGAGACCGTCGTCAGGTCCTACGATCCATGCGTCTCATGCTCGGTGCATGTTACCACGGTGAAGTGATGAGGCCCCTGATAGTCTCGATCGGCAACCCGTTCATGAGGGACGATGGGATCGGGCAGGCGATACTCATCGAACTCAAGGACCGGGGGGTCGATGCTGACCTGATCGATCTGGGGACGGACATGCTTCGGCTCTCACTCTACGGCGAGGGCTATTGTGACATCGTCGTACTCGATTCCTTAAGGGGGGCTGGATTGGCAGGAGAGGTCCTATCGTTCTCCGGAGAGGGGATCGTACGCTCCCTGGATTCCAGGATGAGGTCCGCCCATCGAATGGGCTCGATCGAGGCACTCGAGGTCCTGAGATCGTTTAAACAGTCCTTAAAGGGCGCCAGATTCCATTTCGTCGGTATAGTTGCCGACGACATATCCATAGGTGAGGGCCTGACCGAGGATGTTAAGAGGGCGGTACCTGTCGCTGCGGACATCGTATGTGGTCTCTTATTCGACATCAGCGACGCGCAAGGGTGAAGTATTTTTACTTAATGCGCCTGAACGATGTCCATGTTGGATCGTATAAGGGTGTTCGCGCTGCAGAACGCTATCGAGCACGGAGGAAGGGCCAGCATAGGAAGCGTGATGGGGAGGGCCATGAGCACGTTCCCGGAACTGAAAGGCGATCCCAAAGGCACCTCTGAGATTGTCAAATCCATCGTTCAGGAAGTGAACGAGATGGATCCCGCCCGGCAGGAGATGGAGATCGAGTGTTTGGGCGGACCCGAGAGAAGAGAATCTCGTCCCAGGAACACCGAACTGCACGAACTCCCCGGCGTGGGGCCTTCAGGGGTTAGGATGAGGTTCGCCCCTGGACCTTCAGGCCCCCTTCACATAGGGCATTCCAGGGCCTCGATACTCAACGATGAATACGTAAAGAGATATGGCGGGTCCTTCATACTCAGATACGAGGACACCAATCCCGAAAAGATAGAACCTGAGGCCTACCGAATGATCCGGGAGGACCTGCAATGGCTCGACGTGAATGTCCATGAGACCTACATCCAATCGGATCGATTCGAGAGCTACTACGCCGTAGCCCGTGAGCTCCTGAAGAAGGGACGTGCCTACATATGCCTCTGCGAGGTGGAGGATTGGAGGGGCCTGAAACTGAAGGAGGCCCCGTGTCCCCACCGGGACCTTTCTCCCGATGAGCAGCTTGAGAGATGGGACCGGATGCTTGGCGGTGAATTCATTGAAGGGGGGGCATCTTTGGTGGTAAAGACCGACCTGTCCCACCGTAATCCTGCGGTCCGCGATTTCATCGCCATGAGATTGCTGGATGCCCTTCACCCGCTAAAGGGTGACAGATACCGAGTATATCCTCTTTATAATTTCTCGGTCGCCGTGGACGATCACATGATGGGATGCACTCATGTGCTGAGGGGAAAGGACCATCTCAACAACACTTTGAGGCAGGAATACGTGTTCCACCACATGGGGTGGTCCCCTCCGCACTTCCACCACTACGGCCTGGTTTCGATACCCGATACGAACCTCAAGAAATCCATGATCAAGGAGGACCTTAAGGCCGGCCGAGTGAGGGGTTGGGACGATGTCAGACTTGGGACCCTTCGGGCGATGGAGGCCAGGGGCATTCAGCCAGAAGCTCTCAGGAGATATTGGCTGGATGTGGGCACAAAGCCCGTTGACATAGAGTTCTCATGGGACAATCTATCATCATACAACCGGACCCTGATAGATCCGATCGCTAACAGGTTCTTCTTCGTCGCCGATCCCGTCGTGCTGACGGTTAGGTCCGACGCGGGGATTGTCTCCAGGGCACCGCTGCATCCGGACCATCCGGAGAGGGGCTACAGGGAGATGCGTTTCGAACCGGATGGAGGTAGCTTTCGCATGCTGGTGCCATCCGAGGAAGCATCGTCCCTACAGGTCGGTTCGTTGCTCAGGCTTAAGGACCTCTGTAACATAAAGATCACATCAGAGGATCCTCTCACAGCGGATCTCTTCCCCGGGGACCATACTATACTGCGAGGAGGGGCAGGGAGGATCATACAATGGTGTCCTGAGGACGGGGTCCCGTGTACTCTCAGGTATCCGGATAGGGAGGAAAGGAACGGGATCGCCGAGAGGGCGATAGCCCCCCTTGCTGCTGAAAGATCGATCATCCAGTTCGAGAGGATTGGGTTCTTCAGGCTGTACATAGAGGATGGGGTGATGGGGAATTTCGCCCACAGGTGAGGGGGATGACCGGGGGATTTCCCGGGTAGCTTTCTATAGTTACAAGATTGGAAATAGAGCCCATGGAGCGAAACATCTTCCAGAGAAAGCATGATGTTGAGATCGATCTCTCCATGATCGAGAGCGCCAGATTGAGGTCCCTTGCCAGAAGAGGCCTGATAGAAGAGCAGAGTGAGAAGACCTCGACCGACATATGAACTGAGAGAAAAGTATATATCTCGGTGAAATCTAGCAAACCCGTGAACGATCTGGATATCATAAAGGAGATCGCAGAACGCATCAGGGATGCGGTAATGGACAGATATCCCGACGGGGGCGGAGGCGCGGTGGTAAGCACCGCACCCGATGGCAGCATGACTCGGGAGATCGATCTCGCGGCCGAGAGATGCGCGATCGATCATATCGAGGAGAACGATCTGCCCTGGAACCTCCTCTCCGAAGAGGACGGATCATTCGACGGCAGGGGCGAAAGGACCCTCATCCTAGATCCCATCGACGGGACATACAATGCGATACACGGCATTCCTCTCTTCTCCACTTCATTGGCCCTTTGCGAGGGGCCCTTGCATAATATCACATCCTCCCTTGTGATGAACATCCCAGTGGGTATGTCCTTCACCGCGGTAAAAGGGGAAGGGGCGAACTACAACGACAAGGCCATATCTACCCGGAACCTTGACGAGGCCATGGCCGTCTTCAACTCCTTCCTGGGTCCGGCCTCTCTGGAAGAGAACAGGCTCTTGTTCTCCTGGCCATACAGGGGGAGATATTTCGGCTCCATATCCCTCGAGGTATGCTATGTGGCCAAAGGGGCGATAGATCTCTTCGCCCTTTTCTGGAGGATCCCTCGCATCACGGACATCGCCGGGGCTTATCTTATACTCAAGGAAGCAGGAGGCCATATAATGATAGGGGACCATCGCAGCACATGGAGCGATTACATGCCCTCATTGGACCACCCTGGGTCCAGGGACCTCATCGTAATGGGAGACGCCTCAAGCAAGGAGCGGATACTTCAAATTATTTCACAGATGAATCCATGCGCCGGGGGTTTGAGAAGATGAGGTGGGGCCTGGTATTTCATCCTGCTAAGAAAAAGGCGCATTCCCTCGCGCTATATCTCGTGGACCATATCGCGGGTCTCCATAGGGATGGTGTGGATATAGAGGTCGTGATGGAATCATGTAACAGGGACAGGATGAGGGGAGCGAACGTGGAATTTTGCGATCCGCAGGACATGAGAATGGACCTCGTCATCTCCATCGGGGGGGACGGGACGGTTCTCAGGACACTGAGGGATTTCGATGCGCCGGTCCTGGGCATCAACGTCGGGTCCTTCGGTTTTTTGATCGAGGTCCAACCGGAGAACGCGAAGAAGGCCATCGATAACGTCTTGAAGGGAAACTATACGATAAGGGAAAGGTCCAAGCTAAGCACTCTTGTGGATTCTGAACCCCTTCCAGATGCCGCGAACGAGGTTGTTATGGTCTCCAAGACCCCAGCGAAGATGGTCAGCTACGAGATGTATATTAACATGAAATATATGGAAAGGATAAGGGGCGATGGATTGATAATAGCGACGCCCATGGGATCCACATGCTACGCGATGTCTGCGGGCGGGGCGATCCTGGACCCGGAGGTCCAGGCTATGGAGATCGTTCCTCTATCACCGTTCCTTAAGAACATAAGGCCTATTGTTATCCCCGACAACTACATCGTCACTTTTAAGGTCCTCGACAGGAAAAGGGCTGTCGCCCTTGCGGTGGATGGCAATCATGTCAGGTCCATCAAAGGGGACCATGACATATTGATCAAGCGCTCAAAAAAGAATTCGAAGTTCGTGCGTTTCGATCAGGATTTCTACAGCCAGTTGAAAAGGTTAATCGATTCGTCCGACACATTGGATAGGATAAAGTGTAAGTAAGGGTATTTCATTACAACTAATGGTTGTAATGTATGCCCGATCGTAATGACGAAATGGACCTGGACCAGATACTTGCGGTCCTTGCCAATCCGATCAGAAGAATGATACTCAAGAAGCTCTCGACCGAGACGAACTATCCGCTGCAGCTATCGAGAGAGCTGAACGTAAGTCAGCAGGCGCTCATGAAGCATATGAGAGTACTCGAGGAGACGGGTTTCATAAGGTCCGTAGAGGAAAGGTCGAATAAAGGAGGGCCTCCAAGGAACCTGTACGTGGTTAGGAAGCGAATGAGCGTCCGTATCGACCTGGGCCCGAACACCTTCGAAGAGAAACTCTTCTCGTTCGATGCATATGGTGAGGGGATGGACGACGCTCCATTTTACATACAGTCGAATAGATTATCGTTCGGTGGAAACGTCACAGGAGAGATACTTCCTGAGGTCGATGGTGTTCTCCCGGCATATACGGATCCCTTTCTCGAATCTATGAGGAGAACGATCGATGGACTTATGAAGGATGATGTCAAGGAAAGGAGATTATATTCGCTCAGACGGCATATCTCCTTGATCAACAAGGAGCTCTCAAAACTAGAGGAAAGAAGGAGAAAGATACTTGAATTGAGGGAGAGGGCATTCGAAATGGCGAATAGTATCATAGTAGAGTCTGCGAGAGACCCTCTTGAAAGGGATGTTTATTCATTGTTGATAAAGAATGATATCGATGATCTCGAGTTCTTATCGGATATGCTTCAAACGAGAAGTAAAGTGATAGCCGAGATCCTAAAGGACCTCAAAAGAAAAGGGATCATTTGATCGTTGACCCAGTTCGATGGGCCTTTACTGGAAATTGACCCGGATGTTACTTTCATTGAAAAAGAACCTTTTTTTAGAGAGACCCCCGTATTTCCATTGGAGAGAGATCCAATGATCAAAAGTTATGAAGGATCGATACGTTCATGGATCCACGTTCATTCTTTGTATCGATCAATGGATACCTTTACTTCTATCAACACGATATATATCGATAATTGATTTAACGATATACTCTCTTATTATTATATAATATAAACTTTTATATATTTATATATACTAATATTTTTGTCATATAAATATATATCGTTATCTTTTAATATAAGTTTTAGTTATTATTGTAATAATGATCCGATCGATATTATTCAGTTTTGATGAAAGGATCGTCCTTCTCTACCGAAGGGCCATCATTTCACTTCTTACAGTGGAAAAATAGGGGTCTCCCTATTATTGCTTCTTTTATTCATCTTTGGACCATACGCTCATATATCCTCATTATCTCTTGATTCACATTGAACCAAGTTCTTTCGTTAACGTATGATTGTCCATTTTCGATCATATGGTGCCTATCATTTTCGTTCTCTATAAGAGTGACAAGAGCGTCATGAAAAGATTGGATGTTCCCACCTTCGCAAACGATACCACAACCAGATCCTTCCACGATCTCTCTACAACCTCCCACATCGGATACGATCGCGGGTAAGCCTGAGGCTATGGCCTCCTGCACCACGTTACCGAACGTTTCGGTCCTGGATGGGAACAAGAACACATCCGCGCTGGCATATGCCGCATACAGATCCTCGCCGTTGAGATATCCTGGAAAGATAGCCTTGGACATTTCTCTTTTTAGAACATCTTCTTCAGGACCGTGACCGACCATTACGAAGATCGTCCTTTCCTTGAACCTTCCTTCCATTATCCTTTGATAGACCTTGATAACGACGTCTATGTCCTTGTAATAAACGAACCTTCCAGTGAACAGAACGACGACTTTGCCCTCCGCTTTCCATCGCTTCCTCAGGTCGGATCTCCTTTTCGACGGATTGAAACAGTAAGTATCAATACCACGTGACCATACCTTGACGTTGTTGATCCCGTGTTCCTCCAATGTTCTCATTATCCTCTTCGTGGGGCATAGGACCACACAGCATTTTCGATAGAAATAGCGAAGGAACCACCAGAGCATACCACTAAATAATGAAATGTGGTAATATTTCAGATAGGAGGGAAAATCCGTGTGATAAGCGCTCACCAAGGGAACTCCCCTCTTATTGGCATGGATTCCGATCAACAGTCCGATAAGGTCCGGGGTCGAGGTATGGATCACATCGGGATCGAACTCGTCCATTTCCTTCAGGAAACCGTGTCTGGGCAGGGCGAACCTGTATGATGGATACAAGGGAACTGGCAGCGAAGGGAAATGATGGAACGTCACTCCCTCCAATGTGTCCTCCGAGACCTCTGGCGTCCATAGGTGTACTTCATGCCCCTGAGAAAGGAGGTGTTCTACCAGTTGATAGGCGGTCCTTGCCACCCCGTCCTTGTTCTTGTAGAAGGTCCCGTAATACAGAGCGATCCTCATTTGAATATCGTCCCTTGATCAGGGGATGAGGCTAAAGGCCTAATAAACCCTTTCCACAAGCAAGAATACCAGGATCCCGATCTGTTGGGGGGGGATCACCCCTGAACCCGGGATGATGAGTAGATGTTGAGTGGGTTCAAATCCCTTTCGTCAATTAAGGCTACAACAAAGAGGGATTGGTGCGGATGCCGGGACCTTTGGATCGTCCTCTCATTGACGCTAATTCAGATCCAAAGGGCCAGGAAAATGCCTATCAGGCATTTTTCGTATCAAATCATATTCAAGCGCTCTTTTTCGTAACGTTATGGATCGACGAAAGGAAAAGAGTGTGAATGCCGGGATTTGACTGCGGAAAATCAGAGATTTTCCTCGTCCCGGATGCCACATATCGTCAAATCCACTAGCGTGACATCCGGGAACCCCGGGATGCTGATAAGATGATTATCTGGGTTCAAATCCCTTTCGTCAATTAAGGCTACAACAAAGAGGGATTGGTGCGGATGCCGGGATTTGAACCCGGGCAAGTAGCTTGGGAAGCTACGGTCCTACCGAGCTAGACCACATCCGCAAGTGGATCGATAGGGTGGAATATCGCAAGAGGGTATATTGCTCTTTCCTTTTAGAGAGAGCCCCCCTTGGCCTTCTCCTTCAGTCTCTTGAGGCGGGTCTTGGAATCGAAGCCGGTAGCTGCCTCCAGGAAGAGGTTCCTCTTCTTCATCGTGTCAAGTACCTGATCGTCCGGTACCTTTACGGTGACGATCTCTATGACAAGCTCCGATCCCGAGCCCATCCGCGCCCGGATAGGTCGCATTGCACCGTAGTTCGAGGAGATCCAATCCCCTTCTGCTTCGGCGTTGCCGAAGATGTCCTTCATTAGATCGGTGAGCCCCTTACCTTCTATCTTCTTGGCATATCCCTTCTTGATATCGAAGATCTCCATGGGGGGCGGTAATACTTGATGGATAATTATAGTTACTCAATCCCTTATTCCCTCTTCAGATACGGATATTACCGCCTCTCCCTCGGGAAGGTTCGGGGAATCGATCAACCTGGCTATACGGCGGTTCCCCTTCGATTTTCTCAGATAGACCCTGAACGTGGACTTGTGAGCCAGTATGTGCCCTCCTATTGCCCTTGTGGGATCCCCAAAGAAGGCGTCTGGTTTGGCAGCGACCTGGTTGGTAACGGCTATGACGGCTTGGTTCAGGTCCCCGAACTTCTGGAGAGCGTGAAGGTGTTTGTTCAGCTTCTGCTGCCTGTCCGCCAATGCCCCCCTTCCGATGTATTCAGCCCTGAAATGGGATGTTAGCGAATCCACCACGATGAGCCTGATCGGAAACTCCTTGGAGATGTCCTTGGCCTTATCGACCAGCAGCATCTGATGATGAGAATTGAAGGCCCTGGCCACATGAATGGACTTCAACACTTCCGTGGGATCGAGCTCATATGCCTCGGCCATCTGAACGATCCTCTCTGGGCGAAAGGTGTTCTCGGTATCGATGAAGACAGTGTGACCACCAAGTCCTCCATCCTCCTGCGGGCGAAACACGTTCACACACAGTTGATGTATGATCTGGGTCTTGCCGGATCCGAATTCTCCGAAGAACTCCGTTATGGCAGAGGTCTCGATCCCCCCGCCCATAAGATCGTCCAGGGCCCTCGATCCAGAAGTGAGTTTATTGGTGTTCATCCGCCCCTCCATTATGATGTCCCCTGTGACGAACCCGCCGATATCCGCGAGCTTCTTGGCGGCGGCGATGATCTTTATCGCAGTGGACTCACCCAGCTCTGCAGCCTCCACAAGGGCTGCCGGGCTTGCCACGGCTATCGATAGAAGGTCATCGTATCCCGCATCTCTCAGCTTCTCCGCTGTGGCCGGACCGACCCCTGGGAGATCCTCCACCGTTCTTTCTTCATCCATTGTATCACCGATAGCGATCCACCGAACTGAGCCAAGACCCATATATACTTTCACAGTAGGAGAGGGATGGCCAAATCTATTCTTCATGATGAAGAGAGATATTCCTCGATAAGGGGGAGATAGTCCTGATGTTTTATGGTGAACGTCTTTGACGGGGAGAAAAGCAATATCATCGGCTCTCCCCTGACCTTGAAATGGTCCTTGACAAGGGCCGTATACTCCTCTCGCGCTGTGGAGAATTGGGTGAAGTCATGGAAAAGCGACAGGGAAACCGTCTCGTTCAGGCCGTATATCGAGAAGAAGCTTGGCAGATGGAGTGGATCGGTGTTCGGATAGGTCAGCTCCCTCTCCTTGAACCTGTCGTAATGCGCCTCGACGAGGCACAAAATGTTGAAGCCAAGGAGGCCGTAATCGATCACCCTCGTCTTTTTTATCACTCCGAGGTCGAGCAATTCCTTCTTATGGCGGGCAACCGCCTGTCTGGTTGTATCGAGCTTCTGTGCGATCTTGTTGTCGGGCATGTCGGGAGCCCCGAGCAGTCCCTTCAGAATGAGCTTTTCCTTGTTCGTCAGGTGATGGAACTTGTTCAACGCCTTTTCGCTCTCAGTAACGGAGGCCGCCGGATCGCTGACCGGTTCTATGTTGAACGCGCGCTCCAGAACGTCGGTGTAATCGAAGTTCTTGTTCATATGGGAGAGGGACATCGGATATATCGTGGAATGAAGGATGTTGCCGGAGAGCAATCCGTATTCGTTGAGGGAGATCCTGATATCCCGTTCAGAGGCCCTATAGTGAGTATAATCCCGGTATAGGGAAATGTAGAAAAGTGTGTCCCCGAACACCATGGCGCTGTAGGTGTTAGGATGCTTTTTGAAGAGTTCTATCAATGATCGCCGGTCCTTATCATCCCGCACCGCTCTATCTAAAGGCGTCCATCCGACCGTGAGTACCTCATAGTCCATTATGTTAATGTTAGGCACCAGCCTGTCGTGGATGATCCCCGTCCTTTTCATCTTGTTCTTGATGGCATTGAGCGTGGACATGCGAATGTTGATCCTGTCAGAAAGCTGACGGTCGTTGAGCATCGGGAACCTGACCATTCCCCATAGAATGAGCCTCTCGTTCTTGGACAACTTCATGATGGCCCTCCTTACCATGCCTCATAGGGCTTGAGGATATGCTTTTAGCATAACTTATTGGTTATTTATAATTTAGGAATTGTGTAATGAAATGGTGCCCAAACAGCTGCTCAAGGCTGCTTAAATGGAAAAGTCTGGTAAGAAAACCGTAATAATGTTTAATGGCCAAAAGCTCATCCTTCCAATTCCTCTATGGATTTGACTATGTCCACCATCCCCTCCATGCCCTCACGCTCCGGAAGAGCTGTATGGCCCTCTTTGAGAACCGTCACACCCTGTTCTCCCTTCATGAGTCCCTCGATTATCGTATCCGGGGTGACAACGACCCTCCTCCCCCTGATATCGCCCCCGATCCTTGCGGCATGATGGATCGTCACGTCCCCCTGGCATTTTATCGTGCCGTTGACCACAACGTCCTCTCCCAGATAGAGGTCACCATGGGTGGTAATGTCCCCGAAAACCTGAACGGCCTTGTCTATATCGACCCCGCCCTCCACATCAAGGTCGCCCACGATGGTGCAACCCGGGCCTATCCTCATGTCACCTGGTATGTGAATGGTGTCCGGGTCTATTGAGCTTGAGCGTGGGAAGTAGAGGAAGCCCCTCTCCACAAGAAAGGACCCTCCAGCTTCACCGTCCAATTCCGAGAGGAACCTATCGATCTCTTCGGATCCCTCCTCCTTGATCATCTGGAGAAGGTATAACAGGAGATAGATCATCATGGAAATGGGGTTCCTGATATTGATGAAACCCCTGGATTCTATGCCTTCCGGGTCAAGGGACGCGCCTTCGCCTATGTCGAGGTCTTTGCCTACGTTGAGAGTGCCTTGGACGATACATCGTTCACCGATGAATATGTCCGCATCCGAGGTGACATTGCCCTTGAGCCTAGTTCCCTTGTCCAGACGAACATCGCCGATCGAGACGATGTCCCCCTTGAGTTCGGCGAACTCTCCGATGAAGACCCTGCCCTCAGTTATGACCCCTCTCCTGATGAGGGACCTGTCCGAGATTATAACATCTCCCTTGCTGCGTATGTTCTTCTCCTCGAGAAGGGTGCCTGCGGGTATGAAGCAAAGAGAGCGGTCGAATACCATCCTTTGAACCTCTGTGACTGCGAACTGCCCCTTTAGGAGCGAACAGGTATTTATCGGTTTTACCTCGGATATCGGCCCTTGATCCCTTCTCAGAGATCGACGAGAACGCGCGCCTTGTACATCAAGCCCTCTTTTACGATGCCAACCTCATGGTAAGTTATGGCCTTGACCTCCATACCCGCATGCCCAGGATCAATGGTGAAGAGCTGGCCCTTGGATGAGAGGGAGATCGAGAGGAGATCGTCTTCGACCGCTATCAGGGGGTCGGTGATGACCACCCCCTCTCCCTCTACAAGGTAGAGGCATTCCGATAGGAAACGGACCAGAGCTTCCTCCGGGGAGGACCCGCGGACCGTGAATTCCACGTCCTTCTCCCCTTCGAGATGAAACCCGCCCGCGATGATGCCGTATAGGGACATGAGCATGGACCCAAGCAACTCGGCCGGGTCCTCCGATTCACCAACGATCCACATGTCGGCAGTATGCTCCTCCGTCCACGAACGACATGGCAGAGGCCTCCACATTCCATCGGACCTTCGGGACATAGCGACCTATTAGGGAGTATCGGGCAAAATAATTTTTACCTATCGGTCGATGCATGGGGTGCAATGACATTGAGGGAAAGGGAGCTGAGGGTGTTGTACGCCCTATCCAGATGGCCAAAGGCTAGCATGAACGAGGTAGCTCATTCTCTGAACATATCGCTTTCCTCCCTCTCAAGCATCAAGACCGCCCTTTTGAAAGCCGGTGTTCTTCGCCCCTCGGTAGTCTCCCTGCCCAAGGTCCTTGGGATGAACTTCAGGGGGGTTGATACCGCCCCGATCCTGCCCAAGACGGCATCGAGGAAGGTTCTAGAGATCATCGACCGATCATCCATCGAGAACGGAGTCACCTACAAGGTCATGATGGACGGGGCGAGATATAACATACAAGCCCTCTCCCGGGACAATGATTCAATGGGGTCCTTCCTCAGCGGCCTGGATGCGATATCTGGAAAGACCTATAAAGAGAACGACGAAGACCGTTTGAGGATGCTTTTCCCGCTGGATCAGGAGATTATGCACAATATCGCGGACCAATCCGGGGTTGTAAGACATTCATTTGGGATCGACGTTGAGCCTTTGACGGGCATGTCAAGACAGAACCCGGGACCGCTTGCCGATACCACTATGGACATGCCCAGTCCACAAAGCCTGCAGACACTCCCCTTGTTCGTTGGTAGCCCGATAAGAAAGGACAGCGAGATCGCAAATGTCCTCAACGTCTCCAAGCAAAGGGTCGGGAAGATCAGGCAGGAGCTTGAGAAGAGAAAACTGATCGTGAGGAACAATATCATAGACCACTCGTCCCTTGGCTTCGAAACTATCGGCTTCTTCTATATCGTGTATCATAAGGATAGAACGATCGAGGAGATCTCGGAATTCGAGGAACGAATAAGGGTCGCGTTCGATCCCTTCTTCTGGGCGCGGAACGGGCACATATCCACCTTCGATTACTGGTTCAGAGGTCTTAAGGAGCTCAAACGTTTCAGGGCGGAACTGTTCTCCCTGTCGGAGGACCCTCTCATAGACAGAATGAAGGCGTTCTTCCTCTCCGGCGATATCACGACCCACATCAGATATATCTCCGGTGGGATGAAGGAACGGGGAGAAGAGAGCGTCGCAACGGGAGGGCGATAGCGTGCGGGTCCTTGATAGGCGGGAGGATTCGGACATCCTATCCCTCAGGATCGATACGGCGGACGACCTGTACTATCTATCACAGATCATCGGCGAGGGGGATCGGGTCGGATGCCAATCCCTCCGACGGCCCGAGGCGAAGGATGACATGGTCAGGTCCGACTCCCAACCCCGGAGGCGGGTCTATCTCGTTATCGAGGTGGAGGGGGTGGAGTTCCAGGCTTTCACTGACGCTTTGAGGATAAAGGGCAGGATAGTCGAGGGTCCGCCCGATGTGAAAGGGCATCACACTCAGGTTGTGGAGCCGGGGACCGTCATCGACCTCGCCTTCAAGGAACCCAACGGGTCGGTTCTGGAGATACTCGAGGAGGCCCTGAAGGCCTCCGACAGGCCGAACATGATAGTCATCTCGGTGGATGATTCGGACTGTAGCATATTCCGCCTCAGGGATTACGGCCTCGAGGAGGTCGAGACGCTCAATGCGGGAGCGGGAGGCAAGATGTTCCCCTCGGGTGACCGTTGGTCATCGTTGATCGGTGCTATCTGTGAGACGGTAAGGCCGATGTACATGGAGGGTATGCCGATCGTCATATTGGGACCCTCGTTCGTTAAAGAGAGGGTCCGGGACCATCTCTTGAAGGAGATGAGGGTATCGCCTCCCCGGATAATACTGCTGTCGGCATCGAGCGGGGGGCTATCCGGTGTGAGGGAGGCCCTTAGCAAGGGCGAGAGCCTTCAGGACGTCGTTCGT
Source organism: Thermoplasmatota archaeon (assembly GCA_029762535.1). GTDB lineage: Archaea > Thermoplasmatota > Penumbrarchaeia > Penumbrarchaeales > Penumbrarchaeaceae > JARVGK01. The sequence continues at coordinate 29,759 of JARVGK010000009.1, forward strand.
GAGAACAGAGTGGTCCGGGAGTCCTCCATGGTCGATGAGCTCTTTGCCAGGATCGCCAGGGGATACGGGGCCACGTATGGCCCGGACCAGGTAAGGAAGGCGATCTCCTCGGGCGCGGTGGAGGTCCTACTCATCTCGGAGGATCTCTTCAGGGATGAGGAGATGAGGCGCCTAATGGACGCGGCCCGCGAGATCGGAGCGTCGACCATGATAGTATCGGCGCATCACGATGCCGGAAAAAAGTTCAGCAGGATGGGCGGCCTTGCCGCATTCCTGCGATTCGATCCCGGGGGGCCCGCATGATCAACAAGCCCTGGTCATATTTCAGAAAGCCGCCCGTGGGAGGTCTTATACTCGCTGCGATAATGTTGTTCATATCCCTCATCGTGATAACGGCACCCTTTCTGGAGGATCCCGGTTCCATAAAGATGAGCAACGACGGCAAAGTGGGGGGTCATGAGCATGAGGACCATATCGCCGAAATGAGGCTGCCCCTGGCAAGGAGCGTATACAGGCTAGGCGACGTATACTGCCATCAGATAGAGGACAGGACGCTGTTCCTCAACGGGAACCCCATGCCGGTCTGTTCGAGGGATATCGCACTGTTCTTAGGGATGGTCCTCGGCTCCGTGTTCGCTGCCGTTTACAGAGGGAGGTTCAACGGTCTTCTGGCACTGGCCCTGATCGCCCCCATGGTCCTGGATGGAACGATGCAGATGCTAACACTATACGAATCGATCAACATCGTCAGGATATTGACCGGGTTCGCCGCAGGGTTCGTCATCGCATGGACGCTGAACTGCGGGATAATGTTCGTTTCGGGCGATTATCCCGCATCCCCTCCATCGGAATAGCTTAATATCGAGCCTTACATATCGGCTCTCGCCCGAGGTGAAAGGATGAAGATACTCATTACTGACGGATTGGCGAAGGAGGCCGTACAGATGCTCAGGGACGCCGGACACGAGGTCGTTATGGACGAGGCGACCCCTGAGAGGCTGCTCGAGATCATCGGGGATCATGAAGCGCTCATGGTCAGGTCAAGGACCAAGGTCAGGGCGGACGCTTTGGAGAAGGGGACGAACCTCAAGGTCATCGCAAGAGCCGGCATCGGCGTCGACAACATAGACGTGAGGACGGCGGTTGAGAAGGGCATTGTCGTTGTGAACGCTCCCAGCGGAAGCACCGTCTCCGTCGCTGAGATGGCCATAGCTCACATGTTCTCTCTCGCGAGAAGCGTTCCCAGGGCCACATCCGCCCTCAAGAAGGGCGAATGGCTGAAGAAGCAGCTCAAAGGGATCGAGCTCAATGGTAAAACGCTGGGTCTTATCGGATGCGGAAGGATAGGCCAGGCCACCGCCGAGAGGGCGAGGGCATTGGGGATGCACGTGATAGGGTGCGATCCTTGCATATCCGGTGAGGCCCTGAGCAAGGGCGGGATAGAACCTGTCCCCTTCGAGGACCTGATGGCAAGGTCTGATTTCATATCGTTGCATTCGAACTACACTCCCGAGAACAGGCACATGATAGGCGCAGAAGCCCTATCCAAGATGAAGAAGACCGCCTATCTCATTAACTGTGCCAGGGGCGGGCTGATCGACGAGGCGGCCCTGTATGACGCCCTGAAGGAGGGCAGGATCGCCGGGGCAGCCCTTGATGTGTTCGAGACAGAGCCGCCGGGCGAGAGCCCCCTTATGACGCTCGATAACGTTTCGTTCACCCCCCATATCGGGGCTAACACCGTCGAGGGGCAGTTCCGTGCGGGTATGATCGTGGCGGAACAGGTATTGAAGGTCCTAAACGGTGAGAAGCCAGACTTTCCCGTACTGCCCAAGGCCTGAAAGGTTCAGGACTACAGATAAATAATCAGAGCCCCTCATCTTCCCATGGACGGAAAAATCAGGCTTTCCAGGGCGACCTTCGCCGCAGGATGTTTCTGGGGCGTCGAGGAGTCCTTCGCGAACCTTTTTGGAGTTATCTCCACCCAGGTGGGATATTCCGGAGGGAACGTGGCGGATCCGACATACAGGGACGTTTGCCGGGGGGATACCGGGCATGCTGAGGCCGTCGAGGTCATGTTCGATCCGAACGTTGTCTCTTACGAGGACCTTCTGGACCATCTTTTCTCGATACATGACCCGACCACGCCGAACAGGCAAGGCCCCGATGTCGGGCACCAGTATCGATCCGCCATCTTCTATCATGACGAGGCGCAGAAGCAAAAGGCGCTTAAGGCGATCGATGGACATTGCAATGATTTCGCCAGACCGATCGTGACGGAGATCGCCCCCGCCGGCCCCTTCTACAGGGCCGAAGAGTATCACCAGAGGTACCTGGCGAAAAATGGGATGGCCCATTGCAGGATATGATGGCGAACAGTTATCTCTCCGACGGGATATCAACGTTCGATGAGCAAGAGGTCGGTGGACATAGTCCTCATCACAGGCGAATACCACGATGACCACCCGCTGTCTCCCTCCGGGATGATAAGCCGTGTGCTCCTTGACGCGGGTTATTCGGTAGGGATCGTCGAGAAACCGACGCAAGACCCGGATTATAAGACGTTCGGAGAACCAAAGCTATTCTTCGGGGTCACCTCCGGGTCCATCGACAGCATGCTGTCGAACTACACACCCATGAAGAGGAGGCGGTTCCCCGAGGGGCATCCTCTACTGATGCCGGACAGAGCCGTGATCCGTTACTGCAACGACCTGAGGAGGCTGTTCAAGGGATGCAGGATCGTTATAGGGGGCATAGAAGCGTCCCTGCGCAGGTTCGCTCATTACGATTACTGGGATAACGATCTCAGAAGGAGCATCCTTCTGGATTCGAAGGCGGACCTTCTCGTTTACGGCAACGGTGAGAAGCAGGTCATCGAAGCTGCTGGGAGGGCGGGATCTGATGATGGCTTCGAGGGTATCGAGGGGACATGTATTAGATCTGCCGAGAAACCCCCGGGTTTTTCGGAGGTCCCATCGTTCGAGGATGTGAGCGCGGACAACGCCGCGTTCTGTTCGATGCAGAGGGAATTCAGCAACGATAAGGACCTCGCGCAGTTCACCGGCGGGACATACGTGCTGCAATACAGATACCCCAGATACTCGCCATCGGACCTGGACCGCTACTTTTCGCTTCCTTTTTCAAGACGCCTCAACCCCCGTTCGGCCCTTTCCATGGCGCGGTTCTCGGTCGTGACCCACAGGGGCTGCTTCGGCGGATGCGGTTTCTGCTCCATCGCACTTCATCAGGGGCCGAGGGTCATATCCCGGTCGGAGGATTCGATAATAGCGGAGATCGGATCGCTTACCAGGCATCCGGACTTCAAGGGATACATCGACGATCTCGGCGGCCCTTCCGCGAACATGTATGGAATGGACCGGGAGGAGGGATATGGTTGTCCGGGTTCGATCAAGAAATTGGACCATTCCCGCGCCATATCGCTGCTCAGACGGGCAAGGGAGGTACCGGGCGTCAAGAAGGTCTTCGTACGGAGCGGAATAAGGTACGACATCGCTTTGAGCTCGGAGGAATACATCAGGGAGATCTCGACTCATCATATATCCGGGACGCTCAAGATAGCCCCTGAGCACATCGACCCAGAGGTCCTTTCCCTGATGCGAAAGCCTGGCTCGAAGTTCAGAGAGTTCGTTGATCTTTTCAACAGGTTGAACGAGGGGACGGGACAGACCCTGAGATACTATCTCATGATAGGGCATCCCGGCGACGATGTTCAAAAGGTTCGTAAGCTCTCATATGAGGCCGACCGGCTCGGGAACATAGAGCAGTTCCAGCTGTTCACTCCAACGCCCATGTCATTATCCTCATGCATATACTGGACCGGGCTCGATCCCATCACAATGAAGGGGGTCATGGTCGTAAGGGACTACCGCACAAAGAAGGAGATGAAGGAGGAAATGCTCCGCTCGATAGGGAGGTCCCGCAGAACCGGGCGATCTCGCGGCACCTCTTCCTGATGGTGACCTGGGTAATTCCGGTGTATTCCTCGACCTCGGACTGGGTCCTTGTCTGTCCGGTCAGGCCCGAGGCCAGATATATGGCCGCGGCGGCGAGCCCTGAGGGGTCCTTTCCGGCGAAGTTCTTTTCAGCGTCGGCATCTTCGATTATGAGCATCGCCCGCCTGGAGGTTTCGACCGATAGCTGTAGCCTGGAGCAGAACCGGTCCACGAATTCCGCCGGCCCCACAGGTGGCAGCTGCAATGAAAGCTCCCTGATAAGGCGCATCTCCATTCGTCCCAGCTGCCTTCGGTCGAGACCGGTCGCCGAGGCGATCTCGTTAAGCGTCCTGGGCTGTCGGCATATCCTGCAGGAGCAGTAGATTATAGCGGCCGAAAGCAGGTCCATCGACCTGCCAAGAGTGAAACCCTTATCGAGGGCATCGATGTAGAGATCGTGTCCCGTATCCTTCACGGTCGATGTGAGGTCCATCACCTGGCATATCCTATCGATCTCGCCCAGGGCCGAGCGCATGTTCCTGTGGGGGGACCTATATCCCGACATCCTCCTCTGCCATTTGCGTATCCTGAACATCTGGGACCTGGTCGCCAAGGAGACGGGCCTGCCATAATGGTCGCGGTCCCCGGGCGATATCTCGGTATGAAGGCGTTCGGCCCCTCTCCCCCTCTCGAGGATGGTGGGGCCTAATGAGGAGATCCCAGAATCGGAAAGGACCATGCCACAGTCCTCGCATACGACCTCTCCCCGGATCTGGTCCTCCCTGATGTTCTCGGACCTGCATTCGGGGCATGTTCCGGACCCCATGTTCGATACCGGCATTCCAAAGCCTCCCGTATGTATAGAGCCCGAGCTAACCCTTCGGCCGGGCCGCCAACCACACATCGGATAGGATCGGCCCACCTAAGAGTAGGCTGACCTTCCTGCCCGATATCGCATCCGCTAGGGGGATATAAAAGCGTTTTGCGTCCATGTGAAGGAAACCGCCTTGGGCAACGTTCTAGGAAGGATACGATCATTGTTGGTCCGTCGCTTCCGTCAGCAGGGTTACGTTCGACCTGGTGAAAAAACCGTCGAAGTCCCCGTACCTGTGTATGTATTCGTTGACCAGGAGCGTGTTCTTCGAAGGGACGGTGAAGGTCTGTTTGAGCCCTTCCTTGGGCGATCCGATGAGGTCTATGAGGAATCCCTGTGCTCTTTCCTTGAGTTCGATGAAGGCATCCTCGATATTAGGCGTGTCGAACGCTATATGGTGCACCCTCTTGCCGTAATTGTATACGAACTTCTCGGTGGGTCCGGAGGAGGAGAGGTCCCTGAAGGGGGAGATCCCCGATGTGAAGACCTGAGCATACCTGCCGCCAGATATCCTGGCGACGTTCGTGATGGAGTTCATCATCTTGACGTAGATGGCGAAATCGAAGTCGTATTCCGTGAGCTCCATGAACTCTATTATGGCCGGGTCCCGGTGTTCGGCATGTACCCTGGTCGCGGCATGGTCCAGTCCACCCACCTTCCTTATGGCCGGTAGGTCGGGCTCGTCAAAGGACCACTCGAGGGCCGTATCGTCCGAGGAAATGTAATCGCCTCTATTCTGATGCCATTGTATGAACCCGATCGAATTGCCCGTGTAGCTCGAAGGCACAGTCTGGATGAAGGAGTAATTGTCCTTGCGTACGATATCCTCCGTCATGAAATGGACACCTCTTCCATTCTGTATCTCAAAGTACCTGTCGATATCTTTCACGCCGAACACGAACGTCTCCAGCCTCGTGTTTGGAAGGTGCTGGCTTTTAGGATGGATGTTGTTAGGGAGGAACGGGTTCCCGCCTCCTTTTCTGCTCCTTATAATGAAATCGGCGGATCCCTGCCTTCTCATGACCGCAGTCCTGTGATCCGGCTCAACGAAGGATCCGCAAAGGCTTAGCCCTGTATTCCCCATCAGTTCGGAAATGGCAGGCTTTTGCCTTTCCTCCTCAGTATTTATTATAACGCATTCGAGATCGCCTACGAGCCCCGTCAGTCCAGTTTGCTTTCGGGATTCCTTTATGATGCCCATGACGCGTCTGAGGGCCTCATCGGTGTTCTGGAAAACGACATTGTCGATATTCTTTTTCTGAAGGATCTCGTCGATGTCGCATGAGATGATGTGGTCCTCCATGAGATCGTCGCAGATCGAACGCTCCATTTTATCACCGCTTCCCCCCCTTAAATGTGGGGTTCGTATTAAGATTTGGCTGAAAAATGGATGCGCGAACTCTCAGCGGTGTAACTCCTCGAACGTGGAGAGGAACCCGTCAACGACGGATGCATGTTCGAGCTTTCCCCTCATCATCAGCCACATGATCTCTTTGGGATCGGACAGCCTGAAGCCCTTGCCGCCCTCGTCCCTGTATCTCATCACGATGCCGGAGACCCTCAATCTGGCAAGGTGATAAGACAGGGTGGACCCGCTCACATCGAGCTCCTCCAGTAGCTGCTTGTGGCTCATCATCTCCTTTTCCAGCAGCAGTGAGACGATCCTTACAGGGACCACCTGCCGCAGCAGATGGAGCATGCCCCTGTGCCTGGATGAGAACGCCGTCATCCCTTCACCCGGCCCGTCGGCCGGAAAGAACCTCCTGTATCCGTCCTGCCGGACCTCAACGATGAGGCCCTTGTCGAGGAGGGCCCTTGCATGGTATTCGACCAGAGAGGCCTTCAGGGATAGCCTCCTCGATATCTCCCTCAGATGCAGCCCGGGATTGGCGGTTATGGCCTCGAATATGGCCCTCCTCGTCTCCACATCGAGAACGCCGCTCATCTAGACCCTCAAAGTGGAGGCGTAAAGGAGCATCAGCGCGATAGTGTCGATGGCGGTCCCCGCGAGGAGCAGCTCGAGCATGCCCATAAGGTCTAGAAACAGCACGAGGGTAAGGAGCGCCCCTTTGACGAAGAATAGCAGGAAGGCCCCGGTCAAGATCAGGACCTTCGAGCTCCTGCTCCTTCTGTAGGCCAGGATGGCTACGAGCAGCAGGACGAAGGACAAAGCGGTGTATGCTGAAAAGAGCAGGTTCTCGATCCCAATCATGTCTTCACCTCGCGCCGGGCGACGATCTTCATTATCGCACGCTGAACGCCTTTCGCCTCCAGGTGGCGGCGATCAGCAGCGCAACAGCTATGAAAGACATTAAATAGATTGCGGGCTCGCCGACGAGACCTCGTTCCGGCTCGGGGAGTTGGATCCCCGGATATAGGGCGTTGTCCTCTATCTCTATGAACCCAAGCTTCGGGTCGTGGACGATGCTCCTCGCTCGTGGGTAGGAGAAGAGAACCCCTCTGTTCTGGGTGCTCTTTCCTCCATTTTCGTCCCAGTAGCTTCCGTAAACGGAGTTGAGGACCCTGGCCTTGACCGGGTGGATATCCCCGTCGGCGTAGGAGTGGTTCACCCATGAGAAGAATCCCGAGAAGTTCCCAGTTGTGACGCGGACCTCCTCCTCGTCCGAGGCCAGTCCGTTGGATTGGTCCCAGGAGGAGTCCATCCTTTTGAAGTCTATGTTCCCGGAATAACTGACATGGGACCCCATGTCCATGAGGAGGGCGAGCTTCGTCCCCCTTCCGACGAAAGGATACCCGTCTATTAGTATGTCGATCTTCATCGAGGACGGGGATAGATATCCGTTCTCTATCTCGATCATATCGCTGGATATCGTGCACCTTATCCCGAAGATATTGTTGTTGTCCCGGACCTCGATGACCATGTCGGGAGCCGAATCGCCGTTAGCCTTCCGGTATATCTTCAGGGGCCTGTACCTGGGGGCCGGGTTGGATACTTTGGATCGATCCGGACCCTCTTCGGGATTGATAGGGCCCTCTCCCCTCGTACGATCGGGAGCGGTCTCATCGTAGGCCGCCTCGTATCCTCGGTAGAAGCCCGAAGCGAAGGCCCTTGCAGCGGCCTCCCTCAGCCAATCCTGGGTCTCAGAGGGGTATGCTGTGTCGTTGAGCCATTGGGTGAATTGATCTATGTTCCTCTTCATTTCTTCTCGCCCAAGCCTCCGCTCGGCATAGGGATTGTGGTCCGCGCCCTCGTCGAGGTCCTTGGAGCCAATGCGCTGGCCCAGGGTCCATCCGGCCCCAAAGGCCCTATCGTACATTCTTGCATAATCGATGTCCCAGCTGCCGTTCTCGATGATCCTCGCGGAAGGGTCCCATTTGACCCGGTTCCAGTCGTTCGCCTTCCTGAGGTAGTCGCTCTTTAAGGCGGAGGCCGATAGCGGGTAGAACGAGACCACCCGGTCCTCGTCCTCATCGTACATGTCGTTCGATCCCGCATCGTTGTATTCTATGAGTGCCAGGAACCTCACGCCCATCCCGAAGCCGTCCCTCTCCTCGGAGTTGAAGCCGTAGGCGGCCCGGACCTCGAGGTCGTTCAAGGAATTCATCTGGAATTTGAACCAGGGAGCTCCCTCGGTCCTCGAGAAAGAGTTGACGGAAGCATAGTAGGTGTCCCTTTCCAGATAGAGGGTCCTGGGTGGTGAGGGTTCATCCCTTTGGGCGAGGCCCTCTCCAGTTATCAGGGGGATCCCCGCTAACAAGAGGAGGCAGGCGAGTGCCATCAGCGTCTTGGGCGACATTCTCTCACCGTTCAAGTCTTTCTATCTTCATCAGTCGTTGATTTTCCTGTAAGTCGCGAAGGATGCGATCCCCAGAAGGACGGCGATCAATATTAGCGCCGCAATGGCGGTCATGGTGGCCGTTGTGAGCCCCGAGGACCCCTTTTCCTGTGCGGGGGTATCGACCTCATCGAGGGTCATTTCTTCCTCGACCAATTCCGCTTCGGGCTCGTAGGTCACATCATCGTTGCCGATTTCTGGGCGGGGATCCGGCCTCTTCTCTGGAGGGGCCTCCCTCTCGGGCCTGGCGTTATCCCCCCCCTCATTGTCATCCTTCATTCCATCGCGATCCCCGGAAGCGTTCCCCCTTATATATTTGGCGACGAGCGTCATTGCATAAGCGAACTCCCTTCTTGAGAGCTGCCCGTCCCCGTCCTTATCTGCAGCGTTGAAGATCCTCTTGACGACATCAGTGTCGTCGATCTTCTTCTCAATGAATGCGTTGAACTCCCTGAGGGAGATCGATCCGTCCCCGTCCTTATCGGGTCCGCAGTCCTTATCCTCTTTCTGTGACCTTATATATTTGGCGACGAGCGTCATTGCGTAAGCGAACTCCCTTCTTGAGAGCTGTCCATCTCCATCTTTGTCCGCTGCATTGAAGATCCTCTTGACGACATCCGTGTCGTCGATCTTCTTCTCAATGAATGCGTTGAACTCCCTGAGGGAGATCGATCCGTCCCCGTCCTTATCGGGTCCGCAGTCCTTATCCTCTTTCTGTGACCTTATATATTTGGCGACAAGTGTCATGGCGTAAGCGAACTCCCTTCTTGAGAGCTGTCCGTCCCCGTCCTTGTCTGCAACGTTGAAGATCCTCTTGACGACATCCGTATCGTCGATCTTCTTCTCAATGAATGCGTTGAACTCCCTGAGGGAGATCGATCCGTCCCCGTCCTTATCCGGTCCGTTATTCTCTTTCTGGTTCTGGGACCTTATATATTTGGCGACAAGCGTCATAGCGTAAGCGAACTCCCTTCTTGAGAGCTGTCCGTCCCCGTCCTTGTCTGCAACGTTGAAGATCCTCTTTACCGCCTCATCATCCATTCTTCCGTTTATGAACGCATGGAATTCTCTAAGGGAGAGGCCTCTGTCGTCGTTCTCTTCAGGTTCGTCGGTCTCCACCGGTTCCCGATCAGTGGTGGCAAGGGCCACCGGCAGCGCTGCGAGGAACATCAGGACCGTCACGATCCCGAACATGGTCATGAGTTTCGTTTTCACAAGATCACCTTGAGTGGTCATCGGACATGTGCATATATATCAGTTATTGGACGGCCTTCGAAGGATTTAACAGCTTTCGAACAAAAATGATCAGTGTCCAACTATGAATATCCGTATCATGAGGAAGAAGACCGCCTGTGCTGCGAGGTAGTGTATCAGAAGGTCGTTCTTCGTTCTCAGCTTGAGAAGGCCGAAGGACAGGGCCATTACAGAGGCTATGACGAACCATGCGATGTAGTTCTGCAGGGGGATATAGCCCACGTCCCATGTCCAGTAATCAAAGTGGATCGCGACCGGCTCCAAAATGTAATCGAACAGGAAGGCGACCGCTCCCGAAAGAAGCGACACGAGGATCAATTTCTTGGTCAGAAGGTTGGAGGCCTTCAAGCTGCCGAGTATGACCAGGGTCCAATTGAACCCGATCACGACGGGAACGGCGAAGAGCGAGAGGCCCAGCGTCGGACCGTATTCGTAGGCCCCGAACACGGCTCCCGTCTCCACTCCCAGCACCTCGAGGGAGAAGGTTATCGCATAGATAATGAGAGCCCAGATAAGTACCTTCCAGTTCCTCTCGCGGATGGTGGGTATAAGAACGAATATGCCCATGAGGAAAAGGAACGGAGGCGTAATCGTTAGCATGAGGTCCCTGGTAGCCTCCAAGAGGTGCCCTAGGAAGCCCACTGAGAACATAATGTATATTATGTAGGGGGCGACCTTTTCGAACGTTAGGTCCTTGACATCGATCATTTAAAGCACCACGTGTTTCCTTGCCACGTTGAGGAATATCCTCGCCTTTGAGGGTTTCACCTTCTTCTTGTAAACGATGAAGGGATCCCTTCTAATAATATCCGCCGTCCAGTTGTACATGTCGGAGGCCGATGATATGGGTATGAGGTACATCTTTGGGATCGCGGAATATCCCTCTTCGGCATGCAGCTGCCACTTCCTGTAGCGGTCCACCTGGGCCTGCATGAACTCGAGGAACCCCCTCCTGTTAGAATAGGCGCTGTCCTTGGAGAGGTCGCTAAGGCCATGCTCCTCCAATTCATGGAACGGGAAGTATATACGACCCAGCTTGTCGTCCTCGTTGATATCGCGTATGAAATTGATGTACTGCATGGCCTTACCCAGGGACCTCGCATGGGAATCGAAGGATCGGTCCAGATCGAGTATCCTCGACATCATCAATCCGATGACCTCGGCCGATCCGTATATGTAAATCATGGTCTGGCCTATGTCCTCGTACCTGTTCTTCGTCAGGTCCATGGACATGGATTCCAGGAAGCCGTCTATCCAGCTCTTCTCGAACCCCTTTCTATGAGCGAGTTCGGTGAAATGATCGATGGTCACGTCCCCGGTATTCTCCCCATTGTAAGACCTTTCGTAGCGGTCGCAGAAGGATTTGAACTCCGCGCCCTTCTGCGGTATGGAGTCCACCAGGTTGTCCGCCTGCCTTACGAAGGAATAGAGAGAGAACACATCCCTTTTAACAGGCCTTGGAAAGAATATCGAGTTGTAGAAATAGGTCTTTGAACCGCGTTTGAACGTCTCGTATATCTCCTTCTCGATCATCCTTTCGCTATCTCCTCTGCCAGTATCTCCGAGCTTATGACCACCATTGGCACGCCGATCCCCGGGTGGGTGTAGTGGCCCGTGTAATAGAGGCCTTTGACCTTCTTGCTGTAATGGGACGGCCTGAAAACGGCCGTCTGCATCAGGGTGTGGGCAAGGCCCAATGCCGTTCCCTTGTAGGCGTTGTACTCGGATGTGAAGTCCGAGTGGGCGAAAATACGCTTGACGATGACGTGCTCGCGTATTCTCTCGCCTGTCAGCTTTTCAAGATGAGTGAGGATTTTGTCATAATACTTGTCCCTTATCTGTTCATCATCGGCCAATCCGGGGGCTACGGGCACTAGGAAGAACAGGTTCTCGCAGCCCTCGGGGGCGACGCTAGGATCGGTCTTGGAGGGACAGCATACATAATAAGAGGGATCGTCCGGCCATCGCGGCCTCTTGAAAATAGTGTCGAAATGTTCGTCCCAGTTCGAGGAGAGGAAGAGATTGTGATGGTTCAATCCCTCCATCCGCTTGTCCAGGCCAATGTACATCAGCAAACATGAAGGAGCGATGGCCTTCTTCTTCCAGTATCTCTCGTTGTACGTCCTGGAGTTCTCGTCCAGAAGATTCATTTCCGCCCATGCGTAATCGGCGTTGACTACGACGGAATCGGCTCTGTAGTTACGCCCTTTGGCCCTCACTCCGGATGCCTTCCCGTTCTCGACCAGTATCCTTTCGGCCGGGGCATCGAAGACGAACTTCACCCCGGCGTCCTTGGCGACGTTCATGAAGGCTCTGGCCAGTTCGCCGAAGCCGCCCATAGGGTACCACACCCCCAGATTGAAATCCACATGGGACATCAGCGCGTAGAGGGCTGGGGAATCATTCGGCGTCCCTCCGAGGAACACTATATTGTACTCGAGGATCTTCCTGAGGTCCTTGTCCTTGATGAAGCGTTTGGCGTACCTGTCCAGGCTCTCGAAGATGTGGAGTTTCGTCCCCTCGAAGACGAGCTTCCTGTTCATGAAGTCGAATATCGTCCTGTACTCCTTGTATATGAACTGCTCCATGGCCACCTTGTACTGGTAGCTGGCGGACTCAAGGTATCTCTTCAAACCGTCAGAGCCGCCCTTCTCCATGCTCTCGAAGAGTTTGTAATTGTCCTTTAGGTCCGAGAGCACGTCCATTTTCTTCCCCGAGCCGAAGAACACCCGATAATGCGGATCGAGCCTCTGAAGTGTGTACAACTCCTCCGGCTTTCTTCCGAAGTGCGAGAAGAACCTCTCGAACACCTCCGGCATAAGATACCACGAGGGACCCATATCGTATAGGAAACCGTCCTTTTTCCAAACCTGGCCTCTGCCCCCGGGCTGCGAGTTCTTCTCAAGGACCGTTACATCGAAACCTTTCCTTGCAAGCAGCCCGGCCGCTGCCATCCCTCCGAAGCCCGCTCCGATCACGACGACCTCTTTACCTGCCATAATAATCCCCTTGATGCCTGGAATGTATTATCAAATAATAATTATTTTTCTCTTTTAATGATCGAGCGGGCGGCGATCATCCCGGAGGATATGACCAGCGGCATACCCCCGCCCGGATGTGCGGATCCCCCGGCGAAATAGAGATGTTCGTAGCCCCTCGCTCTCGAACCTTGGCGCAGGAACGCCGCGTTCCTGTCGTTCGAGGACACCCCGTATATGCTGCCCTTGTTCGTTAGATAACGCTTTTGGATCCCGGACGGATCGAGGGTCCCAACGACCTCGACCTCTTTGGTAAGGTCGCATCCTAGCGCTTTCCCGACCCGCTCGATGACGGAAGAACGCGTCCTTTCCATCTCCGACCTCCAGTCCTGTCCCGAGTCCCAGGGGGCGTTCACCAACACGAACCAGTTCTCACAGCCCCGCGGAGCGTCCTCCGGGTCGACCTTGGAGGTGATGTTCACATATACCGTGGGATCGGAGGGACAGCGCCTCCTTTCGAATATGTCCTTGAACTCCCTTTCGTAGTCCGGGGAGAAGAATATGTTGTTGACGAGCAGATCGTCGAACGCCTTTCGGATCCCGATATAGAAGACGGCCCCGGACACGGAAGGCTCCATTCTCGCATACCTTCTTGCGGTCCTGGAGGATCCATCATCGAGCAGCTTGTCGTAGGTGTGGACCACGTCTGAATTCGAGAGGACGATGTCGAATCGCTCATGTTTTGAGCCGGTGATGACGCCTCTCGCCCTGCCCCTCTCCACGAGGATACTCTCCACCTCCTCACCGAAGCGGAAATTCGCCCCCTTCTCCTCGGAGAGCCTGTGCAGCGCCTTGGGGATCGCGAAGATCCCGCCTTTGACCGCGTAGCTGCCCAGATCGTATTCGACGTGCTGTATCATGTTGAAGATCCCGGATATGCGGTAGGGATCGGACCCGTTGTAGGTGGCATACCTGTCGAAGAGCTGCACCAGCCTCTTCTCCTTGAGCCTTGCATCGTTCACCTGATGCATGGTCCTGAACAGGTCCAGCCTCCAGGAGTTCAGGACACCCCATAACGCCTTGAGGCTGAAGAGGGACCGGCCAAGGTCCTCGAAGAGGAAGAGGTCCCCCGCAAGAGAGTATATCTCCGAGCATCTCCTCAGATATGCGCGGACCCTGTCCCCGGGCACGTCCAGCTTCTCCTGCACCTCTGCGGAGAACCTTTCCGGGTCGGCGAAAGCGTCGAGAGCGGTCCCGTCCGGGAAGAAGTATCGGGTTATCGGATCGAGCCTCACGAACTCCAGATGGTCCCCCCTACTCTCTCCGACAGAGTCGAACAGCCTGTCGATGACGAAGGGCATCGTAAGGATGGAGGGCCCGGTATCGAATCGGTAACCCCCTATTTCCAAATTGCCCGCCTTGCCCCCGGGATGGAGGTTCCTCTCGAACACCGTGACATCATAGCCGTTGTGTGTGAGGACAAGGGTGGCGGACAGACCGCCCAATCCAGTCCCTATAACTGCGACCCTCTTCAGAGGCCCCACCTGTCCCTGAAGCGGTGATAGACGGCAAGGTATCCTGTGAGCATGGCGATATTGTAAATGAAGTCCTCGTAAGGGATCGTTATGAATCGCCCCTGCCATGCTCCGTCATCGCCCCATATCGCCTCGTGCCAGTACCATACGATCGGGATCGAGGTCAGGATGTAATTGACCGCTATGAAGAGCCCCATGGTGATGGCGATGAATATCAGGAAGCTGCTCGTGGAGAGCATGTTCTTGGAAAGAAGCGGAGCCCCTATTAGGACGATCCCAAGCGACACGAACGCCGACATGGTGTAGGCCTGATCCCAGAATACCGCCGCAAGGACGAAGGATAACAGGCCCAGGAGGATGTAGGGCGCGGGATGGAAGGGGATCCTCTTTGAGGGGATATATGCCACTATGCACTCGTAGGTGAATATGCAGGCGTACGGGACCGTCACGAAGAACAGCGCCTCCTCCAGGGGGATCGAGAGAATATGTATCCCCAGGATGTAATCCTCGCTGAAGCCCCAGTGCCCCTCCTTGGTCATGATCATATCCCACAGCACAAAGGGGATCCCCACCGCTATATAGGCGAAGGGCAGCGCCTTCCACTTCTTGTAGAATGCCACCTTCTTGTCGAAGGAGAGCAGGAACGGGAAGAGTATTACGAGGAAATTGATCAGAAGGTAGAGATAGTTCATTTGTTGCCCCCTGACACCCTTGATATATATGCTTCCATATCGAACTTTCGCCTCAGACCCTTGTCGTTCATGTATCGGACCTTGCCGAAGATCGGCCTTTCGGACCATGGGTGATCGTGCTTCCCGAAGCACCAGGCGACCCCGGTGTAGCCGTTGGGATCCCTTCCGTCGAGGAAATATCTGTTGTTGAGGATGAGCGCCGTTCGGTGCGCCTCCTGCGGGGTGGGGGTCCATTCGAGTATCTTCTTGGCCCAGTACATCCTCATGTATCCGTGCATCTTCCCTGTCCGGACCATCTCCGTCTGGGCGGCGTTCCAGTAGGGATCGTGGGTGTTGGCCCTTTCCAGTTCGCAGATGGAGTAGAGGTATTCCCTCATGTCAACAGCGTGTTCCTCGAGCGAATCTTTTGCCCATTGCGGGATGGAAGAGTAGCTGTCGTATCCGTCGTTGTAATGGGCGAAGTTGAGGGAGAGTTCCCGGCGAACTATCAACTGCTCCAGGAACCGCTCCGAACCCTCTCCGCCGCGGTCCATCGCCCTCAGTGCGATGTAAAGAGGGGAGATCTGGCCGAAGTGGAGGTAGGGGCCAAGGCCCGACTGAACGTCAAGGGCGGGATCGTTCGAGAGATCCCCGTATCGGTCGATATTGAGATCCAGGAACCGCTCAAGCCTCTTCATGGCCTCCTGCGTTCCGCCCCTGATACCCTCCACCGGGGCGACCGAATCATCGGCGCCCTTCAGGAGTTCGGGGTCCGACGGGTCCAAAGTATCAGCATTAATCCGTTTTAATTTGTTCTTCAACCTCCTCTCTTCGAGGGGGATCAGGTATTCGTAGAGCTTTTTATGAATACGTGGGCGGATCGTGTAGGCTGCGTGCTGTTCGGAGTCGGAGGCCGCCTCCACAGGGACGACGGCGTCGGATTCGACCTGGACCACCTTCAGTTCGGCCTTGCGCGCAAGGGATCGCCTCCATTCCCTCTGCATCCTGAGATAGCCCATGTCGCATACGATCATGGAGGCGTCGCTCGAGAGCTCGAGGGCGACATCCGGGGGGGATCCTCTCCGGATGATGAGGGGGATCCCCCGCTTTTTAAGAGAGGACCTGACCGCTTCAAGGCCTTCGACCATGAATTTGAGATGTCTCAGATTCGCCTCGGGGAAATCCACCATCAGCCCGAAGCAGACGACCAGGGGCAGGTTCGAACGGTTCGCCTCGATCGCGGAATATTCCAGGGCATGGTTCCAGTGCGCTCTCTGCGAGGCCTGCATCCAGTAGAGGACATGATCGCCCTCTCTTTCGGGACGATCGTTGAGAGCCCTTATCCTGCCTTCGGGTATCATGTCATTTTTCTTCATCATCCGATGGGAGGGACCCCTCTGCTTGGTAATAATACTTGTCCGGGACCCTCTTCCGGAACAGTTATCTTCATGCGGGAGGATTTCGGGGATGATGAGCTTCAAGCTGAGGCATCCCAGGGAGCGATCCGATCTGTTCATCGCCGTCATTGCTGCGGGGGTGATGTTCCTCATGCTCAGCGCTCTGACATGGGGCGTATGCTGTCTATGGGGCGGCATCGGGCTTCTTTTCGTCGCGTTCATGGTCGCTGTCGAGAACTCCCATCTCAGGAACACCGCCAGGCCCTTGGAGGAGGATCCCGTTCTCGATCGGATGCTGAAGGAGGCGTCCGGGAAGCTGGGGATCGATCCCCCGAAAGCCTACATATCAGGATCGAAAGAGGTGAACGCCTATACCCGGGGTGTGATCTCGCCCGTGCTCGTTCTGAACCGGGGCTTGATAGACACCATGGACGAGGGCGAGATATCGTTCGTGATGGGACATGAGCTTGGGCATATAAAGCTGCGGCATTTCGCCATAAGGACGATCCTTGATGCCCGGGTCAGGGTCCCGATCCTGGTCTATCTTCCGCTTCTGCTGTTCCGAATGCTCTTCCTTCGCGGAAGGCTCTCGAGATCGATGGAGTACTCCGCCGACAGGGCGGGGTTAGCTGCCTGCGGCAGCCTCGAGAAGGCGATATCGACGATGATCAAGCTCGGGACCGGGAGATCCGTGACCCCGGACCAGGTCCGGGGTGCGATCGACGGTAGCTTTCGGATCGACGGGGAGAAGGGGATCGTGGGAAGGCTCCTGTCGTCGCATCCCGATCTCGACGATAGGGTGCGGGAGCTGGTGAGATCCCCTTAGGAGGGGGATCCCCACGTCGGATCCGAATGAGTCACAATCCGTCCATGAATTCTTTCATCGTGATATATACTTGGGCAATGGCCCTTTCCCTAGCGATCGTATCGAAAGGTTCGATGAAGTTCCCCACCCAATTCGTACCTGCCGCTCTCATGGACCCGAACCTCTTCCGGATCATATCGACGCTGTCCCTCACCATGGGATCCGTCAAATGTCCTCTTACAAGCCCTGCCACAGCTTTTGGACTATCCATGCAATCCGCTACCACCGTATAGATGTCGTAAGCATCCTTTTCCTTGTATCGCTCTCCAAGCAGACGGCCCTTCATCCCAAGGCAGCCGGTGATATCCAGCATCCTGATCTCCGTCTCTATCTCACCATCGCCGGGAAGGATTCCCTCGATGTTCTTGAAATAATTATACTTGAAGGCAAGGGCACATTCCGGTATCATCCTGGCCCGCAGGTCCCTGTCGACGACCCTCGTTCTATGCCCTTCTCTGTCGGGATCCATGGTGGTCAGAAAATCGACCTGTATCTCGTATTCTTTTTCTCCTGAGGTAAGATCTCTGATGAAGCTCGACGGGATCGGTTCTCCGGTCCTGCCCCTCTTCATCCTGTATCCCCTCGACTCGATGATGTCCACGATGTTATGATACAGGTCTGGATCGCTGCCCGGTTCCACTGCCAGGTCGATGTCGATGGATCCGACATGTTTTATGGTACCCCTGCCATGGTCCTCTAAAAGGAAGTATGGGGCCCAGCCACCAACGAGAACGATCCTGTCCCTGAAGGAACGCAAGGAGAGAGATAGTTCGACCAGAGCGGACATCGACGCGTTAACCAATTCCAATTCATAATGCGAAGATGTCCTCATCATGTTCAATACCTCAGGAATCTTTCCCTGACCGCTTTCGATTGTTCCCGGCCTCTCATCGGGTACTGGTATAGGTCCATATATAATTGGACGTATGAGACGACCGATATCCCTTCGATCGATACTGTGTCGTAAAGTGCTCCCTCATCATAAGGTATGATCAGATTCACGTTTCCCCCGAATTCCACTTTTTGCATCTCCAGTACCTTTATGAGTTTTTCAGGATAGTAGGTGTATATATTGAAATCGCTCGATCTGACCATGGGAGCCACAAGGGCCGCAGCGCATCCCAATGTCAAGGCGTAATCCGTTTCCGGGATCCCCTTTAACCTATCGTAGATATCCTGAACATCTGTGATCGGGCAGAAGTAACCGATCACATTCTCACTTTCGATCCTGTAGATACTCGACCATGCATCGAGGAGTTCGGCCGGTCTGACAAGACGTATGGACGATCTGCTCGCCTCTACGTATCCTTCCTCGGCAAGTCGCCCGATCTCGTTCGAAGCCAACCCCAAGCTCACGTTCGCCTCTTTTGAAATATCCTCCAATCTCCAGGTCCTATCAGGGTCCGATAGCAGTTTCCTTACGATCCTGGATGCCTTCCTTGAGAAGATGTTCTTCAGAGTCCTTCTCCGTATTCTCCGGCAACTATCCGTCCTCTTATCTATAATAACGTTCTCGAATGAAATGAAAGCGTTCCCGTACATGTCCATATAGCCGAATCCCGCTTCCTTGATCATTTTGGATGCCATCTCGCTGATCATTGGGGCGACGATCACGGCATGGTCGTAGTTATCCGTTCCGGTGTTCGTGAGGTCGAAGAGCATTGATTTTATTCTTTGAAGTTGTGATGTCTTAATGATCTTCAACAGTATCCTTTTTTCAAGGTCCGCTATCTTCAGTACCAACTCAGCGTCGGCACTCCTGCCGCCGATGAGGGCGAATGATGCGATCCGGATGTTGGATATCCCTTTGAATAGATCGTCCAACCGCTTAATGACATCTTCGTTTCTCATTTTTTCAACAGTTGTTGAAATTGCTTCCTATTATTAAAACTATCCATATCAAGTGGATATACCGGGTCCGAATGAGATCCCGGGACAATGGTAATGATCCCTTCGGGATCCGTGTTATTTCAACAGTTGTTGAAAATGGCCAATTCAAATATGGCCATCCAAGATACTGATGGATTTCTTCTTGGTCCGCCGGGAATGAAGGTACGTTCAAACAATGCTTCGAATATCTTTTAATATGTGTAAACACATGTAATACTAGGTAATGACATGGCCAATATGACGATCACCATTCCGAAGGAAATGAAGAACGACCTTGACCTTTTTCCCGAGATCAACTGGTCCGAGGTCGCCAGACAGGCATTCAGGGAAAAGATCGAGGATCTGAAATTCCTGTTGGAATACAAGAAGAACAGCAGGATGACCGAAGAGGATGCCTTGAGGCTTGGCAAAGAGGTCAACAGATCGCTTCATAAGCGTTATTCGGAGATGCGGTGATGGACCTTGTATTGGATGCGAATGTCCTGTTCGCGGCCCTGATAAAGGATAATGTCACCGCCGAACTCATGTTCAAGGATACGATCCATCTATTCGCACCTGAATATCTCCTCGATGAATTTGCCGAGCATAAGGAGGAGATCATCGATAAAACAGATAGGAAAAGAGAGGATTTCGACAGGTTCATCGAGATCCTTAAAAAAAGAATAACCTTTCACCCATACGATGATTTCAGTAAATGCCTGGACACGGCATTGAGGATCACTCCGGATCCCGATGATGCCGAATATATCGCCCTGGCATTGAGCATCAAAGCGGATATCTGGTCGAATGACAGATCTCTTAAAATTATCAAGGAACTTAAAGTCTATTCCACTCGGGATATCATCAACATCTTACATGAGTTCGATAAGGGGGGAAATGATCATTGACCCGTTCATCACAAGGGACGGCAACGTTTTTATGAGGGCTCTACATTGATTTCGTTATGGGACAGGCGAGGTCATTGCATGTGGGGATCGTTCTCCT
Organism: Thermoplasmatota archaeon; assembly: GCA_029762535.1. Taxonomy (GTDB): domain Archaea; phylum Thermoplasmatota; class Penumbrarchaeia; order Penumbrarchaeales; family Penumbrarchaeaceae; genus JARVGK01. The sequence continues at coordinate 49,957 of JARVGK010000009.1, forward strand.
ACTTGTCATGAACATGCCTGTATTCGGATCGGGGGATCCCGATCCCGAAATCACCCGGGAGATCCCCCTACCGATCCCTGGAGACATCTCATCCGCTTTACACTCTTTAGCATCGGATCCCTTCATCGAGAACGGGGGCCAATGGGATCCCGAGATACTCTTTGTTACATCGACCGATGTGGGTAAAGTTGCTCTATGCAGAGGGGGGATCATCCAACGTGTCATGATTCAAGAGAGGTCTCGACCCTCTCCCCAGCTCGACCGACCTCGAAGCACTGTGGCAGATTCGTGCGATATTGGGATCATGTTCGAGGGAGGATCCCCTTCCTTTGTAGTGGGGGAGGGCCGTGTAGATACCATTTACAATTATTATCTGGGCAATGACTCGTCAAGGTGGGCTACGGATTTGAATGGATACCGAAGCGTCCTCTATGCTGAGGTTTGGCCTGGTATTGACATTGTCTATCATCAAAGGGGAGGTCGGCTCAAGTATGACATAATTCTCTCCCCCGGAGCTGATCCCGACGAGGTAAAGTTGAAAATCGATGGAGCGAGATCGGTCCATATCTCAGAAGGATCATTGGTCATCTCTACACCGATTGGGGTGGACCTGATCGATTCGGAACCGATCGCAAATTACGATTCCGGAGAAAGCGTGGGGGTGGCTCTATCCCTCGATGAGAACGTTTACAGTTTCAATCTCGCTCCCTACGATTATTCCCGATCCGTCGTGATCGATCCGGAATATAACGTGAATGCACTGAACTTCTCAACATATATTGGAGGGCGACAAGATGATCAACCTACGAGGATGGATACGGATCGATCAGGGGACATATACATCGTAGGTGATACTGGTTCTCAAGATTTTCCGCTCAAATATGCTTATCAAAATAGTCTCTTTGGAATTGATGCTTTTATTTTAAAATTGGATAAAGATGGACCGGGAATCAAGTATTCCACCTTTATCGGCGGTTCGAGTTACGATATTGCAACCGATATAAAAATAGATTCAAGCGGATGCGCGTTCATCACAGGGAAGACGGGTTCTAAAGATTTCCCGGTAACAGCTGGGGCTTACGATAATACTCTTGATTATTATGATCTATTCATCTTGAAATTGAACAATATCGGAAACGGACTATTATATTCGACTTACCTGGGTGGATCAGGGGTTGAAGGCTATGGTGCGCGTCCGATCCTTTATTTGGATGAAGGAGATAGGATTTACATTGCATCAAATACGAATTCTGACAATTTTCCCGTAACATCCGATGCCTTTCAAGCATCCTTGTCAAGTCCGTTGCAACATGATATGATAATCGTGAAGATGGATCTGTCATCTATGACCTTGCTCTATTCCACCTATCTTGGGGGAACGGACATGGATTATCCATCTTCCATTGTCGTTGCCAACGGTTACGCGTATATCGGGGGAACGACCTATTCAAATGATTTCAATGTAACGAGCGGCGCTTATCTGACGAGCAACAGCGGAGGTTCGACGGGTTTCATCCTGAAGTTCGATATGAAGCAGAGATCGCTCGTTTACTGCACTTATTTTGGGGGATCCGGCGATGATAAATTGAACGACATTGCAGTCGATGTCCAAGGCAATGTGTATGCATGCGGTAACACCGGATCGATCGATTTACCGGTCCCTTTTACTGCGCTCGGCACCACACTGAATGGGACCAGCGACGGTTTTGTGATGTGCTTGGATCCCAAAGGTAGTGCCCTTTTGTTCTCCTCTTTCATCGGAGGTAGCGGGGAAGAAGTGTTGAACGCTCTTTTCGTGGACCCCGATTCAAATATCCATCTGATAGGCTATGAGAAGGATCCGGATGAAGACGGATTCGATTTCCCCACGATGGCAGGTGTGGTCCAGGAACAGGCAAGAGGGGGCGAAGAAGAGGTTGTTTATGTCAAGCTTGACAGCAATGCGAGCCATTATCTTTATTCCACGTTCCTCGGTGGAAATGGCGATGATAAGGGATTGGACATATTCGTTGATCCCTCAAGCGGAGAACCTGTCATACTTGGATATACTTCATCAAGCAACTTCCCCGTCAAACCAGGGTCATTCGATACATCTTACACTTTTTATGAAATCTTTGTAACGAAGTTCGTCCTGACCTTTCCTCCGTCCAAGCCCCGGAATTTGGAGTCCAGGTCGGGGGATTCATTTGTCGAACTGAGATGGGATCCCCCTTCCGACGACGGAGGGGCACCGATCATAAAATATTCAGTGTGGAGGGGATCACAGGGCGGGAACCTTAGCATGAGATTGGATAATGTCACGTGTCTCACCTATAACGACACGAGTGTGGAGAACGGGCATGTCTATTATTACGGCGTGAGGGCTCTGAACCGAGCGTGGGAGGGTCCGTTTTCGGACGAGGTTTCATCCTATCCCGTGTCGATTCCGACATCTCCCCGCAACCTCAGGGTCACTTCTTGGGGAGACGAGGTCCTTGAACTATCATGGATGTATCCGAATTATACCGGAGGGGAGGGCATCCCCATCCGTGGTTACAATCTCTACAGGATCGCCGCAGGCGAGCCCGAGCCACTGAAGATATCGATCGATGGTTCATTGCTGCACTATTCCGATGAGAATGTAATGAACGGTGTGAACTACAGTTACCGTGCTACCGCCTTTAACGATCACGGTGAATCCCCTCCGAGCGATCCCGTGCATGCCGTTCCCATGACGATCCCGACGGGCGTGACTGATCCGTATGTCTTGTGCGGTAGTCGATTCGCACACCTGTTCTGGGGTCCGCCCGATGACGACGGTGGGAGCCCGATACTGGATTACATGATCTTGAGGGAAGAGGGGCTCGATAAGAAGCTCATAACGCTGGATGGTAACCATACGGAATACAACGATACGTCCCTCGTCAACGGAAAGAGCTACAACTACACCATCAAGGCTCGGAACGTGGTCGGTTTCGGACCCCTGTCCGATTTCGCGACCTGCGAGCCAATGGGCCGCCCCTCGTCCCCCCGCAGCGTGATACTGGAAGTCCATCCCGGTTCCATAACCCTGTCGTGGTTTCCGCCGTCGGACAATGGCGGGTCAGATATAGAGGAATATCTCATTTATCGCTCCATGGACGGATCGGAATGGACGATGATCATGTCAGTTCCTTTCACGGACCTCTCATATACTGATAAATGCCTGATCAACGGAAAGACCTATCATTACACTATCACCGTAAAGAACCATTTTCAGGAATCCGAACCCTCGATCGCTCTGAACGGTACGCCGTTGGACGTTCCCGGGATGCCACCGATGCTGACCCTGACCGCTGGTGACGGTTACGTTCTCCTCAATTGGGAGACATCAACGATCGATGGCGGAACCCCTATCCTTGGCTTCTGGATACTCCGGGGAAAGAACGAGTCCTCGATGGTATCCATGATCGAGGTCGGAGCCAACGTCCTCATGTTCAACGATACGACCGTTGAGAACGGAAAGGAATATCTCTATCAGGTCAAGGCGTTCAATGCGTTCGGGATGGGACGTGGAACCGGGTTCATCTCCGCGATTCCTGCAGGCCTTCCGTCACCTCCCGTAATAGTCGTAGTTACATCGGGCGACAGGTTTGTGGAGATAGAATGGTCGGAGCCCCTTGTGAACGGCGGCTTTCCGATCAATACGGTTAGAATCTACAAATGGACGGAGAACTCCTCCGCATCAGTGATCCTCAGGACAGATGATGTACAGGGATCGTTCAAAGACATATCAGTTGAGAACGGGATCACATACATGTATGCTATGAGTTGCGAAAATGATATCGGAGAGGGGTCCAGATCCTGTGTGTTAAATGCAACTCCATTAGGACAACCCTCGGCACCGACGAGATTGTCGATCAACCCCCTATCCCCGACCTCGGTTGAGATAAGCTGGGGATCTCCCCAGGACACCGGAGGATCGCCGATCGTGAGCTATCACATCTACAGGTCGGAGGATTCCGAATCCTGGCGTAAGATCGCTTTTATAAGCGGTGACGAGCTGAATTACACGGATCCCAACCTGGACTCTGGCAGGGTTTATTGGTACAGGGTTTCGGCCGAGAACGCTCAGGGAGAAGGTCCGCATGGGGAAGAGATATCCATCGAGTTGAAGGAGAGTGGCGGGTTCTCGGGCATGTATCTCCTGATTGCCGGGGCGGTGCTGTTCCTGATCATTCTCGGGTCCGCGCTGGGGTTGGCCATATTACGAAGGAAAAAAGGATCCTTTGAAAGTCCTGCCCCGGGAGAAGTGGAGGCATCACCATGCGATATGGATACTTGAATGAGGTGCCCTGTGCAGAGGGCATCCTTGACCTATGGTCCTTTTCCTTGTTTCGTTCTCTTAGCAGACGCCCCTTCATCCCAAGGAGCCGGTGATATGTCGCATCCCGATCTCGACGATAGAGTGAGGGAGCTGGTGAGATCCCCTTAGGAGGGGGATCCCCGCGCCGGATCCGAATGAGATTCCTTGACCACGGCAACGATCCCTTCGGGATCCGTGTTGTTTCAACAGTTGTTGAAAATGCTTCCTATTATTAAATCTTACAATAACATGTCGTTTCATACGATCCAAAGTATATCATTGATCCTTCACACTCCAATCAGTAAAGGATCGCTCCTAATAGCCAGCTATAATGGGATCCCCCATCATTTCTTTATTGATGCGGCCGTCATCAAATGCTCGATCCTTTCTATGAACGAACTGGCCCTCTCCAAGGCATCCGATGATTCTTCATCATCGGTCCCGAGGGATTCTACACCGTAGAACCATTGATGTCTCTCAAGACGATACGTATCCAGCCACGATATCATATCCAGTCCCAGATCATCTTTATGTTTTTCCATGAGATAGAGAACTACACAATAATGATTCTTTTCGACGACCCCCTCACTGAAAAGAAGCGATCTTGCCGCTTGGAACATAGCTGCATATGATGCGACCACGGATTCGTCGAAGAACCCGCTCTCATTGAGGTCAGCGGCCCTCTGTATTTTCTGGTTTGCCATCTCCATCGATCTTTCCGACATGGATATGTTGGGATCGACCTTTCTCAACATACGACCCTTGAAACAATCCTCCAACCTCATAATGCAACCAACCTTTTACCATGGAGCGTGATCCCATCCGAAATGACCTCAAGGTAGAAAGCCCTGTTCGTCATTGATTGCTTCTCCCATTCGTCAGGCCTCATCTGAACGATCGAGATCTCCGGTTCGTGGATCCCTAACGTATCGCGGGCGATCCTCTTCCTTGTCGATGAGATCACAAGCAGATCGATATCGCTTTTCCGATCGTTCTTGCCCGAGGCATAGCTGCCGTAAAGGACGATAGATATGATCCCTTCGTTCTCTTGGATCAACCTCTGAACGATCCCTCTCTCCTTTACCTTGGCGAGGTTGTATGATATCTTAAGGTACCTCAACGTCATGTCATCCAAGTTGGCCCTGAAAAGAGTATGGTTCTTTTCAGCGTACTTGACCACAAGATCGTCCTTTACCAGTATATCGAGGCATCGCTTCACCGTCATGGGACTCATCTCAAGATTTCTGGCGATCTCCCTGAGGTAGAACCCCTCATAAGGATCTTCGATCAGCCGTGATAGGACCTTGATAGTGTTTATATTTTGATACAGTTGTATCATAATATGGACATATATGATATGAATAAATATAGTTTTCGTTACCATACTTTCATAAGATCGAAGGAGGGGGATCCCCGCGCCGGATCCGAATGAGATCCCGGTAGTTACACGATCATATCCGCCATATGTTTGTTAAAAGAACGGGTTAATGTAATATACCGGCCTTCTTCTTTGTATCGATATGAGGTGTGTGGTCTCGATCAGCATCGCATTGATCATGCTCCTCCTTGTCATGAACATACCTGTGTTCGGATCGGGGGATCCCGATACAGAGATCACCCAGGATATTCCCCTCCCGATCCCCGGGGATGTCCTGTCCATTGTCAGCTCCCTTGCATCTGGACCTTTCATAGAGAACAGAGGCCAATGGGATCCCTCGATATTATACATGATCTCCAACGAGTACGGGAAGATGGCCCTTGCCAAAGACGGGATCTACCACTGGGTCCACAAATTCGAAAGAAGGGAAACCGATCCCATTGAGGATGCCCCAGAGTTCGAAATGATCGACTCTTGTCTTATCAAAGCCCTCTTCGAGGGCGGATCCCCTTCCTCCGTCCAGGGAGAGGATCCCGTCCAGACGAGTTACAACTTCTTCCTTGGCAACGACAGCTCAAGGTGGGCGTCGGATGTCAGAGGGTATGGATCCGTCCTCTACGAAGACGTTTGGGACGGGATCGACATCCATTACTATCAGAAAGAGGGCAGGGTCAAGTATGATCTCCTCCTCTCCCCCGGGGCAGATCCAGATCTGATAAGGATGAGGATCGAGGGGGCGGGATCCATACGAAATGATGGTGGCGACCTGATCATATCCACGCCGATAGGAGTGGATCTCCTCGATTCGGGGCTGGTCTCTTATTATACGACGGGGGAGCATATTCCATCCTCATTTCTACTCGAGGGGAACATATACGGCTTTGACATCGGACCGTATGATAGGACGAGATCGATCGTGATCGATCCTCTGGTCGCATCCACTTATGCGGGTGGAACGGACCGAGATATCGCTAAGAAGGTGATGAGTGATGATGATGGTAATTGGATAGTTGCTGGAGAAACATTTTCAACCGATCTTCCGGTAACGACGGGTGTGATCCAGTCCATTCATTCCGGAAAAAGAGATTGTGCGATCCTCAAATTCGATCATAGGATGAAGAATTTGATATTCGCTACATATTATGGTGGTTCTGATAATGAATTTTTAAATGACATGTCTTTGATCGGAAATGATATAATTATTGGAGGGTACTCAAATTCTTATGATCTTCCTATTACAAACGGTTCTTTATATGAGAGTTATAATGGTAATTGGGACGGTTTTCTCGCCAGAATAGATAGTAAAGGATCCAACTTGACGTTCTCAACATATATCGGGGGTCCAGAATTTGATTCTGTTGAATCTATTAAAGTGAATAATAATAACATGGATATATACATTACCGGAAGAATTAGTTCAAATAATTACCCCATCACGAATAATTCAATGTACAAAGAGAATCTATACTATGGTTTCTTATCGATATTATCATCGGATTGTTCGGAATTTATTTATTCTACATATTTTTCTGCTGGATCTTTTATTGAATTAATGGATAATGGGTATGTGGTCATTGCTGTTTCAAATTCTATACGTGATTATCCTACCACTCCTGGATCATATGATACTACCCATAATGGTAATGTTGATATTTATATCGCTTGTTTTGATATACAAAATAATTCTTATATATTCGCTACATATATCGGTGGAGTTGAAAATGATATTGTAGTTTCTATGAATATTGATATGAACAATAACATATACATAACAGGTACTACATATTCGAATAATTTTCCCGTTACCTCTGACGCATACAGCAGGAAGAAGGATGATACATTCGTATCCGTACTGAGTTCTGACGGAAAATATCTGCTGCATTCCACGTTCATCGGCGGCAGCGATATAGAGGTCGTCTCTTCGATAGCTTTGGACGGCCAGGGTTATCCGTTCATAACCGGCTATACCAGGTCCGGGGACTATCCCACGACATGGGGATCCTATGATAGATCCTACAATCAGGGCATTGATTCTTTCATCACATCATTTGACAGGAACCTTTCATACCTGCGCTATTCCACATATTTCGGGGGATCGAGCAACGATTATGCATTAGATATCTATATGGACGAACTCGATCAGGCCGTGATAGCGGGCGAGACCTATTCCTCCGATCTACCAACGGTCTGGGGCTGTTACGATGTGACCTGGAACGGTCATTACGACATGTTCATATCAGTTATCAACATCTCGACTCCACCATCCGAGCCCCTATCCTTATCCGGGGACATATCTGACGGATGCATATCCTTGGAATGGGATCCCCCGCTGTCGAATGGCGGCGCCAACATCACCGGGTACAATATCTATCGTGGTCGTACCGCGGACAACATGTCCTCGGTAGCAAGGGGGGTCCAAACCCTATCATACGATGACAGGACCATCGTCAACGGCCGGTCTTATGTTTATCATGTCACGGCCGTGAACGCGGCAGGCGAATCAAACGCCAGCGATAACGTCACGGTGTTCGATGACATGGTTCCGATCTTCCTGTCCGATCTGACGCCTGAGTCCGTGAACAATGGAGATATGCTCTTTTTCTCCGTGATCGTATCCGACAACGTCCTTGTCACAGAGGTGTCCCTATCATTTCGGATCGATGATGGGGATTCTGATAAAGTGGATATGGTTCGGGACGGAATATTCTGGAACCATTCGACGACTGTCCCGAACGAGCATATCCGCTTTGTTCATTATCGATTCACCGCAGCGGATCCCTCCGGCAATTCCAATTCCACGAAAGAGAAAAGTATACTGATCATCGACTCGGAACCGCCCTTGCTCCATTCTTTCAATGTCCCCTCTGTCGTCAAGCCCGAGAGGACCGTGTCCCTGGATCTGGCAACGAGCGACAACGTGGGCGTGTTGAGCGCCGAGGTCGAGCACTGGTACGATGATGTATCCCCGGTGATCTGCCCCCTGGTCCGTAAGGACGGAATGAAATGGGGCTTGAACCTGAGCGCCCCCCCCGTCCAGACAGTTTGGAGGATCGTCTTTCACTCACATGACGGCACGAACCGTGCCTCATCGGACCTCTTCAACGTCTCCGTTATCGATTCGGATCCGCCAACGTTCCTGGACGATCTCACCCCCTCCGAGATCGAATGCGGCGCATACCTCGAGTTCAAGGCCGTTGTCCTGGACGACGTATCCGTCGGATCCGTTCTTGTGAATTTCAGTCACGACGGGAAATTCTGGCAGATCCGTGAGATGGAGCATCTCGGCTCAGACGTCTATTCGTTCTCCATATATGTTAATCCGTCCTTGGAGAGCATACTCTACAGTCTTGAGAGTTCGGACATATACGGAAATTCGGATGCTTCCGATGTGAGGACGGTAAATGTGATCGACATCCTCCCTCCGTTCTTTATCGATGACGTATCCGACCGTGTTGCGACGACGGGTGACGAATGCCTTCTATCGGTCCGCGCCGTGGACAACATGGGTATATCCAAGCTCAGTGTGTTCTACTGGTATTCTTTCTCCGAAGTCTTCAGGAAGGACATCACCTCAAGCTTGGTCGATGACCGTTATTCTATGAATATCCGGATCCCGTCAGATTCCGATCGCCCCCTCAACTACTACTTCGAGGCAGTTGACCTATCCGGGAACGTCAACAGGACCCCGGATCGGGTCGTCCCGGTCCTGGACGACGATCCCCCTACCATATTCGACCTGAAATTCAACGAGACCGCCGGAACGGGCGAATCGTACATGATAACTGCATCTTTCCGGGATAATATAAGGATCGATAGTTATTCTCTTTCAGCATCGATGGGAGGATCTCCTCTTTCGAACAGGAGCATATCCGGCATGCCGGGTGAGGTCCTCTTCCTTGTGGACATTCCCGTGTACGAAGTGGGCAATCTCACGCTCTTGATCGATGTCAGTGACAGGGCCGGTAATGTGAATTCCACCGGTATCATATCTATCCCCGTTCTTGACACGATCCCTCCCCGGATCCCTCTTATGAATTCTTTTAAGATCAGAAGCGGCGAGACCTTCGAAATATTCGTCAATGCCACAGATAATATCGGGATCGCGAGGATCGAGTGGCAGGGTCTTCCCGAGGAATTCGAGGGGGATCGCTATCGCGGATCCATAAGTAAGCCTGGATACTACGGTATAATGGTAACCGCTTATGATGAGGCGGGCAATACCGATCTGGTCATTTTCACGATAAGGGTCGTCGATGAGGATGTTAATATCAGATTAATCATAATCGGGTTCTCAGCATTCATAGTACTTTCGATCCTAATATATCTCTTCTTTTTCTTCAAATTCAGTAAAAGACCGGATAGAAAGAATGATGAGGCCCCTCCTTCTGAGTGAATCGTTTCATAAATACAATTGACGCGCTGGTCCATTATCGATATAAATTATCGGTGCGGTTTTCCATTCATCAATAGGGGATGGCCATTTCTTGTTCCAAGGACATACAAACATATCAGAATCTTTATTTGCCAAGCATGCACTGGTAAAATAAGCGGCTTCATTGAATGATATAATATAATCTATCAGGTATTGATCCCATATAATATCCCTATTATTATTTACTGAACTCACACCATCAGCATTTAAAACATCTCTGCCCCATGGATCTTCCTGTGTTAGGTGATTCCCTCGGTCCTCCCCAAATAATTCATTTTCTATATAATAATTAGCTTCATTTTCTCCTTTAATTCTACTATAGAACATTACATTGTATCTGTATGATGTATCTGTTTCTCTCGATGAAGTCATAATGATCGATGATATTTCTTTTAGGTCATTAACAAAACCACCTGAATAGCAGAAATCTAAAAGGAGTATCGATTCTTTATATGAAATATTTTCCAATTCTTCTTTCAAATCTGTATCCCACCAAATGTATTTAAAGATTTGAAATCTTCCTCCGACAATACTATCATAATCCAAATCATCAGATAATCCCACATAATCAAATTTCCTGAATGGATCATCTTCAACAAATTCATGCGTTGCAAAACCTTCGTCAATATCAATATAATCATCAAGATCCTCTATGTATGCTAAACTGAACTCTCCTTGTCGATCCCCTTCTGCATGTATATCGTCTTGATTCAAATCAACTCCAGTCAAATGTAATATCCTTGATGTTGAATTGTAATCATAACAATAATGCATAGTATTATTCTCATCGATCCATGCTGCTTTAACTTGCGCATCCCATTGATCATTACCCATTGGATTATATCCGTTTGTGTGATTTACTTCTCTAAATGTTCCGTTAATATATAATCTCCACCACCATTCATTTAGATTTTGTACTAAATATATTTCTTCCATAATACTGTCATGGTTTATGTCGAATAACCAACAAAAATTTGGATCACCTTTAATATCAGGAAATTCTATAGGATCGTTATTAAGAGGTATACCTGGACCTACTTGTTCTTGTAATGTCGTCCTCATAAAATAATATAATTCAATGGCAAATTCCTGTTCACTAATATCAGCAAAATCTTCATGTTCATCATAATGATTTTCATCACCATTTAAGACGGTCCTACATCTACCATTTCTCCATCCAAAATCCCATTCTTCCGAATTTTTATCCCAAATCGAATTATCATTTACATCTCCGTTATATCTAGGATCATCTTTGTAACCAACACCATGATTCCTTAATTCTATAAATATAATGTCATTCTCATCCAATTTTGGTACTATGTGATACTCGTCTATTCGTTCATTTATTTCGACTCCTCCTTCGTGATATGTAGTTTTTTGATGATATATACATGCGGGACCTCCATATTCCAATGCATCCAAAATATTTTTTAAACAGCCTTTATATGGACAACCATCCAACCAATAAGCTGTATCAGAACCACTATTTTTATATTTGTTATCATCTGTATCATAAATCCACTCACCCTGAAATTCTTCAGGTGTTAGGTCAAAATAAAAGGACATGAATAAAACATCTTCGTCTTTCCAACCATTTGAAGATAAATAATGTCTCATCATGGTAATATCATAAGTAAATTGAATTTCTTTAGGATGAAATATAGGTGCCATTAAAATCGCAATTCTAGAATTATGAATCATTGAATTATATTGGATCGAATTATATGATCTTGATATTTCATAACAATCAGATATTCCGTCAGAATCTCTATCCTCTCTGAAATTCTTATAACCAGATGTTATAATAACTTCATCCATAAACCCATGAAAAAATGGTGTTTGATAAATATCCCCCCATATATTATCAGGACATCCTCCAATGTAATATTTATTTATTTCAGTTTGTACTAAATTTTCTTCAAAAATAATAGGATCATTACCTGAATAATAACAAAAATGTTTTGAATCCCAAAAACCGTTAATATACATATTTATAGTATCGTATAAATAATGTGGTGAATTTTTTCCTTCTATTGAATATGCAACATGAGTCCAATCATAATTTTTTGATAAAAAGCCTTTTGAATAAATAATACTTTCTGTTGAAGTTTGAATATATAACCTATATCTGTTACCCATCTGTTCATATTTTAAACCAAATACAACAGGATAATTTTGATAATTCTCTGATGAATAAGGACAGACAGATATAATTTGATCATCGTTGGTATCTATTATTTTTATCCATGCTTCAAATGTATGAACCCTAGGAATAAACACGTTGCCTACAAGATAATCGTTATTAGAATTAAAAAACACACATTTCCCGTATTTACCATTATTATTAATTGTTGGTCCTTCTCCTATCATGCCGATTTCACAATCTTCGCTAAAATATGAACTATCGATTGTAATTGATCCATCGTCAAATGTGAAGTGTTGTTTTATTATATTAACTTTCAAGGCATAATTATATATTTCAAAGTTATCTAACATTCCATGATAACCATATTCATTACCTCTACTACCAATAAAAATATCTTCTTCAGCAGGATATAGATTGATCACACCAAGATCCTTGCTTTTATCCAATTGACCATTTATGTATATATAACCCATCTGATCTTTTAATATGAACTGAATTTTATACCATTTCTCCATGGTTAAAGTACTATTTGAGGTTATTGATATTATCTTTCCATAATCGATATTACCAATATCTTTTACAACATCGATCTTTAATTTATTATTGTTTGTGATCATTGCTTGAAATTGGCCTGCTCGATATTGTGGATCAATATATAATTGATCATTAATATTAGAGAAAATAATTCTATCATTAGAAAACGGTTTTATATCAAATTTCATTGTCATTTCAGATTTAATATTGAAGCTATTATTATATGGTATTTTTATATATTGTTTTGTTTCATAATCAACATCATCAAAATCAATACAGTTACCTGAAATGCCGTTATTATCCCAATTTGGATTAAAATTCTGCAAATAATAGATTGTTGAATCATCAATGTTATCAGGATATGTATCATTTTCATCGACATAAATATAATATAAATCATTATTTTGATCATATCCCATTCCTTTAACTTCCTTTTCCATTCCTTGATTCGTACCTCCTATTATAGTGACATGAGCATCATAAAGAGGGAAACCGAACGGATAACATGCATATTTATATATCTTATAATCATTATCTGAAGTATCTAATGTATTGGCAGCGCGATACATCAATGATTCTCCGAGATAAGCATTATTATTGAAATTAGTTTGATCTGATGATAATGGACCTCCACCTTCATTGAAATCAAGTTTCAAAACAGGTAATTCTAAATTTATTGGACGATATTTAGTAATAGGAGATTTATAAGAACACATAGTAAATTCATCCAAAATACCTCTAAAAAATTCATCACCATCACTTCCCAAATATAAAGAATGATATTGTCCGGGACCGGTGTTATTAAAATAATATAACGGATCACCCTGTATAATTGAAGAATCATATAATACTCCATCTAAATATATACCAATCATTGGTTCTTGTATATTATCAAGCTGCATATGCAACCCTATTGTTGACCAAGTGTTTTCTTTATTTAAGTAAGGAGTACTAACAATATTCTCATATAAATTGCCATTATAGTAACTGTTAAATATTAATTTATATCTAATAACTTTTATGTTAGCATCCTTTTCTATGATAAGTTTCCAAGATTCATAAGATATGATTAATGAAGTCGTTTCTACATCCATAAAATAAGGAAATACCATTATTTCAATGTGGATATTATTATCGTACATACTATATGGATGATAAATATGATATTCAAAACCATTATTATTAAATTCAAACGCTCTTCCGTAGGGCGTAGTAGAGACAATAGATGGAGGATTATTTATTACATCGAATTGGTTAACATCAATATTATATAGATTTAAAATTGTAGGAGAACCGGAATCCATATTAAAATTAAAATGTTTATTATAAATTTCATGATGAATTTCTATATCCTTATTTTTACCAATTATTATTTCATCTAATATTCCACTATAATATGTTGATATTCCGTCATATCCAAAAAATAAACTATCATCAGAGAAACCGATTCCATGAATATATTCACAATCAAGATCAATGATCATATTATTATTTTCATCAAATACATCTAAATACATTATATTATCGTAATAACGTGCATATAAATGATACCACTGATTCAATGATAATTGGATATTACTTTGTAATTTACCTTCATATTGAATTGGTCCTATCTTATTGTTAATGGAAAAAGTTAGCAACTCTTGCATACCCAATGATTCATAATATACTTTGTAACCATTGGAATGCCTACCTTCTTGCTGATTATGAGTTTTCGCTATTAAAGTAGCATCCTCATATTCAAATTTATAATACCACAATTCTATATATAGATCTTTTCCATCCGGAACGAGTGATAGATCATTTGAATGTGGTATTTCAACACGGGATGACAACTGACTTTGAAATTCCAATGATGATATTCCCTTGGCAGGATTATTTGTAAAAAATGCATTACAGAATGTAGATTTATCCTCATGATTCCAAGTAATTCGATCATTTACATAAACAGTACCTGGTCCATAATTTTCATCGAAAGTCCAATAACCAACCGTATTATTCATCCAAGGAAAATCTTCAACGATCTCTGTCCAATGATAATCATCAAATCTACCAAAAAAAGAATTTTGTTCACCCAATATTAAATCACCGTTATTATCCTTTACTTTCATAGAAGATGATTTTTCAGCAACACAACCATCATTGCTGTTTGAAGGATCGATATGGATTCTGTATATTCCACCTTCATATGAAAATCCTATAAAATGCCATAAGTTATCAATAAGATCGGTTTGTGATCGGTCAAATACAACATCGTCATTCCCAATAATATTAGGGTTTATTTGAAAATAAATAACACCGTTAATAATTTCACATATTAAACCACCATTATTTATATCATATTTTGAAAAGATACGAGTATTTGCATTACAATATGTATATATTTTAATATTGAAATATATGCACCATTTGACTGAATTTTCAACATTTAAATTATTATTATCATTAACATAAGCTGATGAAGGATTAACAAATTCAATAGCAAAGTTAGTATCTCTTCCAGCCACCCAATTAGTTGATATCAAATTCATTGTATTTCCATTACCCGAATCATCTCGAGTTGTTGAACCAAAACCTTCGTTAAAATAATATTCGGCTTGAATGGAATTATCAAAGAAAAAATAATTTTGATCCAATGTTTCTGGAATTGAACTCACAAAAGGTAATAACATAGTAGATATCCATATAAATATGGCAAAATATATTTGGGCAAACCTTCTCCTTTTGTTCACCAATTTATCATACCGGCCTTGGTAAATATTTTTCATATTATCACCTTTCTTCCTCAAATAATATCACCGTATCAATTACGGTACATTCTTTCCTATAACTAAATTTGATAAACTCCATTAAATAAATTTCATCAAAACTGTTTACAGTCGAATAATTAAGCATAATGGTGATATCGAATAGATTAGAATTATATTCTATGATAGTTACCATAAAAGTGATGTTAGGTATATCATAAGTTATTATATCTTGACAGGAATTATCAAATTCATTACCTCTAGAAATTCCGGTATTTAATGGGCAATATTCTATACGGTTATCAGAATCTAAATTAACATAGAAAATATGCTCTATAATATCGTAAGATGATTCCATCACTCTGATAATCTGCTCAATATCCCTCCCGCTTGAGATCTTTCTATGATCAACGTACAGATAATTCATCATAAACTCAGAAGTCCATGGAACATCTTCGTAGTTAGCGAATCCCTTTAATGCCGGATCGCTTCCCACTGCTTGTTTGCTCGGATCACCCGGGATCCCCCTCATACGGTTCACCTTGATATGTAAGGATGTGACAATATATAAAACCAACGATAAATAAATATATATTATATTATATTATATTCTACATAGAATCTATATAGGATATGATGATGGGATCCCCCGAGATCCCCTCCACCTTCTCGGTAATTTTATTTCCACTACTATCACTCATATCAAGATCGATCAATTGCCCTTGAAAAGATCCTATTTCGAATTTATGATGATGGAGGTCCATCGATCGAATTGATCTATGTCCATGGGATCGATGATCTTTGGGGATCGGTGTTTTTAGCGATCTATAGAGACAATACCGCAGAGGGGGTCGTAAAATACCGAAATTATTTCCTCGAGCCCATCGAGTGGATACGAATTAATATCAGATAATTATAATAAATGAATGATATAAAAAGGGCGATCCTTTAATAGTATAATTAAATTATATCGATCCATTATAATAAAACAGGCCCTGGATCTCGCTTATCCCGTCAAACACAGGAGAAAGGTCCCCTTCGAACCTCACCTTGAGGTCGGTCCGGAAATAGCCTCCCTTAACGCCGAGATATTTCGCCTAGAGAACGAGATGAACAGGTTCATCCTATCGGCCAAGAATTACTCCGACTCAGGGGCGCCTTTTTCAGGATATCGTTATATCAGAGGTCAAAGAAAAGGCCAGGATCATTCCCTGAAGAAGGATCGTTCCAGTTCCCCCGAGATCTCACGCGCCCTCTCCGAGATGTCGTTCCCATTCCCATCCTTCCCGTCAAGGTATATCCACTCCCCATGGACCATGGTCCCGCGGACCATGGACCCCGTCGCGGCATAGACCAGGGCGGATGCGAGGTTCTCCCTCCTCAAGGGGAGGATCCCCGGATCGATATCGAGGAGGGCCAGGTCCGCTATCCTTCCTTCTTCTATCGCGCCTCCGTTGAGGCGCAATATCGAATTGCCCCCGAGCGTGGCGGCATGGAGGGCGTCCATCGCCCTGCAGGCGGCCGGATCCCAGTACTGCCCCTTCTGGACCAGGGCCATCTCCTTCATCTCCCTGAACATGTCGAGAGAATTATTGGATGCTGCGGAGTCCGTTCCCAGCCCGATCCGGATCCCCTTGGCCTTCAGGTCCCTGAAGGGGAAGAAGCCTCCCGTTCCAAGCTTGAGGTTCGACGAGGGGCAGTGTACGACCGAGGATCGGGCCTCCGCGATCCTGTTGAACTCCCAGGACGCGGCCCATCCCAGATGGGCCAGTACAGTGTGCTCGTGGAGAGCCCCGTTCGCGTCGAGCCTCTCGACCGCGAGCTTGCCGGTAACCTTCCTGCTCGAGAACACCTCCTCCCTCGTCTCCGAGCAGTGAACGTGAAGGGGGATCCCCAGTTCTTTCGACAGATCGGCGGCCTTGGCCATGGTCTCGTCGTCGTTGGTGTAGATCGAATGCAGGTTGACGACGGGGAGGATATTCTCATTTCCCCGGTAGAGGTCGTGGAATTCCCTGGTCTGGTCCAGCCTCTCTTCGGGGGGGGCGAACTTCGATATCAGGGCAGGGCCGTTCGCCATCCGGATCCCCGCCTTCTCCGCGGCCCGGGCCGCTTCGAAGGCCTCGTACTGGTCCATACACGCCGTCGTCCCGTACCTTGCCATCTCGAGGAAGGCAAGCTCCGAGGCGAGACGCGCCGCCTCCCCCGTCAGCTTCGGCTCGATCTCCCACATCGACTCAAGCCAATCGTTCAAGGGTGCATCGTCGTTCAGGCCCCGAAGCGCGATCATCGACGAGTGGGTATGGGCGTTCACGAGCCCGGGGATCAATATGCATCCCGAGCAATCCATGACCTCATCCCCTCTCTGCTTACCGCCTCCAACGGATGCGATCCTCCCGTCCTCGATCCGAACATCGACGTTCTCGAGGATCCCTTTCCCGCCCATGCTCAGGCAGTACCTGACCTTCTCAAGCATCAATGGCTCCCTCATGCGAGTTTAGCCTCCTCTATGACGAATCTGGCATTGTACTCTCCCTCCACCTCCACCTGGCCTTTGACCTCAAGGCGCTTCGGGAACAAGGGAGCGGAAAGGATCAACGTCTCCGCCTCACCTCCCTCGAAGGCGGGGTGGGGCCCCCATCTCTTCGAGATGGACATGAACCGCTCGAGCATGGAGTTATCCACCGGCATCCCCAGGTCCGAGGGCTTGAAACCGGCCGAAGAATATGACAGCAGCATGTAGGAGAAACCCTGCTCCAGCAGCTCCCGCATGTACCTGGCCCCATCTTTCCTCCACAGAGGGGTGTACGATATCAATCCCGCATCCATCGCGCACGCCGAGAACTTCATCCTCTGGAAGTCCGAGAGAAGGGCCCCTGAGCATATCGCATCAAGGCCGTATCTCGCCTTGAGGTCCTTGAGGACCGATGTGAGATGCTCCGATTCCCCTTCCTCGGGAGCCTCCACGATCTCCGTCGGGATCCCTGTCATGCCCTGGTAGAGATTGGAGATCTCGATCCCGGGGGAGTGATACAGGTAGGAATCCCGATCCGAGGGTTTCACTACCAGAAGAACGGGGACCTCCATCCCTGAGAGGAGGATCCTATGGAGGGCATAGGCCGAATCCTTGCCCCCGCTGAAAAGGCAGCAGACCTTCATCCGAAGGTTATGCGCTCCCGATATATTGTCCTTTACTGAGCGTGTTATTAGTATTGGATAATGAATTTATTTCTCTATCCGATACTAAATTGTGAAGTGACATATTGTGAATATGTATCGGATAAGTCTAAATAGTATCTATCCGATATAAATCTGTGTACATAGAGACCGATCTTCTCGATCGTATAAGCGATCTTAGGTGCAAACTGGATTCGCTCAGGCCACTGGACAGATCCATACTTGAAAAGTTGTATCATGAGATCGAGATCGACATGACCTACAACTCCACCGCAATCGAAGGGAACACACTGACCGTGAGCGAGACCAGACGTGTGCTCGAATACGGGATCACAGTGGGTGGAAAGACATTGAGGGAACATCTTGAGGTGACCAATCACCGATCGGCGATGGGGTTCATCGAATCGCTGGTCTCAAAGCCCCGGATCGAGGTGCTGGACACGCTCAACCTTCACGCCCTGGTCATCGACAGGATCGATCCCGTCAATGCCGGAACGTTAAGGAGGGGGCGGGTTTACATCTCGGGGTCGTCTTTCATTCCTCCGAAACCTTCGGCGATACCAGAGTTGATGTCCTGTTTCAGCAAGAGGTTCGATCAGAGACCCGAGATCGCAGTGGAGGAGGGGGCTCTACTCCATATGGAGTTCGTGAACATACACCCGTTCGTCGATGGGAACGGAAGGTGCGCGAGGCTCCTGCTTAATCTGTATTTGATGAGGAACGGCTATCCACCGATCGTCGTCAAGAAGATCGATCGGAAGAGGTACATCGATACCATCGTATCGTCCCAGGTCCGGGGCGATCATGCGCCCTTCGTGAACTTCGTCGCCATGAACCTGGCCCAGGCACTGGAGCTATGGATAGACGCCTTCTCCAGCGAACCGAAGGACTACATCTCCCTTTTCGAAGCGGCAAGGAGGAGTAGATACTCCCAGGAATACCTCTCCCTCCTCGCTAGGACGGGGAGGGTCCCTGCCGTAAAGTTCGGCCGGAACTGGAAGATCGCGATAGAGGACCTTGAGAGATATGAGCGCGAACATGGTCGATGAGTGCCTTCACATCAGGTTCTCGGGATTCAAGCCCTTCAGCTCATCGAGAACGAAGATCCCGTCCTTCCTGATGAGGACGTCGTCGAAGTAGATCTCGCCTCCGCCCCAGTCAGGGGACTGGATCAGGACTATGTCCCAGTGCACCTTGGAGCGGTTCCCGTTGAACGCCATGTCATAGGAGTTCCCCGGAGTGAAGTGGATCGATCCCGCGATCTTCTCGTCGAAAAGGGTATCCAGCATGGGCTTCGTTACGAACGGGTTCACCCCTATCGCGAACTCGCCCACGTACCTCGCGCCCTCGTCCGTGTCGAAGATCTCATTCATCGCCAGGGTGTTCGAGGAGGTCGCCTCGACGATCTTCCCGTCCTTGAACCTGAGAGTTATGTTGTCGAAGACCTTGCCCTCGTATAGGGTCTTCGTGTTGTAGCGTATCGTCCCGTTCACGGAGTCCTTCACCGGGGCGGTGAACACCTCCCCGTCGGGGATGTTCAATTCCCCGTCGCATTTTATCACAGGTATGTCCTTGATGGAGAAGGTCAGATCGGTCCCGGGGGCGACGATCCTCACCCTATCGGTCCTCTTCATGAGTTCCACAAGGGGATCCATGGCCCTGCTCATCTTGGTGTAATCGAGAGTGCAAGTGTTAAAGTAGAAGTCCTCGAACGCCTCCGTTGACATCTCGGCCTGCTGGGCCATCGATGATGTGGGCCATCTCAGGACCACCCATCTGGTCTTCGGGACCCTCCAGTTGATGTGGACCGGGCCCCACCAATGCTCCTTGTAATGTGCCATCCTATCGGCCGGCACATCGGACGTCTCAGTGATGTTCAATGACCCCCTCAGACCGATGTATGCCTGGGCGTTCTTCATCTTCGCAAGCTCGATCTCGCCGTAGAGCTTCATCGTTTCCGCATCGGTGTTCATGTAGAGTTTCCGAAGGACCCTGGCGTTCTTCTGTGAAAGGAGGGGGGTCCCACCCACTGAATACACCTTGTCCACAAGTATCTCGACCATCTCGAGCGGGATATCGAACGTCTCGATGTAAACCACCTCTCCCTTCTTCAGTTTGGTCGAGTGGTCTATGAGCACCTCTGCAAGCTTCTTCATCCGTGGATCGTACATGATAACTACCCGGGATGTAGAAGGCATATTCTTATAAAAGGATTTTATAAAAAACCCTCATGAGCCAAGGCTCACAACATAGCATGAAGATATCTGTCGGGTTTTTTCGTAAGTCCCTCTCGTCGCTAACACCTCGTTACGGGACTTCGAAACCCAGCACAACCATATCGTCGCTTACTCATTACCGTTGTGCGGGGGTATGAAGAAAAAACCGCTTCCAAACGTCCTATCTTCATACCAATAAGAGGGGGCGCCTATCATCGGGCGCCCCCGGGGATACGGGCTCAGCAGTGGGGGAATCTGTATGGATACATGTTGTTGAGCCGGTACCAGACACCCCATTCTTCCTCGAAGAGGTCGGGTTTCCACGGTTGGACAGCTTCCATCTTCTTCACCTCCTTATCCTTCAAGAGATCCCGGGGATCCTCGGAGGCGTCGCTAGGTATATATATTACGTATTCCCATACCATACCTGAGGATCCAGGACCTTTCCCCGGGGCCGTTACCATTCCGCGGGGGAAGGTCTCCTCGAACTCTCTACTTCTTACATGACCTTACCTACTTATAAGCTATACCCATCAAGTTATAGGTTTTTAGAGGGTTATATATAATTTTTCCATCCTACAAAGGGGAAATACCTTTTGCCAGCAAAGTGTAGCGGATCCCTGACCGACGATGATATAGCTTCCTTTCTGTCGGCATGGTCAACGGATCCCCGAAGCGCATAATCCAAAGATGATGAGATCATCCCATAGGATCAACAAAAATAAAAAAAAATGGGCCGGAGATATTCCGGCCCGGGGTTTTTAGGGGGGCTATCTCATGCTTCGGCCATCTTCCTAACGGCCACCAACGAAGAGCCGCTGACCTCAAGGAAGCCCAGATCGCTTCTTCCGAGGTATATCGCATTGCTCTTGTAGTGCGGGTCCTCGATCCTGTAGGCCCTCAGGGCCTTCCTGTTCCATCCGCTGTAGGCCTCAACCACCTGGCCGTTCTTCACGCCGAGCCTATCCATGGTCTCGGGAGACATCAGGCAGTTCCCGTTGATCCCCGTTACGCTGGGGTCGATCTCCAGGTCCCTGGTCGTGAAGTACCTCCTTGCGAGTTCGGGATCTATCTTCTTCAGAGAGGTTCCGATCCTCCTCCTCACATCCCGCGTGGTCATTCCCTTTTTGAAGCCGACAGCCTTCACTACGTTCCTCGCGGTCCCCTTGTCCACGCCGAGAACGATCATCGACCTCATCATCTTCGCCCTGCTGTACCTCTCTATGCTGCCGTCCATCTTCCTTATCGTCTTCACCATTTCCTTCACCTTCCTGAAGGGTCGCGGAGAAGGAAAAGGCGGAGGCTCCGCTCATCGAGCAAAGCTGGTCATCTCCGCCTTGTGAGATCCAGGCCCACTCCCCCGGGCCGTTACCCATTCCGGGGAGAGAGGTCTCCTCGACCACCTCTGAGGATAAGATGGGCCTCAAGGTTATAAAAGCCTTCCCTTCAACTAGTATTTTTTTTTAAGGGGATATATAATATTTTCCATGTCTTGAACTTCGATCTATTCCCTGCCGAAAAATACCCAATTGAGTACGTACCCCACCTTTTTTAACCGCATCCTCTCCCTATCCACGCTCTCGGATAGTATGCGGTCCCCAGTGAACAGGGCGCTGACATCGAACGGGTCATCGATCTTTGGTTCTCCGTCGGCCCTGGAAGTATATACGATCAACCTGCCCTTCCCGACAAGAGCGTCGGCGAAGATGTCGGATCCGGGCCCCCTTAAGAAGATCTTCACGGAGGCACAGGGCATGCCCTCGATGAACCCGGAAATCCTTTCGAGGGGGAGGTCCCCCTCGTCGAGGAGCATCCTCCCTTCCGCGAATATCGAATCCAGATAGATGATGCATTCATTTAACACACCGGTCCTCATGTGGGAAGCGGATAGCACTTTTAGAAGGTTGCTGGGAGTGGGGGGCAGGTCGGAATATTGCATATCCTCCGGAGCGAGCAACGTGATGTCAGAGGGGCCGAGATACCCGTTCGTGGTCAGGATCTCGAAAAGGCGGGATCCCGATCCCGAGAGCTCGTCGCGTTCCCTTCCGCCGGGGCAATATATCAGAAACGCCGCCTGTTGATAGTTCTCATCCATCATTATCCCATTCCCTTGGCCGCGATCATCGATCTAAATTGAACGAGCTGGAAATGGAGCAAAGCATGCTCCTTTATGAAGCTGATCCGATAAATTATACTCTAATAGAGGGTCTTATAAGGTTTTCCCTCCCGCGCATCTCAAGGAGGACAGATCTGAGGGGTCTGTCCGGATCCCTGGAGCCGTAAGCACTCCTTATTGTACGCATCTCTCCAGTTAGGAGGGCAGCTATTGAAATGTAACTCCAGGTGGAGATCGTCAGGGTCCTTGGTTTCATTTGAGGACATGGATGTTATCACGAACCTGTCATCCTTGCATAACGGTTGCAGGGCCCTCCCGGACTTTTGACCCCGAACGGTAATGCAGCAGTCCGTATACACCATATTGGATGGTTGCATCCATTCATATATTTGTGCGTATGTCAGCTCGTAGTTAGGGTCTCCGTTCTTGAAAGTGAATTTTCCATCGGTCATTTGAGAATGATCGTCTATCACGATCCACATATTATCCGTGGGACCCACAAGGAATCCATGCGGTTGCATCTGGCTGTGATCGAAGCACTTGTCCCTGAGGGTAACAAAGTCACAGTCCCCATCGTAATACTGACCCAGGAACGGATCGCTTTGAATAGAGATGGGCCCGTATATCTTTATCGGGTCGTAACAATTGTCCTTGAGCGCACCGCTGACACTCTTTTTAAGATCGGAAATATCCTTCCCATATGCCCATATGAATGCCGCTTTTCCCATGATATCACCTCAACAACCTCGCTACGTTATAATACACGTCCGACCTCTCGAGCACATGCTTGCCCGGAGCCGTCAACGCGTCCTCTATCCTCTTGATCCTCGCCTTCATCTCGAAGAACTCCGATAGAACGAGGACCATCATTTCTTTGTCCATGTATCCTTCTTTGACCTTGCCCAACATCTCCTCGGCCATTTTCGGATCTATCTCCGGGACCATGTTCTCTTTTCCCTTCCCACTTTCGACTTCATCCATTTCAAGCACCTCACACTTCCTGCGAAGGTCGAAAAAAAAGAATGGGATATACCTTTATCGGCTTAAATTATAACTTTTTTAATAGGTTATATAATATTTTCCACTCCCTCGAAGCCCTTCTCCCTCGCTCTCTTTATGATCTCCTCGCGGAAGATCACCAGCTCCTTCTCGGTAGGGAGGGGAAAGGCCACCTCCTTGCATTTGGCAAAATGTTCCAGAGCCTTATCGAGATCTCTCATCTCTATGTAGAGAAGGGCGTAGTTGAGTTCAACGATGGCCAGGCCCTCGTAATCGTTGTACGAGCTGAATATTTCATGGGCCCTCTTGAGGTATCCCTTGGAAAGGTCGAACTTGCCCTTCTTCATGGCAATATCGGCGAGGTTCGGCATTACCTTGGCCTCGGCGAATTCGCTCCTGGCCTCCCTTGCGTACTTTCTCGCCTTTAACCAGTCGCTCTCTGCCTCATCGTCTCTCTCGAGGATGAAGAACGTGACACCTCTCACGTTATAGGCCATGGCAAGGAAGAGGGACAACCCGTGTATGCTGAACGAGCTGATCGCTGAACGTAATAGCTCGGAATACTCCTCTCGGTCTCCCATGAAGAAAAGGATGACCCCCTTGTTCATCTTTACCAAAGATAAGCATATCCTGTTCTCGACCGTCATGAGCATGTCGTTGAGAATCGAGAGGGCCTCCTCGTCCCTGTTCTGTTTTCGAAGGAGATGCACCTGGTCTATCTTGATTATGAACCATTGATTGTAGTTAAGGTCCGTCCTGTCCGTTAGAAGGTGGTTAAGGATCATGGAGCAGTCCTCGAACTTCCCCATCCTCATCTTCGCCTCGGCCAGTATGATAAGGGCATCTATGTCCTCCTTCCTCCAGATGTCCGATGTGACTATATCCTTGTCTATCTCGCCGTACAGAGATGCGTTGAAGAACGTCTCGACGAATGACTCATGTCTGGTCCCGCACGGGTTCGCATCGATGTTCGAGAATATGTTCAGAAGCGTCGTGTCCTCTCTCGACACCTTCATCGTGTTGAGGAACATGGGCAGGTCGAAATATTTGTTCTGGGTGTAGAGCGCCAGGAAGAATATCCTCTCCATGATGTCGTTGATCTTCCTAAGGATCGTCCTGACCTCTATGCACGAGGGGATGCTGTGCCTCTCCTCGGTCAGGACCATGGAATCGATCATGGAATCGATCTGCGTGACCCTTCTCATCCCCTCCCGGGTCAGATCCGTGGTGCCCCTGATATCGGGGGCGAATTTCTTCTTGGTCCTGGTTATGAGCCCATCGGACCTCAACCGGGTCATGTACAAATTCAGCGTACTATCCGAGATCCCCAAAGCGTTCGCGAGCTGGTCCTTCCTGTAGTTCTGGTCCGGCTTGCCATCCTTCGATATCAGATATATCGAGAATAGCACCAGGTCCTCTTTGCCCAGCTTCATGGGAACTTCCCCCCATACTCAATGGTCAAATTCATACATATCAATAGATGAATTTATACCTTTTCAATTTACATTATTAACACGTTATGACAATATTTATAAGTCAAAACCGGAAATTATATAAAAAAATGATCGATGATCCACTTTATCTATGAAATATTTTTAAAAAGAAAGTAAAAAGAAAATGATGACCGGCCCCTAATTGGGGCCGGCCCGGGATATGCCTCCCTATCAATAGTCCATGTCGTCCATTCCGCCGCCCATGCCGCCCATACCTGGAGGCATGCCGCCTGGTCCGCCCCTTCCGCCGCCCTCGGCTCCGCCCTTGGCGGCGATGACGTCATCGATCCTCAGGATCATGTTCGCGGTCTCGGATGCGGCCTGGATCGCCTGAACGCCGACCCTGAGAGGTTCAAGGACGTTGAGCGCCCTCATGTCCTCTATCTGTCCGGTATGGACGTTGAGGCCGTGGTACTTCTTACCCGTCGAATGGGCCTTGTTGATGTCAATGATGGTGTTGATCGGGTCCAGCCCGGCGTTCTCGGCGAGCGTCCTGGGGACGACCTCGAGAGCGGAGGCGAAGGCCTCGATGGCGAACTGCTCCCTACCACCGGTCTTGATGGCGAAAGAGCGCAGCTCCCTTGCGAGCTCAATGGCGGCCGCTCCGCCGCCCGCGGTCATCTTACCATCCTCTACCACGTCGGCGACGGTGGAGAGAGCGTCATGGACGCCCCGCTCGATCTCGTCTATGACGTGCTCGGAGGCACCCCTGATCAATATGGATACCGCCTTGGCCTTCTTGCACCCGGTGACGTATGTCATCTGGTCTCCGCCGATCTTCTTCTCCTCGATCAGCCCGGAGGTCCCCAGGTCTGAAGCGCTGAGGTCGTCCAGGTTAGAGGCGATCTTTGCCCCGGTGGCCTTTGAGAGCTTCTCCATATCGGATTTCTTTACCCTTCTGACGGCGTATATGCCCTTTTTGGCCATGAAATGCTGGGCGAGATCGTCGATCCCCTTCTGACAGAACACAGCGTTGGCTCCGCTCTTCTCGACCTTGTCGACCATCTCCCTGAGTATGTTCTCCTCGTTCTGGAGGAACTTCTGGAACTGAGAGGGGTCCGTTATCTGGATCTTTGCATCGACCTCTGTCTTCTTCACCTCGAAGGCGGAGTTCACAAGGGCGATCTTGGGGTTCTTGACGTTTTTGGGCATACCATCATGCACCCTCTCTTTGTCTATGATTATGCCTTCTATGAGCTCGGTGTCCTTGATGGATCCTCCCTGCTTCTTCTCGACCTTGACGTTGTCCACATCGACCTTCCACTTCTTGCCGTCCTTCTCAGCCACGGCCTTGATCGCTTTCACAACTATCTCGGAGAGCATGTCCTTGAGGTCCCCCGCGGACTTTCCTGTCATGGAGGTCTGGGCGATCTTTTTCAGGGTCTCATCATCGGACATGTCCACATCCATGGAGATGCTGGAGAGCGTCTCGGTGGACCTCTCCGCTGCAAGCCTGAACCCTTCGGTTATCAGAGTCGGGTGTATGTTCTTCTCGAGCAGCGTCTCTGCCAGCTTCAAAAGCTCGCCGGCGAAGATCACCGCGGTGGTCGTTCCGTCACCACACTGCTCGTCCTGGGTCTTTGCGACCTCGATGATCATCTTCGCCGCGGGGTTGACCACATCTATCTCCTTGAGTATGGTCACGCCATCGTTCGTTATGATCACGTCGCCCATGGAGTCCACGAGCATCTTGTCCATTCCCTTGGGTCCGAGTGTCGTCCTTACGGCGTCGGCTATCGCCTTCGCCGCCGCGATGTTCTTGCTCTGGGCCCTCTTTCCGCTTTCCCTTTCTGTCCCTTCCTTGAGGACAAATATCGGAGTTCCGCCAATCATGCTTTTTCACCTCATTTTTCCTTATCGGGGAAATACCGAAATAAGCGCTTCTATAAATAATTTTCCTATAATATAACTTCTATAAAATTATATCTGAACCAATGGTTGTTCTCTATTGGTTTTTTGTTCTCGATCGAAGTGGTATATAGGTAAATCATATATAATAGCAAAGGGGTCCCGTCCTGTTCGATGTTACAGGAGCAGCGAACGAGGTTATGCAGCATGACCGATGATGAAGGACCCCAACGATCTTTTATGGATAGGTGCAGCCCATGGCATGGAAGGTATCGCCGCGCATACATCTGCGAGGACGCCATCCAGCCCGGGGCCTGTTACGAAAGGTCCGACCGTACCTTCATTTGGACAGGACGCTCTTGAGGCAATCGGGCATAGTCCTCTTTCTTTGTGCGATATTCACGATATTTCCGGGACTGTTCTTGGGATCCCTGGAAAGGTTACTTTTCCTCGTTCCGGGTTTGATAGTGCTCATTCCCCCCACGGTCGGTCTCAGGGGCAATATATTCGGCGCATTGGCCTCCAGAATGGGATCGAAGCTGCATCTGGGAGTTCTCAACACGAGGATCAGAGGCAACAGAACACTGAACGAGCATCTTTTGGCCTCCCTTGTTCAGTTGATGCTGCTGTCGATACTGATCCCGGTCCTGGGGATGCTAATCCCCCGGTCATTGGGCATCCAAACGGCGCCGCTGAGCACACTCCTTTTCATATCAGTAATGGGAGGCATTGTTTCCGGTATATTCATGTTCGCGATATCGGTCGGTGTGACGTTTTTCTCCTTCAACTTGAACTGGGACCCGGACAACGTCAGCACGCCGATAATCGCCACCTCCGGGGACCTCATGACCATACCTATCATGTTCTTATTCGCCTGGGTGTCACTCAGTATCCCATCATCGATCCTTGTGCCCCTGACCCTCTCCATGATACTCATCTTCGTGATAGTGACCGTGGTGGTGCTTCTCAAGAGATCGCACGAGGTCATGGCCGTTCTGCGCTCGGCCATACCTTTCGAGGTCGGGGCGGTGATTATCTCGACTTTCGCGGGGATCGTTATAGCGCTCGGCCTTGAGCCAGTCTTCGCCGGTTCCATTTTCCTCATATTCATTCCCGTCTTCAACGGACAGGGAGGGTCCATGGGTTCCGTGATGGGGTCGAGGCTGACATCGGCCGCATATCTTGGGAGCATCAAGCTCACAAAAGGGCCAAACCTATTCGCTGTGAGCACTGCCATCACGATGTGGATGATCGCGATGGTCGTGTTCTCTTTCATGTCGATCGCGGCCATGTTCCTCTCCCCTATCGCGGGGATCTCGCCCCCTCCATTCATCCAGGTTTTGCTGGTCATGGCGCTGGGCGGCACTGTGATCACGCTCATATCATCTGCCGCGGCATATTACATCGCCTATTTCTCGATGAAGTTCGGACTCGACCCTGACAACGTGGTTATACCCCTCCTAACGGCCTCAATGGACATCATAGGGTCCGGATCCCTGCTCGCGAGTATCATGTTGATGGGGCTTATATTCGGCTGAAGAAGAAACCGTTATCTACGACTTGGTGCTACCCGCAGTTGGTGGTCAATTGTCGGATGACATGTACCAAGGTTACAGGGGCCCGGCCCTATCGGTAATGAAGAGGGAGAACGCCTCGGTATGGGACCAGGTGGTGATCACCACTCCGCAGGGCAAGGTAGAGGGCATCATACTTCCCAGATCCGCCGGGGACGACTCCCACATCGTTCTCAAGATGATCACTGGTTACAACATTGGGATCGCCTCCACCTCCGTTCAATCCCTGGAGGTCGTTGGCAGCAAAAAGGCCAATTACAAGATCCCCGAGAAGGATTTCCCTTTCGATCCGGCAAAACCCAATGTTATCATTCTCGGGACGGGCGGTACCATAGCATCCAGGCTCGATTACAGGACCGGCGCGGTGATACCCGCCTTCACCCCGGGGGAGCTGTTCGGCGCCGTACCGGAGCTGGCGGATATCGCCAACATCACCACGAAAAAGCTCTTCGGGGTCTTCTCCGAGAATATGGGCCCTCATCAGTGGAAGGTGCTGGCCGAGAACATTGAAAAGGAGATCGAGGGCGGCATTCGCGGGGTCGCAATTGGACATGGGACCGACACCATGCACTACACGGGTGCTACGATGTCGTTCATGGTCCAGGGATCCCCGGTCCCGATAGTGATGGTCGGCAGCCAGAGGTCCTCGGACAGGCCTTCCTCCGATGCCGCAAGGACCCTTATCGGTTCGGTTACCACTGCGGCCTACTCCGATGCGGCCGAGGTGATGGTATGTATGTTCGGGACCACCTCCGATCGCTTCTGCTATCTACACAGGGGGACCAGGGTCAGAAAGATGCACTCTTCCTATCGCAACACGTTCAAGACCCTGGGGGACATCCCCATAGGAAAGGTGGAGGACGGCCGATTCACCTATTTCAGGGAGGATTACAAGCGAAGGAGGGAGGACAGGGAGGTCAAGATATACCCGCATTTCGAGGAGAAGGTCGCGATCCTCTATTACTACCCCAACATGCACCCGGACATGGTAGAATCCCTCATAGACAAGGGATACAAGGGAATAGTCATCGCAGGTACCGGTTTGGGACACGTCAACAAGCCTCTCTACGAACCTCTTAAGAGAGCTCATGAGGAGGGCATACACCTCTTCATGACCGTTCAAACCCTTTATGGATACGTTCAAATGTACGTTTACGACACCGGCAGGGACCTGATGTCCTTCGGGATCGTCCCTCTGGAGAACATGCTACCCGAGGTCGCATACTGCAAGCTCGGATGGACGCTGGGTCAGGTCCAGGATCCCGAAGCTGTGAGGAAACTGATGCTCACGCCCATTGCCGGGGAGATCACACCCCGTGAGCCCTACGACGGCTTCGTTCAGGGACAGGGCGGGATGGAGACCGTCGAGAGGTTCCTGGCCGAATACAACTGAGCTTCAGCAACCCTTATTAAGACCGGAGCATATGATGAGGGGCGGCCTTTGCTGTGCCGATCGCGCTTTGGTATAGCGGCAGGTGATCGACGATGGATGATTGTACAAGTTCGATGCTGTGCAGGTATTCTGCATACGTCCTGATCGTGGTCCTGATGGTCCTACCGACAATACAGAACATCGGAGGGCTCAAGATCACGGATTCGATGATATCGGAGGGAGTGAACCATCCGGATGGCCCGCTCATCGGCATGATAACCGATATCGACCAGAGGTTGATGGACGATCTGATCGTATCCTATCCAGACTCTGACCTGAACGGCACCGGCTCTGGAGAGCTGCAGGTGTTCTTCGGGGAGGGGAACCCTTTGATGGACCTGGAACCGTCCAAGGCCGACATAACCATCATCGGCAGGCAGGGCTGGAGGCTGGGGGCCAGTTTCGCTTCTTGGGATTTCAACAGCAACGGTTGGAACGATCTTGTGATCGGCTGTCCCGGAGCGGGAAAGGTCCTGATCTTCGATTCTCTTAAGATCGCCATATCGGTCAAGGGAAGGGTCTTCTTGGACTCCGATGCCGACTGGGTCCTTGAATCGGACGGCACCAACGAATTCGGCACGGCCCTGCACGCAGCGGAGTTCAGTGGGGACAATAAACAGGACCTCATGGTCCTCTCAACCAGGAACTCAACGGTGTCGCCCACCGTGACCGCATATTTGGGCGGCAGCCTCCCGGAGCGGGGAGTGACCTTTACCCTACCTATCAACTCCGTCACCTCATCGACGCGCACGACCAGCGTTGACATCGAAGGCAGAGGACACGATGCCCTCGTGTTCTCCGCTCCCGAGCATGCCTCCGTAAAATGGCTGTACCTGGACGTCGAGAACAGGGCAATTGTATTACCTGGATCGGACCCGGAAGGGACCGTAAGGTTCGATGGAACGATCGCCTCCTCGGGCAACACCTTTGGATGGGATGGGGATGATGACGGATGGGACACTTCACCGGCACACGTATATGACGATAAGTCGGGGACCGCTTCCGTAAGGTACAATCAGGCAACGGGAAACGTGGGGGGTTACAACAGGTCCGTCGATAGGGTCAAACAGCTTCAGATAGAGGTCGGAGGGGGCCTTCCGAACGGGGACGACATGTCCGGCGCTTACGGGGCCACGTTCCACCTCACCCAGGACGATGTCCTGGGGGCGAACGCCGCCATACTCTCCTTCAATTACCTGTACGAGAACTGGGGTTTCGAGAACGATGAGAGGATCTGGGTCAAGGGAAGGCTGTGGAATTCGAACGGCGACGAAAAATGGTTAGGCAGGCACATGGACTCCAACCCCGAGCCGGACCCCACCGAAGAGATATTCACAATGAGGGGTATAAACCAAGGGGGCCAGGGGATCAACACCGCAGGCAGCGGACTTTATTCGGCGGACATGCTCGAACATCTAAGCGGAGCGGGGAAGTATTATATCGACATGGGTGGAAAGATATCGAGGTGGACCAACAATGTAGAGAGGGCGGCGTTCTGTTTCGATAACGTATCCTTCACCATAGTTCGCATCAACGTATCGACCAGGTCGATATCGGGGATGGGGGGACTCGGAAGCGCACTTCACTCCCAGGACGTGGATCTTGACGGTCACAGTGACCTCCTCATCTCGTCCCCCGCTGATGGGACGGTCAGGATATTCCTAGGGGGCGATCCACACTGGGGGACGCATCAATCCTACAACGCGTTCCAATGCAACACCACCCTCAAAGGAAAGACCACCCAGGGCTTCGGCGCTTCGATGGCCTACATGCCAAAGACCCCTTTCAGCTTCTACCCATCCCTTCTTGTGTCCGATCCCAACGACCCGGTCGAAGGCGGCGGATCAGGAGCGCTCTATCATTATCTCTGCCCCCTTCCGGAAGGCGATGTGATGCCCGATGCAGCCAGGGACATATACAACTCCCCTGATGGTATGGAGTCCTTCGGTTTCCAGGTCGTATTCGTCGGGGACCGGGACTACGACGATTATCCGGAATGGAGGGCCCTTTCCTGGTCCGAACAGGGGAATCTTACCGTATCGAACGTGGATCCCTCCCCCAACGCCCCTTACCTGAGATTGGTCCACCCAAGGGCTTTGATGCAGGTGAAGGGCTTGGTGGAGATCAGGGTGGAGGTGTATGACCGCGACGGCGACTCCGATCCGTACGACCTCAAGGTCTATCGTTCCCTTGACAACAGGACATGGATATACCTCAACGATGTCCACAGGGTCGAGGACGATGTGGCGATGGTCCTATGGAACACCTCGAGGTTCGAGAACGGAGGGCATTTCCTGAAGTTTTCGCTCCGGGACGCCTTCGGCCTGGAGACGGTCATATATTCGAACAGGATCGATGTGATCAACCATCGGCCGCCCCAGCTTACCCTGGCCTATCCTCTCGATGGGGACATCATGTCCGAAGAGGTCTCCATAACCGCAAGGACGGTAGTATCGAGCTGGGACGTGTTGTCCTCGCCCGTGAGGTTCTTCATGAGCAGGGATGGCGAGAACTTCACATCCCTAACCAGCCTCAACGTCCCCGATGATGAGCTTCTATCGAGGGAGTTCGTAGTCTATTTCAACACGTTCGAGCACGATGACGGCCCGATATGGTTCATGGTCAACGTCACAACGGAATACGGGCTGGGTACCCAGGTAAGGAATTCGATGCCGGCCTTCATAGATAACGACTATCCCCCAAACGTCACGTTCCAATATCCTGCCCCGGGTTCCACCGTAAAGGGGACCATCAACGTTACCGCCAGGATCGTCGATCGCGACATGGACCACATCCTTCCCCCCGTGCTTAATATCAGAGCGGAGGGAGAGGATTGGGTAGCGATAGGGGACATGGGGCAGGATGGGGATACGTTCTTCTTCGAATGGGACACCACTACAGTGGAGAATGGGCATCACGATCTAGCGATCGATATCTCCGACCTCTCGCTGAACAACGTCTTTGAGCTGCTTGAGGACGGGGTCGTGGTCCACAACCCCTATCCACCCAGCGTCACGTTCGAGGATATCGGGTCCGGAGAGATGATAAGGGGAGACCTGAGGATCAGGGCGTTCGTGAACGACAGGGATCTCAACATAGCTCCAGAAGGGATCTCATTCTACTACAAGGCCCAGGGTTCCAGTTCATGGACGCGCATAGACGGGGCCATCATCAGGGACAGGTATGCGGAAACGGTCTGGTACACGAGGACAGTGCCCAACGGCAGGTACGACCTGAGGGTGGACGTCAGGGACCAGGACAACCTCTCAGCGACGGATATCATCGAGGGGGTCACGGTAGACAACGCGTACCCGCCAAATGTCTCACCCCACAAGATCCCTTACCCAGGATCGAAGCTTTCCGGCGAGGTCACGCTGATGTTCAACGTTAGCGACGATGAGCCTGTCGATGTGAACGATATCATGATCGAGGTGTTCACCCTTACGACATGGGAGAAGCTCGAAGGCGTCTCCGTCCATCCGGACAGCCTGGCCTTCGTACCATGGGGCAACATGACCTATTATGTCGTCTGGGACACCCTCGAGAAAGGGCTGGCAGGGCACAGACGCTTTCCCGATTATCAGGGATATCTTCTGAGGATCAACGTCACGGACGCCGATGGTGAGGTTGCGTCATGGCAGACCTCGGAGTCATACGAGGTTCTCAATCAAGAGAGCGATCATAGCGGTTTACTCGAAGGGCCCAGCAGGACCTGGTTGATCGCCGCCATCTTCTTCGGGGTGGTGTTCATCCTCCTCATACTCCTGCTCCTTTTCTTCCTTGTCTTCGCCGAAGGCAGATCTCCGAGGAAGGGGGAGGAGGCGTTCATACCCGCGATCACCGCACCGCCTCCCTTGCCTCCGGAGCCGGCCAAGGCTCCGGTAGAACCCAGCGCCGCCGACATCTACGCTCCGGTCACCGGTCTGGGCGAGCAGGCACAGACACCACCCAGCATCGAGGAACTGGAAGATCACTTCGATGCCATGAACATCGCTCAAGAAGCGAAGGCGCCTCCGGAGCCGATCGAGAGGATAAGGTCCGAACCGAGCCCGCCAAGGAAGCGCGGGTTCAGGTACGAGGGCATGGACATCGACTCGATACTGCCATCGAGCGTCCTTCCCAAAAAGCTTCGAGTCGAAGAGGAAGAGGATTGGGGAGAGGACGAGTTCGAGGATTGGGAGGAATGACAGCATAAGGGACATATATCCCCTTCAGTCTACGGTAAGCCGGGAAGAATGAACAAAGGCACGATCGCTTTGGTTGCGCTACTGATCGCAATGCCCTTTCTGAACAGCGCTCAGGGCCAGGCTGGGATAGTCCTCATCATAGTGTCGCCCGAGAGGGACAGTGTCATCTCGGGTGAGGCCCCTTTCGGGATCGCCTACGACAATCCGATGGGATCCAACCTGAGCATATCGCTTCTGATATCCGAGGACCCACTCTCGGAGGATTGGGGTATCATAGGCGCATCGACAACCACCAGCACCTCCGGGACGATCGATATATCCTTCGATACGACAGCGGTCAGGAACGGACAGTATCATTTCAGAGCGAGGGCGGATCATTCTACTGGCCACGTCACAAGCGATGTTTACGGCCCTGTAACGGTGTTCAACCCTCAGTATCCATTCATAAAATGGATATCCCCTGCAACCGGGAATACCATCACTGGCAATTTCACCCTGAAGGCCAATATCACGGGCGATCACGGAGGGTTCGCGTCCACGCCCATGTTCCTATATTCCAGGGATCCTGCCGATGGATGGACCCTCATCGGCCAGGGCTGCCTCGTCGAGAATTCGACCGTGTGGACCTGCATATGGAGGACATGGGGCATCCCGGATGGTGCCATTTACCTGAAGGCCAATGCCACAAGCGCCCACGGCCTCTATTCCGAGGCGGTCATCGGACCCATCTCACTTGACAACGAATACCCTCCATCCGTTGAACTTCTGACGCCCCAGGAGGGCATGACCCTCAGCGGAACGATCACGTTGAAGGCGACGGCATACGATCCCGATGACAATATCGACAGAGACGGCGTTGTCTTCTTCTACTCTTCGGAGGGCGATGAGGGATTGAGGAGAATTGGCAACGATGCGGATCCCAAGAACGGAGAATATTCCATAAATTGGAACACGAGCAGGGTCCCCAACGGCCGTTATTCGCTTTGGGCCTATGCCAGGGACACTGGAAAGCCGTCCACCGCCTCCTGGCACAGGCACAATGTATCGATAATGAACCCACTGACGGTCCTTAGAATACGTTCCATCGGCCGGTCCGAGAATGCCTGGGAGGTGGAGGTCGTTATGCCGGAGGCACATCTGGCTTACCCCTTAACGATCAGGATCGAGGTCGATCCCGGCACCGGTTTCAGGTTCTCGAACCGCATCGAGGTGGGATCCGAACCGGTAGAGGCGGGACCCTTCCGCTTCAGGGCCAAGATCCCCACCAACGGAATGCCGGAGGGCAACATATCGGTGAGGGTCACCGTAATGGACAGGGCAGGGGCCTCCGGTTCGTTCCTCGCCAGGGACCTGTTCTGGTTCCATCCTCTCATACGTCCTATGGTCAGAGTACTCCGACCCTTGGGAGCTCTGAAGGGCAACGCCTCTATACTGGCCGAGGTGACGGATGATGACATTCCGCTCAGCGGTCCCGTATATTTCTCCTACTCCGGCGACAACAGGTCCTGGGCTCTTATCGGAAAGGGGTCCTTCTTCCAGGGAAACACTTACAAGGTCATATGGAACACATTTCTCGTCCCCAACGGCACTTATTTCATCAGGGCCAACCACACGGACAGGGACGGGCTCGAGGCGGAGGCGTTCTTGGGAGGATTCGAGGTGAAGAACGAGATCGGACCTGCCGATGGCCCCCCAGCTGCTGTTGAGAAATGGTACGAGACGCCGAAAGGTATCCTTTACGTGTTGTCCGCGGCAATACTGGTGTCAGGACTTGCCGCAGCGGTGATCGCTCTGACCGTTGGACTGGTCAAGAAGGACCTGACCCGCAGGGAGAGGAAGAGAAAGGCCGCTGAGGATCGCAGGAGGCAGGAGAATATGGTCCACAGGGCAAGGGCCAGGGAGAAGGAATTGAGCCGGGTCATGACGATAGGGTCCAAGTTCGAGGAGCCTGTTAGGAAACCGGCCCCCAGGGGAGCTGTGCCCCTGAAGCCCGCGGAGATGGGGATAAAGAAGAAGGATGACATTCCCCAAGAGACCGCTGCAGCGCCAAGGATACAGGAGTTCGAGGAGCCCGCCAGCCCACAATACGAGTACATCAAATGATGCGCGATGTCCATTCCTTTGTAAAAGGAACGTTCCAATCTTCTTTATTATTAAAATGCGATGATACCAATGATGTCGATCGGAGCATCTCCGTCAGAGCACAAGGTGCAAGGGGGAAGGAGGGGAGGGCATGGACCTCGATCTATGTGGATCGTATCCGCGGCGATCGCGGTCCTCGTCCTCATCCCTTATGCGGCCTCGGCGTTCACGGACGAGGACCAAGACGGCATAGACGACGATTGGGAGAGGATATACGATCTCGATCCAACGGACCCGACGGACGCCGAGGAGGATCCCGACGGGGACGGTTTCACGAACCTTGAGGAATACAAAAACGGGACCGATCCGACGGACCCCTATAGCTATCCGCGCGGACCCAATGACGGAACTGCTGAGGAAAAGGACGCATCGGGAATGGCCTCCTCCATTGGGGTGTGCATGTTCGTTCTGGGGTCCTCCGTGGTTCTTCTGATCATTTTCGGCATCTACACGAAGATCCGCAAGGAGAGGCTGCTCGATCACGAGACAAGGAAGAGGATCGTGGAGCATTTAAGGAGGAATCCCGGGGCCCATTACTCGGCGATCCTCGGCGATCTGGGACTGCCCCACGGGGTCCTGACCCATCACCTGAACATGCTCGAGTCCCAGGAGCTTGTATTCTCGAAGCAGGACAGGCATTACAGGAGATTCTACGTGGACGGCATGTACATGACCGGGCCTCTGATCCTGGGCACACAGAAGGCGATATTGGACGAGATCAGGAGATCCCCGGGGAGGAGCCAGAGCGAGGTGGCCAGAAAGCTTGGGATCAGCCGGATGGTGGTGTATTACCATATAACGGAGCTTGAGAAGATGGGGCTTGCCTCCGCGAGAAAGGACGGGAGGTCGACCGGTCTTTATCCCTCCCCGGTTTTACCGGGGGATATGCCGGGATCCGGCCTTCATAGTAGCAGAACAGGAATCGAGAACGTGTGAGAACCGATCTCCCCCTTTCCGGATCGTTCCAATAAAAAACCAAAGATTATATATTCGCCGAAGAGGAATGGATCCCATCTGTATGTTTGTTAAATCGTTCCCGGATATTCCACATTGGATCTTCCGGGGATCCAAATGAAAGTAAAAAAAAGGTGAGTATATGGTATATAAAAGGATCATCCCGCTATGTTCGATCCTCATCCTGATCTTATCAGCGATCCCCGTCATGCGAAACGAAAACGCAGAAGGCAAGAATGGATCCTTTGGAGGCGGTTCGGGGACCGTGGCGGATCCGTATATCATTGAAGATGTATGGGATCTACAGGCGATGAAGAACGACACCAAAGCGCATTACGCTCTATCGAATGATATAGATGCATCGGACACTGAGAATTGGAATGGAGGTGCTGGATTCGAACCCGTCGGAACAATGCCAGACGTTTTTTCCGGTTCTTTGGAAGGAGGAGGTTATAGTATCATCTCTTTATTTATCAATAGATCCTCAGCATCGTATATAGGTCTATTCGCATCGACCCAGACAGGCAGCCGAATAGCAAACCTGAGCTTGATCGATCTGAGAGTATCGGGATGGGATTCCGTTGGGGGTCTTGTGGGTCTCAATAGGGCTTCGATCCGCAACTGTATCCTATCGGGAACAGTTGTGGGATCTTCTTATAGGGCAGGTGGATTATCAGGGGTGAACCGAGGAATGATAAATAATTCCTCATTCAGTGGAGATGTCACTGGGAAAGCTTATACTGGAGGGGTGGTTGGTGATAATTATGAATTGATCGTCGGATGTTATTCTTCGGCTAATGTTAGTGGAACGGATTATGTCGGAGGTCTAGCCGGAGGGGGGGGGGAAATACATAATTCTTCAGCCTCATGTATAGTGATGGGCGGATATTCCGTAGGTGGACTTGCCGGTTATGGGCACATTATACATAATTCCTATTCGAAGTCGAACGTTTCTGGATCTTCGATGGGCGGTCTGGTCGCTCAAGGCCATATTTCTATCTATAATTCCTACTACAACATTGATAAAGTAACCCTTAATGGCAAGCACATGGTCACGGATTGGGGACTGTTCGATAATCAATATAATGACTGGTTTTCCAATGATCTTTCCCTGAACATCTCTCACTATAACAACAGTATCGTCTTTTCCGGGGACCATTATACAATTAATTCTTTACAAGGTTTTAAGGACCTATTGGGGTTCAAAAACGAGCCCATACACGTTCGACTTGGCTCGGACATCGATATGTCTAATATATCGGGCTTTTACATCCCATCTATGGCTATAAGCACTTTTGATGGTGGGGGGCATAACATATCCAATTTCAAGATAGATCAGGTCGATACCGGGCCGATGGGATTCATAGGAATATCGACAATTACCCACATTAAAGATTTGAAATTGAAGAACGTGAATATTACTGGAGATAATGATGTTGGAGGAATAGCTGGATGGTCCCAATCGGTTTTCACCAATGTCACTGTCGAGAACGTGAATATTACTGGAGATACAGATGTTGGAGGAATAGTTGGACGGTCCCAATCGTTTTTCACCAATGTCACTGTCGAGGGGAGCATCGAAGGATCCTCGCGTGTTGGTGGAGTAACAGGACTGAATTATGGGTCAGTATTGAACTCCTCTGCAAATGTCTATATCGAGGGAGAGTACGAGGTAGGGGGGTTGGTTGGATGGAATCAAGGGATGGTGAATAATTCTTTTTCACTATCGAATATTTCAGGGGATTCGAACGTTGGGGGACTTGTGGGTATGAATGACGGGACAATAGAAAGATGTTATGCCCAAAGTAGAGTAGAAGGTTCTAATGCAGGCGGTCTGGTCGGCAAAAATTATAATGTTATTTCCGAATCGTTTTCGATCGGCAAGGCGACAGGGGAAAAAAACATAGGCGGTCTTGTAGGATATAATGGATATCACATATCGGATTCCTACTCTTGGGTTGATGTGGAAGGATCCCTTTATATTGGAGGGTTGATCGGATATCATAAGGGTGGAACGATTCAGAATTCATATTCATCAGGCAATGTAACGGGCACGATAAGTGTTGGCGGATTGATCGGATACAAACTTAATTCCGATATAAATAACTGTTATTGGGATATGGATTCATCACATCAAACAGATAGCGCAGGAGGGAAAGGTTTCACTACGAATGACATGATGAAAAAGGATTCATATTACAGATGGGACTTTTTAAATATATGGTGTATCATAGAAACGACAACTTATCCATTATTGAGATGGCAGGATAAGAGGCCGCCAATTGCTGATTGCGGTCCTGACATGATCTGCGATGTCGGGATCCCCGTACACTTCGATGGAAGTAGAAGTTCGGATGATACAGGGATCGCCAACTATACCTGGACGTTCAACGATGGATCGTATGATATCTATCTCTTTGGCATAGCTCCTTCACACAACTTCAGAAAGATGGGTATTATCAATGTCACACTGACGGTTACGGATCCGGTTGGCTTGTTGGATACGGACACACTGAAAATAACCTTGATAGATACTACAAGACCGATCGCCAATGCAGGGCCGGACCAGACAGTGGATGAGGATCAAGAAGTATCTTTCGATGGTAGCGCAAGCTCGGATAATTGTGAGATCATCAACTATACCTGGACATTTCATGACGGGATCTCGGATAGGACCCTGTTCGGCATCTCTCCTTCACATCGGTTTGACATACCGGGAATATACTTGGTCTCTCTAAATGTGACCGATGCGGTTGATCTCTATGATATCGACAACATGACCCTCACTGTCAAAGATTGCATCGATCCCGTTGCAGATGCAGGACCAGACCAAACGGTGAACGAGGGCGAAGAGGTGTTCTTCGACGGAAGCCGAAGCTCTGATGACGGGGGTATCTCCAATTACACATGGTTATTCACGGACATAACAACACCTGTTACCTTATTCGGTGTGAATCCCTCGTATACATTCCACACGCCGGGCACATATAACGTGATCTTGAAAGTCATTGATTTTGAACGATTCTGGGACACGGATTCCACGATGGTCCATGTAAGGGACATCACACCACCATTGGCCGATGCAGGACCGGACCAGATAATCGATGAAGGTTCCCCCATTTCATTCGACGGGAGCCTCAGCCGAGATAACGTTCGAATTGACAACTACACATGGACTTTCACCGATGGATCTTTAACCACACTATATGGGATCGATCCAATATACACTTTCAACAATCCCGGGAACTACACTGTAACGTTGAACGTCACGGATGCCG
Source organism: Thermoplasmatota archaeon (assembly GCA_029762535.1). GTDB lineage: Archaea > Thermoplasmatota > Penumbrarchaeia > Penumbrarchaeales > Penumbrarchaeaceae > JARVGK01. Next base: position 90,931 of record JARVGK010000009.1, read on the forward strand.
CAGGCAATTGGGCAACGGATACATTGACGGTTAGCGTGAATGATATTACCAAACCGTTCGCCGATGCGGGACCGGATAGGATCGTGGATGAGGATACGACGTTCATATTCGATGGCAGTGGATCCTACGACAATGTGGGAATAGTCAACTTTACATGGAGCTTCAAGGATGCAAACGATGATATCCAACTTTACGGGATGGATCCAACATACATCTTCAACCAACCCGGAATATATCAAATCTCTTTGAGGGTAACGGATGCTGGCGGACTATGGTCCGTGGACACGTTCACCTTGACCGTGCGGGATATCACCTCACCTATTGCGAACGCAGGTTCGGATCGGATCGTCCCGGTCGGGAGTATAGTGGAATTGAGCAGCATCGGTTCATCGGACAATTCCATTATTAAATACAAGATCTGGATGTTCATATACGACGACGAGGAGCATCACCTTGAAGGCATCAGTATCTCCTTCAAATTCGATATTGGGGGGATATATGAAATCTTTCTGAAGGTGATAGACATGTCCGACAATATAGGTGAGGATACTTTGACCATCACGGTCATTGATACCGGGATCGTCACGGGAATCGTCCTCTATAGTGATGGAAAACCGGTCGGGGATGCCACCGTCGAGATAATGGACTCGAAAGGAAATGAACATATAACATCCACTCTTGTAAACGGATCCTTCTCGATCGAGATCCACCATGGGGCCTTCAAATGGCATATCATCAAGAAGGGATACGGGCCGATATCGGGGAACTCCTGCGTGGATCCCATGGAGGAGGTCCTGCTGGACCTCTCCGATCATCCAATGGTCAAGGAGAGGAGGGGAGGAGGAAATCTCCCGATCCTCATCGGGCTTGGGATCTTACTCCTACTGATACTGATCGGGATCGCCATCTATATGACAAGAAAGCGGGATCGATCCCTCGAGGAATAGATCCCATCTACGGGATCTCATTCCCTGAAGACCTTTCTCCCCACGGGCCTCCGAATGACAGCGGCCCTACCCCTCGAGAAGACAAGGTCCGCCTTCAGATCCGCGGAGATCCTCTCCATATTGTTCCTGAAATCCCCCGCTTCGGGAGCTGATCTAAGCATCTTCAGCTTCACGACCCCCTTCTTCTGAAGCTGATCGTCGATCTCTTTCAGGATCCCATCGGTGATCCCGCCCTTGCCCACCTGTATCGTCAACGGCACATCGTCGTATTCACCCATCCTCTCGCCTCCTGTGAGGGATCCTCCTGCTGTGCCCGCATTCGAGGCATGTAATGGTCAGGGTTCCGGGCCTCAACCTTACCCTGGAGGTCCTTCCCGGCATAAGGGGCAGCAGGCAGTTTTGGCATGTCATCCGTTTCAGATAAGTCGGGACCCTAACGGTGTACCTCATCCCGATCTTTTTGGCGAGAGAGGTGTACCTCCTCGCGAGATCGAGATCCCCGCAGCGGGCCATATCGAAGGACATCGTATAAAGCCTGGCTATCCTGTCCTTTGCCACTGCGAGATGCAGCTGGTTCTTCTTCCCCCTGCCGGTCCTGCGCATGATGCGGCCTAGCATGTCGAGGTATTTAAAATATCGACTATTCCTCGGAAGGCGCCCCTTGGGCCGGTACCGAGAGCTCCATGATGTTGCTGGATGCGCCCCTCTGCAGGCTCTCGTATTCCGAGGTCCCCACGGACTTGGCCGATCCGGAAGCGACGACCCCTGTCGGGTCATAGCTCAGATCTATTGGGGCATCCTCCTCCTCCCTCGGCTCGACCTTCAGGGCGAATACGCTGTCCCTCTTCCTTTTGATAAGGAATAGTACGATAGCTATCACCACGATCAGGATAATGACCGCGACAACTATTATCCACCATGGGAAGCCCTTCTCGCCTCCGTTGGGCCTCTCCCCGTTCACCTCCGATCTCTCGACAGTGAGGGTCATCTGGACTATGTTCCATCTGCCGAAATCGTCGGTCACGTTGAACCTCAGGACCTTCTCGCCGGGCAAGGTGGTCGAAGCGTTGATCTCGAGCGTTATCTCTGTCTCCTCATCGGCCCCTATCAAGAATGAATCGGCTCCGGAGATCCTGAGGCCTTGCAGGTTGCCGTTGCCGAAGGTAAGATTGACGGCCACAGGCAGCGTGCTCTTCACAACGAAGGATGCCATGAAGGTCTCGTTCTGCTTTACCTTGATACCGGTGGGAGCGGTGATCTGAGGGAAGGAGGGGTCGAACATGAATGTCCTGGTCGATGAGGCCGTATCGATGCCTCTAGCGCTCGCCGTAACCTTCCATGTGTACGCGCCCGGATACGAGGGCGAATACGTGAACGATGTGGAATCGCCCGTGTCGATGACCCTCGTCCCGTTCAACGGATCGACGATCGTCAACGTATAGGTCAGCTCCGAGGCGTTTATGAAGTTGCCCCTCCAACTCATATCCATTTGGCCTTGGACCATGACATTCTCAGCTGGCGATAAGAGCTCGATCGAAGGAACGCCCAAAGAAGAATCCCTGAAGATCGATAGCACCATCGACTCCTCGACCCCGTAACGGGCAACGTCGTTCGCCCTGAACTGAACGAGGTTCTTCACGCCGTCATGGAGCTCGAGGTCCATCGCTATAGTGTACGTCCCTTGCTCCTCCGAGATCCCTTCATTGAGCTTCTGCCAATCCGAGAACTGCCTGTCCGCTCCCGTCCTACGGTATTCTATCGAGGCGGGGTTGACACCGCTCAGATCATCGTGAACCTTTATGCTGATAGGGTGTATCGCCTCCCATACGGTGATCTCATCTGACGGGGAGGGATCGAAGAACCGAGGCTTGTGCATATCGATAATTATCGACACCTCAACATATGGTCCGACCCTGTCCGCATTATCGACGGACCAGACGTAGAACGTGTGGTTTCCCTCCGAAAGGCGCATCTTCTTGAACTCGGTCGTCAGGTTCACCGTTCGGGGCCAGAGATTGTCGTTCTGCGAATAGCATATGCCTTTCATCCCCGCACCACCGTCGAAGACGCTGTCCCAAGCGAGGAATACCTCCTGATCGTTATCGATCCCCCTGATGGGATCGTCGAAGGAATCCGCCCTGAAGGAAACGTTGACCGGAGGCAAGGGGGGGTCCACATCTAACATGAACCCGAAGATCTGAGAGCTCACCATCGTTCCGAACTGGTCGGTCACGTTGACATGGTAGTAGGACATCTCACCGTCCTCTCCCGCGATCGGAACGGACATGTTCGCTTCCACATCCGGATCGTAGTCCCATACGCTCTCCACCCCCTCCTGGTTGGCGAAGGTGACCGTGAAGGCACCGCTCGCGGGCTGGACGTTCGAGTCCGCCAGGAAGCTCAACTGGAAGCCGCTCAGCCACAGGTCCGTCCTTCCGAACAGCCACTGCCCGGGCTCGATCAGCGGCTGGAGCTCCGTTCCGAAGGATATCCTGCTCACGGTTATCTTCGAGTTCATCGTGAAGGAGTTGACGGCCTGCCTCTGCTCTGTGTAGGCCCTGTTGGTCATCGGCAGGAACGTCATTGTCACCGTCACTCCCTCGGGGGCATCGAATGTGAACTCGATGGGGATCTCGAGCGACCATCTTCCCTTGCCATAGGTGTATAGAACCGGCTCCTTGTCTAAAATGGCCCAGCTGGTGTTGCCCCCAACTATCAAAGGATCCCCTTTCATCCATGTGATATTGAGAACATCATCAGGGGTCACGAAGGCTATCTCCATGCCGAGTAGGTCATCGATATGGAGGTCCGAATACCCGGAGAAGTTGAGAACGTAGTCCTTGTAGGTGGGGAATACTTCGACTATGCGCTGGCCTTCGGGTCCGACGATGGCCCCCTGTTCGCATATCGTCCTGAGCACGGGGGCATAGGACCAGACCTCGGTCTGATCGGAGGGCCCTTTCCAGATGTACATCATCTTCGTTGCCGGGTCGTAGGCCTGTCCATGGGATTCCCAGTTGGTAGGAAAGATGTTATCGGTGAGGTGCAGCCACTCCTTCCAACCCGGCCTGTAGATGTAAACGTTCGCATATTCCTGAACGTTCCCACCGAATACGATGACCTCGTCCGTGTCGATGTTCACGCACATCCCGTGATCGTACCGGGTGGAAGGCGGGTTCTGGGCCCCTGACATCTGCTCCCATCTCCTCAGCCCCGTGTGGAAGAACCAGAGATCGTTGTATACGTTGGAGCTGTTGTCCCTCCCTCCGAACATGTAGAACCCTTTTAGATCGGGGTTCATGGAGAGCTGGGAATTATAGCGGGGATATGGCCTTGTTGGAGGATTCAGCTTGGTCCATATCCTGTTCGTCGCGTTGAAGACGGCTATACCATCGGATTGCCCTGAGGGGCTGTGGCCTCCGAAGAGGTATATCTGCCTGTGTTCTGAGGAATGGTCAACGACCATATTGGCCCTTCCCAATGGCCCGGGCAGGGCATGCTCGTGGACAAGCGACCACTCCCCGGACTTCAGGTCCAGCATCCACATCGAATCGTAGAAGTAGTAATGGGTCTCCGCTCCCGGCCCCGAACCCACTCTGTAAGACGAGTACCCGCCGTATAGGTAGAACGCGTCATCGACATGATCGTAAGCATGGGCCATGCCGGACATGTGAACTGGGAGGTCTTGATAGGAGAGAGGGATGACGTGCCATAGTCCGTCGGAGAGCGAGTAGTACGTCGCCATCCAGCTCTGGTAGTTCGGACCGTCTCCGATATATTCTGAGCGGTATGTGATCGTGAGGAGCTTGCCTCCATCGTCGGGATCGAACGCCGTATAGCTGGTCCCTCCGGAGTTGTACGTCGAAGGGGGGATCCCCCTGACGGCGAGGGACGAGATGTCGATCCTCCAGACGTCCCTCTCGTTCCTGGACCCTCCGAATATCATTATCTCGCCTCCGGATACGGTCCAGGCCCTGACCGCCCGGGGCCTTATCATGGGATCGAGATAGACCCTCTCGACGGACCCGTTCTCGGGATCGATGAGATACGTATGGTTCAGGTACTCGTACCACCCCTGGTATCCGCTGTGATAGTTGTAGCCCATTGCCACCACCAGCTTGTTCGAGGCGGGGTCCATCGCCATGATCCCTCCGGCATGGGTCCTCAGACCAAGGGCCGCAGTTACGCGGGTCCAGAGCCCGGTGGTGATGTTGAAGTACCACAGGTCGTCGGCCCAGTTCGAGCCGACCTGCCCCAGGGCAGTATAGAGCCTGTCTCCTGCGATGACCACGCAGGGTTCGTCCCTCCCCGAGGGCTTCGTCGAGGGATCGTGCCGGGTCCATCCTATATCGATCGAATAGCTGTACAGGATATTGCTCCATGAGTTCTGACCGTACCTTCCCCCGAACAACCAAACCGAGTCCCTTTCACTGTCGTAGACCATGCCAGATTGATACCTGGCCGCAGGCTCGCCGTCGGCCATTGGCTGTGTCCATGTCATGTTGTTATGATAATAAATATAGAGACCGGCCTGGTAATTGGAATTGCCGATCCTCCCTCCGAAGAAGAAGGCCCTCTCATTATCAGGATCCGCTGCGAAGCCCGGGAACGATGCCCTCACATCTGGGGTCGGGCCGGATGCTGGCCTCTCCTCCCACGTGTCGTTCATTTCGAAATAGGACCAAACGCGTATCGGACCCGTTGACATGGAATTGGTGTTCCTGGCGAAGATCACGATCTCCCCGGGGAGATACATGATATCACAATCGGCTGGCCTGATATCGGAGGGCCATGTCCCCATCCTATCGAAGAGGCCCATTCCCGGTTCCGCCATAGGTGAATCCAATAATTCCGCCTCCTGAGGGCCGGCGCCGGCGGATCCCGTTATGTTCGGGACCGTGACGAGTAAAAGCATGACGACAGCTAAGACGATCGCTCTTTCGTATTGTACCATGGCATATCAACTCCATTTATCGCCCGATATACCACGGACGATTGTATTGTTCATTATTATTCATTTCGATTACGGGTTTGCCAACATTTAATAACATGACGGTAAAATCTTCGCCCGGAGGAGGGCGGGAATGCTCTCATCCTTTCTCAATTCCGGAGAGCTGACCCATGGCCGATAAAGGATCTGGAAAAAGGAAGGCTGGTTTCTGGGAACTGATCAGGAACTCCTCCGTATGCTGGGAGAAGCCTGGCTTCTCCGGATCCTGGGTGGAATTGAAGGATATCGGGAACGACCCGGCGGATTCCAGGGAGAATCGATACCTCAGGACCGAACTCTTCTCATCCGGAGGGCCTCAGGGCAGACTTTATAGGATAGCCCCTTACGAATATTCAATGGACGGCTCGAACGTCGAGACCGTCAAAGCTGCCATCGATGAGATGCAGGAGGCAAAGCCTCCGCAGGAGATACTAGACGACGAGAAAAGGCTGAGGGCCTTCACTGAGGCGGCGGCAAAAAAAATAATGATGAGGAAGAAACTGCCGGGCGACGCGAACACCCTCTCAAGGATCTGCGCCCAGTACTCCACCGGGTACGGAGTGTTGGAACATCTTTTGAGGGATGAGAGGGTGCAGGACATATACATCGACTCACCTCCTGGAAACACCCCCGTTTACGTATCCCTTGGCGGAGGCATGCAACCCGGCCTCGAGGGCACCTACCCCACTAACATCCACCTATCCATATCGGAGCTCGAGAGGATCGTCTCCATCCTGAGATACCATTCGGACCGGCCCTTCTCCGAGGCGTCCCCGACGCTTGAATGCGACATGGATCTATACAACGCCAGGGCGACAGCGGTCGGGCCGCCGCTATCCCCCGCGGGCATTTCGATAGCCATCAGGAAGCACTCCCACGACCCGTGGACGATCCCCGGCCTGATCAGGGCAGGGAGCATCACACCGATGGCCTCCGGCTTCCTGGACCTGGCGATGGACGGCAGGGCGACCATGCTGGTGGCCGGACCCAGAGGGGCGGGAAAGACATCGCTTCTCGGGGCCATGCTCTTTGAGGTGGACCGCGGGCAGAGGATCATTCTGCTTGAGGATACGCCGGAGCTTCCCGCTGACCATCTGAGGGAACAGGGTTACAAGGTCCTTCCCCTGATCTTCGGTGAGGGAAAGGGATCCTCCCCCGAGAAGGCCCTAAGGACCGCCCTCAGGCTGGGGGAGTCCGTGATAGTCATGGGCGAGGTGAGGGGCCCGGAGACGAGGATCCTTTACGAGGCCATGTCCGCCGGGACCGCAGGATCATCCGTACTTGGCACGTTCCATGCCGATTCCGCAAAGGCCGTCTTCAAGAGGGTTGTGGATGACATGGGCGTGACACCAGGCAGCTTCATGTCCACGGACCTCGTGATCGTGGCCGGGTTGGTACAGCCTCACGGCCGGAAGATCAAACTGAGGCGCGTCGTCCAGATAGCCGAGGTGGTAAAGGATGAGAGGCCGGGAACGTTCAGGGACCTCTTCCTCTACGACCCAGTGAAGGACATGCTCGTAGCGACAGAGCACCTGCGCTCATCCGGAATAGTATCCAGGATCGCCTCCTTATGGGGCTGGAAGCCCCAGAACGTCATCGCCGAGATCGAGCTGCGGGGCAGGGTGTTCGCCAGGGCCATTGAGCTGCTTGGAGAAGAGGAAGCGGGAAGGAGCGGTTCCGCGGCGAGGATCTCAGAATCCTTCGACAGGGCGAGGGAGCGCATGCTCGATAAGGGAGCGATGAACGACCACGATAGGTTCCTCAAGAGCTGGGAGAAGGAGCTATCCAGACTGGGAGGATGAAGGGGATGGGGTTGGACAGGCCTACCGCATTCGCCTTGATGGTCCTTTTGGCGGGGATCGTCATCTCGGTCCTGATCATACTACCAGGCATGCCCCCGCTCTACGGGTCGGACCTGGATTCCGATGGCGTCTCCGACAACTTCCAGAGGATCAATGAGAGGCTGGAACACAGGCTCGACGACGACGGAGAATGGGTGACCGAGAGGGTGGGTTATACTTCCAGCTTCGACGTGCCCCTGCTCGCATTCACGCTCATAGGGCTGAACCTTGCGGTTCCGATACTGGTCTTCTACTCTCTCTGGAGCAGGGATCGAAGGTCCGAGGAGGAGGATGAAGGCGCGGAGAGGGCGGGGATGCACGATGGCGTCAGGCGAATAGCAACGTTCCTTGAGGTGAACCCTTCTCTCATATCCGCCCTGAAGTACGCTCATGCCAGCATGCCGGATCAGGGAAGGAGGTCCCTGGGAAGGCTTTTGTGGGCGATTAGGTCAAAGGGGAGCGATTTTCGGGAGGAATACCGTAATTTCAGGGCCGAATGGATGGACAGGGACCCGCTTGTGGGAAAGGCCCTCAGCGACCTTGAATCCGCCGAGAGGGAGCCCACATCGATCGAGGTGTCCCTGAGCGCCCGGAGGGCGATGGACGAGCTCACCGAGGGCACCAGAAGGGAGATGTCGGCATACGTCCGATCACTTCAGGGCCCGACGACCGCCCTATTCGCCATCGGGGTTTTGCTCCCTGTGCTCCTCGCAACGATGATACCCATCTCAGGCATAGGAGGGTCCTCCGTATTCATGATAGCCTTCCTACTCTGGATCGCGATCCCCGCGGGGATCGTCCTCATGGGCAGGAGGATAGTCTCAAAGAGGCCCTCATTCAGGATGGACCCGACCGATCATGGGAAGGGGAGGAAGAAAGGGATCCCCCGCCTGGCCATAGCCGGTTACATTCTCGGAGCGCTCCTCGTCATTCTTTTTGCGCTTCACAGGTTCGATCTTGGGATGCCTTCCCTTACATGGACGGGGCTGGACAGCGGGGAGAGCGCCATGTTCTCGCTCCTGTGGGGGCTGTCCATCCTGGCGGCGTCCGCTACCATGCACCACACCTTCGGCGATGCCGAAAGGGCCCTGCACCTGGCCGATGTGGACAGGCAGATACCGGACCTGCTCCGGTCCATTGGTTCCGGGGTCTCCGACGGGCTGTCCTTCGAGGGGGCTTCCAAAAGGGCGGTCAAGCCCGGGACCCTCGACTCTTACAGGTCCTACCTGGTCCCGTCGCCCGGAATGGACCCCGATAAGGGGCGGATCCCGGCATCGCTCGAGAACGCCTACAGGGCGGCGATGCATTTCGCAAGGTCAGGAGCCGATTCCGGTGGAAGGGCCATAAGGGCTCTGGGAGGGCATATGCGCAGCCTTCTTTCGCTGGAGGACGAGATGGTCCAGAGGATCGATTCCTCCATAGGGCAGATGAACATCACCGCCTCCGTATTCGCTCCGATCATGATAGGCGCCTCCGTCGGCATCTTCAGATTGCTAGACCCGGGTGCGCTCTCGAGCGATATATCCGTGCTCGGGGGCGGAGAGGATCCCATGGGGAGCTCCACGTTCGTTCTGATAAGCGGGGTCTATCTTATCCTACTCTCCGGGGCGAGCAGCGTGACGATAGCAAGGCTGCGCTCCGGAAAGAAGCACGGAGGATGGGAGAAGGTGCCGTCGAGCATGATAAGGTCAACGTTGTCGTTCACGGCCGGCGCGGTGCTGGCCATAGCAGTTGTGGGTTGAAAAGGATGGTGAAAGAATGAGAAAGGCAATGGGTAAAAGCGGTGCGATGGAGGGGATACCCCTCCAGCTGATAATCGTCGTGGTGATAGGCGTCGCCGCGCTCGGAATACTCGTAGGCTGGCTGGCCCTCTCGGGGGATCCGGACCCGACGATGAAGAGGGTAAGCGTGGACCCCGAGACGGTGTCGGTCCAGGGGGATGGAAGGTTGACAGAAGAGGTGACCTTCACGGTGTTCATTTATGACAACAAAGGTGACGAGATCAACGGCGTCGTGGTGACCTTTTCCGGGGCCGTGGACCAGAAGGTCACCCAGGTCGTTGATTCGGGCGGGACCGTACAGGTGACCGTGGCGCTCCCCTCCGGGGAGCAGACCGGGACCATAACCGTCAAAGCGGAGAAGGGCGGGGGCATGGGATCCCGGGAGACCACCGTCATCGTGATGAGAGGCTGAACGATGCCGCAGGTTTTATAAAGTAAGTAAATAAATGCGTTGCACAGGTGGTTATAGATGAAGACCGTAATTTCATTATCCGCGCTGGGTATCGTGATCGTTGGGGCACTGCTCTGCGGCTGCTTCAGCGAGGTCATAGATCCGGAGATCAAGATCGTTGTATTGGACGTCATGACGACAAACCTTTCGGCAGGATCGCCAAGGGAGGTGGCCGCCAACGGCAGCGAGTACGTCTACGTGAAGATGAACGTGACGAACGAGAACGAGAAGGTGGACAAGATATTCACTTCCGACATGTTCAAGGCGGAGGACGCGTCCAGGAACCCGTTCCCTGCCGTTTCTCTCGCCAATCTCGAGGAGAGAGAGAACACATTCACCTTGAAACCCGGGGAGTCCAGGGACTTCTACGCGGTGTTCTTGGTCCCCAATAACGTGGATTTGACCCTTCTCGTGGGAAAGATGGGGACGGACGAGGACGTGACGGCCGAGATCCCGGACTACGACCATTTCTGAATGTCATCACGCCATCAATAAATATCAAAGAGGGCATCATTACCTCATGAACGAGGCCATAGTGACGAAGGGCCTGACCAAGTACTACGGCAAGGCGAGGGGGATAATCGACGTCGATCTCGCCGTTTCAAGGGGCGAGGTCTTTGGCTTTTTAGGACCCAATGGCGCTGGCAAGACAACCACGATCCGGTTGCTGATGGACCTGATAAGGCCAACGAGCGGAACGGCATCGGTCCTGGGCATCGATCCGCAGAAGGACGGGGCGCGGGTCAGGAGTTCGATCGGCTACCTTCCCTCGGATTTCGGAACGTATTCATCCATGACCGCTAGGAAGTACCTGCATACGCTCCTTGACATGATGGGGCATCAGGGAGATAACAGGATAGAGGAGGTCGCGAAGCGGATACAGCTCGACCTCGATCGGAGGATCAAGGATTTCTCGAGAGGGAACAGGCAGAAGGTTGGCATAGTATCCTGCTTCATGCACACCCCCCCGCTGATAATAATGGACGAGCCCACATCAGGGCTCGATCCCCTGATGCAGCAGGAGTTCTACAAGATGGTACTTGAGGAGAAGAGGGCCGGAAGGACGGTCTTCCTATCCTCGCACATACTAGCAGAGGTGGAGGCCATATGCGACAGGGTCGCCATAATCAAGGACGGAAGGATCCTGGTCACGGAGAATATATCCGCCTTCAAGAAGAAGACCGGCAAGGTGATGACCGTATCCTTCAACGAGAGGGTCGATCCCTCCCGTTTTTCATCGATCCCAGGTGTATCGCATGTGGAAGAGGATGGGGATCACACTCTGAAGATGACCGTGTCCTCGAACATCAACGCTCTGATCAAGGAGATCGCCAGATACGACATAGAGGACCTCGATTACGAGGAGCTCTCCCTCGAGAGGATGTTCCTGAGATACTATGAGGACGACGGGGGTGAGGGGAGATGAAGATGCCGCTGTTCAAGGCCGCCCTCGCCAACCAGTGGCTCAGCATGACGATATTCGCAGCTGTTCTGGTATTCTACGGGATGCTCATTATGACGGCGTTCGTATCCGTGCAGCAGACCATGAGCGATCCCATGGTGGAGGGCGAGGGGATCAAGCTCACGCAGATGGAGGAGGATCCCCCCGGGACCGAGAGATACAACCTGACATGGGACACGGAGGCGGGGATCGCTTATCACACCGCAATAGGGATCAAGGACCTCTCCTCTGCAGCCTATTTCATGGATCCGGCCATGATCGAGGGGATATTGAACGGCAGCGTGGGGCTGGATGAGGTGCCGGGGGTCACCGTCCTATACAACGGGACCGGGACGTTCGTCGAGTTCGAGAACGTCAACGGATCGGTGATGTTCGCAGTGCTGCTGTATCCCTCGAACGGCGGTTTGTCCGAAGCGATAATGAGAGGGCCGCTGTCCTCTTCGGAGCTCGAGATGAGGTCCGCTTTCGACGAATACCTCAAGGACAACCCGATGATGAAGGGGCTGTTCGGGGACAGGATGATCAACTTCGCCGATCTGGACGGGTTCATCGTGATCGAATACTTCTCCATGTGGCCGCTCCTTTTCGTCATATATCTGGCGATAAAGGCGTCCTCCTCGATATCAAAGCATGTGGAGGACCGCTCGATGGACCTGCTCCTTGCGACCGGATACACCAGGACCAGGTTCCTGACCGAGAAGATGCTCGTCGTCGCCTTCAACGTGCTTCTTCTCCTGATCTGCGCCTGGGGAGGATTGGTCCTTGGTTGTATATTCATCGGGAAGCCGATACCGATCCTGGGGATCACCTACGGCTTTTTGGGAAGCCTCCCTATGACGTTCGCCTTCATAGGGATCGCATCATTGGCATCGTCTTTGATCGACGAGGGAGGGAAGACAGTGGGAGCGGTCCTGGGATTCACCATATTCCAGTACATACTCCAGATAGTCGCGAACATCGCAAGCTGGGGGGACACATTGAGCTATTTCACGCTGTTCTCATATTACGATCCCTTCGAATTGGTTCTGGATCTCTCCTTCGATCCGCTCAATGTGATAGTTCCAACCGTTCTGGGGATCCTCACTCTGGCCGGGAGCTATATAATTTTCAATAGAAGGGACATCAGGAATTGAGGGATCGGGGATCTTTTGTCCACATCCTCGATCAGAATCCATATCCTTCCTCAATAGGAAATTTTGAAGGGTTATATTTTTTATGATTCGGGATAATTATTGATTAAGATAAATAGTTTTATTGGTAAATATCATTGTATTATGTATAACATAGTAAATAAATATACTATATATAACGATATGCTTGTGGAATTAAGAAAGAATAGAATAAAGGCTAAGTAAAAAGGATATTCATGTTCATTCTTGATATGATATAAATGAACACCTTTAATAATTAATAAGAAGCTGATAATGAAAAAAAGCGATATAGAAGTAAGGATATATAATAATAAAAGATATAAAATAATGTTAAATGATTTGAATGTAAATAATAAAAATAATAGCATTAACGATGTGATCGCATGACTGCTAATTATTTTAATCAATATTTTTTTTAGACAATCAAATATTTTCTTTTTTTCATTTCTATTATTATCACCATATCTTTTTATTAATATATTGATAAATCTTGAAAGTAATAATAATAAAAATAGGATAATTAAAAATATTACTAAAAATATTGAGTAAAGCAATAATAGAATAGTTTTATTGATTTGGATATACATATCAGATACTAACACCATTATACTGAGGTTAATTATAGTATAAAACACAATTAATGAATATACCCCATAATTCTTGTTGTGCATGAATAATCACTCCAAATATTTCAGGTTAGAAGAGTCTCATATCCAATAAACCTCGCAGGTCCTATGTTTCTTACATATAATTTGTAACAATTATTTCCTAAATTCCATCTATAATACCGAGCAGTTATTGTTCCTGATCTATAATATTTTCCATCAAATGTGATTTTCATCTCAATATCATCATTTGTTGTATCAAAAGCCATTATTAAAAATATAGACCAAGCTGTAGTTATCGTGATAGCTCCCAAAGATCCTATAAAACCGATTATAAATCCTACAATCGCTCCGGCCACAGCACCCCATACACCGCCAATAGCAGCGCCAATAATTGCTCCAATTATTGTTCCTGCAAGAGCAAGAGCTTGAGCACCAATAAATGTTATTACGGCAAGAGCTGCAGTGATGATCATGATATCTCTCTCAAACAATTTATAATAATAACTGAAATTACTTCCAATTACGCGATTCTTACCTAATATTTTTTGTCTATATTTCACTTTATCATCATTATATTTATAGGTCGGATCAACTAATGTTCCGTTTTCCAATAGAATAAACCTAGTTGTAGTTTCAGTAGTTGTGGAAAAATCATTCCAAGCATAGGATACTCCTAATCCATCAGAAATTGATGAATCTTCGAATAACGTGTAATTGTTGATAGACCTATCGAATTTTTTTATTGATTTTGCATTTATTTTCGCAGAGTATCCTGTTGAAGGATCTTTGTATTTTGTAACTCCATAATGTAATGTTGTGTTAAATAAATCATTTGACATAAAGGTAATACCTTGCTGTTCATTTGAAATGATAATTATTCCGAAATCCTTTGATGTGTTATCATAATAATAATTAAACCCTACAGATACATTATTATAGAGAAACATTTTTTCTATTGTATATGTGCTATTATCACCTGCCACATCATATAGATAATCATTCAATCTTGAAATATCATTGGATTTTCTATTTTTATTGGTATAATTGATATCAATCTGATTATTCCATGACCTGGAATTGTTCTGATTATCACGATAATCAATATTTCCATAGTAATCATAATGAGAAATGTTAAAATCATCATGGAATTTCATATATAAAGTAACATTTATAGTGATCGTTTCATTCCCTTTTGTATAATTTCCTATTAAATTTATTTCACAATCGGAAATGATATTTTCATAGCAATTATTATATGAGCTATTTACATCAAAGATAGGATAAATATCTAATATCGTATTATTCGATATTTCTCTAACTGATTCCCTCAACAACGATTCGACTGGATCGATATTCCCAAGAATATCATTATCCATATCCATCATTATTGTTCTTGCATAAGTTATCATTGGTGTCCAATTTTGTTTCATATTATCATACTTATTATTGAGGTTGTTTGAAAAATATTCCGATAATTCCATCCCGGCAGCGGGATCGCTTCCTGGAGGGCAGTTGTTGAATGTGACGTTGTTACCGATCCAGCAGTTGAATATCGTGGAATTTATGAACGTGGCGTCCTCTATGTTGCAGTTATGTA